>NZ_JBEPPJ010000001.1:0-619418 GCF_040547265.1 Arthrobacter sp. UYCo732 | reverse complement strand
ATCAGGAAGCCGATGCTCCACAGCATGGGGGTTTCGAAGGTCAACGACCCCCGCCACATGGTGCCGATCCAGTTGAAGAACTTCACACCGGTGGGAACCGCGATGAGCATGGTCATAAACGCGAAGAACGGCAGCAGCACCGAACCGGTCACGTACATGTGGTGCGCCCACACCGTCACGGACAGGGCGGCAATGGCAATGGTGGCGTAGACCAGACCCTTGTAGCCAAAGATCGGCTTGCGGCTGAAGACCGGGAAGATCTCCGAGACGATGCCGAAGAACGGCAGCGCGATAATGTACACCTCCGGGTGGCCAAAGAACCAGAACAGGTGCTGCCAGAGAACCGCGCCACCATTTTCCGGGTCAAATATATGTGCACCGAACCGGCGATCAGCACCCAGCGCGAACAGAGCTGCCGCCAAGGGTGGGAAAGCCATCAGGACCAGGATGGACGTGATCAGGGCGTTCCACGTGAAGATGGGCATCCGCCACATGGTCATGCCCGGGGCGCGCATGCAGATGATGGTGGTGATGAAGTTGACCGCACCCAGGATGGTTCCGAAACCGGACAGGGCCAGGCCGAAGACCCACAGGTCACCACCGATGCCGGGGCTGAACGTGGTGTTGGACAGCGGCGCATACGCGAACCAGCCGAACGAAGCAGCACCCTGCGGGGTGATGAAGCCCGACACGG
This sequence comes from Arthrobacter sp. UYCo732, assembly GCF_040547265.1. Lineage (NCBI taxonomy): Bacteria > Bacillati > Actinomycetota > Actinomycetes > Micrococcales > Micrococcaceae > Arthrobacter > Arthrobacter sp. UYCo732. The sequence continues at coordinate 618,724 of NZ_JBEPPJ010000001.1, read as the reverse complement.
CGATGGTGGAGCCGAAGAGGAAGAACCAGAACGCCAGCGCATTCAGCCGCGGAAAGGCGACGTCGGGAGCGCCGATCTGCAGGGGCATGATCACGTTGGTGAAGCCCGCGAACAGCGGGGTGGCGAACATCAGCAGCATGACGGTCCCGTGCATGGTGAACAGCTGGTTGTACTGCTCTTTGGTCTGCAGGATCTGCATGCCCGGTTCGAACAGTTCAGCCCGGATGAGCAGCGCCATCACGCCGCCCAGGCAGAAGAACACAAACGACGCGATCAGGTACATGTACCCGATGGTCTTGTGGTCAGTAGAGGTGATCCAGTTGACGACGACGCGTCCCTTGGACTTCGGAACTACGGGAGCCGCAGAGGTCTCCACAGGTGCGTATTGGGTGTAAGTAGCCACGTCGCTCCCCTTACTTAATTTCGTTCAGGTTCGGGTTGCGATTGTATTCTGTGCCGAGGAGCCCCGTGTTGCCTGCATCCTTGAGCTTGTCCATGTGGGCCTTGAACTCGGCTTCGGAGACAACCTTGACGCGGAAGAGCATTTCGGAGTGGTACTCGCCGCAGAGTTCTGCGCATTTACCGTCATAGGTTCCCTCTTTAGTGGGAGTGAACCGGATGTAGTTGGTCTTGCCCGGGATCATGTCGCGCTTCTGCAGGAAGGCGGGAACCCAGAAGGAGTGGATGACATCGCGGGAGTTGAGCTCTACGTCGACTGACTTGCCCACCGGCAGGTACAGCGTCGGGAGGGCTTCCTTGTTGATGGTGTTACCCGTCAGGTGGGCCTGTACACCGGCTTCGTAGACGTCCTGCTCGACGACTTGGCCGGACTTGTAGTTGAAGTCCCAGGCCCACTGCTTGGCACGGACGTCAACCACGACGTCGGCCGGCTGTGACCGGTCATCAATGGCTTGCTGGTCACGGTCCGTGAAGTAGAAGAACACCAGGACCATGAAAATCGGGATGGTCAGATAGAACACCTCGAGCGGGAGGTTAAAGCTGATCTGCTTCGGGAATCCCACGGTCCCCTTGCGGCGGCGATAGGCAACAAGGCACCAGACGATCAAACCCCACGTAATGACGCCCACTACAAGGGCCGCAATCCATGAGTTGACCCAGAGGTCCATGATCCGGTCAGTGTGATTGGTGGTTCCACGCTCGGTGGGCAGCCACCCCCTCGATACCTCTGGCGAACATCCAGTCAAAACCAACGCGCCGGCAACTGCCAATCCTGAGATCGAAGTGATCGTTTTGCGTCGGCTGCCGGTTCGGTTCTGCGAACTCACAGACGGCCCTTCCTACTTGTTGCTGTTGCCCGGCCGCCTCGATGGCCTTCCGGGCACACTAAAAGTTTTACTACTCGGTGTAGAGCTTACCGCTCCGCCGGGCGTTTCGCCCACATGTCGGCGCCGTGCCTCCGTGCCGTTTTTGGCTGATGAGAAGCAGGCGCCGACATCGGGCGAAAGAACCGGTCAGTGGAACGAATCACCACATGCGCACGAGCCTCCGGCGTTTGGGTTGTCGATGGTGAAGCCCTGCTTTGAGATGGTGTCTTCAAAATCGATGCTGGCTCCGCTGAGGTAAGGCACGCTCATCTTGTCCACCACAACTTCTACGCCGTCGTAGTCGCGGACGGCATCTCCGTCGAGCAGGCGTTCGTCGAAGTAGAGCTGGTAGATGAGGCCCGAGCAGCCGCCGGGCTGGACGGCAACGCGGAGGCGAAGGTCAGTGCGGCCTTCCTGCTCAAGGAGGCTGCGGACCTTGCCTGCAGCGACGTCGGTGAGCTTGACCTCATGCGCGGCCAGTTCATCGCTGGCAGCGGTTTCGGTGGTGTTCTCGTTGGTTGCGGTGCTCATTTGGCCTACCTTTGGACGGTCCTGGCGGCCCCGCTTCAGCGGTGCCTGCCCCTACGGATACGGTACGGGCTATAGCTACATGCTACTTCGGTCAGACGTGTAGCTCTAACTCCAGACGTAACTATCGCCGCCCTGCATTTTGTTCCCGTCCGGCGCTGTCAACGGCATGCAGTGACGGTGCAGTTCAGCCGAGCCGCTCGATGTTGAGCCGGGCCAGAAGCAGCGCCTCGGCGAGAATGGCGTTCCTAAAATCGCCGATGTGCAGTGACTCGTTTGCACTGTGGGCCCGGGAGTCGGGATCCTCGACTCCCGTCACGAGGATCTGGACATCGGGGTAGAGGTCCAACAAGTCAGATATGAACGGAATCGATCCCCCGATGCCCATTTCCACCGCGGGGACGCCCCAGGCCTCTTCCAACGCCCACATGGCAAACTTCGCCGCAGTGGAAGTCGTATCGGCGAGGAACGAATTGCCGCTCTCCCCCGGCGTAAAGACAACCTTGGCGCTAAAGGGTGTGTTGGCCTCGACGTGCCGCCGCACGGCATCCATCGCCTCTGCGGGTATCTGGCCGGGAGCCAGGCGCAGGCTGAACTTGGCGCGTGCCCGCGGCAGGAGGGTATTCGATGCCACGTCAACTGCCGGGGCGTCGAACCCGATGATCGACAGCGCGGGTTTGGTCCACAGGCGTCCGGCGATGCTGCCTGTGCCGGCCAGCCGGACGCCGTCGAGCACGGAGGCATCCGCACGGTACTCCGCTTCGGTGAGGTCCACACCGACGTTGTCATAGGACACCAGGCCTTCGATGGCCACATTGCCTTCGGCATCATGAAGTGTGGCAATCAGCCGGGACAAGAGGGTGGGGGCATCCAGCACCGGGCCGCCGAACATGCCCGAGTGGACAGCATGTTCGAGCACCTGGACTTCAATGGTGCCGTCCACCAGGCCGCGCAGGCTGGTGGTCAGTGCCGGTATCCCCACTTTCCAGTTGCTGGAGTCGGCCACAACAATGACGTCTGCGCTCAGCAGTTCACGGTGCGTTTCGAGGAAGGTGCGGAACGTGGGAGAACCAACTTCCTCCTCACCCTCGAAGAAGAAGGTGACGCCGAGGCCAAATGCGGTACCAAGAACCGCGGCCGCTGCTGTGTAGGCAGCCACGTGGGCCATGATTCCGGCCTTATCATCAGCGGCGCCCCGCCCGTACAGCCGGCCATTGCGTTCGACGGCGGTGAACGGCGCTGATTCCCACAGCGCCGGATCCCCGGGCGGCTGCACGTCGTGGTGGGCGTACAGGAGAATGGTCGGCTTGCCTTGGGCGGCCTGCCGACGTGCCACGACGGCGGGCCCGCCCGGGGTACCGTCCTCCTTCTGGCTGCGCAGTATCTGGACATCCCCGAGTCCTGCCGCCCGCAGGAGTTCAGCCACCGCCGCAGCGCTGGCGTCCAAAGGAGCAGGATCGAAACTCGACCAGGCGATGCCTGGGATGGCCACGAGATGGCTGAGCCGCTCAAGCGTGCCGTCGAAAGACCGGTCCACGGACAGCCGGAGAGCCTCGGCATCAATAGTTCCTGCTGAGCGGGGGGCGCCGGCGTTCTCTGGAGTGGCCGCTGAAGTAGGAGTCATGGCGAACACACTACCCGCGCCGGATCGCCCGGGCCGCAAGGTATTCTGTTCAAGTGTTCGGACGTAAAAAGGAAGCGCCAACGGCGCAGGAATCAATAGACCAGCAGGCCGCTGAAGTGGCAGCCCGGCAGGATGCCGCGTTGGGTAAGGGTGCGCCCACTCCCAAACGCAAAGCCCAGGAAGCGGCCCGCAAACGGCCCCTGGTGCCGGAAGACCGGAAGGCTTCGAAGACCGCTGAGCGGCAGGCGATCCAGGACCAGCGGACCAAGATGCGTCAGGCTTTGGACACTGGTGACGAAAAATTCCTGCCCGTGCGGGACAAGGGGCCGCAGAAACGTTATTCCCGCGACTTTGTTGACGCGCGCTTCAGCCTGGGCGAATACCTGATGTTCGGCGCCCTCGTTTTTGTCATTATTTCCCTCATCGTGCCGGCGTCCGGCGAGCAGATGGTGTACGTGCTGGGTGGCTTCTGGGTGATGTTCCTGGCCGTTTTTGTGGACGTGTTTATTCTGTCCCGGCAGCTCCGCAAGAAACTGACGGCGAAGTTCGGCGAAGTTGAGCGCGGCACGGTCTGGTACGGCTCGATGCGTTCGTTGCAGTTCCGCAAACTGCGGCTCCCCAAGCCGCTTGTGAAGCGCGGCCAGTACCCCTCCTGACGGACAGGTCCCGACATACCCACTCCTGACAGGCCGTCACGGCCCGCCCACGGATCGCTCCAATCTTGAAACAAAAATCCCCGGCGGTAGGACCGCCGGGGATTTTTTGCATCCGTGGTTGTCAGCGCCGGCGATTTTTGACCAGTTCCCGGTTAATACGGGCCGCCCAGAAGGGACCTTCATAGAGGAAAGCGGTGTAACCCTGGACCAGGGTTGCCCCCGCGTCCAGGCGATCCTGGACATCATTCGCCGTCTCGACGCCGCCAACGGCCACGAGGGTAATCGCGCCCCCGGTGGCTTCAGTCAGCCGGCGAAGGACCTCCAGCGACCGCTGCTTGAGCGGTGCCCCGGACAGGCCCCCGGCACCGCATTCCGCCACCTTCGCTGCCGGCGACCTAAGGCCGGAGCGTCCTATGGTGGTATTGGTTGCGATGATTCCGTCCAGCTTCAGGTCCAACGCCAGCCGCGCGACGTCGTCGATATCCTCATCGCTCAAGTCAGGGGCGATCTTTACGAGCAGTGGGATGTGCCGGCCGGCAGCCCTGTCCGCTTCCTCCCCCACCGCGGCCAGCAGCGGACGAAGCGTCTGGACATCCTGCAGAAGGCGAAGCCCGGGCGTGTTGGGTGAGCTGACATTGACTACCAGGTAATCGGCAGCCGGGGCGAGGCTCCGGGCGCTGTTGAGATAGTCCGCCACGGCGTCGGCCAGTTCCACCACTTTGCTCTTCCCGATGTTCACCCCGATCACCGGCCGCACGGCGGGGTGTTTGCGTTGGAGAGCGGCACGGGCAGCCTTAAGGCGGGGCTCGACGGCGGCCGCGCCGTCGTTGTTGAAGCCCATCCTGTTGATCACTGCGCGGTCCTCGATCAACCTGAAGAGGCGTGGTTTTTCGTTTCCGGGCTGCGCCTGGCCGGTAATGGTGCCAACTTCGACGTGGCCGAAACCGAGTTCCGTGAGGGCTTCGATGCCCAGCCCCTCCTTGTCGAACCCGGCGGCAAGGCCGAATGGGGACGGGAACGTCACGCCAAATGCCGTGGTCTGCAGGGACTGTGCCGGGGCTGTGAACCGCTGCAGCAGCCGCCCTGCACCGGAGGTGTGGGCGAGCTTGATCCCCCTGAATCCGATCTTGTGGGCGCGCTCGGCGTCCATCCATGAAAAGGCCAGCTTGAAGAAAGTCGGATATACGCGCATGGCTCTAGTTTTCCGCCTTGTACGGTCCAGACCAAACCGGGCCGACAAAGTTGGTGGCCCGGCTACCATAAACCCATGGAGTGGCAGCCAGACATCCTCGGTGCAGGCTTCGAGGCGTGCACATTCGAGGCCGCGGGTGCCGACGGCGTCCAACGGACAGCGACGCTGGTGCGGTTCCGCCCAGGGGTGCAAGACCGGGACTACCTCGGAAACGTGCCCGGGCCACGACGGACGGTGCTTTTCCTGCATGGCTGGAGCGATTACTTCTTCAATGTGGACCTTGCACAGTTCTGGACCGGCCACGGGTTTGAGTTCTATGCGCTGGACATGCACAACCACGGCCGCAGCCTCCGACCCGATGCCCCCGGCGGGTACGTCGCCAACCTTGGCGATTATGACGCCGAGATCGGCCAGGCCATTGAGATCATCCGCACCGATTCTGGGCTGCCCGAACAAGTACAACAGTCCGTTGCCGAAGAGCCCACGCCAGGCCAGTCTGAGCGCGAAGAACCTGAACCGGCCTGGGATGAGACCATGCTGCTTACCCTCATGGGCCATTCCACCGGAGGCCTGGTGGCGGCACTGTGGGTCAGCAGCCACCCTGGCACGGCCTCTCAACTTGTCCTGAACAGCCCCTGGCTCGAGATGCATGGCAGCTCACTGGTGCGCCGGGCAGCATCCACGATGGTGGGACCGGTGGCGCGCTTCCGGCCCGAGGCCGTACTGCGCCTTCCCGAGCGCGGATTCTATTGGCGGACCATCAGCAGTTCGGCCGATGGCGAATGGGCCGTTGACGACAAATTCCGGCCGCCGATGGCTTTCCCGCTCCGCGCCGGCTGGCTGAGCGCCGTCCTGTCCGGTCATGCCAAAGTGGCACGGGGGCTGGCAATCGATATCCCCATCCTGGTCCTGCTCTCGCGGGGCAGCGCCACTGGGCCTTTCTGGACTGAGGAAATGCGGCGGACCGACGCCGTGCTGGACGTGAACATTATTGCTCTCCGGGCGCTCACGCTGGGGCACACCGTCACAGTTGAACGGATTGAAGGCGCGCTCCACGACGTCTTTCTCTCCCCTGCCGCCGTGCGGACGGACGCCTATGCCCGGCTTTCCCGGTGGCTGTGCGGGTACGGCAATCCCACGCCCGGCCCCGCCGAATCTCTACCCGGCGCATGACCGGACCGAGGGCGGGCACCCAACCGGCTGCCGAGCCGGTTCCGGCCCCGGTGCCTTAGCTGCATGGCTGGGCGGACTACTTTCTTTAGGCGGAACTGGCGGATCAGCTGTCAGCGCGGGGGCTCCACTTTGATGCCCTGGATCTCAGGAAATTCGGGCGGCGCCTGCGGGAGGGGCAGACCCCCCGCTACGCGACGGACCTCCAGATCTACGACGAAGACCTGGCAGCGGCAATGGCGGCAATCAGGGCCGACCTCTCGCATTTGACCATTGACCGGGCCGGACCGGTCCCCACAGTGCACCTTTTAGGACATTCCTTCGGCGGTTTCGTCGCAGCGCTGTGGGCGGACCGCCATCCGGGCGCGCTGGGGACCCTGATCCTCAACGCCCCGTGGCTGGAACTCCAGGGCAGCAGACTGATCCGGAACCTCGCCATGCATTTGGTGGAGCCCGTCGCCAGAGCCGATCCGAGGCGCCCGTTCCGCATACCGGAGATGCACGGTTATTGGCAAGGCGTCAGCAGCGAGGCACATGGCGAGTGGCAGCTCCATCCCTTTTGGCGGCCGGCCGCCCCGTTCCCCATCCGGGCAGGCTGGGCGAAGGCGGTCCTGGCCGGGCACACCGCCGCTTCGAGGGGATTGCACATCACGGCGCCCGTGCTGGTGATGCCTTCAGACCGGACAAGCATCCAGGCTGAATGGACCGAGGAGCTGATACATGCTGCCTCCTGGGCGCAGTCCTACACCTACGGGGTGGCGGCGTCGACGGCGCCGCCGTAGCGCCGGTCCCGCTGGGCGTAGATTTCCACTGCTTCCCAGAGTGTCCGGCGGTCCACATCCGGCCACAGGGTGTCCATAAAAACAAATTCAGCGTAGGCCGACTGCCAGAGCAGGAAGTTGGAAAGCCGCTGCTCCCCCGAGCTCCGCAGGAACAGGTCGACATCCGGCAGGTCCGGTTCGTCCAGGAACTTCTGGATGGTCTTTTCGGTGATTGCCCCGGGCTTCAGGCGGCCCGCGGCTACCTCAGAGGCAATGGCCGATACGGCATCGGTAATTTCGGCACGTCCGCCGTAGTTAACACACATGGTCAACGTGCACGTGCTGTTGCCGGCGGTGAACTCCTCCGCCTCTTCCAGTTCGCGGATCACCGACCCCCACAGCCGGGGACGGCGTCCTGACCACCGGACCCGGACACCCCAGTCGTCCAGCTGGTTCCGCTGCCTGCGCAGCACATCCTTATTAAAACCCATCAGGAAGCGGACTTCCTCCGGTGAGCGGCGCCAGTTCTCAGTGGAGAATGCATAGACGCTTACATACTCAATGCCGAGTTCGATGGCTCCGGCCATCACATCGAGCAGGGCGGGCTCGCCGGCTTTGTGGCCCTCGATCCGCGGAAGTCCGCGCTGGTTCGCCCAGCGCCCGTTACCGTCCATCACAATGGCCACATGGCGGGGGATGAATTCTGCCGGGATCGCCGGTGCAACCGCCCCGGACGGATGCGGATAGGGTGCCACCACCGGAGTGGTCCGCTTCCGCATCGGGGGGTACTTTTTTCCCAAGGCCACTGTCAGGCACGCTCCACATGTTTGAGGGATTTCAGGACACGCTCAAGGTGCCATTGCAGGTATGCCGCCACCAAGCCGGCGGCTTCGCGCCGGTGCGGCACGCCGGACCCGTCCGCCGTCCTCCAATCCCCTGTCAGCAGGGCAGCCAACAGCGTGACGGTTTGCGCTGCAGGCGCAGGCGAGCCAGGCGGCCGGCAGTCAGCGCAGACCATGCCGCCCAGGGGAGCCGAAAACGCAGTATGGGGGCCGGGCCTCCCGCAGCGGGCGCAGTCCGTGAAGCTCGGCGCCCAGCCGCCCGTAGCGAGGGCCCGCAGCAGGTACGAATCCAGGATCAGCCCCGACGCGTGGTCACCCCTGCTGAGCGAGGCCAAGGCCCCCACCAGCAGGTTGTATTGGGCAGTGCCCGCTTCGCCGTCGACGTCGGTCAGCTTTTCGGCCGTTTCCGTCATGGCGGCAGCCACTGTGTAGCGCCCATAGTCTGCAGCTATGCTGCCCCCGTAGGCGCCTTTGGCGACAGCCTGCGTGACGATGTCCAGCGTTTTTCCGGAGACCAATTGCAAGTCCGCGACCATAAATGGCTCCAGTCGGGCCCCGAATTTACTGCTGGTACGCCGCACACCCTTGGCGACGGCCCGGATCTGGCCGTGATGTTTGGTCAGGAGCGTGATGATGCGGTCAGCTTCACCCAGTTTGTGTGTTCGCAGCACGACGGCGTCATCACGGTAAGAACGGGCGGCAAAGGATTGTTGGACCACGGTTAATCTTCGCACTGTGTTCCGGAAAGCCGGCTATGCCGGTGCGTTGCGCGCCGTGGCTTCCGGCGCGCACCGCTGTTCCGGATCAGGCTCGCGAATCCCGGATAGCACGGTTGACCGCGGAAATGACCGCCTTCAGCGAGGACGTGCTGGTGTTGGCATCCATGCCGACGCCCCACAGGACACGCTCCCCCACGGCACACTCGACGTACGCGGCGGCCGTGGCGTTTCCGCCTTCGGAAAGGGCATGCTCGCTGTAGTCCAGCACCCGGACATCCACGCCGTCGTCGTGCAGAATGCTCAGCAAAGCGGCGATGGGTCCGTTTCCGGTGCCGGTGCGGCGCGCCTGGACACCGTCCACGGTGAGGGAAGCGTGCAGGGTCAGCCCGCCGTCGTCATCGGTTTCGGTGCTGAAGGAACCCAATGAGTACCGGCCCCACTGGCCGTCAGACTGGCTGGAGGGAAGGTATTCGTCCTGGAAGATCTGCCAGAGCTGGGATCCGGTGACCTCACCGCCCACAGTGTCGGTGCGCTTCTGGATCACGCCGGAGAACTCGATCTGGGCGCGGCGCGGCAGGTCCAGGCTGTGCTCGTTCTTGAGCAGGTAGGCCACGCCTCCCTTGCCGGACTGCGAGTTCACCCGGATGACGGCTTCGTAGCTGCGGCCCAGATCCTTGGGGTCAATAGGCAGGTACGGGACCGCCCAGGTGAAGTCGGCAACGTCCTTGCCGGCAGCGGCAGCATCCCGTTCCAGGGCCTCAAAGCCCTTCTTGATGGCATCCTGGTGCGAGCCGGAGAAAGCGGTGAAAACGAGGTCGCCGCCGTACGGGGCACGTTCGGCGACCGGCAGCTGATTGCAGTACTCCACGGTGCGCCGGATTTCGTCGATATCGGAGAAATCGATCATGGGATCGATCCCCTGGACGAACATGTTCAGGCCCAGGGTGACAAGGTCCACGTTGCCGGTCCGCTCGCCGTTGCCGAACAGGCAGCCTTCGATCCGGTCAGCGCCGGCCAGGTAACCGAGTTCGGCGGCGGCAACACCGGTGCCGCGGTCGTTGTGCGGGTGCAGGGACAGAATGATGCCTTCGCGCGGGTGCAGGTGACGGTTCATCCACTCAATGGAATCGGCGTAGACGTTGGGGGTGGCCATCTCCACCGTGGCGGGCAGGTTGATGATGACCTGGCTGTCGGCGGAGGCTTCAAACACCTCAGCGATGGCGTTGCAGACCCTGACGGCATATTCCAGCTCTGTGCCGGTGAAGGACTCAGGGGAATATTCGTACGTGACGTGGGTATCGACGAGGGTTTCCTCGTACTTTTTGCACAGCCGGGCGCCCTGGAGCGCGATGTCCAGGATTCCGTCCTCGTCCTGGTTGAACACCACGCGGCGTTGCAGGACGGACGTTGAGTTGTACAGGTGGACGATGGCCTGCTTGGCGCCCACCAGCGACTCGTAGGTCCGCTCGATCAGCTGCTCGCGGGCCTGGGTCAGGACCTGGATGGTGACGTCATCCGGGATGTGGTTGCCCTCGATGAGCTGGCGGACGAAGTCGAAGTCGGTCTGCGACGCCGACGGGAAGCCGACCTCGATCTCCTTATAGCCCATGCGGACCAGCAGATCGAACATCTTCATCTTGCGGGCCGGGCTCATTGGGTCAATCAGTGCCTGGTTGCCGTCACGCAGATCCACGGCACACCAGCGCGGGGCTTTGGTGATGACCTTGTCTGGCCAGGTGCGGTCCGGCAGTTCAACGGTGATCTGATCCTGGAACGGCAGGTAACGGTGGGCGGGCATTCCAGAAGACTTCTGTGCGTTTTGCATGAGTATCGGGGCCTTTTCTGTGGTTCAGATCTGAAAGGTGGCCGGGCAACACAAACTCCGCAGCGAGGGTGGGCCTTGCGCTAGATCGCGTCTGAGGCCTCGCCGCGGCACATAAGAAGGAGCAGTTCTGCGCGCACCATTTGAGAGTAACACGGGTGCGTAAGATGAAAGTGCAACATCTCCCGCAACGTCCACCATGCAGACGCCGCACCGGTGCAGCGCCGGCGCGGCACGTCACACGAAGGAGCTTCTGTGCCCATTTCGGGGATCGATCTATCCAACATTGACCACGCCGTCAGGCCGCAGGATGACCTGTACCAGCACGTGAACGGGTCCTGGCTCAAGGCCACTGAAATTCCGGATGACCGGCCACTCGAGGGAACATTCACCGCGTTGCGCGACGGCGCGGAGATGGCGGTCCGCGACATCATCGAAGAAGCGGCTGCCAAAGGCCAGGCCGCCACGGGGATCGAACGGAAGGTGGGCGATCTATACAACAGCTTCATGGATGAGGCAACCGTTGAGGCCAAGGGCATGGAGCCCATCCGCCAACGGCTGGAGGCTGTCTCCGCCACCACGTCCATCGCCGACGTCGTTGCCCTCGCCGGGAGCCTGTTCAGGGCCGACGTTTCGGGATTGTTCTACATCTACCCCGCACCGGACGCCGGCAACCCGGACCGCGTCCTGCTCTATATAGGTCAGGGCGGCCTGGGCTTGCCCGACGAGTCGTATTACCGGGAGGAGAAGTTCGCTCCCATGGTCGCGGCCTACCGGGAGCATGTCCGGACCATGTTCACCCTGGGCGGGATTCCGGACGCCGGGTCAGCTGCCGGCCGGGTGGTGGCCCTCGAAACCAGCCTGGCGTCCCACCACTGGGACAATGTCACGCTGCGGGACCCACGGAAGACCTACAACCTCAAGTCCGCCGCGGAGGCTACCGCACTTTTCCCGCTCCTGGGCACCTGGTTCGAAGCTGCCGGGGTAGATGCCGGCAAACGGGCGGAAATTGTCGTCAGCACGCCGGACTTTTTCAGTGGAGCCGCGGCGTTGCTGGAATCCGAGCCACTGCAGGCCTGGCAGGAATGGCTGGCGTTGCGGATCATCAACGCCGCCGCGCCGTATCTTTCCGCCGGGTTCGTCGATGCCAGCTTCGCCTTCTACGGCACTACCCTCAGCGGAACGCCGCGCAACAAGGACCGTTGGAAGCGGGCTGTCGCCGTTGTTGAAGCTGGCCTGGGCGAAGCAGTGGGCGAGATTTACGTGTCCAAGCACTTCCCCGAGTCGCACAAGGCAGGTATGCAGACCCTGGTAGCCAACCTGATCGAGGCTTACCGGCGGAGCATCACCGGCCTGGACTGGATGGGCGAGGCGACCAAGGCTGAAGCACTGCGGAAACTGGACGCTTTCCGCGCCAAGATCGGTTACCCGGACAAGTGGATCGACTACTCAGCGGTGGAGATCGACCCCGCCGATCTTCTGGGCAACGTGGAGCGCGCCCATAACGCCGACGTCGAGCGCCACCTCGATGAGGTAGGTAAGCCGGTTGACCTGGACAAATGGCTCATGACTCCGCAGACGGTCAACGCCTATTACCACCCGATGCTCAACGAAATCGTGTTCCCGGCAGCCATCCTGCAGCCGCCTTTCTTCACGGCCGACGCCGACGACGCCGTGAACTACGGCGGAATCGGGGCTGTCATCGGTCACGAAATCGGCCACGGTTTTGATGATCAGGGTTCACAGTTCGACGGCGGCGGTGCGCTGCGGAACTGGTGGACCGAGGACGACCGCAAGGCGTTCGAGGAACTCACCGCCAAGTTGGTTGCCCAGTACGATGCCCTGTCGCCCTATGCCGCGCCGGGGCACAACGTCAACGGCAAACTGACCTTGGGGGAAAACATCGGCGATCTGGGCGGCCTGACCATCGCTTACAAGGCATACCTCCTGAGCCTCAACGGCAGGGAACCCGAGGTGCTGGACGGGCTGACGGGCCAGCAGCGCTTCTTCGCCTCCTGGGCAGCCGGCTGGCGCCAGGTGATCCGGGCCGAAGAAGCCATCCGGAGGCTCGCCACTGATCCCCACTCCCCCAACGAGTTCCGCACCAACGCCATCGCCAGGAACCTGGACGCGTTCCATGAGGCTTTTGGCGTGACTGACCAGGATGGCATGTGGATGCCGCAGGACTCGCGGGTCAGCATCTGGTAGTACCTTCAAACGCAGAGAGGCGGGGCCTGTTGGCCCCGCCTCTCCTGCACCTCGCTGAAGTCAGTTTTGAACGATCAGGAATGGATTCGCCTGCTGGCAAAGACTGTCACCGGCTGTCTGGTTGACGATGTCCGCCGGCAGTGCGACGGCACCGTAGGTGGCACCGGATGTGAAGTCGGTCCCCAGGTAGGCCTGAACGCCTACGACGCCGGGCGCCGGCTGCACCTGCGCGGCCGGGATTCCCAGCAGCGCGGCGACGTCGGCCGCGACGTCCGCGAAGTCCGTCCCGTAGTAAACCGCGCTTTGCGTCACCGGAGTGGCAGCGAACTGACCGGTCTGGGTGAAGCCACCGGTCACGAGTGCCTGCACGATTTCCTGGGCACGCCCCGGCACTCCGCTGCCGTTGGCCACTGTGACGGGCTGGACGGCCTTGTTGTATGGCGGCACGGGCGTTTCCGTGGGCTCCGCTGCGGGTGCGGCCGTTTCCGACGGCGTGGGTGTGGCCCGGGCCCTCGGATCCGTCAGGTCCACGTCATCGCGGAGGGCTGCAAACAGCTGGGATCCTGCCGGTTCGGCAATCTGGAGGCGGTTGGTGTCTGACAGTGCCGGGGTGGTGGGTACCGCCACAAAAGCCACCTTGCTGATGTTAATGTCCTTGAGCCGGTTGCCGATCGTCAGCAGCGACGGCACGGACGCGAGTCCCTCATCCACGGTGAGGTTCTGGGTGACGGTGTCAGCAATGTTCAGCAATTTTGCGGGGCTGGACAGCGTGCCGTCGTCCTTGATCTTCCGTGTGAGGGAGGACAGGAATCCCTGTTGCGCCTTGATTCGGCCCAGATCGCCGCCGTCGGCAAAAGCATGCCGGGTACGGAGGAAGGCGAGTGCCATTTCACCCTGCACCGAAGACGTGCCCTTGGGGAGCCGCAGGCGCGAATCAGGATCGTAGACGGCGTCACTGATGCAGACGTCCACACCACCAACAGTGTTCGAAAGTTCCTTGACTGCATTGAAATCCGCCATCATGAAATGATCGACCGTCAGGCCTGTCAGTTTATTGACGGTGTCCACGGCACAGCCGATGCCCGCCTGCGACATGGCCTCGTTGATCATCACCCCGCGGAGGGCAGGAAACGACTGTTTGGTTTTCTGGTCCTTGCACTGCGGAATATCCACCAGCAAGTCCCGGGGGAAGCTGATGACGCTGACGCGCTTGTTATCAGCCGAGATGTCCATCAGCATCATGACGTCGGACTTGCCGTATCCCAGGGAGTCTTGCACTGAGCCGTACTCGGCGTTTTTGCCCTCCCGGGTGTCCGATCCAAGGATGAGGATCTGCATCCGGCCCGTTGAGTCCGAGTTCGCGGCGCCATCTCCGGCGCTCAGCGGTGCCGTGGTGATGTTCGATTGCAGGCGGAAGTACCAGTAACCAGCGAAGCCGAGGCCTCCGAGCAGCACAACGGTCAGCACGGCCGTGGTCACTTTCAGCCATCCTGGCATCTGCCGCTGCCCCCCGAGGTGCCGGCCAACGCCGACGGCGCTGGCGTCCGCGTGCCGGGAGACCGGACCGGCTCCGGCTGATGCGTCAGCTCCGTACTCGCGATTGTCGCGGCTTCGCCCCATGTGGTGTACCTTCCTCGAAAATTGAATCCGGCCTATTTTAGTAGCCCATGCTGGGAACTTCCCGGTGACCGGCCGGGGCAACGGGTTCCGTTGCGTCAGAAACCGAGCTTGACCAGCTGCTTCGGGTCCCGCTGCCAGTCCTTGGCGACTTTTACGTGCAGGTCAAGGTAGATGCGGGCGCCCAGCAGTGCCTCGATGCCTTTGCGTGCATTGGTGCCGACTTCCCGAAGCCGGGCGCCGCCCTTGCCGATGATGATGGCCTTCTGGGAAGGACGTTCCACATAGAGATTAACCCGCACGTCCAGGAACGGCCGGTCCTCGGGCCGGCCTTCACGCGGAACGATCTCATCGACAACGACGGCCAGGGAGTGCGGCAATTCATCGCGGACGCCTTCGAGGGCAGCCTCCCGGATGAGCTCGGCGATCATCACTGCTTCCGGTTCGTCCGTCAGGTGCCCGTCCGGGTATAGCGGCGGCGACGGCGGCATATGGCTGATGAGGACATCAGCCAGGGTGCCCACCTGGAAGCCATCGGCGGCGGAGACGGGAACGATGTCTTTCCATCCGTCCTCTCCGAAGACTTCCCGGCCCAGGGCGGCGACAGCGAGAAGCTGCTCGGTCAACGCCTGCCGGTCCACCAGATCGGCCTTGGTCACGATGGCGATGACAGGCTTGCTCCCCACCTGGGCGAGCTGGGCGGCGATGAACTTGTCGCCGGGGCCGATCTTCTCGTTGGCAGGCAGGCAGAAGCCGATGGCGTCGACCTCGGCCAGAGTGTCCGCCACCAGATCGTTAAGCCGTTTGCCCAGCAGCGTACGGGGCCGGTGCAGGCCCGGAGTGTCCACCAGGATCAGCTGGGCGTCCTCACGGTGGACGATGCCCCGGATGGTGTGCCGCGTCGTCTGCGGTTTGGCAGAGGTAATGGCCACCTTTTGCCCTACCAAGGCATTGGTCAGGGTTGATTTGCCCGCGTTGGGGCGCCCCACCAGCACCGAAAACCCGGCCCGGTAGCCGCCGTAGTCCGGCGTGTCGGAACCCTGGTTGGCTGGGCGGTTATTTTTCTTGTTCACGTGGAACTCCCTGCTGGGTTGCTTCCGCCTCGTCGAAGAGGTCTTCAAGGTCAGTGTCTACTTTTGGTACGGCGGCCGCAATGATGTGGCTGACCCGGTTGCGCCGGCCCTCAAGCCTTTCAGCGCGCAGCGAGATGCCGTGCACGTCCACGTGGCTGCCAACGATGGGCACACGGCCGAGGGCCTTGGCCAGCAACCCGCCTACGGTGTCCACTTCGTCGTCGTCGAGTTCGATATCGAAAAGCTCACCCAAGTCATCAATGCTCATCCTTGCGCTGACGCGGAAAGAGCCACCGCCCAGGGGAACGGCTTCGGCGGTTTCGGTGTCGTACTCATCCACGATTTCCCCGACGATTTCCTCGATGAGGTCCTCCAGGGTCACGAGGCCCGCGGTACCACCGTATTCGTCGATGACAATGGCCACGTGGGTTGATTCCTTTTGGAGTTCACGCAGCAGGTCGCTGACCGGCTTGGACTCGGGAACATACCGTACTTCGCGGGCGAGGGCCTCGACGGGCGGCTGTTCGTCTTCGGGTCCCAGTTCGTGCAGCGTGGCTGCTACGTCTTTAAGGTAGACGATTCCGAGGATCTGGTCCGTGTTGTCCCGGATCACGGGGATCCGGGAATAGCCCGAGCGCAGGAACAGCGACATGGCCCGCCGGAGGCTTGAGCCGGCGTCGATACTGAGGATGTCCGTCCTGGGAACCATGACGGCCCGCACCAGCGTGTCGCCGAAATCAAAGACGGACTGGATCATTTCCGCTTCGGTGTCTTCAATCATGTCCGATTCGGAGGCGCGGTCCACGAGCTCACGGAATTCCTGTTCACTGAAGAACGCCTCATCGCCTGCCGGTGCGCCCGGTGCGGCGGCGCTGCCGAGCGCCACCAGCCATCGCGGGATGGGGCCCAGGATCCAGGTCAGGAACCGGATGAGGGGCGCCGTGTAGCGGACAACAGAGGCCGAATGGAGCCTGCCGATCTGGCGCGGGGAAACCCCTACTATCACGAACCCCAGCAGAGCCATGATGCCGGTGGCGGCCAGGCCGGCGAGCCATACGTTATCCAGTAGGCTGTGCAGCAGGACGGCCACGGCCACGGCCGAAGCCATCTCGAACCAGACCCGCCAGAAGCGCAAGGCCCGGATGTGCGCCACTGGCTGGGCAAGAATGCGGCTCATGGCGTTGCCCCGGCTTTTCAGGAGCGCGTCTTCGGCGTCGTGCCGGGGCAGGAAGGTAAATGCGGCGTCAGCAGCGGTCAGGAGTGCAGCGGTGCTAATGAATACCAGGGCCATGCCAACAAGGAGCAGGGGCGTCACTGCGTAGTCTCGGCGGGAGCGTCCTTACCGGTGAATCCGGAAAGCAGCTGGCGCTGGAGGCCAAACATTTCTTCCTTTTCTTCAGACTCAGCGTGGTCGTAGCCCAGCAGATGCAGGAGCCCGTGGGTAGTCAGGAGCAGCATCTCATCCTGCAGGGCGTGGCCGGCGTTAGCAGCCTGGACCTGCGCGACCTGAGGGCACACTGCGATGTCCCCCAGCATCCCTTGGGGCGTGGGCCGGTCCGGCGTGCCTGGGGTCAGTTCGTCCATGGGAACCGAGAGTACGTCGGTGGATCCGGGCTCGTCCATCAGTTCAATGTGGAGCTTTTCCATGGCGGGTTCGTCCACCAGCAGGATGGAAAGTTCAGCCTGGGGGTGGATATACAACTGCTCGAAAATGTACCGGGACAGCGCTACGAGGCCAGCTTCATCCACCTGGATGCCTGATTCGTTGTTTACTTCGATGCTCATGCGTGCTCCCCCCGTTTTTCGCGGCTGACCGAGTGTTTGACCTTGTTCCGCTGGACGTCATCCCAAAGGCTGTAGGCCCGGACGATGTCGCCCACCAGACGGTGGCGGACCACGTCCGTGGAATCCAGGACTGTGAAATTGACGTCTTTGATGCCCTGCAGGATCTCCTCCACAATCCGCAGCCCCGAACGGGTGCCGAACGGGAGGTCCACCTGCGTGACGTCTCCGGTGACCACCATCTTCGATCCAAAGCCAAGCCGGGTGAGGAACATCTTCATCTGTTCGGGCGTGGTGTTCTGCGCCTCGTCGAGGATGATAAACGCGTCGTTGAGGGTGCGCCCGCGCATGTAAGCCAGTGGTGCGACCTCGATGGTTCCGGCGGCCATCAGGCGCGGGATTGCTTCCGGATCCATCATGTCGTGGAGCGCGTCGTACAGCGGGCGCAGGTAGGGGTCGATTTTGTCGCTGAGTGTGCCTGGCAGGAACCCCAGCCGCTCGCCTGCCTCGACGGCCGGCCGGGTCAGGATAATCCGGCTGACTTCCTTCTGCTGCAGCGCCTGGACGGCCTTGGCCATGGCCAGATACGTCTTGCCGGTACCGGCCGGGCCAATCCCGAAGATTACGGTGTTGGCGTCGATCGCGTCAACGTAGTTCTTCTGGTTCAGCGTCTTGGGCCGGATGGTTTTCCCCCGGCTGGAGAGGATGTCGTGGGTGAGGACATCCACGGGATTCTGCAGGGACTGGCTGCGGAGCAATGCCACGATTTGCTGAAGGACCGAGGGGCTGATGACGGTGCCGCGGGCCACAAGGCCGCGCACTTCGTGCAGCAGCCGCATGATGCGGGGCACTTCGGTGGCGGGGCCGCTGATGGAAAGTTCGTTTCCGCGGACGTGGAAGTTGACGGCCGGAAACTGTTCTTCGATGTAGCGCAGGGCCTCATCATGGCTGCCGAGGGATTGGACCATCTGATCGGAGTTGTCAAAGAGAACCACCTCCGTCCGGACACCGGGAAGTGAGTGGGGGAATTCTCCGGCGGCGCGGTCGGTGTTCAGCCGGCGCTTTCCGTTGGTTGATTCAGTCATGGTGCTGGCCCGCAGGCCCGTGGTCTCCTCCAGTTCGAACTTAAAGACCGCCGGATGCTGCGTGGACGGTCTGTTGCCGAGTACGCGGGAGCCAGCGGATTACTTCTATCTTACGCCAGGACGCCCCTCGCTGCGGCGTCGGAAGGGGCCAGCCAACAGGCGCCCCCAAGTCGATGCTGTGCGGCTCCCGACGTCTTTAGGTATCAACTTCATATCGGGCTCATCTCGTTCCCGTTGCAGTTGGGCGCAACGGGCGGATTGGGCACTTTTGGTGTGCAGCTCTATGCGATGCTTGAAATCCAGGCCGTCCGGGGACCGGCTCACGGGGCCACGGCCTCATCATTCTCAGCCAGGAAGGGCAGGCCATCAGAGTGCCGGAAACACCCACCCCCCGCACTGCCGGACGCGCCTCACGGCATGTCCGCGCCCGGGGCGTCGTGGGTCTCCTGCCAGTGCTCCTCCTGCTGACCGGCTGCATTGCGGACGCCGGCCCCGAGCCCATCCTGACGGCCAACTCCACCGCTGCCGCCACCGGTTCTCCCGGCGTGCTGTCCACGAGCGCCCCGCTGGAGACTACCCAGTCATCAAACAAGGCGCCCGTGTACTGGATTGGCCGCAGTGACGGCAATGCCTTCCTGTACCGCGAGTTCCGGGATGTCCCGGAACAGGAGAACCCGGTAACACGCGCACTGCGCGCCATGATGTCGGAGAAGCCACTCGACCCTGATTTTTTCACGCCGTGGCAGAGCCCCGCAAAGCTGGCAACCTCGATCTCCGGTAAGAATGTCATCACCGTCGACGTCTCGGCGGATGCATTCAACAGCAACCTCGACGCCGACATGGCCGTCCGTGCCATTCAGCAGTTGGTCTTTACCGCCACCGCGGCGGCGGCAAGTAGCGGCCTGATCGACTCCGGCCAGCAGATCCAGGTCCGGGTCCTGGTGGACAGCCACACGGACTACGTCGCCTTCGACCACGTCCAGTTGGGTGCTCCCATGTCGCGGGCCCCCGGGATGGTGGCGCCCGTGTGGATTATCGATCCGCAGGAGGGTACGGATTTTGCCGGCGGCAGTGTCAAGATCACCGGCCGCAGCACCGTCCCCGGCGACAAGCTCCGCTGGCAGATCCTGCGGACCGCGGGGAACGGGGACAAGACGCCCTACCTGACTGGCGAGACCACAGCCGGCACGGACGCCACCCAGGCCGGCCTGTTCACTCTGGCCCTCAGCCTGTCCTCCGGAAGTTATGAGCTCCGCGTGTCCCAAACGGACGGCGGCGGCAGCAGAGCGGAGCAAAACGTAGATACGAGGAAGTTCAACGTCAGCTAGTTTTCAGGGGTACAGGGCGCTCCAGCGTCCCAACACATCGCTCGCCACCACAACTGCCGCAGGTCCGGCAGTGGACGACCGCAGGACATGGTGACCCAGGAGAGCCGTCACGGCACCTGCATCGCAGAGCCGGGTAACTTCGCGGGGACTGATCCCGCCCTCCGGGCCGACGATGAGCAGGACTTCCCGTGGGCCGGCCTGCGGCTCGCCGGCGTGCCAGGCTTCAAGCACAGACCGGAGCGGCCGTACTGCGTCTTCATGAAGAATCACCGCCAAGTCCGCGGCGGCCACGGCAACAGCCAACCCGGGGGTTTCGACGGCGGCACGTACCTCGGGAATCCAGGCGCGCCGCGCCTGTTTTGCGGCCGCTGTGACCGCTGACTGCCATTTAGCATGGGCCTTCGCGGCGCGCTCACCCTTCCAGCGCACAATAGAGCGTTCCGATTGCCAGGGCACAACGGCGTCGATCCCTAATTCGGTGGCTGTTTCCACGGCGAGTTCGTCGCGGTCGCCTTTGGCCAGGGCCTGGACCAGCACCAGCCGAATGTCTGGCTGGTCCTCCACCGCCATCACGGCGCATTCCACGGTGAGCTCGGCAGGTGACGCGGCAACCACCGTTCCGGTCAGCCGCTTCCCGGCGCCGTCCGCAATGTCCACGGATTCGCCCGGGGTCAGCCGCTTAACCGTTACGGCATGTCGCGCCTCCGGGCCCTGCAGGGAGTACCGGGCACCGGGCACCACGGCGTCCAGCGACCCGGCGCCGCTGAAAAAAACGGGGTTGCTCACCGCTACAGGTTACCGAACCGGTCCCGCAGCTTGGCGAAGACCCCGCCGCTGGCCGCCAGCTTGCCCTCCGTGAACTGCTCACCGCGCAACTTGGCCAGCTGCCGCAGGAGATCCTCCTGTGCGGCGTCCAGCTTTGCCGGTGTCTCCACCTGCAGGTGGACCATGAGGTCCCCTCGGCCGTAGCCGCGCAGATGCGTGACGCCCAGGCCGCGGAGCGTGATGACCTCGCCGGCCTGGGTCCCCGCCTTGACGTCGATCTCCTGAATCCCGTCAAACGTATCCAGGGACACCTCGGTGCCCAGCGCTGCGGCGGTCATCGGAATGTGCAGCGTCGCGTGCAGGTCGTCGCCGTCGCGGACGTACGTGGCGTCGTTGTTGACCCGGATCTCGACGTACAGATCACCGGCCGGACCTCCGGCCGGGCCAGCCTCGCCCTGCCCGGAGAGCTGGATGCGGGTACCCGTTGCCACGCCGGCCGGCACCTTGATGGTGAGCGACCGGCGGCTGCGGATGCGGCCCTGGCCGCTGCACTCGTTGCAGGGATCCTTGATCACAGTCCCGAAGCCTTCACAGCTGCCGCACGGGGCCGCCGTCATGACCTGGCCCAGGATGGAGCGCACCGCACGCTGGACCTGGCCGCTGCCGCCGCAGATATCGCAGCGTTCAGGGTGGCTCCCGTCGCGGCAGCAGGAGCCGTTGCAGGTGGGGCAGGTGACGGCGGTATCCACCTCAAGTTTGCGGTTGACGCCGAACACGGCATCGCGGAGTTCGATCCGGACGCTGATGAGGGCGTCCTGGCCGCGGCGGACCCGTGACGCCGGGCCCGAGGATCCGCCGGCGCCGAAGAACGTATCGAAAATGTCCTGGAACGCGAAGCCCTGGCCGGCGTATCCACCGCCGCCGAAACCATTGTCGGTACCGTTTTCGTTACCGGTGGTGTCATAGACGCGGCGCTTCTGGGGGTCCGAAAGTACCTCGTAGGCGTGGGTCACGGCCTTGAAGCGGTCCGACGCATCGTCCCCGGGATTAACGTCCGGGTGAAGGGTGCGGGCCAGCTTGCGGTAGGCCTTCTTGATCTCTTCTCCGGTGGCTTCCGGCGAGACTCCGAGGACGTCGTAGTGGCTGCTCAAAGTTCGTATCTCTTCCTTGTTGTACTGCCGGCAGCCGGGCTGCCGGCTCCGCTCTTCATGCCTGGACCGCGGCTGTTACGGACCCAGAATTCTTGACAGGTAACGGGCCACTGCCCTGACGGCGGCCATGGTGGTGGGATAGTCCATCCGGGTAGGGCCCAGCACACCGATCTTGGCCGTGCTGTCCGGTCCGTAGGCGGTGGCCACCACGGAGGCTTCGGCCAGGCCGTCATAAGGATTTTCGCGGCCGATGCTGACGGTGACTCCACGCGGGTCCTGGGCCATGTCACTGAGCAGGCGGAGCAAGACAACCTGCTCCTCCAGTGCTTCGAGCACCGGTCCGATGCTGAGGGGAAAATCCACGTTGGACCTGGCCAGGTTCGCCGTCCCGGCCATCACCATGCGGTCCTCGCGGCTGCTGTGCGCGAGCGTTTCCAGCCCCTGTGCCAGCGCCTGGGCAGCAGCACGCTGGCCGGGAGCGACAGAAAACACCACGCCCGGCAACGACTGGGCCAGCCGGCTCAGCGGTGTGCCAGCCAGCGATCCGAGGAAGTGTGTCCGCATGGCGGCGATACCGTCCTCGCCAAGGTCCTGGCCGACGTCGAGCACGCGCTGCTCCACCTTGCCGGTGGTGGCGATGAGCACCAGAAGTACCTGACGGGGCGCCAGCAGAACAAATTCGATGTGACGGATGGTGGCCCGGCTCAGATGGGGGTACTGCACCACGGCCACCTGGTTGGTCAGCTGGGAGAGCAGCCGGACAGTCCGGTCCAGGACGTCATCCAGGTCATCAGATCCCTCCAGCAATGACTGGATGGCCTTCTTTTCCGCCGGCGAGAGCGGCTTCACGGCGGAAATCTGGTCCACAAACAGCCGGTAGCCCTTGTCCGTGGGGATGCGGCCGGCGCTGGTGTGCGGCGCGGTGATCAGGCCCTCGTCTTCCAGGGCCGCCATGTCGTTGCGGATGGTTGCGCTGGACACACCGAGATGATGGCGTTCAACCAGGGCCTTCGAACCCACGGGCTCGCGGGAGTGCACATAGTCCTCCACGATGGCACGCAGTACTTCCAGTTTGCGCGGCTCGCTCACACTCCACCTCCATCCACGGTTGCGCCTCAATGGCCACGGCCTGTTAGCACTCGACGTGCCTAAGTGCTAACAGTCTAATATGACTCACCCCGTTGTTAGCATTGGTACCGCTCCGGGCGAACATTCCGGGGGCACGATCTAGCACAAGGCGGAATCAATCCATGCAATACCAGAACTGGGGTCCGCAGGAGATCAGCGCGCCCGTCCGGAACGAACTGCCCGAGGTTCCCGTCGAACGCGGCATGGTTCTCGAAGACGCCCAGTCCGGTTGGGTGGGAGCGGTGACCCGGGTGGAGAAGTCCGGCGGCATGCATGTGGTGGCCCTCGAGGACCGGCGCGGCAAGTCGCGTTCGTTCCGGCTTGGATTCGGTTTCCTTTTGGAAGGCCGGCCCATCCGGCTGGTGCCGCCCGTGCCCAGGCAGAACACCGCCGCTCCAGCTGGCCGGACAGCGTCCGGTTCGGTGCGCGTGGCCGGCCAGCGTGCCCAGGTGGCCAAAGCGAGCAGGATCTGGGTGGAGGGAAAGCACGACGCCGAACTCGTGGAAAAGGTCTGGGGTGACGATCTGCGCGTGGAGGGCATCGTCGTGGAGCCTTTGCACGGCATCGACGACCTCGCGGGGGCGGTGGCCGCCTTTGGTCCCGGTCCCGGACGGCGGCTTGGGGTCCTGGTGGACCACCTGGTCCCGGACTCAAAGGAGTGGCGCATCGCGGCCGGTGTGATGGCCTCTCCCGGTGCCGCCGGCAACGTTCTGATCGTTGGGCACCCTTACGTTGACGTGTGGCAGGCCATCCGGCCCGCGGTGCTGGGCATTGACCAGTGGCCCGTGGTGCCCCGGGGTCAGGACTGGAAGACCGGCATCCTGGCAGCGTTCGGCTGGCCGCACTCCACCAAGGAGGACATCGGCCTGGGCTGGCAGAAGCTGTTGGGTGCGGTCCGCACCTATGCAGATCTGGAAGCGTCGCTCCTGGGGCGGGTGGAGGAAGTCATCGACTTCCTCACGGCGCAGTAGCCCCGGCGGCGCCGGTCCTGCCCCATGCCCGCTATCGACGGCGGCATTTGGCAGCGGAACCAGTATTCTTGGTACTGCGGAGACTGTTGCTGCGATAGGCCGGCATTCGCGAAACCAGCACCATTGCACTTTCGAAGGAAGAAACCGTGGCACAAAACGCACGCGAGCACCGGGACGACCAAAGCCGTTCCGAGTACCAGGGCGTTCCCGCAAACGCGTTGCCCCTCACGGCCAGCGAAGACCGTCAATGGGCCACGCTGGCACACTTTGGCGGGATCCTCGGCTGCGTACCGTCCCTGCTGATTTACCTGATTTTCCGTGAACGCGGGCCGTTCACTGCGCAGGAGTCTAAGGAAGCACTGAACTTCAGCCTGCCGCCCACCATCGCGGCGCTGGTGGCCAACATCCTGGTGTTCATTCCGGTGGTGGGGAACATTTTCGCCGTCATCGCAACCCTGATCTGGATTGCCCTGACCTGCTTCTCGGTGGCCGCCGGCATCCATGTCAACAAGGGCCAGCCCCACCGTTACCAGTACAACCTGCGCTGGATCAAATAGCCGAAAAGCAACGCGGGGTCAGTCAGGCAGGATCCGTCGGACCACGGCGTCGGCCAGCAGGCGGCCCTTCAGCGTCAGGACCAGCGTGCCGCGGAAGGCGGCCGCCGGCTCCACGAGGCCATCGGCGATCAGCCCGGCAACAGCGTGGCGGCCGTCCTGTCCCAGCGACGGGACGTGGACTCCGGAAACGAGCCTGGCCTCCAGCATCACCCGCTCCATGTCCCGCGTTTCGGCGTCGAGCGTTTCCCGGCCGGCCGCCGGTGAGAGCCCTTGCGCGAGCCGCCCCGCGTAAGCGGTGGGATGCTTGACGTTCCACCAGCGCACACCGCCCACGTGGGAGTGTGCGCCGGGGCCAATGCCCCACCAGTCATCCCCGCGCCAGTAGGCGAGATTGTGCCGGCAGGCCTGCTCGGGCGTGCGGGACCAGTTGCTGACCTCATACCAGCTCAACCCGGCTTCGCCGATCAGCTGGTCCGCGAGCTCATACTTATCGGCGTGGTCATCGTCGTCGATCCCCGCAACTTCACCCCGGCGGATCTGCGCGGCGAGCTTGGTCCCGTCCTCGACGATCAGTGCGTAGGCGCTGATATGGTCCGGCTGATAGGACAGGGCGGTCTCCAGGGAATACCGCCAGTCATCGAGGGACTCGCCCGGTGTCCCGTAGATCAGGTCCAGGCTCACGGCCAGTCCGGCCTCGCGCGCCCACTGCACCACCTGCGGCACCCGGCTGGGTGTGTGCGTGCGGTCCAGGACTTTGAGCACGTGCGGAACTGCTGACTGCATGCCAAAGGAAACCCGGGTGAAGCCGGCATCCTTCAGCATTGCCAAAGATTCGGGAGTGACAGAATCCGGGTTCGCTTCGGTGGTGACTTCGGCGCCATCCTCAAGTCCCCATTCCCCGACGGCTGCGGCCAGGATCCGTGCAAGGTCTTCCGCCGGGAGCAGCGTGGGGGTCCCGCCGCCGAAGAACACGGTGCTCAGTGGCCGGGCGGGCAACCCGGAGTCCATGAGGACCCCTGCGGCCAGCCGGACCTCGGAAATAGCGGTGTCGGCATAGGCGTCCTGGGACGCGCCGCCACCGAGTTCGGTGGCCGTGTACGTGTTGAAATCGCAGTATCCGCACCGGACGGCGCAGAACGGGATGTGCACGTAGAGCCCGAAGGCCCGGCCCGCCGCACCGCCCGTTGCCTGGGCAGGCAGGAGACCGTCCGACGGCGCCGGGTCGCCAAGGGGAAGAACGCTAGGCATTGCGGCGGCCTCCCGTGGTCCGGGCCACTGTCATCACTACTTCTTAGCCTTGTCCTTGGACTCGTCCGTAGTCAGTGCAGCAATGAAGGCTTCCTGGGGAACCTCGACACGGCCCACCATCTTCATCCGCTTCTTGCCTTCCTTCTGCTTTTCCAGAAGTTTACGCTTTCGCGAAATGTCACCGCCGTAGCACTTGGCCAGAACGTCCTTGCGGATGGCCCTGATGCTTTCCCGGGCGATGATGCGCGAGCCGATCGCGGCCTGGATCGGCACTTCGAACTGCTGCCGAGGAATGAGTTCGCGCAGCTTGCTGGTCATCATCACGCCGTAGGCGTAGGCCTTGTCACGGTGGGTGATGGCCGAGAATGCATCCACCTGTTCGCCCTGGAGCATGATGTCCACCTTGACCAGATCGGCTACCTGCTCGCCGTCGGCCTTCCAGTCCAGCGAGCCGTAGCCACGGGTCTTGGACTTGAGGATGTCGAAGAAATCGAAAACGATTTCGGCCAGCGGGAGGCGGTACCTGATCTCCACGCGGTCCTCTGACAGGTAGTCCATGCCGCCCATGACACCTCGCCGGCTCTGGCAGAGTTCCATGATGGCCCCAACAAATTCGTTGGGCGCCAGGATGGTGGCGGACACCATGGGCTCGCGGACCTCGGCGATTTTGCCGGAGGGGTACTCGCTGGGGTTAGTCACATGGACCACCTTCTTGTCCTCCAGCGTTACCTCGTACTCCACGTTGGGGGCGGTGGAGATGAGATCAAGGTTGTATTCGCGTTCCAGTCGTTCGCGGGTGATTTCCAGGTGCAGCAGACCCAGGAAGCCAACGCGGAAGCCGAAGCCCAGCGCCGCCGACGTTTCGGGCTCGTACACCAGTGCGGCGTCGTTGAGCATCAGCTTTTCCAGCGCATCGCGGAGCACGGGGTAGTCCGTGCCGTCCAGCGGATACAGGCCGGAGAAGACCATGGGCTTGGCGTCGGCGTAGCCGGGGAGGGAGTCAGTTGCAGGCTTGGCAAGGTTGGTGACGGTGTCGCCAACCTTGGATAGGCGCACGTCCTTCACGCCGGTGATGAGGTAGCCCACTTCGCCGACGCCCAGGCCCTTGGAGGGGGTGGGTTCCGGGGAGCTCACACCAATTTCCAGGAGTTCGTGGGTGGCCCGGGTGGACATCATCTGGATGCGTTCACGGGGGTGCAGCATACCGTCGACCACACGGACGTAGGTGACCACGCCGCGGTACGTGTCGTAGACAGAGTCGAAAATCATGGCCCGCGCGGGAGCATTCGGGTCACCGACGGGCGCCGGAAGGTCGCGGATGATCTTGTCCAGCAGCACCTCGACGCCCATGCCCGTCTTGCCGGAGACGCGGAGGACGTCGTCGGGGTCGCCGCCGATCAGGCTGGCAAGCTCGGCAGCATACTTTTCGGGCTGCGCTGCGGGGAGGTCAATCTTGTTCAGGACCGGGATGATGGTGAGGTTGTTTTCCATCGCCAGGTAGAGGTTGGCGAGGGTCTGTGCCTCGATGCCCTGGGCCGCATCCACAAGCAGCACTGCGCCTTCGCATGCCGCCAGCGAGCGGGAGACCTCGTAGGTGAAGTCCACGTGGCCGGGGGTGTCGATCATGTTCAGGGCATAGCTGGTGCCATCGAGTTCCCACGGCATACGGACGGCCTGGGATTTGATGGTGATGCCGCGCTCGCGTTCGATGTCCATGCGATCCAGGTACTGGGCCTTCATGTCGCGGGACTGAACCACTCCGGTGAACTGCAGCATACGGTCGGCCAGGGTGGACTTGCCGTGGTCAATGTGCGCGATGATGCAGAAATTCCGAATGATGGCCGGATCTGTCGCGGCGGGCACCGGGGCGGTGCGGGCCATGGGAGACACGCAGGGTCCTTACTGTTGGCATTCACTGATGGCTTCGGGCAGCCGGGCAGGCCGCACTGAAGGCACCCTGCGGACGGGCCGCACATTTCGAACCTCCAGTGTCCCACGTCCGGGCGCAACGCACTGCATCCGGCGGCAATTATGCGCTGCTGATCGGCGATATTGTTTGCCCATGCCTATCAACTTCCGCTCATTGGCCAACGCCGTCCGGACATCAGTCAGGGTCCTGCAAAAATTGCGCGCCAGCACCGTCCGCCCGGCGGAACGGAAAGCCGCGGCAGCGGCACGCCAGGCGCCGCCGGTCCGGCCGGCACCGCTGAGTGGCTATCCCGGCGACTACCGCGGCGTCTCCGCCATCAGGTATGCCCCTCAGCCTGACGGCAGTCCTGATCCCGGTGAGATCGTGTGGACGTGGGTGCCCTATGAAGAGGACTACAGCCGGGGCAAGGACCGTCCGGTCCTGCTGGTCGGCAAAAACGGCCGGTACCTGCTTGCCCTGATGCTGACCAGCAAGGACCACGACCAGGACGATCGCCGTTCCGGCGACTACGTGGACATCGGCACCGGAACCTGGGACCGCCGGCAGCGGCCCAGTGAAGCGAACCTCGGACGGATACTGCGGATCGCCCCGGACAGCATCCGGCGGGAAGGTGCTGTGCTCGAGCGGAAACGCTTTGACCTGGTGGCGGCCGGGCTTCGCCAACGACACGGCTGGAAATAACCAGCCGAAATGGCCAGCCCACACAGGGTCTGCTATTCTTGACAGCTGTGTGTCCGTGCAGGTCGACGGCCACTGATGGTTGGCCGCCATAGGTATCCCCACGCCGCTCAGTCAATGGCCAATCTGAAAGCCCTCTAGACCATTTCCGCATTAAAAAGAGAGTTCACACGTGGCTAATATCAAGTCCCAGAAGAAGCGCATCCTCACCAACGAGAAGGCACGCCTGCGCAACAACGCAGTCAAGTCTGAGCTGAAGACGGCCATCCGCGCCGTCAACACCGCCGTTGAGTCCACCGACAAGGATGCAGCTGCTGTTGCCCTGGTTGCCGCCAGCCGCAAGCTGGACAAGGCTGTCAGCAAGGGTGTTCTGCACAAGAACAACGCAGCGAACCGCAAGTCGGCGATCTCCAAGAAGGTCAACGCACTGTAAGGTTTCCAGTTCACCAGAACTGATGATTGAGGTCGGCACCCTTGGGTGCCGGCCTCAACTCTTTAAGCGTTCCTGCTGGCGGGGCCAGCCACGGCTCTTCAGGCCGCAGGATCTTTCGGTGAGCCTCCAGGACCAGTGTCAGTGCCGCTGCACGGAGGTGGCGATGACGGTCACCACATGTTCTACGGCGTAGACCGGATCACGTGAGAGTCCCTTCACCTGGGCGTCTGCTTCGGCCGTGGCCTGAATGGCGCGCACCAGGCCATCCGGTGTCCAGCGGCGAACATCACGCTGCGCCTGCTCCACCAGCCACGGCTGCATGCCCAGTTCCCTCGCTATTTGCCCGGAGGAGCCCTGGGCGCCGGCCACTTTGGCAACCGTCCGCAGTTTGGCGGCCAGCGCCGCAACCAGGGGAACCGGATCAGCTCCTGTGGCCAAGGCGTGCCGGAGCGTGGACAGCGCCACCGGACCGTTGCCGGCCATGGCCGCATCGG
This sequence comes from Arthrobacter sp. UYCo732, assembly GCF_040547265.1. NCBI lineage: Bacteria > Bacillati > Actinomycetota > Actinomycetes > Micrococcales > Micrococcaceae > Arthrobacter > Arthrobacter sp. UYCo732. The sequence goes on along the minus strand of NZ_JBEPPJ010000001.1, from coordinate 589,637 downwards.
CAACTTTAAAGGCCGTGGCTTCAATCCTGCCGCCGTAATAACGGTCCACCAACTCCGGGGTCACCGCGCCCGTGGCATCGGCGATCAACTGGCTGCAGGCCGCTGCGAGTTCCGAAAGGTTGGCGCCTACAGCGTTGACCAGCGACTGCACCCCGTCCGAAGTGATCTTCCGACCGGCTGCCCTGAACTCAGCCGCCACGAAAGCTGCCTTCTCCGCGTCCTTTTTCAGGGGCTGGCAGTCCACCACCGGCCAACCGCCGGCCTTGACCGCATCGAGGAGTTTCTTACCGCGGACTCCCCCGGCGTGTCGCAGGACCAGGACCGCCTCAGGCTCAGGGTGTGCCAAATATGCGAGGGCGTCGGCGAGGAAGGCGTCGTTCATGGTTTCAACGCCCTCGACTTCGATCAGTTTGCGTTCGCCGAAGAGTGAAGGGCTGACGTTCATGGCCAGGGTGCCCGCCTCGTAGCTGCCGGCCGCCAGGCGGCTCACTTCAACGTCCGGGAACGATGCCCGTACCTGTGAGCGGACCTGGTCCATGGCGCGGATGCCGATGTACTCCTCGGGTCCGCCCACCAGGACGATTGCTGCCGGCGTCACGTCCCGCCAGGGGGCAACATTCGACGACGGCGCCCGGGTTCGGGTGGTTTGGGCAGCAGCCATGGTGGATTCCTCCCGGAAGTTTTGGTGCAGTATCTAAGCCTGCCATGGCGGACACCCCGCTCCAAGCCGCGGACCGCGCCGCCCCGCCCGTGGCGCTTGGGCAAGGCCTGCAGATTCCTGTCCAAGAGGTCCAGCAGGGATACCGTCCGTGCATGCAGCGCGAAGACACGCCGCACCAGGCGGCGGGGACTGGCGGCTGCCCAGACGCCGCCAAGGGTCAGCAGCGACAGCAGCACCATGGTCAGGGAACCAAACGGGCCCTCGGGCCAGGGCAGGGCGGCCCCTGGCAGGCCTGCGGCGGTCCGGGCAGTGCCCGCTACACCGGCACTGAAGGTGCCTGCGACGGCGATCAGGGCAGTTGCCAGCCAGGGCACCCACGAAACCAGCGGCACAGCGGCCGTGCCCAGGAGTGTCACGGGTGCCACGAGCGGCGCCGCCACGATGTTCGCCAGCAGGGAGTAGGTGGAGAACTGCGGCTGCAGCAGCACGATGACTGGGCCGCACAGGAGCTGCGCGGACAATGGTACGGCCCAGGCTGCCGCTGCCCATCGTGGAACGAGCGCGGGCGTCCATTCCATCATCCGGGGACCCAGGACGATGATCCCCAACGTGGCCAGTACCGAGAGCAGAAACCCGAAGCTGGTTGCCAGGCCGGGGTCAATAAGCAGCAGGCCCATCACGGCGAGGCAGAGGAAGCTGAGCCCGCGTCCCGCCCGGCCGCCTGCCAGTGAGGCGATGGCGGTTGAACCCATCAGCGCAGCACGCAGGACACTGGCGTCTGCGCCTACGAGTACCACAAACATCCCCAGCCCGGTCAGGGCCAGCCCGGCAGCAGGGAGCCTGGGGAGCCGGAGGCTGCGCGCCGCAACCAGCAGGGCGCCGAGGACCAGGCTGCAGTTGGCCCCGCTGACCGCAGTGAGATGGGTCAGGCCCACGGTTTTCATGGCCGCATGGAGCCCTTCATCCAGCGCCGACGTGTCGCCGGTGACCATTCCCGGCAGGAGGCCGCGGGGATCGGATGCAAGGAACGAGGCGGCGGCTACGTACCTGCCCCTCAGCTCCCTGGCCATCGCCTGCCCGGCGGGAGCGGCGTCGGCGCCCGCATCCGCACCGGGTGCCGTGGATGCCGAGAGGATGGCTGCTTCCTGTTGTCCCGCATCGGGTGGCTTCAGCTTGCCGGCGGTCCGGACCGTCTGCCCCGGGAGGACGTTGTCCCAGCCCCGGCCGCCCATGACCACGAGCTCGGCCCGGGTGCGGATGACGTTGCCGCTGACGGTGACTTCCACTGTCCGGGCCGCGGCCGACCACCGTTCGGGCATTCCTGCCTGTCCCGGGAGCGTCAGCGCTCGCGGGGATCCGGTAATCTCCAGGACAGCAACCACCGACTTTCCGGCTGCGGCTCCTTCCGCGAGAGGGCCATCGTGGCTCTGCGAGGAGGCGACAGCAGAGTGCGCTGCCGCGGCGGCGGCCAGCATCAAAGCGACTGCCGTGGTGGTCAGGAAGCTCCTGCGCCGGGCCAGCAGGCTACTCGCGCGGGCAGCCCGGCCCAGCAAGAAGACGGCCGAGACCAGCAAGAGGCCGCACAGCACCGCCAGCAATACTGGGGAGAGCCAAACTCCGGCCACGGCGGCACCCCAGACCAGCAGTGCAGGCAGCCCCAGCCGGACGTCGGTGCGCCGCTGAGGCGCATCCGCAGGCGTGGCCGCCTGCTCCTGGCCGCGCATCTTCTTCCTGACATGGTCCGCCAGCCTCAGAGTCTCCCGGCGCACCGCCGGGCGCAGGGTTGCGGTGGCGTGCGGAGCCGGCCGTCTGGCAGCTAAGGGAGCTGCCCTCGGTTCCGGCGATTGCACAGCGGACCGTTGCACCGCGGACCGTTGCACCCCGGATCCGTTCACTGCCGAGTCGACAAAGCGGCTCCACGGACTGCGTCGGGCCATCTCAAATACCCACTAACGGAAGCAGTGTTTCGAGCATCTTGGGTCCTACGCCGTCAACGGCATCGAGTTCCTCAACGGATTTGAAGGGGCCGTGTTCCTTGCGCCAGTCCACGATCCGCTGGGCGAGCACAGGGCCGACCTTCGGCAGGGCGTCGAGTTCTTGGACGCCAGCGGTATTGAGGTTGACCTTTCCTGCAGCTGCCGCCGCACCACCGCCAGGCTCCTCCGCCGCCGCGGCCGGCGGAACGGAGGAATCTGCCGGGAGATATTCACCCGGGAGGGGAACGTAGACCTTCTGTCCGTCCACCAGCACAGCGGCCAGGTTGAGTCGGTTCAGGTCTGCTGCCAGTGTGCCGCCGCCAGCCTGGGCGATGGCCTGATGTACCCGGCTGCCGGCGGGCAGCTGCACAACACCGGGCAACGCAACGGCGCCGGCGACATGGATGATGACTGTACCGGCCTGCGGAACGCCTGATGGCGGGTCAGACGGCGCCGCAGGTTCCGTTCCGTGCCCGGGACCGCCCCTGTCATCGGCGGGCCCGCTGTCCTGGGCCGAAACGTCGTTCAGCGGCAGCACGTGGGGCTGCCCGGCAGCCACCTGCGACCAGAACCAGGCGCCTCCCACCAGCGCGAGGGCAGCAATGAGCAGTGCCACGGGAAGGCCCACCCGCCATCTCAGTGCCGGTCCCGCTCTGCCGCTGCCCGGTGGGTCCTGGCCATCGGATCGGGGACCAGAATCCGGGCCTCCAAGGTTCGCAGCGCCGTCGAATTCGAAGGCTTTCCCATCGTCGCCCGTCAGCAGAAGGCCGTCTTCGTCGCCCAGCATGGACTGCAGCCGCTCCCGGGCATGCCGGGCCCCTCGACCTGCACTAGAGTCCCGGCGTGACATGAACCCAACGTTAGGGATCCAACGCCGACCGAGACAGACCCGACCGCCTCTATGTGGACAGCGCTTCCGGAGTCACGGGAGGCGGGATGTCCTCCCCCACAATCACGGCGAGCACGCCCAGACCGGCGTGTGCGGCCAATACGGCGGGCAGCGAACTGATCTGGGCCGGCGGACAGCCGGGCAACGCGGCGGCCAACCTGGCCGCGAGCCCTTCCGCCTCCGCCGGATTCCCGAAATGGTGGACGGCAAAGCGGGCCAGTCCCGCAGGACGGGATGCGGCGTCCGCGGCGGCGATCTCCTCGAGCCGGGCAATGGCTTTGGCTGCCGACCTGACCTTTTCCAGCGGCACGATCTTGCCGCCGTCGACCGCCAGGATGGGTTTGATGGCGAACATTGTCCCCAGCAGCGACGCGGCGGCCCCGATCCGTCCGCCCCGGCGCAACTGCTCGAGGCTGGGAACATAGAAATAGACCTTGGTGCGCGCCAGCCGGTCAGTCGCCGCCGCACTGACCGCAGCGGCCTCGAGCCCCGCAGCAGCGGCGGCCACGGCACTCTGGACGGCCATCCCCAACGCCATGCCCACCGTGCCGGAGTCGAGGACCTCCACCGGGATGTGCGCGCGCCCCGCAGCCAGCCGGGCGGCGTCAGCAGTGCCGGACAACCCCCCGGAGATGTGGATACAGACAACGGCCTCATATCCCCGGCGCCCGGCGGCGAGGAAGGCCTGCTCAAACTGGCCCGGTGACGGCCGGGACGTCTTGACTGATTTACCGCCGGCAAGGGCCAATGCGATGGTTTCGGTGATGTCGTCTTCGCCCTCGCCGTAAATTTCCTCGCCCACCATCACGGGCATCGGAATCACGGTCAGCAGACCGTCGTTGGCACACCCGGCCACCCAGTCTCCCGGCAGCGCAGACGCGGAATCGGTCACCACGGCGGTACGGACCACGACGGCGGACGCCTCCGTGGTCAAGCCCGGGCGGGCCGCGGGACGGAGGGCGGCGAGGCGCTCCCGGAGCCAAAGCCAGGCGCCGGCATCACGGTCGGGCAAGAGGCCTCCTGGTTTAAGGCCGGCCGCCGGAGGCCCCGGCGGCCGGCGCCCGGCTAGGCCGGGACGATGTTGACCAGTTTAGGCGCCCGCACGATCACCGTGCGGATGCCACGGCCGTCCATTGCTCGTTGCACGTTGTCGCTGGCCAGCGCCAGCTCGCGCAGCTTGTCCTCGCTGATGTCCGGGGACACCTCAAGCCGGTCGCGGACCTTCCCCTGGACCTGGACCACAGCGGTAACGGTCTCCTGGACCAGCAGCGCTTCGTCGTGGGCAGGCCAGCCGGCGTTCGCCACCGAGGCCGGGTGGCCCAGGACGTTCCACATATCCTCCGCGGTGTACGGCGCGAAGAGGCTCAGGATAACCGCTACGGCTTCCGCGGCCTCGCGGACGGCCGGATCGGCTCCGCCGGCACCGCCCGCTGCGTCAATGTTTTTGCGGGTCGCGTTGACCAGCTCCATCAGCTTGGCCACCACGACGTTGAACTTGTTGTTGTCCAGGAGGGCGGCGGCGTCGGCGATGGTGCGGTGCGTGACCGACCGGAGTGCGCGGTCCCCGGACTCTGGGTCAGCCCCGGCCTCGCTGGTGACGTCCTGCGCCAGCCGCCAGGCGCGTGCCAGGAACTTCGCGGATCCCGACGGCGAAACGTCGGCCCAGTCGACGTCGTCCTCCGGCGGCGAGGCGAAGATCATGGTCAGGCGCACGGCATCCACACCATACTTGTCCAGCTGCTCGCCAAGGTCCACGCCGTTGCCCAGCGACTTGCTCATGGCCTTGCCCCCGTTGAGGACCTGGCCCTGGTTCAGCAGCGCGCTGAAGGGTTCATCGGCGTCGAGCATTCCGAGGTCATGGATGACCTTGGTGAAGAAGCGGGCGTACAGCAGGTGCAGGATGGCGTGCTCCACGCCGCCCACATACTGGCCTACCGGCATCCACTCGTTGATCTTCGCCGGGTCGAAGGGACCCTCGGTGTACTGCGGGGAAACGAACCGCAGGAAGTACCAGGACGAATCCACGAAGGTGTCCATGGTGTCGGTATCGCGCTTCGCCGGGCCGTGGCAGTTGGGGCAGTCCACGTTGACCCAGGCTTCGGCGGCAGCCAGCGGTGACGTGCCCTTCGGGGACAGGTCCTCGCCGCGCAGGTCCGCCGGCAGGGTCACGGGCAGCTGCTCATCAGGGACGGGAACCTCACCACAGGCGGGGCAGTGGATGATCGGGATGGGGGTGCCCCAGAAACGCTGGCGGCTCAGGAGCCAGTCACGGAGGCGGAAGTTCACGAATTTTTCGCCCGTGCCCTGCTTTTCCAGCATGGCGATGGCGGCAGGAATGGCCGCTGACTTGGGCATCCCGTCCAGCACGCCGGAGTTGATCAGCGTTCCCTCCCCTGCCGTGGCTTTGCCGGAAACGGCGGGATCGTCTTCGCCGGTGTCCAGCACGGCGCGGACGGGCAGATCGAACGTCTTGGCGAAGTCGAGGTCACGCTGGTCGTGCGCCGGAACGGCCATGATGGCGCCCGTGCCGTAGTCGGCCAGAACATAGTCCGCTGCCCAGACCGGCAGCTTCTCACCGTTCAGGGGGTTGACCGCGTACCGGCCGGTGAAGACACCGGTCTTTTCACGTTCAGTGGATTGGCGTTCGATTTCGGACAGCGCCTTGACCTGTTCGCGGTACGCGTCCAGGGCCCCAACGTGCTCGTCCGTGACGAGCTCGACGGCGATCGGCGCATCGGCTGCGACGACGAAGAACGTGGCGCCGTACAGGGTGTCCGGGCGGGTGGTGAAGACGGTGACGTCCTTGGCTGGCTTGCCGGCGACAGCCTCGATCACGAAGTTGACGTGGGCACCTTCGGAGCGGCCGATCCAGTTTTTCTGCATGGCCAGCACGCGCTCGGGCCAGTGCCCGCGCAGTTCGTCCATGTCCTCGAGCAGCCGGTCGGCGTACTCGGTGATCTTGAAGTACCACTGGTTCAGGGACTTCTTGGTGACGGGAGTACCGCAGCGTTCACAGGCACCGTTGACAACCTGTTCGTTGGCCAGCACCGTCTGGTCCTTGGGGCACCAGTTGACCGGGGAGTCCTTGCGGTAGGCAAGGCCGCGCTCGTAGAAGCGCTTGAACAACCACTGGGTCCAGCGGTAGTACTCGGGGTCCGAGGTGTGTACCCGCCGGGACCAGTCCGCGGAGATGGCGTAGCGTTTGAAGGACGCGGCCTGGGTATCGATGTTGGCGTACGTCCACTCGCTGGGGTGGGCGTTGCGCTTGATGGCTGCGTTCTCCGCGGGCAGGCCGAAGGAGTCCCAGCCGATCGGGTGCAGGACATCGAAACCCTGCTGCCGCAGGTAGCGCGCCACAACGTCGCCCATCGCAAAAGCCTCGGCGTGGCCCATGTGGAGGTCGCCCGAGGGGTAAGGGAACATGTCCAGGACGTAACGGCGCTCGCGGGAGCCGTCATCCACGGGGGTGAAGACCTTGAGGTCTTCCCACACCTGCGGCCATTTGGCCTCCATCGCCGCGAAGCTGTAGGCACCCTCTTCGGGTGTTTCCGCCGCCACTGCTGTTCCGGTCTCGGTCTCCGGCTGAACGCTCACTGCTGCCCTCTTCTGTTCTGTTGTGGCATCTGTGCTGCCCCAACGGTCTGATCCCTTCTGATGCCGGCCCGGCAAACTTGCCCGGACACACAAAAGCCCCTCTCCATGGAGGGGCGGCCGCCCGGCAGTCCGGTAGTCTCCGGATTCCGGGCGGCTAGCTAAGCAGAAGGATCGCACGCATAGGTCTACTTTAGCGCACCAGGGAAGGGCATTGCCGTGCGGATGACCTATCCCGCACAGTCCCGGCGCGAATAGACTGAAGCCCGCAAATGCAACAGGTTGCATCGGAGCAACAGACCGGACCGGTGACAGTGGTGGGTGATGACATCCTCCTTCCCCCTCTCGGCTCCCCTGCGGCACTGCGCCGGGAGTCTGCCGGCAGCAAGGCGGCGGCGCTGTCCAGCCTTTTGGCTGCGGGTTTCCCGGTTCCCGCTGGGTTCGTGGTGACACAAGCTGCCTTTGCGGCGTTGTCCGCCCAGTCCTCCGCTGTGGCGGCGAAAAGACTGCAGGGCGCGGCACTGGCCGCCGGGCCCGGCCCATATGCGGTCCGGTCATCAGCCGCTGCCGAGGACCTGCCAGGTGCCTCGTTTGCCGGTATGTATGAGAGTTACCTCAGCGTGGCCCCACCCGATCTCCCCGCGGCCGTGCAGCGCTGCTTTGACTCGGCCAACGCCGGCCGTATTCGGGCCTACGAATCGTCCATCATGCCCGGATCCGGAGGCCACCCGGCGGGTGATGAGGGTGCGGTCATGGCGGTCCTGGTACAGCAGATGGTCGATCCCGCGGCTGCCGGCGTAGCCTTCTCCGCCAACCCCCTGACCGGTGACCGGGCTGAAACCGTGATCTCGGCGGTACCGGGACTTGCTGAGGGCCTGGTTTCAGGCGTGGCGACCGGCGAGGAATGGATTGCCGGTGCTGGAGGTCCCATTCTGGCCGGTGGCGCCGCAGGCGTCCTCTCAGTGGAAAGCGCGACGGCGGTGGCCACCGGCGCGGCCCGGGTTGCCCGGCATTTCGGTTGCCCCCAGGACATCGAGTGGGCCGTGGACCGCGCGGGCAACCTCCAAATACTGCAGGCCCGGCCCATGACCGCGGTCCCCGACCCCGTGAGCTGGCAGCCGCCCGGAAAGGGTGCGTGGCTCAGGAACTTCCGTCTGGGCGAATGGTTGCCCGAACCGGTGACTCCGTTGTTTATGGATTGGGTGATTCCGCGGATAGACGCTGCCTACAACGAGGCGGTCCGCAGATCTGTGGGGATTGATGTGCCGATGGAGAACACTGCAGTCAACGGCTGGTACTACGTCTCTCCGCCCACCCCGCGGCAACTCCCCCGCTTGCTGCTCAGCGGGCACCGGCAGTCGCTGCCCTATTTCTTCAACGCCGTGGTGCGGCCCATGTTTGACCCCGCAGGCGCAGACAGGACCGTGCTGCGAAGCCTCGAACACGAGTGGCGCACCGAGTGTCTGCCCGCCTACCGGCAGCTTGTTGACACTCCGCCCCTTGCCGCCGCAACGGCCACAGTGCCGGAGCTGATGGACGTCGTGGACAAGGTAGCCGGGAAAGCCGGGGAGTATCTCTGGTTCTTCGCGGCCACAGGCGGCGCCGCGTGGAAGCTGGAGCTGGCCCTGGCCAGGTTTTGGCGCCGGCACGTGGCCGGTCCGCTCGCGGCTGAGTCAACACCGGGTTCCCACGAAGCCATGGGCTACCAGGCCCTCCTGGGCGGCCTGTCCCCCACCCTGCCTGTCCAAGTTGCCCATGCCGTGTACAGCATTGACTGGTACCACGCGACGGCGGGCGAACAGTTTCCATCGCACGTCCAGGGTGCCGGATCCCAAGTACGGCAAGCGCCCGAATTGGTTGCCGCTGAACGGCGAAGGGCTGCCGAGGTTGCGTGCCGTACCGTACTGAAGGGAACCCGCAGGCTGGCGAGGTTTGAGGTCCTCCTGGGCCTGGCCCAGCGCTACGCCTTGCTCCGCGAAGAGCAGGTCCGGGACTTCACCCTGGGCTGGCCACTGCTGCGCCGCTGTGCAGCCGAGCTTGGCGCCCGCCTCCAGGACCGCGGCATCGTCGCGGCGCCCGGCGACGTCTACTTCCTCACGCTGGAAGCCCTCCGCGAAGACGCGCAATCGCAGCAGGCCAACGTCGAAAGGCGGCGCCGGGATTGGCTCCGGCAACGGAAGCTGGCCGCGCCGCTCACGCTGGGGAAAATGCCGCCGCTGCTGGGCAATGCCTTTGATCGCCTGGCAAACTCGGCCCGCAGCACCAGAAGATTGCCTCCCGGCGCCCTGGTGGGGCATCCGGCCAGTCCGGGCCGGGCACAAGGCCGCGTTCGGGTGGTGGACGGCCCCGAGGACTTCGCCCGCTTCCTCCCGGGCGAAGTCCTGGTGGCTAAAGCCACGGCGCCGGCATGGACCCCGCTTTTTGCCGGCGCCGCAGCAGTAGTCACGGACGGCGGCAACCTTGCCGCGCACGCATCCCTCGTAGCCCGCGAATACGGCATCCCCGCCGTTGTAGGCACAGGCAACGCCACCAAAGTCCTCCACACCGGCCAAAGAGTCACAGTCGACGGCAACGCAGGAATAGTACTAGCCAACGAAGACTGAGGCGTCTGGACCAAAGGACAGGCCAACATCTCCCGCCAGACCGTCCCCAGCTGCTCCCCACGAATGCCCACAACGTACGAAAAAGGGACCGGTGACGCCCTCGCCGCTGGGGACGGGCGGGCGGGAGTCACCGGCCCCTTTTTCGACTACGGGCTGAGTTACCTCACGTCCTCGTCCACCCAATCCATGGACTTCGTGACGGCCTTCTTCCACAGGCGCATCTGGCGGTCCTGTTCCGTCTGGTCCATCTGCGGTTCCCAGCGCTTGTCTTCTGACCAGTTGGCGGACAGCTCCCCGAGGTCCTTCCAGAATCCGACGGCGAGACCCGCAGCGTAGGCCGCACCCAGTGCCGTGGTTTCCACCACCTTGGGCCGGATCACCGCAACGCCCAGGATGTCTGCCTGGAACTGCATGAGCGCATCGTTGGCTACCATGCCGCCGTCGACCTTCAATTCGGTGAGGGGAACACCGGAGTCCGCGTTGACGGCGTCCAGCACCTCGCGGGTCTGGAATGCCGTGGCCTCGAGCGCGGCGCGGGCAATGTGGTTCTTGTTGACGAACCGGGTGAGGCCAACGATTGCGCCGCGGGCATCCGAACGCCAGTACGGGGCGAAGAGCCCGGAGAACGCCGGCACGATGTAAACACCGCCGTTGTCCTCGACAGAGGCCGCCAGGGTCTCCACCTCCGGCGCGCTGCTGATCATGCCCAGGTTGTCCCGCAGCCATTGGATCAGGGATCCGGTGACGGCGATGGAGCCCTCCAGCGCGTAATGCGTTGGGGCGTCACCCAGCTTGTATCCCACAGTGGTCAGCAGGCCGTTCTTCGAATGGACGATCTCTTCGCCCGTGTTGAAGATCAGGAAGCAGCCGGTGCCGTAGGTGTTTTTCGCTTCGCCGGTCTGGAAGGCCGCCTGGCCGAAGGTCGCTGCCTGCTGGTCGCCCAGGATGCCGGCGACAGGGACTTCGCGCAGCAGTTGGGAAGTATGCACCGTGCCGTAGACCTCCGACGAGGACTTAATGGCCGGCATCATGCTCAGCGGGACGCCAAAAATACCCAGGATTTCCTCATCCCAGGCCAGGGTGTCAAGGTCCATAAACAGCGTGCGGGAGGCGTTGGTGACGTCGGTGGCGTGCACGCCGCCATCTACCCCGCCGGTCAGGTTCCAGAGGACCCATGAGTCCGTATTGCCGAAGACCAGGTCTCCCGCCTCTGCCTTGGCCCGGGCACCGTCGACATTGTCCAGGATCCATTTGATCTTGGTGCCGGAAAAGTAGGTGGCCAGCGGAAGGCCCACCTTCTGCTTGAACCGTTCCGGGCCGCCGTCCTTCGCCAGCTCATCCACGATGTTCTGCGTGCGGGTATCCTGCCAGACGATGGCGTTGTACACGGCTTCGCCGGTGGTCTTGTCCCATACCACTGCCGTTTCGCGCTGGTTAGTGATCCCGACGGCGGCGATGTCGTGGCGGGTGAGGTTCGCCTTGGAGAGTGCGGAACCGATGACCTCCCGGGTGTTGTTCCAGATCTCGGCGGGGTTGTGCTCCACCCAGCCTGCCTGCGGGAAGATCTGTTCGTGCTCCAACTGGCCGGATGAAACAATGCTGCCGCTGTGGTCAAAGATGATAGCTCGGGAGCTGGTGGTGCCCTGGTCGATGGCGATTACGTACTGGTTCATGTTGACGTCCTTGTCTATATGCAGGGTTGGTTATTGTACGGTCAGGAGGCGGCTGTGATGATGATGGGAGCGAGCTTGGCGACGATCCCGCCCAAGGCACCACCAACCAAGGGTCCGACGACCGGAATCCACGAGTAGCCCCAGTCGCTGGTTCCCTTGCCCTTGATGGGCAGTAACGCATGGGCAATGCGGGGGCCAAGGTCGCGGGCAGGGTTAATGGCGTAGCCCGTGGGACCGCCCAGTGAAACACCGATGCCCACAACAAGGAGGGCCACAGCCAACGGGCCCAGTCCGGAGGGCGTTCCGCCGAGGGTGAGGATCACGAAAACCAGCACGAAAGTGCCGATGATCTCGGTGACCAGGTTCCACGGGGTGGAGCGGATGGCGGGACCGGTGGAGAAGGTTCCGAGCTTGCTGGCGGCCTCCGTTTCGGCGTCGAAGTGCTGCTTGTAGGCGGCCCAGCACACTACCGCGCCAAGGAACGCGCCCAGCAGTTCTGCGCCAAAGTAGGTAAATGTCGACGCCACATCCACGCGGACTCCGGGCGCATACTCCGCCTTACCGTTGACCAGCAGGCCGAGGGTCACGGCGGGATTGAGATGGGCGCCGGACTTGGCGGCAACAAATACACCACAAAACACGGCGATGCCCCACCCCCAAGCGACCATCAGGAACCCGCCGCTGTTACCTTTGGTCCCTTTTAGGGCCACGTTGGCCACGACGCCGCAACCCAGCAGGGTGAGCATCCCAGTTCCGAAGACTTCGGAAAGAAAAACAATTCCAAGAGACATCATTGACTCCTCTATTTTTTGTTTTCGGTCCCTCGCGGGTTGAAGGACCGTTGAGCCGGAGCGCGATAACGCTCCGGCTCAGCCTGGGCTGCCTAGGCGACCAGGCTGTGGATCTGTACGCGGTGTAACCGCTCCAACACCTCCCTGGCGTGGCGGATCTCACCGGTCTGTGCTGCGGCGTCCCAGCCCAACGGACCGGCGAGCACCTCGCACACTTCGTTCAACAACTCCCCCGTAACCAGCCCCCGGAAGGCCAGGGACGTACGGCGGATGAGGACATCAGCGAGGTGCCCGATCTGCTCCATTCCGGCCATGTATTCCAGTTCGCGGACACTGAGTTCGCGGGTGGAACTCAGCAGGCGGTCAGGACCGCCGTCGAGGTAGCTGATGACTTCCGCGGCCCGGGTGCCGTAGCGGGTCAGCAGGACCGCGGTACGGTCGGCATCACGCGTGTGTGAGACGTGGGCTTTGATCCATTTCTGGATGCCCTCATCGTCGGCCGGGAAACCTGCACCGCCCCCAATGGCGAGCTTGCCCGTCGACACCTTCCGTTCCAGGCCAAGTTCGGAAAGCACAGTGTCAGACATGTGTTCGGCCAAGGCACGGAACGTTGTCCATTTACCGCCCACCAGGCTGAAGACGACGGCACCGGCCGCACTCGCCTGCCGTTCGATCCGGTAATCCCTGGAAACGAATCCGGGCTGGGTCGAGTCATGCCGCGGCAGCGGGCGCACGCCGGAGAACGTGTAGACGATCTGCCCGCGATCAACCGGAATACCAGGGAAGACATGGCCGATGAGTTCAAGGAAGTACTCAATCTCACTGTCCGTGCACACGGCGTCCTGGGTCATGTCGGCGTCCACATCGGTTGTTCCGACCAGAACCCTGTCCCCCATGGGGTAAATCAGGACAATCCGGCCGTCCGTGTGTTCAAAGAAGATCTCCCGGCCTTTGCACGCGTCAAGAAGCTCCGGATGGTCCAGCACAATGTGGGATCCTTTGGTGCCGCCCATAAAGGCCGATGCTGCACCCATGGCCTGGTTGGTCAGGTCAACCCAGGCGCCGGTGGTGTTGACGATGACATCGGCGGTGAAGTAAAAGAGCTCGCCGGTCAGTTCATCGCGGAGCTGGACGGTGCTGCCCGCTGCCGGGCTGCCGTCCCGGGATGGCACACCAGCCGTCATCGACTGCAGCGAGACATAGTTTGTGGCGCGCACCGTCCTGCCTGACAGGCCCGCATTGCCCATTCCGGCCTTTTCGCCGTCCTGAAGAACGTCGAGAGTCAGCCGCTCCGGGTTGTGGACGGAAGCGTCGAAGTACGTCGCCGTGTATTTTGTAGCGGGATGCAGTGCCGGCAGCTCGGCGAGTGCTCGCTTGCGCCCGAGGAACTTGTGGCGCGGCACCGAGCCGCCGTCCCTGGAGAACGAGTCATACAGGCTCAGGCCCACCTTGATCAAGAAGGCGCCGCGTTCCTTCGGCTTGCCCTGCTTGTGCGTGAGGAACCGCAGCGGTGCGGCCAGGATCCCGGAGAATGTGCTGAAGATGGGGATCGTGGTCTGGAGCGGCTTTACGTAGTGGGGTGCGATCCGTAGGAGGCGGTTGCGCTCCACCACCGATTCCTTGACCAGCCGAAACTCCCCATTCTCCAGGTAGCGGATGCCGCCGTGGATCATGTGCGAGGATGCGCCGCTGGCACCCTGGCAGTAGTCGCCGCGTTCCACGAGGGCAACGTCAACACCCTGCAGGGCAAGGTCGCGGAAAGTGCCCACGCCGTTAATTCCGCCACCGATAATGAGTACCTTGACGTTCGGACGCTGCCTTAACCCCTGCACCGCAGCGCGCGGCACCGCCGCCGTCGAGGGCGTGGTGTCAGCATGGCCAAATGTGTCCTTGGGTCCCAAAATCTACTCCCTGGGTTTTGTCCTCTGGGGCTACCATCGCAGGTCAGCCGCCCTTCTTCAACTATTCTTTGAACTGATGGAAAATGTAGTCAAGCTCTATGCACAAACGTGCAGATTGGAAGTGGAATGACGCTCTCACGGCACTCGGACGCGCTGCGGGCTGCACAGATGTATTACCTCCAGGACCTGACCATGGACGCAATCGCCCGGGAACTCCGGACGTCCCGGTCCACAGTGTCCAGGCTTCTTTCCGCTGCCCGCGATTCCGGCCTGGTCCAGATCCAGATTCGCAATCCACTGGACACCGGCCCGGAACTGGAGAGCCTGATCCGGCGGGAGTGCAACGTGGACGTCCACGTTGTACCGGTGCTTGAATCCCTCAACGAGGCCGAAACCCTGGACAGAGTGGCCCTACAGGCAGCGCGCACCATCGGTCCCCTGGTGGATTCCAACGCGACCATCGGCGTCGCGTGGGGGTCCACACTCAGCGCCGTCAGCAGGCACCTGACGCGAAAGATCACCCACGACACCGTGGTGGTCCAGCTGAACGGTGCCGGAAACATGCACACCACCGGCATCACTTACTCCAGTGACATCATGCGCCGCTTTGGCAGTGCCTACGGGGCCCGGGTGGAGCAATTCCCCGTGCCGGCCTTCTTTGACCACGCCGCCACCAAGACCGCCATGTGGAATGAGCGCAGCGTCCAACGCATTCTGGCCCTGCAGGCCCGCATGAGCATCGCCATTTTCGGCGTGGGATCCGTCGAAGCCGACTACCCGAGCCACGTCTACGCCGGGGGCTACCTGGACGAAAATGACCTCAGGATGCTCGCCAATTCCGACGTGGTGGGCGATGTTGCCACCGTGTTCTTCCGGCGCGACGGATCGTCCAACGGGATTGTGCTCAATGAGCGCTCAACCGGTCCGGCACTCTCACAACTGCGGCAGGTCCGGCGTCGGATCTGCGTTGTGTCCGGGGCATCAAAGATCAACGGCCTGCGGGGCGCCCTTAACGCAGGCCTCGCCACGGACCTGATCCTGGACGAAGCCACCGCGCGCCGGCTGGTGGGCTTTGGCGGGGTCTCGTAGCCGAATGGGTAGAGTCAGTCCTATGAAATCTTCGCCCCGCCTCAGTCTGAACAATGGCGTGCTAATCGACCAGTTGGGATTTGGGCTCTACAAGGTTCCGGCGGCGGACGCCTCGTCGCTGGTGGCGACGGCTCTGGGCACCGGCTACCGCCATTTCGATACTGCTGCCATGTACGGCAATGAGGCGGGCGTTGCGCGGGGCCTGGGTGCCGCCGTTAATTCCGACGGCGGGAGCGGAGGTTCAGGGGAATCGTCGCCGGGACTCCGCCGTGAGGATGTCTTTATCACCACGAAGGTCTGGAACGAGGACCACGGGTATGACGCTACGCTTCGGGCGTTTGATACTTCCATGGTCAACCTGGGCCTGGACTACGTGGATATGTACCTGATCCATTGGCCGTGTGCCCGGCGGGGCCTCTTCGCCGATACGTACAAGGCGCTGGAAACGCTCTACCGCGAGGGGAAGGTCCGGGCCATTGGTGTCTGCAACTTCCAGCCGGTGCACCTGGACCGCCTGCTCCAGACTGCTGAAGTAGTGCCGGCGGTCAACCAGATTGAGCTGCACCCCTGGCTTCAGCAGGCCGAACTCCGGGAGAAGCACCAGGGCCTGGGGATCCGGACGGAAGCCTGGAGCCCGCTGGGCCGCGGGCACGTACTGGCAGATCCCGTGGTGCTCGCCCTGGCCGCCGAACATGGCAGGGCCGCCGCCCAGATTATCCTCCGGTGGCACATCCAACTGGGAAACATCGCCATCCCCAAGGCCAGCTCGGAGGCCCGGATCCGGGAAAACCTGGAGGTCTTCGGCTTTGACTTGTCGGACCGCGACATGGCGGCCCTGGCGGAGCTTGACCGCGGGGAGCGCACCGGCTCCCACCCCGACAACGTCAACTAGGACCGAGTGTCATGAAGACAACTGCCCACCAGCCATCCGACGCGCCGTCCTACTTCAGCGCCGGGCTGGCAGCCCGCACGCAGGCCGCCGAAATCGAACTCAACGGCAGCACCGTGGCGTACTGGACCTACGAACCGGTCCAGGCCACCGCCGAAACCCGCACCATCCTGGTCATCCATGGGTTCCGTGGCGACCACCACGGCCTGCTGCGGGTGGCGGACCAGCTGCCGGAAATGCGCATCGTCATGCCGGACCTCCCCGGGTTCGGCAGCTCCGCAGCGTTCGCGGCCGGCGAGCATTCGGTAGCACAATACGGCACTTTCATCAGCGCGTTCATGGCGGCGGTGGGCCTCGGAGCGGACACCGTCCTGCTGGGGCACTCCTTCGGCTCGATCGTCGCGGCCCACTTTGTGGCCGACCACCCCGGGGAAGTCACGCCGCTGATCCTTATCAATCCCATCGCCGCGCCCGCCCTGGCAGGCCCCAAGGGCATCATGACCAAGCTCGCCGTCCTGTACTACCGGCTGGCCGCCCGTCTTCCCCATGCCCTCGGGCTGGCGCTGTTGCGGAGCCCCCTGATTATCCGGGTCATGAGCGAGGCCATGGCCAAAACCGGCAGCAAGGACCTGCGCCGTTTCATCCACGGCCAGCACCACTCCTACTTCAGTGCATTTGCCAACCGGGAAAGCCTGCTCGAGTCCTTCACGGCGTCCGTGGGCGGCCACGTGGCAGAGGTCGCGGGAAAGCTGACCCTGCCGGTCCTGCTGGTGGCCGGCGAAAAAGACGAGATTGCTACCCTCCCTGACCAGCACCACCTTGCCACACTCCTTCCGGACGGGGTCCTCAAAGTCATTCCCGGCGTCGGCCACCTCATTCATTACGAGACGCCCGGACCGGCCGCCGGTTTCATCCGCAGCTTCCTTAAGGACCACCCCGCGTGAAGATTGTCATCGATGCACGATTCACCAGGACCGACCACCATGACGGCATCAGCCGGTACGGTGCCAGCCTGATCGCCGCGACGGCGAAGGTAGCCGACGTTTCCATGCTCATCAGTGACATCCGGCAGCTTGCCCTGCTCCCGGATGTTCCGTACACGCTGATCAACAGTCCGCTGTCGCCGATGGAGCTTTTCGTGGCCCGCAAAATCAACCCCCTCGGCGCGGACGTGGTGGTCTGCCCGATGCAGACCATGGGCAGCTGGGGCCGCGATTATGGCCTGGTCCTGACCCTGCACGACCTCATTTACTACGAGCACCCTGCTCCCCCGGGCTTCCTGCCAATGCCGGTGCGTATCCTGTGGCGCCTTTACCACAAGGCATTCTGGCCGCAGCGCCTGCTCCTGAACCGGGCGGACATCGTGGCCACCATCAGCAGGACCACTGAAGCACTGATGGCCAAGTACCGGCTGACCAGGCGGCCAGTGCGAATCATCAGCAATGCCCCGCAGCCGGCGCAGGAACCGCGGGATCCTGCCGCCGGAGCCGAGCATTCGCTGGTTTACATGGGTTCGTTCATGCCCTACAAGAACGTGGAGACCATGGTGGCCGCCATGTCTGAACTGCCGGACTTCACCCTGCATCTGCTGAGCAGGATCACCCCTGAACGCCGGGCTGAACTGGAAATCAAGATCCCCGCTGGTGCCAAGGTGGTCTTCCACAACGGTGTCACCGATGACGAATATGCTGTCCTGCTCAAGCGCGCCACCGCCTTGGCGAGCCTTTCCCGCGCTGAAGGGTACGGGCTGCCGCTGGTGGAGGCCATGGCGCTGGGCACACCCGTGATCGCCAGCGACATTCCCATTTTCCGGGAAGTGGGGGGCGACTGCGCGTTGTATGTTGAACCTGAGTCCGCCACGGAATTTGCCGCGGCCGTCAAGAAGCTGCGGGATGGCGAACACTGGCAGGAGGTGTCGCGCCGTTCCGTGGCCCGTGCAGCGGAATTCAGCTGGGACGAGTCGGCCCGGCAGCTCGTTGACGTGGCCCACGACATTGTGGCCGCGCGCTCAGGCCGCAAGCGCCCGCTCAAGGGCACGTCCGCGTAGGGGACCTCCAGTTACAGGACGTCCACCCCGTCGAGCCTGACCTGCACCGGTTCCTCGCTCCGCTTGGCGGCAGCTGCAGCCTTGGTTGCGCGCAGTACGCGCGTGACGGTGCCCGCCTGGCCGTAGGGGAAGAACAGAAGGCTCCGGACATCCTCCCCCGCGCGCTGCGCGGCCGCAGGGCCCGTGAACACCAGCGGCGCAGGACCGGCAGTCCGCAGCGTCACTCCGGACGTGGCCAGCTGGTGCTCCACCGCCGCGGTGAAACTCACGACGGCGGTCCGGGGGCCGGTCACCGACGCAATCCGGACAGCCGGGGGCAGCTGGAGTTCCCTCCGGAGCTCCAGCTCGCGCCTGGCGTACCCTGCCGGGTCCCACCGCAACAGCGCACCAACGGCAACACTCTCTGTTGCCGTGATGACCACCAGCCCGCCGTCGGACGCGGGACGCACCAGCGCTGCGGCGTTGAACCAGCGGCGGACGGTGTCCTCGCCGGCGCGAAGGTTTTCCCGGCGCAGCAGCGAATCGCCGTCGAGCAGCAGCGCAGCGGCGTAGCCGCCGTCGGCGACGGGTTCGGCCCCGACAGTGGCCACCACCAGGGCGTGGGCGCTGCCCACGCGGGCCTTGACGTGGTCGCCGGAAGACGTGATCACCGCCTTTCCGGGGAACGCGCGGCCCAGTTCCTCAGCAGTCCGCAGGACTCCGGTGGCGCCTTTGCGGAGCTTTCGCCCTGAGCAGTGGATGCATTGCCAGTCCGGGGCCGGCGTTGAGCACCAGCGGCATTGTGGGACGGCAGAGCTGCCGCTGGCTCCAGCCAAAGCCAGCGGACCCTGGCAGGACTGGCACCGCGACGGCTCGCGGCAGGTCCCGCACACCAGCGACGGCGCGTACCCGGCCCTTGCCACCTGCACCAGCACCGGCCCGCGCTCCAGCCCGTCCTTGGCAGCCCGCCATGCGGCGCCGGGAAGCCGCGCCACCAGGGCCAGGGGGTCACGCTCCTGTTCAAAACTGTCCGCGGTGTTCAAGACGCGGGGAACATGCCGGCGAACAAATGCCCGCTCCGCCTCGACGGGCATGGCCCAACCCGCCTCCACCAGCCGTTGCAACTCCGTGCTCCGCGCATGACCGGCCATCAGGCAGGCTGTGCCGTCCTGGTCCGCACGCAGCAGCAGCACGTCGCGGGCATGGGCGTACGGGGCACGCTGTTCGATGTGGAGGTCATCGCCGTCATCCCAGCAGGCAACAAGGCCCAGGTCCCGGACCGGAGCGAACGCCGCGGACCGCGTCCCGATGGCCACCTGCGCTGACCCGGCCAGGAGGCGCAGGAAATTCAGGTAGCGGGGCGTCGGTCCGTCATCAGCCGTCAGACGGGCAATGTCATCGGCGGGAAGCAGCTTCAGCAAAGCCTGTTCCAACTGGTTGAGGTCGCGGTAGTCAGGCACTACCACTATCGCGCCACGGCCGGAGGCGCGGACGGCGGCCACGGCCTCCGCCATGAGCTGCGGCCACGCCCGCGGGCCGAACCCCTGGAGGGGACTGAAGACTGCCCGCGGGGACCCGCCGTCGTGCAGGTGGCGGACAAAGGCCGGCCCGTTTCGGTAACCCGCCCAGCCGGTAGTGGAAACGTCCTCGACGGCGGGGGCCGCGGATTCTGCCGGCGTGTCCGGCTCAGCTTCTTGGGGCGCAGCTTCTTGGGGCACAGCCGCGTCCGAGACCGCCTCCTCCGGCACAGCCCCGGCGAGGAAGCCTTTCTCCAGCCGCGCCATCCGTGGCGGCACCGCAACGCGGAGGACGTCGCTCACGGTGCCGGCGTACCTCGCGGCGACGGCGGACACCAGGTCCCGCACGGCGGGCGTGAGGACGGCGACCGGGGAGATCACTTTCTGCAGCGGCACCAAGGTGTGGCCGGCGTCGGACTCTGCAGTGCGTTCAATGATGAACCCGGTGAGTTCCTGGCCGTTGAACCGGACTTTGACGCGGACGCCTGACTGCGCAGCCGCATCCAGTTCGGCGGGCACGCTGTAATCAAACGGCCTGTCCAGATGCGGCAGGGACGTCTCCACGATGACCCGGGCAACCGGGAGGTCCCCGGCCAATGGCGGTCCCGCCGGCTTGGCAGTGGCCGGGAACCCCTGCAGCAGTGACGGCTGGACAGCGCCGGGAAACGCAGTTTCATGCGAGGCCATGGCGGGCGGCCTACGCGTTGAAGAAGGCCTTCAGGTCGTCCACGCGGTCAAGCCGTTCCCAGGTGAAGTCGGGATCGTCCCGGCCGAAATGCCCGTGCGCGGCGGTCTTGGCGTAGATGGGACGCTTGAGGTCCAGGGCGTCGATGATGGCGCGCGGGCGGAGGTCGAAGATCTCGGCGATGGCGGCGCTGATCTGCGCCGGGTCCACCGTTTCCGTGCCGAACGTTTCCACGTAAGTGCCTACCGGGCGGGCCTGGCCAATAGCATAGGCGATCTGGATCTCGGCGCGCTTGGCAAGCCCTGCGGCCACCACGTTTTTGGCTACCCACCGCATGGCGTAGGCAGCAGACCGGTCCACCTTTGACGGGTCCTTGCCCGAGAAGGCTCCGCCGCCGTGGCGGGCCATTCCACCGTAGGTGTCCACGATGATCTTGCGGCCGGTCAGGCCCGCGTCGCCCACGGGCCCGCCGATGACGAACTCGCCGGCGGGGTTGAGGATATTGGCGGCACGGGAGATGTCCAGGTTAGCTGCAGCCAACACGGGCTCAATCACAAAGGAGGCGAGGTCCGCGCGCAGGCGGTCCAGGCTGGTTCCTTCCGCGTGCTGGCTGGAGATGACAACGGTTTCGACCGAAACAGGCAGGTCCTTGTCGTAGCCGACAGTGACCTGGGTCTTGCCGTCGGGGCGGAGATAGGAGAGCTCGCCGGACTTACGCACCTGCGTAAGCCGTTCGGACAGGCGGTGCGCGAGCCAGATCGGCGTCGGCATGTAGGACGGGGTTTCGTCGCTCGCGTACCCGAACATCAGGCCCTGGTCCCCGGCGCCCTGGAGGTCGTAGTCGTCTTCCTGGCGGCCTTCGCGGGCTTCGAGGGAGTTGAAGACCCCGCCGGCGATGTCTTTGGACTGCTGGCCGATGGAAACGGACACACCGCAACGGGCGCCGTCGAACCCGTTGGCTGAGGAGTCGTAGCCGATGCCCAGGATGGTCTCCCGGACGATCTGCGGGATTTCGACGTACGCGTCAGTGGTGACCTCACCGGCAACAAGGACCAGGCCCGTGGTGGCCATGGTCTCCACGGCGACGCGGGACTCGGGATCAGCGGCGAGCAGTGCATCCAGGATCGCGTCACTGATTTGGTCACAGATCTTGTCCGGGTGGCCTTCAGTGACCGACTCGGACGTGAAGAGCCGGAGGGCGGAGGGCGTGGCCCCGTGGATGTGGGGAATGTGCAGCGGTAAAGTCACTCAACTACCTTACTGGTTGGGAATTGGTCGTCCGGCGGCGTGTGTCCCCGTGCTAAGGAAACGATGCTTCGCTTTCGGTCAGGCGCGGGGTGAAAGGTGGCTCAGCTCATGGCCGACCCGCGTTATGAGGGCGGCCGAGACCTCGGCCTTGGAGCCGGCCACCAGTTGGGGTTCGGCACCGGAGCGGGCCAGGATGACTACCGAGTTGGTGTCCTGCCCAAAGACCTTGTCTGTTCCCACATGGTTGACCACCAAAAGGTCGCAGCCTTTGCGCTTGAGCTTCGCCTCCGCGTACGCCAGGACGTCCCCCTGGCCATCACCGGTTTCCGCCGCGAAGCCGACAATCAGCTGGTTGCGGCGGGCTGACTGGATGTCCGGAGCGTTGCGCGCCTCCACCAGCTCGTGCAGGATGTCCGGGTTGCGGACCAGGGTGATGACCGGGTCCGCCGTGTCGTCGCGTTTTTTGATCTTTGTGCCGGAGATCTCCGCAGGGCGGAAGTCGGCCACCGCGGCCGCCATGATCACGACGTCGGAGTCAGCAGCCGCTGCCAGCGCGGCTTCGCGCAGCTGAAGGGCAGTTTCGACGGTCACCACTTCGACGCCGGCGGGGGCCGGGACGTCCATGTGGGCCGCAATCAGCCGCACGGTGGCCCCAGCATTGCGGGCCGCCACGGCCAGCGAGACGCCCTGCTTTCCGGAGGATCGGTTGCCGAGGAAGCGCACGGGATCCAGGGGTTCCCTGGTGCCGCCGGCACTGATGGTAACGGTGCGGGCGGCCAGCGGAAGCTGGTAATCGGACTGGCCCTGGGCAAGGGCCATGGCGGCGTCGAAGATGGCTTCCGGCTCGGGCAGGCGGCCCGGGCCGGAGTCGGTGCCGGTGAGCCGGCCGCTGGCCGGCTCAAGTACGGCCACACCCCTGCTCCGCAGGGTCTCAACGTTGGCACGGGTAGCGGCATGCTGCCACATTTCGGTGTGCATGGCCGGTGCGAAAAGTACCGGTCCCCTGGCCATCAGCAGCGTGTTGGTGAGGAGGTCACTGGCCTGCCCGGTGGCAGCGCGGGCCAGCAGGTCCGCTGTCGCCGGTGCCACCACGATCAGGTCCGCCTCATGGCCGAGCCTGACGTGGTTGACCTGGTGGACGTCGTCGAAGACGCTGCTGCTCACCGGGTTGCCGGACAGTGCCTCCCACGTTGCGACACCAACAAAGCGGGTGGCCGCCTCGGTGGGAATCACCGTGACGTTGTGGCCGGCTTCAGTAAAAAGCCGGAGGAGCGATGCGACCTTGTAGGCCGCAATCCCTCCCCCGACTCCGAGGACTATGCGCACGTGACCTCCGTCAACAGGCAGTCTGTCTGGCAATATGCCCGGACGGCTGCGTTACTCTGCAGCTTCGATCGGCGTGGAAACGAGCTTGCCTTCGTTGATTTCGCGCAGGGCGATGGACAGCGACTTCTCGTTCAGCTTTGTGTCGACCAGGGGGCCGACGTATTCGAACAGGCCCTCATGCAACTGGGCGTAGTAAGCGTTGATCTGACGTGCACGCTTGGCACCGAAGATCACCAGGCCGTACTTGGAATCAGCTGCCTCAAGCAGCGAGTCGATCGGCGGGTTGATGATGCCTTCAAGGTTCGTGGACACGAATTCTCCAAATTCTAACGGGCCGACTGGTACCCGCTACTGGTGCGGGGTCAGCCCCATGAGTGAAACAAGCTCGTCCGCTGCCCGGCGAATGTCATCATTAATGACGGTATGGTCAAACTCCGGTTCAGCGGCAAGTTCCAGTTTAGCGGTTTCCAGGCGGCGCTGCTGCTCCTCGGCACTTTCCGTGCCGCGGCCCACCAGCCGGCGCACCATTTCATCCCAGCTGGGTGGTGCCAGGAAGACGAACTGGGCGTCCGGAACGGCCAGCTTGACTTGGCGGGCACCCTGCAGGTCAATCTCCAACAGCACGGACCTGCCATCCGTGATGGCCTGGTTCACGGTGCTCTTAAGCGTGCCGTACGTGTTCTGGCCGTGGACGACGGCCCACTCCAGGAGCTCGCCGGCCGCCACGAGTGATTCGAACTCGTCCTTGGACTTGAAAAAATAGTGGACCCCGTCCTGCTCACCGGGGCGCGGGGCGCGCGTGGTGGCCGATACGGAAAGCCAGACTTCGGGGTAGTTATCCCGGATGTAAGTGGACACGGTGCCTTTGCCAACAGCCGTCGGACCAGCGAGGACTGTCAGTCCCGGTTTCTTGCTCACGTATTCCTTTGCGGCGGGGTATGAATCGGCGAAGAGTTGTTCGCCCTACTTCTCGTCTATAAAATCTACCAGCGCCTGGCGCTGGTGAACGCCCAGACCCCGGACCCGCCGGGACGCCGCGATCCCCAACTGTTCCATGATGGCCGCGGCCCTGACTTTGCCGATGCCGGGCAGGGCCTCCAACAGCTCGGCCACCCGCATCCGCGCCAGGGCGTCGTCCCCGGCGGCCGAGCTGATAATATCTGCGGCCGAAGTCTCGCCTTTCTTCAGCCGTTCCTTCGCCGCGGCCCGGGCTGCCCGGGCGGCGGCAGCCTTGTGCAGGGCATCAGCGCGTTCCGACGCGGATAAGGGTCGCAGGCTCATGGAGGACACCCCCGGAGTTTTCAGATGCGTCCATGGCGGCCACCATTGGACTTGTCCTGAAACCTACCCTCTGGTGCGCTTTGAATCAATGGATGACGGCATTAACCGGCCGGGGACAAAGCGTGGGGCCGCCCAACCGCCGCCTATGCTTCGCGGAGCCCGTCCAGGGTCCGCTGGGCCGCG
Organism: Arthrobacter sp. UYCo732; assembly: GCF_040547265.1. Classification (NCBI taxonomy): domain Bacteria; kingdom Bacillati; phylum Actinomycetota; class Actinomycetes; order Micrococcales; family Micrococcaceae; genus Arthrobacter; species Arthrobacter sp. UYCo732. The sequence continues at coordinate 565,308 of NZ_JBEPPJ010000001.1, read as the reverse complement.
GCCTGGAGCGCCTGAATACCGGGACCGGCAGCCAGGATGTCCCGGCTCGATGTCCCCAGCACCTGCGGATAAGCTGCGCCGAACGTCCGGCGAAGGTCGGCCGGCGTCGCGCCCTGCGCGCCCAGCCCCGGAGCAAGGATGGGGCCACGAACGGACTCGAGGTCCAACTGCAGGTCAGTCAATGCTGAGCCCACCGTTGCTCCGATCACCAGTCCGACCGAGCCTAGCGGGCCCTCATACCGGCGGTTCTCAGCAGCGGCCGCTTCGGTGATCCGCCGCGCTACGGAGTCGCCGCCGCCGATGTGCTGGACAGAGGCTCCCTCCGGGTTTGAGGTCAGGGCGAGGACAAAAACACCACGTCCGTACTCCGCCGCCAAATCCAGGGCCGGGCGGAGAGACTCAAAGCCGAGGTAGGGGCTCAGGGTTACCGAATCGGCAGCCAGCGCTGAGCCGTCCCGAAGCCAGGCGTCCGCGTAAGCGGCCATAGTGGAGCCGATGTCGCCCCGCTTCGCATCCGCGATGGTGAGCACCTGGCCTTGGGCGGCCGCCAGCACTTCCTCCAGCACTGCCAGCCCGGCCGAGCCGTGGCGCTCGTAGAGCGCCACCTGGGGCTTCACCGCGGCAGCGAGCGAACCCACTGCCTCCAGGACGGTCAGCGAAAACCGCCTCAGCCCCGCGGCGTCGTCGTCAAGTCCCCAGCTCTTCAGCAGCGCGGGGTGCGGATCAATGCCCACACACAGCGGACCGCGGCCAGCCATGGCCGCCCCCAGCCGGGAGCCGAAGGACTCCCGGGCTGTGGGGCTTGACGGTGTGGGACCGGACTCAGGCATTCCGCGGTGCTTCACTCTGCGAGGCTGCTGCCTCCGCGGCCTGGGACGCCATCAGCGCAGCGGCGTGCTCCTGCAGGCTGGTCACTGACCATTCGTACGTGCGCATGGCTTCGATGGCCTGCACCGCGGCGTTGAACTCGGCCACCGTGGTGATGCAGGGGATGCCGATAGACGTGGCGGCGGCACGCAGGGCGTAGCCGTCACTGCGTGCTTCGCCGCCCGAGGGGGTGTTGAAGACCATGTCGATCTCGCCGGCAATGACGAGGTCCGCGATAGTTCCTTCACCTTCAGCACTGCTGCCTTCGGCGACCTTACGGACCGTGCTGGCCTGGATGCCGTTGCGGCGCAGGACATCGGCGGTGCCACCGGTGGAGACGATCTCAAAGCCGAGGTCGGACAGGCGCTTGACGGCCATGATGACCGCACGCTTATCCCGGTTGGCTACGGAGACGAAGATCTTGCCTTCAGTGGGCAGGGCGTTGTTGGCGGCTGCCTGGCTCTTGGCGAAGGCGGTGTCGAAGTGCTTGTCGATGCCCATGACTTCGCCCGTGGAACGCATCTCCGGGCCGAGCAGCGAGTCCACCACCTTGCCCTCCGGGGTACGGAAGCGGCTGAACGGCAGCACGGCTTCCTTGACCGAGACCGGGGCGTCGAGCGGCAGGGAGGAGCCGTCGCCGGTTTCCGGCAGCATCTTGTAGGCAGTGCGCAGCTGGTTGATGGTGACACCCGTGCCGATCAGGGCCGCGGCCTTGGCCATCTGCACGCCGGTGGCCTTGGAGACGAACGGAACGGTGCGGGAGGCACGCGGGTTCGCTTCCAGGACGTAGAGCACGTCCGAGGCCAGCGCGAACTGGATGTTGATCAAGCCGCGGACGCCCACACCCTCGGCGATGGCGCGGGTGGCCGTGCGGACCCGTTCAATCACGTTGTTGCCCAGGGTGATGGGAGGCAGGACACAGGCCGAGTCGCCGGAGTGGATTCCGGCCTCCTCGATGTGCTCCATGATGCCGCCGAGGTACATGTCCGTGCCGTCGAAGAGCGCGTCGACGTCAATTTCGACGGCGTCCTCCAGGAACCGGTCGATCAGCACGGGGTGGTCCGGCGTGATTTCGGTGGCGTTGGCAATATAGCGGGAGAGGTTGGGCTCGTCGTAGACGATTTCCATGCCGCGGCCGCCGAGCACGTAGGACGGGCGGACCAGGACGGGGTAGCCGATTTCGTCGGCGATCTTCTTGGCGTCCTCGAAGGACACCGCGGTGCCGTTCTTCGGGGCGATCAGCCCGGCGTTGTCCAGGACGCGGGAGAATTCGCCGCGGTGCTCGGCGAGGTCGATCGCTTCCGGGGATGTGCCCAGGATGGGCACGCCGGCGTCTGCCAGCTGCTGGGCCAGCTTGAGCGGGGTCTGGCCGCCGAGCTGGACAAACACGCCCATAACACCGCCGGTCCGCTCTTCAGCGGCGATCACCTCCAGGACGTCTTCGAGCGTCAGCGGCTCAAAGTACAACCGGGTGGAGACGTCGTAGTCGGTGGAGACGGTTTCCGGATTGCAGTTGACCATCACTGTCTCGTAGCCGGCCTTGCGCAGCGCCATGGAGGCGTGGACGCAGGAGTAGTCGAACTCGATGCCCTGCCCGATGCGGTTGGGGCCCGAGCCGAGGATCAGGATGGACGGCTTGGAGTGCAGGGCAACCTCGTCCTCCTCGTCATAGGACGAGTAGTGGTACGGGGTGTAGGCAGCGAACTCGGCAGCGCAGGTATCCACTGTCTTGTAGACCGGGCGGATCCCAAGGGCCTGGCGGACGCCGCGGACCACGGCTTCGGAGTTGTGCGTCAGGGCACCGATCTGCTCGTCGGAGAAGCCGTGGCGCTTGGCGCGCTGGAGCATCTCCACGGTCAGGGATCCGGCCTTGCGGATCTCGCGGGAGATTTCGTTAAGCAGTTGAAGCTGGTCCAGGTACCAGGGGTCGATCTTGGTGGCTTCGAAGAGCTGTTCCACGGTGGCGCCGCCGAGCAGGGCACGCTGTACCTGGTGGAGGCGCTCGGTGGTGGGCCGCTTGGACTTTTCGATGAGCTCCGGCACTTCCCATTCGGGAACGGAGCTGAAGTCCAGCTGCGAGCCCTTCTGCTCCAGGGACCGGAGTGCCTTCTGCAGGGCTTCGGTGAAGTTGCGGCCCATAGCCATCGCTTCGCCCACCGACTTCATGGTGGTGGTCAGTGTGTCGTCCGCTGCCGGGAACTTCTCAAAAGCGAAGCGCGGAACCTTGACCACCACGTAGTCCAGGGTGGGCTCGAAGGACGCAGGGGTCTTCTGCGTGATGTCGTTCGGGATCTCGTCCAGGGTGTAGCCCAGGGAAAGCTTCGTGGCGATCTTGGCGATGGCGAACCCGGTGGCCTTCGAGGCCAGCGCAGAGGAGCGGGAGACACGGGGGTTCATCTCGATGACCACAACACGGCCGGTGTCGGGCTCGATGGCGAACTGGATGTTGCAGCCGCCGGTGTCCACGCCCACTTCACGGATGACGGCGATGGAGATGTCACGCAGCCGCTGGTATTCGCGGTCGGTGAGGGTCAGCGCGGGAGCCACGGTGATGGAGTCGCCGGTGTGGACGCCTACGGGATCGAAGTTCTCGATGGAACAGACAACCACCACGTTGTCGTTCTTGTCCCGCATCATCTCAAGCTCGTACTCCTTCCAGCCGAGGATGCTCTCTTCGAGGAGCACCTCAGACGTGGGGCTGTACTGCAGGCCCTGGCCCACGATGCGGCGCAGGTCATTCTCGTTGTAGGCCAGGCCGGAGCCGAGGCCGCCCATGGTGAACGACGGGCGGACCACCATCGGGTAGCCCAGGTCCTCGGCGGCCGTGAGTGCCTCGTCCAGGGTGTGGATGATGTGGCTGCGGGCCGATTCGGCGCCGCAGCGTTCCACCACGCCCTTGAACTTTTCGCGGTCTTCGCCGAGCTCGATGGCTGCGATGTTGGCGCCGATGAGCTCCACGTTGTACTTTGCCAGCACGCCGTTCTTGTCCAGCGCGATGGCGGTGTTCAGCGCGGTCTGGCCACCGAGGGTGGGCAGGATGGCGTCCGGCCGCTCTTTGGCGATGATCTTCTCCACCACCTCGGGGGTGATGGGCTCGATGTAGGTGGCATCGGCGAACTCGGGGTCCGTCATGATGGTGGCGGGGTTGGAGTTCACCAGGATGACCCGCAGGCCTTCCTCCTTGAGGACGCGCAGTGCCTGGGTGCCGGAGTAGTCGAACTCAGCGGCCTGGCCGATGACGATCGGGCCGGAACCGATGACCAGGACGCTCTTAAGGTCAGTTCTCTTGGGCATTACTTCTTGTCCTCAGTCTTGGAATCGGTGGTGTTCTTTGCGCCATTTTTGGTGGCCGCCATCAGGTCGATGAAACGGTCGAACAGGTAGGCGGCATCGTGCGGGCCGGCGGCCGCTTCCGGGTGGTACTGGACCGAGAAGGCAGGGATGTCCAGGCACGCAAGGCCCTCCACTACGTCGTCGTTCAGGCTGATGTGGCTGACCTCAACGCGGCCGTAGCGCTCTTCGGGAGCCTGGGTGGCGCCGTCCAGCGGTGCGTCCACAGCGAAGCCGTGGTTCTGCGAGGTGATCTCCACCTTGCCGGTGCTTCGGTCCAGGACGGGCTGGTTGATGCCGCGGTGGCCGTAGCGGAGCTTGTAGGTGCCGAAGCCGAGCGCACGGCCCAGGATCTGGTTGCCGAAGCAGATACCGAAGTACGGCAATTTCTCATCCAGGACCGAGCGAAGCAGCTTGACCTGGGCGTCAGCGGTGGCAGGGTCGCCCGGGCCGTTGGACATAAAGAAGCCGTCCGGGTTGACGACCTTGACGTCCTCGAGGGTGGAGGTTGCCGGCAGGACATGGACGCGGACGCCGCGCTCGGCGAACCGGACCGGGGTCATGGCCTTGATGCCGAGGTCGATCGCGGCAATGCTGAACGCCGGCTCGCCGTCCCAGCCGTGGTCCTTGGGCTCCACGACGTATGCCTCGTCAACGCTCACTTCCTCAGCCAGGCGGGCGCCTTCCATCGGGGCGCTGGCCAGGACGGCGTCCACGAGTTCCTTATCCGAGGCCTTGGCGGCGTCACCGGAGAAGATCCCGGCGCGCATGGTCTTGTGTTCGCGCAGGTGCCGGGTGATGGCGCGGGTGTCCACGCCCTGGATCCCCACAATCCCCTGCTCGATGAGCTCCTCGTCCAGCGAGCGTTCGGAGCGCCAGTTGGAGGGGCGCCGGGCGGCGTCGCGGACAATGTAGCCGGCCACCCAGATGCGGCGGGACTCGGCGTCGTCGCTGTTCACGCCGGTGTTGCCGATGTGCGGCGCGGTCTGCACCACCAGCTGCCGCGCATACGACGGGTCGGTGATGGTTTCCTGGTAGCCCGTCATTCCGGTGGCGAACACTGCTTCGCCCAGGGCGGTGCCCTGCGCGCCGTAGCTGGTGCCGCGGAACATGCGGCCGTCCTCCAGGACTAGCACCGCCCCTGTGGGAGCCGCGGTGGAAACCTGGGTGGAAATGGCTGCTGGTGCCGCAGAGGCTGCTTGTGGTGTCGCTGTTTCTGTCACTGTCTTACTTTCCACTTTGGGGATCAGCCTGGCGGGCTGCGGCGATCAATTGCTGAAGGGAGTCATAGAGGGCTTCTTTATCGGCGGCCCTGCGGGTCCGGAAGCCGGTGTCCAGGGTGTGCTTCCCAAGGTCCCAGGTGATGACCAGGATGCCGTCCTTTTCCACAAATTTGCCGGCCATTCCGCTTTCCTGCCGTACGGTGGTCAGGCTTGCGGCCGGGATGTAAACGGGCGGGGCGCCGGAGCGGTCCAGGAGGACGCCATGGGAGTACACGCTGAGCACGGCGTTCGTCCGGATGCCGAGGCTGTGCACGGCGATCCGGTCAAGCCAGTCCCCGGCGGTGGTGGAGACAACGTACTGGCCCTCCGCGGTGGCGGCCGGCACACCCGGTTCCGCGGGCACGTCAGGCAAGGGCTCGACGTCGGACTGCCGCCTGAGGCGGTTCCGCCAGCCGGTCCCGATCATCACGAGCACGACGGCGATGATCGCCAGGGTGCTGACAAGTGCGATGGTCTGTGTATCCATCAGGGGGCCCCTGCCGCAGCCGCCGCCGATTCCCGGTACGGCGTGTTGAGCTTGCCGTCCAGGACGGTGGGGTGGCCCTTGTAGAAGGTGGCCACCACCTTGCCCGGAAGCTCCAGCCCGGCAAACGGTGAGTTGCGGCCCATGGTGGCCATCGTCGAGGGATCCACGGTCCAGCGGGCGGCCGGGTCCACCAGGATGATGTTGGCGGGCTCGCCGGCGTCCAGGGGGCGGCCCTGGTCGGACAGCCGGCCGATCTGTGCCGCGGCGGTGGACGTGACGCGGGCGAAGTCGGCCCACGTCATGAGCCCGGTCTCGATCATGGCGTGCTGGACTACGGACAGGGCGGTTTCCAGTCCGGTCATGCCCATCGCTGCCTGCGCCCACTCGCATTCCTTGTGTTCGCTGGGGTGCGGGGCGTGGTCGGTGCCCACCACGTCGATGGTGCCGTCGGCCAGTCCGGCCCGCAGTGCCTGCACATCGGCGTCGGTGCGCAGCGGCGGGTTCACTTTGTACACGGGGTTGTAGCTGCGGACCAGGTCATCGGTCAGCAGGAGGTGGTGCGGAGTGACCTCGGCAGTAACGTTGACGCCGCGTTGTTTGGCCCAGCGAATGATCTCGACGGAGCCCGCGGTGGAGACGTGGCAGACGTGCAGGCGGGAGTCAACGTGCTGCGCCAGGAGCACATCGCGGGCAATAATGCTCTCTTCGGCAACGGCCGGCCAGCCGGTGAGTCCCAGGACAGCGGAGACTGTGCCCTCGTTCATCTGTGCCCCGGCGGTGAGGCGGGGTTCCTGCGCGTGCTGGGCCACCACGCCGTCGAACGCCTTGACGTACTCCAGGGCGCGGCGCATCAGCACGGGGTCGTGGACGCAGTTGCCGTCGTCGGAGAATATCCGCACCTGGGCCCGGGAATCGGCCATGGCGCCGAGTTCGGCGAGCTGCTCCCCCGCGATGCCCACGGTGACGGCGCCGACAGGGCGGACGTCCACCCAGCCGGCGGCGCGGCCCAGGCTGTGGACCTGCTCCACCACTCCGGCTGTGTCCGCAACGGGGTTGCTGTTGGCCATCGCGTGGACGGCAGTGAAGCCGCCCAAGGCTGCGGCGCGCGTCCCCGTCTCAACGGTTTCAGCGTCTTCGCGGCCGGGTTCACGCAGGTGGGTGTGCACGTCCACCATGCCGGGCAGCGCCACCAGACCGGCGGCCTCGATGACGGCAGCTCCCGCAGCGTCGGCGTGGGTTAACGCACCGGTCCCCCGGGCGGCGATGATGCCGTCACGGATGAGCAGGTCCTCCGCTTCGCGGCCCAGGATGGCCGCACCGCGGATCAGGTACGTTCCGTTGTTGTCTGCCATCAGTTGCTCTCCTCAGTGGAACGGGCTGCCTTGGTGCGGGCTGCATTTGTGCTGGCTGTGCCAGCGGTGGCGGCTGTTTCGCGGGTGTCCCCGGAGAGCAGCAGATACAGGGCGGCCATGCGGACCGAAACACCGTTGCGCACCTGCGCGAGTACGGTGGAGCGGGGCGAATCGGCGGCGGCTGCAGAAATTTCCAGGCCCCGGTTCATGGGGCCGGGGTGCATGATAATGGTGTCCTTCAGCCCCAGGCTGTCCAGTGCCCTAAGCCGGTTGTCATCGAAGCCCCAGCGGCGGGAGTACTCGCGGGTGGACGGGAAGAACGAGGCATTCATCCGCTCACCCTGCACACGCAGCATCATCACGGCGTCCACCCCTTGCTGAAGGGTTTCGTCCATGTTGTAGCTGACCTTGCACGGCCACTGCCCGACGCCGATGGGCAGCAGGGTGGGCGGCGCCACGAGGGTAACCTCCGCGCCCAGAGTGCGGAGCAACCACACGTTGGAACGGGCAACGCGGGAATGCAGGACGTCCCCGGCGATCGCTACGCGCATGCCCTTGAGATCCGCACCGATGGACCCGTTGCCGGACAGCTTCGACCAGTGGCGGCGCATGGTGAAGGCGTCAAGGAGCGCCTGCGTGGGGTGTTCGTGGGTGCCGTCGCCGGCGTTGATCACGGCGGCGTCGATCCAGTCCGTCGCAGCGAGCCGGTGCGGTGCGCCGGAGGCCCAGTGCCGGATCACGACGGCGTCTGCTCCCATCGCTGACAGCGTCTGGGCGGTGTCCTTGAGCGATTCGCCCTTGGAGACGGAGGATCCCTTAGCGGCGAAGTTGATGACGTCGGCGGACAGCCGTTTGGCGGCCGCTTCGAAGGAGATCCGCGTCCGGGTGGAGTCCTCGAAAAAAAGGTTTACCACGGTGCGTCCGCGCAGGGCCGGGAGCTTCTTGACCTCGCGGTCCCCCACAGCCGCCATTTCTTCGGCGGTGTCGAGAATGCGGATGGCGTTGCTGAGGCTGAGGTCTTCAGTTGAGAGGAGGTGTTTCACGCGCCGCCCTCGATAACCACTTCGTTGACCGTGACGCCGTCGGCAGCGGTGTCGGTTTCCTCGAGCCGGACCCGGACCTTCTCGGCGGACGAGGTGGGAAGGTTCTTCCCCACGTGGTCGGCCCGGATGGGAAGTTCACGGTGGCCGCGGTCGATCAGCACGGCAAGCCTGACGACCCGGGGCCGGCCCAGGTCGATAATGGCGTCCAGGGCGGCCCGGATGGTGCGGCCGGAATACAGGACGTCATCGATGAGCACCACAACCTTGTTGTCGATTCCCGTGCGCGGGAGCTGGGTGGGGTACGGCGGCCTGGTGGGCTGGTGCGAAAGGTCGTCGCGGAACATGGTGACGTCCAGTTGACCGACTATCGCGGTCGCATCCACAGTGGGGTCCGCTGCTGCGATCTTGCGTGCCAAGCGAACTGCCAGCGGATAACCGCGGCGCGGGATGCCCAACAGGACCAGGTCCTTGGAGCCTTTGTTGGCCTCGAGGATCTCATGGGCGATACGAGTAAGGGCGCGGTCAATATCCGCCTGGTTGAGGACAACCCTGGCTGGAACCGGTGCGCTTGTGACGGTAGTCAACGCTCGTCTCCCCTTTCCCCGCCTCACAGGACGGAATTAAAAAAGGATCATGTGCGGTTCAAAATTACCACATCGGCACCTGGCATTAGGCTTTCCCCTATGTCCACCAACCCTTATCAGCAGGGCCCCGGCCAGCCCGGGGGGCCTGCCGGATCCCGGGATCCCTTCCCGGGCCAGGCCAACCCCAGCTGGATGGGCCGGATCGAGCCGGAGTACTACCGGCCCGCGCCCGGCACCTATGCGGCTCCGCTGCCCGCGTTGGGACCACCGCAGCCAACCATCCCGGGCCGGGACGGCGCAAGCGTGCGGTCCGCGGGCTTGCTGGCCCTGACGATAGGCGGCGCCACCCTCGCGTTCCTGAGCTTGCTGCTGGTGGTGCCGTTCCTGGTGGCAAGCACCGGAGTGGGCGGGTTCGCCGTGGGTTTTGTGGTCTCACTGATACCGCTCTCGGCTGTGCTGCTGACCGTCCACGCCATCGACCGGTGGGAGCCGGAACCAAGACGGCTCCTCTTCTTTGCCTTTACCTGGGGTGCGGCAGTCTCGGTGGCCGTCACGCTCCTGGTCCAACCGTTCTTCGCCCTGACCTTCCAGTTCAGTGACGTGGCTGACCTGCAGACCTACATGGCCACGGTCCAGGCACCGGTGGTGGAGGAGTTCGCCAAAGCGTTGGGCCTGCTGCTTCTCCTGCTGCTGGCGCGGAATCACTTTGACGGCCCGGTGGACGGTGTGGTGTTCGCGTTCACCATCGCGGGCGGCTTCGCTTTCACCGAAAACATCCTCTACTTTGGCCGGGCAATCGCCGGATCCGGGAGTCCGGCAACGGACTTGGCGCAAATCTTCCTGCTCCGCGGTGTGATGTCTCCGTTCGCGCACGCCATCTTCACGGGAACCACCGGCCTCATCATGGGTTTCGCAGCCCGGCGCTGGCACTCCGGGGCCTCGGTTCTGGCCTTTTTCATTGGCCTGATTCCGGCGATGCTACTGCATAACCGGTGGAACAGCATGGGCGCCGGCTTCCTGGCAGAGTACGTCCTGATCCAGGTGCCCATCTTTGTGCTGGCCGTCGTGGGAATCATTCTGCTCCGGGTGGCCGAGAACCGGCTGACCCGCCAACGGCTGTTGGAGTACTCGGCGGTCGGCTGGTTCAGCCCCGTCGAGGTGGAACTGCTGGCCACCCCGCGCGGCAGGCGGACTGCCTTGCGCTGGGCGGCCGGCTATCACCGGCGGCCGCAGATGAAAGCGTTCCTGAACGCCGCTACCCAGCTGGCCTTCATCAGGCAGCGGATCCTCAGCGGCCGGGACATCCGGCTCCACCAGACCGAGGAACAGCAGCAGCTGCAGCGGATCCTGGCGCTCCGGGCCGCCGTCGCGGGCTGACCTGCGGGAAACCCCACATGCAGAAAGGGACCAGCGTCCACCCTGGTGTGGTCACTGGTCCCTTCTGTTATGGACGGCCGCTCCTGCGGAAGCAGGTGTCAGGCGAGCAGCGAGGGCTTCAGCTGCTGCAGGCGTCCCAAAAGGCCGTTGATGAACGACGGCGACTCATCAGTTGAGAGCGTCTTGGCGAGTGCCACTGCCTCGCTCACGGCGACGCCATCGGGAACGTCGTCGTTGTAGAGCAGTTCCCACGTGCCGATCCGCAGGATGATCCGGTCCACCGAAGGCATGCGCTCCAGGGTCCAGCCCTGGGAATAGGTCTCCAGGAATTCGTCGATGGCGGTCTGCTGTGAAACGACGCCTTCCACGATTTCAAGGGTGTACGGGTTTATGATCTGATCGGTTTTTTCCCGCCGTGCCCTGAGCACATCAAAAGCCGAAACCGAGCGTTGCTCCGCTTCGAAAAGTACATCCAGCGCCCGGTTCCGGGCCTTGCCGCGTGCGCTCACTACTCGCTGACCCGGCCGAGGTAGCTGCCGTCGCGGGTGTCAACCTTGACCTTGGTGTTGTTCTCCACGAACAGCGGAACCTGGATTTCGTAGCCGGTTTCCAGGGTTGCCGGCTTGGTGCCGGCCGAGGAGCGGTCGCCCTGCAGGCCAGGTTCGGTGTAGGTGATCTCCAGGACAACGCTGGGCGGGAGTTCGATGTACAGCGGGTTGCCTTCGTGGATGGCGATGTTAACCATCTGGTTCTCAAGCATGAAGTTGGTGGCGTCGCCGACCGTTGCACCGGGGACGGTGATCTGGTCGTAGTCGGCGGTGTCCATAAACACGAAGTCCGCGCCGTCCTGGTACAAGTACTGGTAATCGCGGCGGTCAACCGTGGCGGTCTCGATTTTGAGGCCGGCGTTGAACGTCTTGTCCACAACCTTGCCGGACATCACGTTCCGCATTTTGGTCCGGACAAAGGCGCCACCCTTGCCGGGCTTGACGTGCTGGAATTCGATGATGTTCCAGAGCTGCCCTTCAAGCTTCAGGACCGTGCCGTTCTTGATGTCGTTAGTGGTTGCCACTGGTTTCCTCTGGTTTCTTAGTCTGGTCAGTTGTCAGACGTTCTATGCCGGCCAGGCATGCCGAACGGCCTGCCAGCGCGTATTTGTCAAAAATCCAAGAACTATTCTACCGGTAAAAACGGGACTGCTTGCGTTCGGTGGCGGATGAGCGCCTCAGCAGGCGAGGTCCAGGACGTCGCGGGCCCGCTGCAGAGCCACTGTGGACGAGTAAATCAGGGCGGCGTCGGCAGATCGGGCCACGCGCAGATCCAAGGCCCGGGCGAAGGCCTCCACCGCCGCGGAAATGTGGCCGGACGTGTACTGCACCTTCCCCATGTATTGCAGGACCAGGGCTTCACGGTCAGTTCCGTGGAATTCCGCGAGCAACTGCCTGAACAGCTCCAGTGCGCGGTCAGGACGGTGCGATACACGAAGCACCTCGGCCTCAAAAGCCCTCAGCCAGAAGGATTCGGGATCCTTGAACCGTGCTTCCGCGAGCAACTCGGCGGCCTCGGCGGCACGCCCTTCGACGATCAGCACAAAGATGGCGTCCGCGGGGTCGGTGGAATTTGCCAGCGCAGCCCGGCACGCGTCCTCATTGATAATCTCCGGCAGCAGGGAGACCGGATTGATCCGGATCCCGGGGAAGCCGCCCTCGGGCCAGTCGCTGGTGCCTGCCAGGTCACCCTGCATCAGGAGGCGATTTCCTGGTAAGCGGCAAAGAGCAGTGACGTGTCCGGAACATCGAGGATGCCCGGCTTGGCAATGCCGTCCAGGACCACAAACCGGAGCAGGTCCCCGCGGGACTTCTTGTCTCGACGCATGCCGTCCAGCAGCCCCTGCCAACGGTCCTTACGGTAGGTGACCGGGAGCCCCAGGGTCTCGAGGATGCTGCGGTGGCGGTCTGCGTCAGCGTCGCTGAGGCGGCCCACGCTGCGGGCAAGCTCAGCTGCGAACATCATGCCTACAGAAACGGCTGCACCGTGCCGCCAGGAGTAACGCTCCACCAGTTCAATGGCGTGGCCCAGGGTGTGGCCGTAGTTCAGGATCTCGCGCAGCCCGGATTCCTTGAGGTCTTCCGAGACCACCTTCGCTTTGACGGCGATGGCACGCTCAATGAGCTCCCGCAGGGCGTCGGAGCCGGGATCAGTGGCCGCTGCGGCATCCTTTTCCACGAGTTCCAGGATGGTTGGGTCAGCGATGAAGCCGCATTTGATGACTTCGGCCATGCCGGAAATGATCTCGTTGCGGGGCAAAGTGTTCAGGGTGTCCAGGTCCACCAGCACTCCGGCCGGCGGATGGAAGGATCCCACCAGGTTCTTGCCTTCTGCCGTGTTGATGCCGGTCTTTCCGCCCACGGAAGCGTCCACCATGCCCAGCAGGCTCGTGGGCATGTGAATGACCTTCACGCCGCGAAGCCACGTGGCCGCCACAAATCCAGCGAGGTCTGTGACGGCACCGCCGCCCACTGCCACGATGGCGTCAGAGCGGGTGAAGTCGTTTTGGCCCAGTACCTGCCAGCAGAATGCGGCGACCTGGATGTGTTTGCCCTCTTCGGCATCCGGGATTTCTGCAGTCAACGAAGTAAAACCGGCGGCGGCGAGCTCGTCACGGACGGTGTCGCCGGTGAGGCGCAGCGCACGGGGGTGGATGACCAGCACCCGCCGGACCCGCTCGCCCAGCAGGGCGGGAAGGTCACCCAACAGGCCGCGGCCAACGACGACGTCGTAATTCTGCCCCGCGGACGCACCGGTGACCTTGATGACTGTTGAATCGACGCTCAATTTTCAACTTCCTGTTTGGCGGCTGCGTATTCACGCAGCGCAACTTCAAGCCGGTGTCCCAGCTCGGTGATCGAGCCGTGGCGGACGTCAATGACCAGGTCGGCCAGCCGTTCGTAGACGGGTTTTCTGGTGGCAAAGAGGGTGGACCAACGGGCCATTGCATCGCCGGCCAGCAATGGCCTGCCCGAGTTCCGGGCGATGCGCGATGCGACGGTGTGCTCATCGCATTCGAGGTAGACCACGGTGCAGCGGCCCAGGATCTGCTGCGTTCCGGAGTCCAGCACGGCTCCCCCGCCAAGGGAGATGACCGTGGCAGAGTCTTTGGCGTGCTCTACAGCGCTGGCAACGGTCCGGGCCTCGATCTCCCGGAATGCATGCTCACCGCGGCCGGCAAAGATTGACGGGATGCTGCCGTGGGCCTCCACGATCAGTACGTCCGTGTCAAGGAACGGCACGTCCAGTAACTTCGCGAGTTCATGGCCGATGGCGGACTTTCCCACCGCCATTGGCCCGATCAGGGCGATGGGCCGGTTGCCCGGCACACCCCTCTTGTTGCCCCGGGGCACTAGTGGCCAATCGAGTCCAGGGATGCCGGAATATTGTCCAGGTAGCCCTTGATGTTGCGGGCGGTCTCCGCCACGGAGTCGCCGCCAAACTTTTCGGTGACGGCTTCGGCGAGGACCAGCGCTACCATCGCCTCCGCGACCACGCCGGCGGCCGGCACGGCACAGACGTCGGACCGCTGGTGGTGCGCCTTGGCCGGCTCCCCCGTGCTGACGTCCACAGTGCGCAGGGCACGCGGCACCGTCGCGATCGGCTTCATGGCAGCACGGACACGCAGGACATCGCCGATGCTCATGCCACCTTCGATACCACCTGCCCGGTTGCTGGTGCGGATGATCCTGCCGTCGGAATCCTTGACGATCTCGTCATGGGCAGCCGAACCGCGGCGGGCGGCCGTCAGGAACCCGTCGCCAACTTCCACGCCCTTGATCGCTTGAATGCCCATCAGGGCGGCGGCAAGCCGTGAGTCAAGCCGGCGGTCCCAATGGACGTAGCTGCCCAGCCCGGGAGGCAGTCCGTAGGCAAGGACCTCCACTACCCCGCCCAGCGTTTCGCCTTCCTTGTGCGCGGCGTCCACTTCAGCAACCATGGCGTCAGAGGTCTCACGGTCGAAGCAGCGTAACGGATCGGCGTCGAGCGCGATCACGTTGGCCGGGACAGGCAGCGGACGGCCTTCGGGAACGGTCACACTGGCGATGGAGACGGTGTGGCTGACCAGTTCGATGCCCAGCTGTTTGAGGAACTGGGACGCTACGGTGCCCATGGCGACGCGGGTTGCGGTTTCGCGCGCGCTGGCGCGTTCCAGGACCGGACGGGCTTCATCGAAGCCGTACTTCTGCATGCCGGTGAAATCTGCGTGGCCCGGGCGGGGACGGGTCAACGGTGCGTTGCGCGCCTGGTCGGCGAGGACCTCCGGATCCACGGGGTCGGCAGCCATGATCTGCTCCCATTTGGGCCACTCGGTATTGGCCACCTGGATGGCCACCGGTCCGCCCTGTGTGAGCCCGTGGCGGACGCCGCCCAAAATGGTGACCAGGTCCTGTTCGAATTTCATCCGGGCGCCCCGGCCGTAGCCCAGGCGGCGGCGTGCCAGCGAATCAGCGATCTGCCCGCTGGTGATTTCCACACCGGCGGGGACGCCCTCAATAATTCCCATCAGAGCCGGACCATGGGATTCACCGGCTGTCAACCAACGCAACATAATTTCCATCCTGCCACGTCTGGCCGTCAGAACGCCCGTCGGGGCAGGCCGACTGCGTCACACATCACATCTATGACAGCTGCATTAACGTCTTCACCGCGGCCCGTGAACAGGCGCACCTGTTCCACCGCCTGGTACAGCAGCATTTCCAGCCCCGGCACCACGGCACCGCCGCCGGCCTGCCACACGGCTGCGATGTTGCTGGGCCACGGATCGTAGGCCACGTCGAGCAGGACGCCGTGGGTCCGGGTTCCCATTGCGGCGATTTCGGCTGCCAGGCCGTCTGCCGCGCGCGGCGGGAGCGTGGAAATCACGACGTCGGCACTCGCCGCCGGGGTGGCGGCTTCTGTCATCGGCCGGACGTCGATGGCCAGGCCGACGCCTGCGGCGGCTGCCCGCGCTTCGGCAGCCCGGGACGTGTCGCGGACAAACACCTGTGCATGCGCAGTGCCCAAGTCCTTCAACGCGGCGATAGCGGCCGCCGCCGTTCCCCCTCCCCCCAGGACTACTGCGGAGGGACTGGCCGGGACGCCGGCGTTGCGCACGGCGTTAACGATTCCGGCGACGTCGGTGTTGTAGCCGATGCGCCGGACAGAAGGCCCGTCGTCTTCGAAGGCGACGGTGTTGACCACGCCCAAGGTGCGTGCCACACCTCGGACTTCGTCCACTTGGGTGACCATCCCGGTCTTCAGCGGCATGGTCACGGACAGTCCGCGCCACCCCACCTGGTTCCGGACACGCTGCATAAACGCGGGCAACGCCTCCTCCGTCAGATCCACTGCGGTGTAGCCGATGTCCACCCCCAGCTTGCGGTACGCCGCCAGGTGCAGGGCCGGCGACTTGGAGTGGCTGATCGGATGGCCCAGAACGGCAGCCCTCAGGCTCATGCGCAGCGGCCTGCGTTCGCCTTGCACCAGGTGTTGTACTGCTCGACGTACATGTTGTGCTCAGCGAGGGTCTTGGAAAACTTGGTCTCCTTGGTATCGAGGTTGGTAGTGACCCAGTAAAGATACTCGTTCGTCTTGGGCTTGGCCGCGGCATCGATGGCAGTCTTGCCGGGCGAACCGATGGGGCCCGGCGGCAGGCCCGGGTTGGCGTACGTGTTGTAGCGGTTCGACTTGTCCTTGCGCTCCTCGTCGGTGAAGTTGAAGCTCCTGGTACCGAGTCCATACGTCACCGCTGAGTCGACCTGGAGGAAACCGCCGGTCTGGTCGTTGGGCTTAAGCCGGTTGTAGATGGCCCCGGCAACATCGCCATACTCCGCCTGGCCGCCTTCAGCCTGCACGATGCTGGCAACAGTCACGGCCTCGTACTGTTTCGCGGGATCGGTGATGCCCTGCGACACGAGCTCGTCGGTGGTTGTCTTAACCAATTCGTGGAGGATGTCTTTCGCCGAGGTGCCGAGCGGGAACCGGTGCTCCCCCGGCGCCAGGTAACCCTCAAGGTTCTTTGCGTTGGCCGGCAGGCCAAACTCCTGCGGAGCGTTGCTGAATTGAATCAGCTGCTGCACCGTTATTCCGGATCCTTTGGAAATTTCCTGCAGTGATTCGCCGATCCTCAGGCCTGCGCTCAGGGCAAAGTAGATGACTTTGGTTTTGTCCTGGCCCAGCAGGACATTGACGGCGTCCGAGTTCTTCATCTCCATCCTGAAGGTGAAGTCCCCGGGTGACAGTGTTCCGCCCGAAGCCGTAAAGGTATGGAGGAATGTGTCCGCGTTGGCAACCACTTTTCCAGATTCCAATTTGGCGGCTACTGAGCGTGTACCTTCACCCGGCGCGACCGAAACCTGCACTTCGCCGCTGCCAGGGCCGGGATAGTCGCTCGCCTTGTCGGACCCCAGCAGGGGCTTCAGGAACTGCGCCCCTACGGCGATGGCGGCCACGAACACCACCAGGGTCAGGAACACTGCCAGGAGACGGCGCCTGCGCCGCACCTTCTTTGAAGGCTTTGCCACTACGGAAACCGCAGCTGCCCCGGCGAACAGGCCTGCATCAGGGTGGGCCTCATGGTGGTCGTCGAGGTGGTGCTCATGGTGATCTTGCTCTTCGTAGTGGTGGGCTTCGTAGTGCTCGTCACCGTAGTGCTGGTCTTCGCGGTGGACTTCGTCAGGATGGGCGTACCCGGCCGGGTGAGAGTCGTAGGCCTGAGCCCCGTCGGCGTGGAACTCCTGAACGGAGTCAGCGTGCTGCTCCCGAACGGTGTCCGGGTGATGGTCCCGGAGGGCATCAGCGTGGTGGTGCTCGGCGGCGTCCGGCGCCGCTTCCTGGATGGACGGCTGAGTGTCCGGCAGCGTGGGGACTACCGGCTGGCGTGCCTGGACAGGCTCCGGTGCAGGTTCGGCCGCCGCAGCAGGCTCGCGTTCCGGAGCCGCCGGGAAAACATGCTCCGTCCCCGAAACCGGCTGGTCCTGGCCGGTTTCGTACGCCTGTTCCGGAACCGCGTTGGTGTCTTCGGTGTGCTTCTCCAACGCGCGGAGCTCTTTGCGGGTCAGCGGCCTGGCACCAACATTGCTGGTGGCGCCTGAGGCGTCGTCGTTATTGGACGGGCTCACTGTAGCCTTCCGTGTTCTGGGGTCGAGACGTACCTTCGGCGGCGGAGTTGCCAGCCTGGGCTGACCCGCCTCGCCCGGAAGGCTGTGGACGGGGCGGCGCGCTCACGCGGCTCCCAACGTCCATTCCCCTGGCTTTTTGCATGTCGATGGCGTGCTGGAGAATACCTGCCGCTGCAACCTGATCCACCACTTTACGGTGGTTCCGGCTGCTCATGCCAGCTTCGTGCAGGTTACGGTGGGCCGTGACACTGCTGAGCCGTTCGTCAACGAGGTTGACGGAAACATCGAGGCCACGGCCGGCCAGTTCAGCCACCAGCAGCTCCGCGTACTCGGTGGCCATTCGGGCGGACGCGTGTTCCTCCCCCTTCATGGTGCGTGGCAGTCCAACAATGACCTGGACGGCGCCGATCTCCTGCGCGAGCGAGGCGATCACCCGCACGTCTGAGTTTTTCTTGGCGTTCCGGTCCAGCGTCTTGTACGGCGTGGCCAGGATGGCATCCCGGTCGCAAATGGCCACTCCCACGCGGACGGTGCCAACGTCTACCCCAAGCTTGATGCCTTGGGGGTAGCCGACGGCTGCAACGGAGTCTGTCATCTGGCCCTAGCGCCGGGAGATGGCGTCCACAACGGCGGCAAGCGCCGGTGCGACCTTGGTAGCGTCCGTGCCGCCACCCTGGGCGACGTCGTCTTTGCCACCGCCGCCGCCGCCGAGGATACCGGCCGCGAGCCGCACCAGGGCCCCGGCTTTCACGCCGGCTTCCCGGGCGGCCTCATTGGTGGCCACCAGGATCATGGGACGGTCGTTGCTGACACCGGCCACTGCCACGGTGGAGGCTTCTGATCCGAGCCGGTTTCGCAGGTCGAGGGCAAGGTTGCGGATGTCATCGGCGCCACCGATCTGGCCGGCATCGTGCGCGATGACCCGGATGCCGGCGGCGTCCCGGGCAGTGCCCACGAGGTTGGCTGCCGCCGCGGTGAGCTGTTCCTTGCGGAGGCGGTCCAGTTCCTTTTCCGTGGCCTTGAGCTTGTTCAGGGTGCTGGCGATCCTGTCGGCGAGCTGGCCCGACGGGACTTTGAGCATCTCCGTCAGCTCGGTCACCAGGGCGCGTTCGGCCGCGAGATGGCGGAAGGCGTCCATGCCCACGAAGGCTTCGACACGGCGGTTTCCTGAGCCGACCGACTGCTCGCCCAGCAGCGACAGGCTGCCGATCAACGACGTGTTGGAAACATGGGTGCCGCCGCACAGCTCACGGGACCAGGCGCCGTCGATCTCCACCACCCGTACTTCGCTGCCGTAATTTTCACCGAAGAGCGCCATGGCACCGAGTGCTTTAGCCTCGGCCAGGGCCATCACTTTCGTGTCCACCCGGAAGTTGTTGCGGATGGCCAGGTTGGACACCTCTTCGATTTCCGAGCGCGTGGCCGTGCTCAGCCCTTCGCCCCAGGCGAAGTCGAAGCGCAGGTAGCCGGCTTTGTTATAGGAACCACGCTGCGTGGCCTGAGGACCCAGGATCTGGTGCAGCGCGGCGTGGACGATGTGGGTGCCGGTGTGGGCCTGCTCGGCTGCATGGCGGCGTTCACGGTCGACGGCGGCACGCACCAGGGCGTCGGAGGAGATCTCGCCTTCGCGGACGATCGCCTTGTGCACGCTCAGGCCCTTGACGGGGCGCTGGACGTCGAGCACCTCGACGACGAAGCCGTCACCGGTGATGAGCCCGGTATCGGCAGACTGGCCGCCAGCCTCTGCGTAGAACGGCGTCTCGTTGAGGACAAGTTCGATTTCGTCACCGGTAGCGGCGTGGGCAACACGCTGGCCGCCGCTGAGGAGGCCACGGACGCGGGACTCGCCGTCGAGCTCTTCGTAGCCGATGAAGACGGTCTCGCCCTCACCCAGGATCTCCTGGTAGGCGGTGAGGTCGGCGTGGCCGCCCTTCTTGCCCTTCGCATCGGCCTGGGCACGCTGGCGCTGCTCGAGCATGAGGGCGCGGAAACCGGCCTCGTCCACCTTGAGCCCGGCTTCCTCAGCCATCTCCAGGGTGAGGTCGATCGGGAAGCCGTAGGTGTCGTGCAGGGCGAACGCGTCGGCGCCGGACAGCGGTGCGCCGGCGGCCTTGGATACCGTCACAGCATCCTCAAGGCGGGCAGTTCCCGAGGCGATGGTGCGCAGGAAGGCACGCTCTTCGGCGTAGGCGATCCGGCTGATGCGGTCGAAGTCCGTCTCGACGATAGGGTAAACGCCCTTCATGGCGTCGCGTGAGGCTGGCAGCAGGTCCGGCAGGCAGGCCTTTTCGACGCCGAGCAGGCGCATCGAGCGCACCGCACGCCTGATGAGGCGGCGCAGGACGTAGCCACGGCCTTCGTTCGAGGGCGTCACGCCGTCGGCGATCAGCATCAGGGCGGAACGGATATGGTCGGCTACAACCCGCATGCGGACATCGTCCGTGTGGTGGGGATCTTCCGCTGTTTCGGCGGAGGTGTACTCCCGGCCGGACAGCTCGGCTGCTTTGTCGATCACGGGGCGGACCTGGTCCGTCTCGTACATGTTCTCGACGCCCTGCAGGATCATGGCGAGTCGTTCCATGCCCAGCCCGGTGTCGATGTTCTTCTTCGGCAGTTCACCCACGATGTCGAAGTCGTCCTTGGAACGGACGTTGTCGATCTGGTACTGCATAAAGACGAGGTTCCAGATTTCGACGTAGCGGTTCTCGTCCGCGAGCGGCCCGCCTTCAACACCGTATCCGGGACCGCGGTCGTAGTAGATTTCCGAGCAGGGGCCGGCGGGACCTGGCTGGCCGGTGTGCCAGTAGTTATCAGCCTTGCCCATGCGCTGGATCCGCTGGGACGGGACGCCGGTGTTCTTCAGCCACAGGTCCCTGGCTTCGTCGTCTTCCTGGTAAACCGTGACCCACAGGAGCTCCGGCGGCAGGCCGTACCCGCCGTCGTCCACGCTCGTGGTGAGCAGTTCCCAGGCGTACTTAATGGCGTCTTCCTTGAAGTAGTCGCCAAAGGAGAAGTTGCCGCACATCTGGAAGAACGTGCCGTGGCGGGCGGTCTTGCCCACTTCCTCGATGTCACCGGTGCGGATGCACTTCTGAATGCTCGTGGCGCGGGAGTACGGGGCTTCTTCGCGGGCAGTCAGGTACGGAATGAACGGCACCATGCCGGCAACGGTGAACAGCAAGGAGGGGTCGCTGGAGACCAGCGAGGCGGAGGGAACCGCGGTGTGGCCTTTGCTGACAAAAAAGTCCACCCAGCGCTTTGTGATCTCCTGCGACTTCATGAGCTGATTACTTACCCTTCTTGGATCACGCGTTTCAGGTGCGTGACAGTTTGATTCAGACGGCAGTTCCGGCAAGCGGCAACTGCTGGTTTAATTCTCGCGCGTTTGTTCCCGTGCGTTTAGCGCCGGGCCACTTCCCGGGATTCGACCCCAAGAGCCGTGCGGAGGTCCGTTTCCCGCTCGTTCATCCCGGACCGCACGGCGTCCGCGAAGTCATAGAGGCTGTCGGCGAGCCGGCCCACAGCCCGGTTCAGGCCCTCGGGCCCCAGGTTCGATTGGGCTTCGGTGACCTTGCGGAAGGCGATGACACCGATCGCCACGCCGATTCCCATCCAGACAAGTCGTTTCATGTTCTGTTCTTCCGGTGGTTTAGCGGCTGCGGCGGCCGGCCGCGGGTTTCTTGCGGTTAGCGAGGGCCGTACGCACTCCGTAGCTGAACGCCGCCACCTTGATCAGCGGTGAACCCACCGTCGCGGCAACAAGGGAGGACAGCGCGGAGAGGTTCGCGGAGGCGTCAGAAACATTGGAGGCGATGCCATCCACTTTCTTCAGCTGCTGGTTGGTGGTGGTGACCGTGGCGGTGACCTCGTCCATCAGGGGCGTGGCACCGTCGCTGATGGATCGGATCGAAGTCCGAATCTCTTCCAGGACGCTGCCGAGCTTCAGGATCGGTACGGCGAGCAGCAGCACCAGGAGCGCAAACACCCCGGCTGCGATCAGGCCGGCAATATCGCCACCAGACATAGACATTCATCTCCTTGAAACTGACGTGGATCTTTTCCCACCGCGCACGCTGTCTTGATGCGTTCCGCAGATGTCCCCCAAGTACCTTACATACAAAGAAGCCCGTGGCGCTTGCCACGGGCTTCTTTGGATACGCTGCTGGGATTTAGCGTGCGTAGAATTCGACGACGAGCTGCTCTTCGCAGGTTACGGGAACCTCGGAGCGCTTCGGGCGGCGGACCAGGCGGGCCTGCAGGGCGTCAAGCTTGACGTCCAGGTAGGCCGGAACCTGGGGCAGGACGTCGCGGTGCGCGCCGGCTGCTGCAACCTGGAGCGGAACCATGGTTTCACTGCGGCTGTGGACGTGGACCAGCTGGCCCTCGCCGACGCGGAAGGACGGACGGTCAACGCGGATGCCGTCAACCATGATGTGGCGGTGTACAACCAGCTGGCGGGCCTGGGCGATGGTGCGGGCGAAGCCGGCACGCAGCACGAGGGCGTCAAGACGCATTTCGAGCAATTCGATCAGGTTTTCACCGGTCAGGCCCTTGGTGCGGCGTGCTTCTTCGAAGGCACGGGTCATCTGGGCTTCGCGGATGCCGTACTGGGCGCGCAGACGCTGCTTTTCGCGCAGACGTACGGCGTAGTCGGAGTCCTGCTTCTTGCGGGCACGGCCATGCTCGCCGGGGCCGTACGGGCGGCGCTCCATGTACTTGGCGGCCTTGGGGGTCAGAGCGATGCCGAGTGCACGCGAGAGGCGTGCTGTACGGCGAGCACGAGTGTTGTTAGCCACTTGTGTCCTTCCAATATCTGCGGTGTGTCAGTGTTACTGGCCTCCACGATGGAGAGCATCGGCCAACCGCTGCCTTTTGCTACTGGGCACGGGGCTACCCCAAACTGAACAGAGAAACTACTGAAGGTTGGGGAGATTGCGTCCGTGCCTTGCCAGACAACGCACCATCTTAGCAGGATTACCCTGCATTCCCACACTCGCGTCACTTGCCGCGGATGATCTTCCGCAGGCGTTCCAGGCGCACGGAAATATCCCGCTCGGCACCGTTCGCGGTGGGCTCGTAGTAATCCCGACCTACCAGATCGTCCGGCGGGTACTGCTGGCTAGCCACTGAATGCGGCGCATCGTGGGCGTATTTGTACCCCTTGCCATGGCCGAGCTGCTTCGAACCCGGGTAGTGCGCATCGCGCAAGTGCGCCGGAATTCCGTTGCCCAATCCGGCCCGGACATCCGCGACGGCCTTGTTGATGCCTATGTACGCAGCATTGGACTTCGGGGCCGTGGCGAGGTGCACCACAGCTTCGGCCAGCACGATCCGACCTTCGGGCATGCCGATCAGCTGCACAGCCTGGGCTGCGGCCACCGCCGTCTGCAGGGCGGTGGGGTCGGCCATGCCCACGTCCTCCGCGGCGGAAATGACAATCCGCCGGGCAATGAACCGCGGGTCCTCCCCCGCCTCCAGCATCCTGGCGAGGTAATGCAGGGCGGCGTCCACGTCGGAGCCGCGGACTGACTTGATGAAGGCGCTGGCCACGTCGTAGTGCTGGTCACCGGCCCGGTCATAGCGCACGGCGGCCACGTCCAGGGCACGTTCGGTGTGCATGAGCTCAACGGTGACCGGCAAGTCGGCATCAGCGTCATCGGCATCGCCGAATGCCACGCCCGCGGCCGCTTCCAACGCAGTCAGGGCACGCCGGGCGTCACCGCCGGACAGTCTGACGAGGTGGCGCAGCGCTTCGGTGCTGAGCTCCACTTTCCCGTTCAGGCCCCGCTCGTCCGCCACCGCACGTTGCAGTAGCCCCTCAATGTCGGCTTCCGTCAGCGGCTTCAGGGTCAGCAGCAGGGACCGGGAAAGCAGGGGCGAGACCACTGAAAAGGACGGATTTTCGGTAGTTGCCGCCACGAGCACCACCCAGCGGTTTTCCACGCCGGGCAGCAGCGCATCCTGCTGCGCCTTGTTGAACCGGTGGATCTCGTCCAGGAACAGGACTGTGGTGGTCTTATAGAGGTCCCGGGCCGTCAGGGCGTCATCCATCACACGCCGGACGTCTTTGACCCCGGCGGTGATCGCGGACAGTTCCACGAACTTCCGCCCTTTCCCCTTGGCGATCACATGCGCGAGCGTGGTTTTGCCGGTCCCGGGCGGTCCCCACAGGATCAGCGAGCTCGGGCCTGCGGGTCCCACGGCATCGGTGCCGGCGGCCAACTGCCGCAGTGGTGAGCCTTGCCCCAGCAGGTGCTGCTGACCTACCACGTCGTCGAGCGTTCGCGGCCGCATTCTGACTGCCAGCGGGCTGCGGGGCGGGGCATTCCGGCCCGCCCCGGAACCGCCGGCCGACGACGGTTCATCACTGCCGTCGTCGTCATTGCCGGGCCCTTGGCCGAAGAGATCATCCACATAGATAGGCTACTCATAGTTCAGCGCCACATATCCGCACGCTCACGAAAGGGCCCCATGACCGCACGCAGCACCGACGGCCCGGCCCGGGCGGGATCCGTCCGGACCGCCTTTGTGCCGGCCGCCCGGCTCGCGGGATGGGCGGAACGCTTTGGCGCCGCGCACGGCGGCTTCCGGCTCAATGATGACGACGACGGCGTGCGGCTTGTGGCGGCCGACGGCGCCGTGGCGCTGCTCCAGACGCCTTGGCCGGCGGACGGCAGGCCGGGGCGGGGTGCCGATCCGCTGGAACGCCTGGCGTCCCTGGCTGCCCAGCCGCGCCGGATCGGACTGCTCCTGATCAGGCGGGGCGGCTATGGCGCGGCCGTTGCCAGCGAGGGCGTGATCCTGGCTTCGAAAGTGGGCGCCAAGTACGTGCAGTCAAGGTCCGCCGCGGGCGGTCAGTCACAGCAGCGCTTTGCCCGCCGCCGCGCCAACCAGGCCGATGCGCTCGTGGAGTCGGCTGCGGATCATGCACGGCAGGTCTTCGCCAGCCAGGGCTTTGAGTACCTGGTGCCCGGCGGCGACAGAGCTCTGGCCGATCTCGCCCTGCAGCAGCCGGCGCTGAGCGGCTACGCGCAGTACCCACGGCTCGTGTACCTTGACGCACCGGACCCAAGGGCCGCGGTCCTGAAGAAGGCCGCAGCGGATGCCTGCGCGGTGCGGGTCCATGTCATGGACCCGCCGCTCTGAACTAGTTCAGGGTCCAGGACCGCTTGGAGAGCCCGAACCAAAAACCGTCAATGGCCGTTTTCGCCTTCAGGTCACCGGAACCGTAGGCAGCACCGAGCGCCACGTACAGTGGCGCCCAGTGTTCGCTACGCGGGTGCGCCTGCCGGGCGGCGGGAGCCTTGTTCAGGAAATCGAGGATGGCGTCAACGTCGCCGCGAGCCATTGCTTCTTCTGCCCAGTGGTCAAACTCGCTCGAGGCCGCCGGCGGCGTAACGTCCGGGCCGCCAGCCGGGTTGAACCAGCGCAGATTGTGCGTGGTGAATCCCGACCCAACGATCAGGGTGCCGCGTTCGCGCAGCGGTGCCAGGGACTCGCCGAGCTTGAACAATCCCTGCGGGTCCAGGGTTGGCATCGACATCTGCACCACCGGAACGTCTGCCTCCGGGAACATTTCCTTCAGCGGCACGTAAGCACCGTGATCCAGCCCGCGGCGCTCGTCCCGTTCGACGTGGTGGCCGTGAGTACCCACGAGCCTTTCCACTTCCGTGGCGAGCTCCGGCGCCTGCGGTGCGTTGTACTGGACGTCGTAGTACTTCTGCGGGAAGCCGCCGAAGTCGTAGACAAGCCCCGGATTCCTCCCGGTGGCGCTGAGCGTGACGGGAGCGTTTTCCCAGTGCGCGGACACCATCAGGATGTCCTTGGGCTTGCTGAAGGTGCCGGACCAGTCGTGCAGCTGACGGGTCCAGGTAGCGTCGTCGGCCAGCGGCGGCGCACCATGGCTGAGGAAGAGGACGGGAGGAAGGCCAAGTGTCTGCGTCATGGCACCAGCATAGCCGATTTTGATTGAAGCTTCAAGTATCAAATTTCCAGCCCGTCAGCAGCCGGTCAGATGCCGCTTCGGCCGGTCCTGGCGGTAGATGTAGCGGCCCACTTCCCGGAATCCTGACCGGGAGTAAAGCTGCTGCGCCCCGTGGTTCGAAGCAGTGACCAGCAGCCAGTAGCTCTCCAGAGACTGTTCCATACCGGCCGCAAGCAATGACTGCATGATGCGGATGGCGTAGCCGCGGCGCCGGACATCGGGACGGGTCGCCATGGAGTAGAGCCCGCCACACCGGATGTCCCCGCCGGCCGGAAGGGCAAGCCGCCCGACGGCGGCAGGGACGCGGTTTTCGTCCCGCACCAGGGCGTACAGGGACGGGCAGCCTTCGAGGATTCCGCGCGCGGTGTGGAGTGATTCCTCGCCGCCCCGCCCGTCCACGCTCCACCACAGCCGCAGCCATTCTGCCGATGGCTCTGCTGAAAGTTCGACGCCGGGATCCGCCGGCGGCTTCGCAGCACCGTCCGTGTCCCGCACCATGATCACTGTTTCGGACTGCCGGGTGAAGCCTTGTGCGTCGAGCAGGGCGTTCAGCGCGGCGCTGCGGGCATCGTCGAATACCTGGAAGATCACCGGTATCCGCCGGCGCCGGTACCACGCACGCGCTTCCCGGAGCAGGGATAGCTGCTCATGGGTGCTTCCGGCCGGCTCTGAGCGGGGCCAGATGGAGTTGGCCCGCTGGGTCACGCCGTTCGCGGCGCGGAACACCCAGCCACCCGCTTCCTCCCGATCGGGAGCAGGCCAGGCGGCATCCATCACGGATCCCAGGTCCGGCAGGGCAGGGTCGGTCACTTTACTCGATCCTTCGTTATGGACAGGAGGCTCCCCAGTTGTCCGGGGAGCCTCCTGTCCAAGATCAATCCCTCAGCCTAATTGGCGTCCTGTTCTGCCTTCTTGGGCTCTTCGGGTTTCGTCTGGGGCTTGAAGTCCACGCCGGCCTCCTTGCGCTGCTGCGCCGTGATCGGCGCCGGAGCCTGGGTCAGCGGGTCGTAGCCGTTGCCGGTCTTGGGGAAGGCGATGACGTCGCGGATGGACTCAACACCAGCCAGGAGCGCCACTACACGGTCCCAACCGAAGGCGATGCCGCCGTGCGGAGGGGCACCGAACTTAAACCCTTCGAGGAGGAACCCGAATTTGGTCTGGGCGTCTTCACGGTCCAGGCCCATCAGTTCGAACACGCGTTCCTGGACGTCGCGCTCGTGGATACGGATGGAGCCGCCGCCGATTTCGTTGCCGTTGCACACGATGTCGTAGGCATAGGACAGCGCCGATTCCGGGTCCTTGTCGAACGTGTCCATGAACTCCGGCTTGGGCGAAGTGAAGGCGTGGTGGACGGCTGTCCACTTGCCGGCGCCAACAGCCACATCGCCGGACGCCACTGCTGCGGCAGCCGGTTCGAACATCGGCGCGTCCACTACCCAGCAGAAGGCCCAGTCAGCGGGGTTGATCAGGCCTGTACGGTGTCCGATCTCCACGCGGGCCGCACCGAGCAGCGCTCGGGCTGCGGACTTCTCGCCGGCGGCGAAGAAAATGCAGTCCCCGGGCTTTGCGCCCACGGCGTCGGCCAGGCCCGCACGCTCGGTGTCGGTCAGGTTCTTGGCAACCGGACCTGCCAGTTCGCCGTCGTCTTTGAAGAGAACGTACGCCAAGCCCTTGTGGCCGCGCTGCTTGGCAAATTCCTGCCAGCCGTCCAAGGTACGGCGCGGCTGTGAAGCGCCACCGGGCATCACCACAGCACCAACGTAGGGAGCCTTGAAGACGCCGAAGTTGGTGTCCTTGAAGAACTCGGTGAGCTCGGTCAGCTCCACGCCAAAACGGAGGTCAGGCTTGTCCGAGCCGTACCGTGCCATCGCGTCCGCATAGGTGATGCGCTGGATGGGCGTGGGGATCTCGACGTCGATCAGCTTCCACAGGGCCTCGACGATGTTTTCACCCAAGGCAATGATGTCGTCCTGGTCCACGAAGCTGGCTTCGATATCCAGCTGGGTGAATTCCGGCTGGCGGTCGGCGCGGAAGTCCTCATCGCGGTAGCAGCGCGCGATCTGATAATACTTCTCAAAGCCACCTACCTGCAGGAGCTGCTTGAAAAGCTGCGGGGACTGCGGCAGCGCGTACCAGGAACCTGGGGCCAGGCGTGCCGGGACCACGAAGTCGCGGGCACCTTCCGGCGTCGAACGCGTCAGCGTGGGGGTCTCGATCTCGACGAAACCGTCCTGGTGAAGAAGCTCGCGGGCCACCCGGTTGGCTTCGGAGCGCAGCCGGAGGTTGCGGGCGGGGCCGGGGCGGCGCAGGTCGAGGTAGCGGTGCTTCAGGCGGGCTTCCTCGCCCACCTCAACGTGTTCATCGATCTGGAACGGCAGCGGATCAGAGGTATTGAGGATGACTACCTTGTCCGCCATGACCTCGATGGCGCCGGTGGCCAGGGCCGGGTTCTCGTTGCCCTCGGGGCGCTGGGATACCGTGCCGGTGACCTGGAGGACGTACTCGTTGCGCAGACCGTGGAAGACCTCTTCTTCACGGACCACAACCTGGGCCACGCCGGATGCATCACGGAGATCCACGAATGCAACACCACCGTGATCGCGTCGGCGGCCAACCCAGCCAGCCAGGGTTACGGTTTGTCCAATGTGCTCGGAGCGAAGGGATCCGAGGTCATGTGTGCGCAGCACAGCACACCTTTCTGAAAGAGACAGCAGGGAAAACGAAAGACTTAAAGATGCATAGGATCATTCCGGGAACAATCCCGTCTGAGTTTACCCGCTGGAAAGGCCCGCCTCCCCCATGAACCCGGACCGGCAACTTCAACGGAGGCTGGGCGTGTTTGATGCCACCTCCATCGGGCTCGGCTCCATGCTCGGCGCCGGCGTGTTTGTGGTCTTCGCACCGGCAGCTGGACTGGCCGGAAGGTTCCTGGTCCTGGCAGTTGTCCTCGCGGGCGCGGTGGCGTATTGCAATGCCGTCGCGTCCGCCGAATTGGCGGCGCGGTATCCGGCCAGCGGCGGAACCTACGTGTACGGCCGGAAGCGGCTGGGCGAATGGCCCGGATTCTTGGCCGGCTGGGGTTTTGTCAGCGGAAAAACGGCGTCCTGCGCCGCCATGGCCCTGACCTTCGGCCAGTACGTTGCGCCGGACTACGCCGTCTCCGTTGCCGTCGCTGCCGTGGTCGCCCTGACGGCGGTCAACCTGTTCGGCATCACGCGCACAGCGCTGCTCACCCGGATCCTGCTGTGCGTCGTCCTGGCCACCCTGGTCTTTGTGGCTGCCGCCGCCCTCCTCGGGCCGCATCCATCCGGCGCGGCTGCCGGGGCCACGGCCGCTGCTACAACACCAGGCGGCCTCGGCGGCGTGCTGCCCGCAGCCGGGCTGATGTTCTTCGCGTTTGCCGGCTACGCGCGCATCGCCACCCTGGGCGAGGAGGTCAGGGACCCTGCCAGGACCATTCCACGGGCCATTCTGGCTGCGTTGGGCGCCGCCTTTGTCATCTATTTGGGGCTGGCGCTGCTGCTGCAAAGCCACCTGCCGGACGGCCGGCTGGCGGCAAGTGCGGCTCCGCTGTTGGACGCCGTGCGCCATTCGCAGTTCGCGGCCGGTGCACCGCTGGTCCAGGCAGGCGCGGCGGCGGCATGCCTCGGAGCGCTGCTGGCGCTCATCACCGGCGTGGGCAGAACTGCGCTGGCCATGGCACGGGAGCGGGACCTGCCTGCACAGTTGGCCCGGGTGGGCGGCCGGCACACGGTGCCGTTCCTGGCCGAACTGGCGGTAGCCGCCGTCGTGATTTTGCTGCTTCTGACCACCGAAGTGATGACGGTGGTGGGGTTCTCCAGCTTCGGCGTGCTGATCTACTACGCCATCACCAACGCTGCTGCCTACACACTGGACGAGCATCCAGCGCATGCCCGCAAGTGGTTGAACGTGGCCGGCTTTGTCAGCTGCCTCCTGCTGGCGTTCACGCTGCCGCCCACCTCAGTACTGGGGATGGCCGCGGTCCTTGCCGTTGGCGTGGCCGGGCGTTTCCTGGTGCTGCGGCTGCGCGGCCAGCGGCGTCCTCAGGCCTAAGTCCCGCCATCGTGGGGCACTTTGGGGCCTCCAACCCGCAGAACCGCCTCAGCTTTCGGCGCGTCTGCGGCGAAGTGCCCCGTTATGGCCTGGCCCGCGCGGTCGGCTCCCCCAGTGTCAGGCCGTCAGGGCAGCTGCCGTGTTCACCTGCACGTGGAGGTCTTCCGACGGCGGCGCCCACTCGGCCGGATCGGCGTCCGTCTGGTCTCCGGACCGGATGTCCTTGACCTGGTGATTGCCGTCGTCGTCGGTGAACCAGACGAAGGGGATGCCGCGGCGGTCCGCGAACTTGATCTGCTTGCCGAACTTCTCGGCTTTGGCTGCCACTTCCGTGGCGATGCCCCGGCTGCGGAGCTGGGCCGCGACATCCTGCGCGGCACCCCAACTGTCATCGTTTGCCAGTGCAACCAGCACGGCGGTGGGCACGGACCGGGAAGCCTTGGCCAGGTCCTGGCTGAGGATGCGGGACACCAGCCTCGTGACGCCGATGGACAGCCCGACGCCGGGGAACTTGCGGTTACCCTTCGAAGCCAGGGCATCGTAACGGCCGCCCGAGCAGATGGAACCAAGCTGCTCGTGGCCCACCAGGACGGTCTCCACCACGGTGCCGGTGTAGTAATCCAAACCGCGGGCGATACTGAGATCGGCCACCACCTTGCCCGGCGCGCGCTGCACGGCTGCCTCAATCACCTGTTCCAGTTCGTCCAGGCCCTCCTCGAGCAGGTCGTTGGTGACGCCGAGGGCGCGGACCTGGGCCGCAAAAGAGGTGTCTTCGGTACGGATCCCGGCCAGCTTCAGCGCCAGCTGTGCCTGCTCCTCGGTTGCCCCGAGCTCCGACCTGAGCAGTTCCGCGACCTTGGCAGGGCCGATCTTTTCCAGCTTGTCGATGCTGCGAAGCACACCCGCGGTATCATCCAGCCCGATCCCCCGGTAGAAACCCTCGGCAAGCTTGCGGTTGTTGATGCGCAGGCGGAAATCCGGGATGGGAAGGGCACTCAGGGCCTCGGCAATGACCAGGGCAATCTCCACGTCATAGCGGAAGGGCAGCTCGCCGTCGCCCACCACATCGATGTCTGCCTGCGTGAACTCCCTGGCGCGGCCTTCCTGCGGGCGTTCGCCCCGCCAGACCTTCTGGATCTGGTAGCGCCGGAACGGGAACGCGAGGTAGCCGGCGTTCTCCACGACGTAGCGCGCGAACGGCACGGTCAAGTCGAAATGCAGCGCCAGGGCATCCGGATCGGACTTTCCGGCCTTGGCCGCATCGGATGAGTCGGCGTCGTCATCCTGGAGGCGGCTGAGGCCGTAAACCTCTTTATCGATCTCACCTTTGCGCAGCAACTGACCGACGGTTTCCACGGCCCGGGTCTCTATGGACGAGAAACCGTGCAGCTCAAAAACCTTCCGCAGGGTGTCAAGCACGTGCAGCTCCACCAGCCGCTCCTCGGGAAGCCACTCGGGGAATCCGGACAGGGAGGCGGTGCGTGCCATGGTGGATGTTCTCCTCTTGATGAAGGGCGCCTGGGACTTTGCCCGGCATTCCACCCGAAACGGGCCAGGAACGGCGGCTGTCCAGCAACTCATGCATAAACTATGTGCGGCAGTCAGTTTATGCGCCTTCCGCCTGCATCTCTAACACGCAGGCAGGGGCCGTCGAAGGCTGCCGGCAGATTGCGCCCGGGCCCTTGACAGTCCGGCCGCAGACCGACTTACAGGAGGACCCTTGGCGGCCAGTTCACGCAGCGCACGCGAAGCCAAACGGCGCATCCAGCAGATGGAGGCAAAGCGCGGGCTGCGGCGGGATCAGGAAGCACGCCGCAAACGGGACAATCTCATTGCCGCCGGCGCCGGAGCCGGCGCTGTGGTGCTCGCCGTCGTTCTTCAGCTCACGGCATTTTCCGGCAACCCCTCGGAAGACGAGTTCGCCGCGGCCGAGGCGGGACTGACCACGCCTTCATCGTCCCCCACGGCCTCGGCGCCGCCCAGCAACGCGGCCAACATTCCTTCACCCGACTCGGCTGCCGGACAAACCTTCACCGGAGACTTGGCCCTGAACCGGGGCGCGGTCGGCGTCGAACTCGATGGAACGAAGGCGCCCCAGGCAGCCGCAGTCTTCAAGTCCCTCAGCGACGAAGGCTACTTCACCAGCAAGACCTGCCACCGGCTGACCACCAGTGAAAGCTTCGGCGTCCTGCAGTGCGGATCTGCCGACGGCAAGGGCAGCGGAAATCCCGATTACACGTGGGGTCCGCTGGAAAACGTCCCGGCTGACAATCGTTACCCGGCTGGCACCATAGCGGTGGCGAGGACGGGCAACAACGCTTACGGGAACGGCACGCAGTTTTTTATTGTCTACAAAGACACGGTGATTCCCGCAGACAGCGCCGGCGGCTATACGGTGGTGGGCAAGGTGACGTCCGGCCTGGATATCGTGTCCGGAATCGCAGCCGCAGGAATCACTCCCGGCAGCAGCGACACGGACGGCGCGCCCGTTGAACCAGTCACGATAGACTCGTTTTCTCTGAAGTAGGAAGCCCGGCCTCACGGCCGCGGTGCAGTATGTGAGTATTTTCCTCCAAGCGAAAGACTTTTAGCGGTGACAGACAGTCAGAAATCCGACGAAATAGCAGCAGACCTGACCGAGGCAGCGGCCCCCGAGGCTGAGCCGGCAGTAGCTGACCAGGCAGTAGGCGACGAGGCAGTGGCCCAAGAGGCAGTGGCCGGCCCGGCGGCAGCGGACCCGGCCACCGCTGAGGAGACGGTGGCCGACAACGCAACAACTGAGGCGCCCGTGGCCGACGACGCAACGGGTAAAGGGCCTGTGGCTGATGCCGTCGAAGAGCCCGTGGCTTCGCAGCCGGCGGCCCCCACTCCTGCTCCACGTCCGGCACCGTCGCCGGCCGCCTTCGCAGCCCGGCCCAAGCCTGCCGCGGCTGCACCCGCCGCAACGCCGGCACCGATCGCGTCCGCAACGTCGTTGGCCGAAGCTTCCCGTTGGGGCCGTGTTGAAGGTGACGGCCACGTTTTCCTGACGATCGACGGCGAAGAGCACCCGGTGGGCCAGTACCCAGATGTCAGCAATGACGAGGCATTGGCGTATTTCGCGCGTAAGTACGACGACATTGTGGCGCAGGTTCTGCTCCTTGAGCAGCGCGTCAGTTCCAAGGCTCCCAGCACCGACATGCAGAAGACCGTCACCCACCTGCGCGAACAGCTGGCAGAGCGAAACATGGTGGGAGATCTCCGGTCGGCAGAAGCACGGCTGGAGGCCGTTTCCGCCCAAATCACGGAGCTGGAAAAGGCAGAGAAAGCAGAGCACGACGCCGTTCGGGCCGCCGAACTGGCAGCCCGCGAGGCAATCGTGTCTGAAGCCGAGGAAATTTCGGGCCAGGATCCTGCCCAGATCCAGTGGAAGACGTCCAGCGCGCGGATGAACGAGCTCTTTGAAAGCTGGAAGACGGCCCAGAAGAGCGGCGTCCGGCTTGGCCGCAGCAACGAGGACGCCTTGTGGAAGCGCTTCCGTGCCGCGCGTACTGTTTTTGACCGCCACCGCCGCGCTTACTTCTCCCAGCTGGACAGCACCAACTCGGCGGCAAAGTCGGCCAAGGAAAAGCTTATTGCCGAGGCCGAGGCGTTGTCTTCCTCCACCGACTGGGGCTTCGCCGCTGGCGAATACCGCCGGCTGATGGATGACTGGAAGGCCTCCCCGCGGGCAAGCCGAAAGGACGACGACGCCCTCTGGGCCCGTTTCCGCGCTGCCCAGGACGTATTTTTCACGTCCCGGCAGGCAGCGAATGAGGAGATCGACCAGGAATATGCGGCCAACCTCACGGTGAAGGAAGAACTCCTGGTGGAGGCCAACACCATCCTGCCGGTCAAGGACCTGGCCGCCGCCAAGAAGGCACTCCAGTCTGTCCGGGACCGCTGGGAAGAAGCCGGCAAGGTCCCCCGGGCCGACATGGGCCGGATCGAAGCCGGCCTCCGCAAGGTGGAGGACGCTGTCCGCCACGCCGAAGACGAGAAGTGGCAGCGCTCCAACCCCGAGACAAAGGCCCGCACCAACAGCGCACTGTCGCAGCTGGAATCAGCCATTTCCGGGCTTCAGGACGATCTCGAGAAGGCAGAGAAAGCCGGAGACGAGCGCAAGATCAAGGCAGCCAGGGAAGCCCTCGAGGCGAGGCAGGCGTGGCTCGACCAGCTCCAGCGCTCTGCCAGCGAGCTTGCTTAGGACTCACAAGCTGTCGGCTGCACAGGCCCGGTTCCGGTTATCCACATAACCGGAACCGGGCCTGTGCGCTTAAGGACCCGCACGGCAGGATGGGTGGATGGCCACCCCGTCACCGCCCCAACACGCTGACCTGTACTCGCCGGGTCAGCCGTTCACGTGGCCTGAACTGCAGACCCTGGCAGCGGACGGCGTCCTTGCACGGTTCCACCAGCACGGTTTCACGCTGCCCGATCTCCACGTTTCGTCCCAACTACGGGCCAGGGCTGCAGCCAACGCAGTCCCGGCAGCTGTCCGGCAGAGAGTGGTAGCCGGCAGGATGACGGCGGCCTGGATTTACGGCTGCGCCGACGAGCCGGACCGGCTGGCGTTGCTTGTTGATGCGAAACGGCGGATTTCGAGTCTCCGCAATACGCGGGGCTGCACACTCCATGAAGTCAGGCTTGGCCCGTTCGACGTCGTCAGCATGGGCGGGCTGATGGTCTCGAGTCCGCTCCGGACTGCCGTGGATATTGCCCTGCACGTAGACGCAAACCGGGCACTGCCTGCGCTGGCAGGACTGCTGGCACGTCCGGAGAAGGACGTACGGCTTCGCCTGCTGGTCCTGGCCATCGAAGCTACTCCCAGGGTCCCGCACAAACGTGCAGCCCTGGAAAAGCTTGCGCTGTTAGCTCCGGCGCTTGTTACCGGTAGTCCGGTAGACGTCGAACACACCGTCGATGCGCCGGACGGCGCTGAGGACGTGGCTGAGGTACTTGGGATCGCCCATCTCGAAGGCGAACCGTGAAATGGCTACCCGGTCGCTGGAGGTGTTCACGCTGGCAGCCAGGATGTTGACGTGGTTCTCGGACAGGACACGGGTCACGTCCGAGAGGAGGGATTTCCGGTCCAGCGCCTCAACCTGGATCTCCACCAAGAAGACGCTCGACTGGGTGGGGGCCCAGTCGACATCGACGATCCTGTCGGGCTGGTCCTTGAGGTCCGAGATGTTGGTGCAGTCCGTACGGTGGACTGAAACACCCGAGCCGCGGGTCACGAATCCGAGAATCGGGTCCGGTGGTACTGGAGTGCAGCAGCGGGCGAGCTTCACCCAGACATCGCCGACGCCCCGCACCACCACGCCGGAGTCCGAGAACTTGGTCTTGGTAACGTGGGTAGGGATGCTGACTTCAGTGATGTCGTCGTCGGTGCTTTCGTTGCCGCCCAGGCTTTCAACGAGCTTCTCCATGACCGACTGCGCTGAGGTGTGTCCGTCGCCCACACCGGCGTAGAGGCCTGAGATGTCCACGTATTTGAAGTCCGCGGCCACCGCGGCCAGGGCCTCGTGCGTCATGAGGCGCTGCAGTGGCAGGTTCTGCTTCCGCATGGCCCGTGTCAGGAGTTCCTTGCCACGGTCGATCGCCTCTTCGCGGCGTTCCTTGCTGAACCATTGACGGATCTTGTTCCGTGCGCGTGCGCTCTTAACGAAGTGCTGCCAGTCCTGGCTGGGTCCGGCGCCCTCGGCCTTGGACGTAAAGATCTCCACCCAGTCGCCGTGATTCAGTTCGCTGTTCAGCGGAACCAGCTTGCCGTTGACCCGGGCACCGATGGTGCGGTGCCCCACTTCGGTGTGGACAGCGTATGCAAAATCCACCGGGGTTGAACCGGCGGGAAGTGCCATGACCTCACCCTTGGGGGTGAAGACAAAGACTTCGCGGGCGTTGATCTCGAACCGCAGCGAATCCAGGAACTCCCCCGGATCAGAAGTTTCCTGCTGCCAGTCGACCAGGGACCTCAGCCACCCCATATCGCCGTCCCGGGGGCTGCCGGGGCCAACGGCCGTGCTGTTTGGCTGGTCCTTGTACTTCCAGTGCGCGGCCACACCATACTCGGCACGCCGATGCATTTCATGGGTGCGGATCTGGATCTCCACGGGCTTGCCGCCTGGGCCGATCACCGTGGTGTGCAGAGACTGGTACATGTTGAACTTGGGCATGGCAATGTAATCTTTGAAACGCCCCGGCAGGGGGTTCCAGCGGGAATGCATCGTGCCCAGCGCGGCATAGCAGTCCCGCACCGAATCGACCAGCACGCGGACCCCCATGAGGTCGTTGATGTCGTCGAAATCCTTATCCCGGACCACCATCTTCTG
This sequence comes from Arthrobacter sp. UYCo732, assembly GCF_040547265.1. Lineage (NCBI taxonomy): Bacteria > Bacillati > Actinomycetota > Actinomycetes > Micrococcales > Micrococcaceae > Arthrobacter > Arthrobacter sp. UYCo732. The sequence continues at coordinate 529,444 of NZ_JBEPPJ010000001.1, read as the reverse complement.
GTAGATCGAGTAGTAGTGTTTCGGCCGGCCGGTGATCGTGGCCTTGATCCGGGCGGCGCGGAGGTCCTCGGTAATCTGGTCACGGATGACGCCGAGGCTCTTCTCGCGCTCAGGTGTCCGGTCCCCGACCATGCGGACGATCTCTTCGTAGACCTTCGGATAGAGGGCAGCGAAGGACAGGTCCTCCAGTTCCCATTTGATGGTGTTCATGCCGAGGCGGTGCGCAAGGGGCGCAAAGATTTCCAGGGTTTCACGGGCTTTTCGGGACGATGACTCCGCGGACACAAACCGCCAGGTCCGGGCGTTGTGGAGCCTGTCGGCGAGCTTAATCATTAGGACCCGGATGTCCTTGGCCATGGCCACAACCATTTTGCGGACGGTCTCGGACTGGGCTGCTTCACCGAAGCTGACCTTATCCAGTTTGGTGACCCCATCCACCAGCATGGCAACTTCGGGACCGAATTCTTTTCTGAGGTCAGCCAGCGTGTACGGCGTGTCCTCAACCGTGTCGTGGAGCAGGGCCGCGGCCAGGGTGGTTCCGCTGAGACCCAGCTCCGCCAGGATGGTGGCCACGGCGACGGGGTGGGTGATGTAAGGATCACCGCTCTTGCGCTTCTGCCCGCGGTGGCTGTTCTCAGCAACGTCAAAGGCGCGCTGGATCAGGTCGAAGTCTTCTTTGGGGTTGTTCGCGCGGACGGTTCGCAGCAGCGGCTCAAGGATCGGGGAATAGGTGGTGGTGCCACGGCCGGTCAGGCGGGCCAGGCGTGAGCGTGTGCGTTCGCGACGGCCGGGAAATGTGGGGCGGGAGCCGGAATTGTCGACGGGTACCACCGGTCCGGGGCGTGCGGAAGCGGTCAGCCCGGTCTGAACTCCGTGGCCGGGAGTCCCGTCCCCGCCTGCCATTGGCTCCGATGCCGAACGTTCTTCCAATGAAGCACCCCTCACGACCTGTTTAATTACCCCAGTCTATTCCTCCGCCAGTTCACTTCCGTAACCGGCGCTTAAAAGCGTACGGGCCGGGTGGCGTGGATATTCCTACGCCACCCGGCCAGTTATGCTGTCTGCCGTCAGGCCCCTGCGGGTGCTGCCGGCACGTCCGTCCGGGCAGCGTTCTCGGCCCGGCGGTGCTCGACGCGTCTCGCCTGCTTCACCAGGTCGGGTTCGCTCTGGCGCAGCCAGGCGTACATGGGCGCCGCGACAAAGATCGTGGCCGCCGTTCCAATGAAAATGCCGACGAACAGGGCAAGGGACAAGTCGCGCAGCGTGCCGGCCCCGAGGAGGCCTGCTCCGATGAACAGGATGGCGCCCACCGGAAGGATGGCCACCACCATGGTGTTGATGGAACGGACCAGGGTCTGGTTCACCGCGAGGTTGACTTCCTCTGCGAATGTCCGGCGCGTGGAAGCATCCAGATCGGCGGTATTTTCGCGGATCTTATCGAAGACCACCACGGTGTCATACAGCGAATAACTGAGCACTGTCAGGAACCCGATGATAGCTGACGGCGTTACCTCAAAGTCGCTTAAGCCATACACGCCGGCGGTGATGAACATGGTCACGAGCATTGCGGTCAAGGCGGACACCGACATCTTCCAGGTCCGGAAGTACAGCGCCATCAGGACGGCAGCCAAGGCCACAAAGACGAGCAAACCCATCAGCGCCTGCTTGGTGACATCCGCACCCCAGGTGGGTCCGATGAACGTTGAGGTCACTTCGTTGTCAGTGACGCCATAGGCCGTGGCGAGGCCTTCCTTGATCTTGAGTGTCTCGTCGTCAGTCAGCTTGTCCGTCTGGATCCGCATCGTGGTACCGGCGACATTCGCAACGCGCGGCACGCTGCCTGGCACGACGTCCCGGACGACAGTTTCACCGAGGGCAGAGTCGGTGTCCTGCACGTTGGAGACGGTGAACTCGGAACCGCCCCGGAATTCAATCCCGAGGTTGAACCCGCCTTTGACAAGGGGGATCAGGATGGACAGCGCAACCGCCACAATGGCGATGAGGAACCATATTTTCTTGGCCCCCACGAAGTTGTAGGACCGCTTGCCCGTGTAGAGCTCGTTACCGAAAGTGGCAAAGCTGGACATTACTTGTTCTCCTTGGCTGCGCTCTTGGAGGAGCCCGTAAGTTGCTCCTGCTTTTCCGCGAGGCGGCGTTCCGCGATGGTCATGCGCCGTTCAGCTTCGGCGGCGGCGCCGGTGTTCTTGGCCCGTACAACGCCAGGCTTGGTTTCCGGCGTCCGCAGGCGGCCCGCACCGCGGTACAGCGGAACAGCGCCCAGGCGCTTGGGGTCAAGGCCGGAGAACCGGTGGCCTTCGCCGAAGAACTTGGTCCGCGCGAGGAGCTGCAGAGTCGGGTGGGTGAACATAAAGACCACGATGAGATCGGCGATGGCTGTCAGCCCCAGCGTAAAGGCGAACCCGCGGACGTTGCCGACGGCCACGAAGTAGAGCACGAGGGCGGCGAGCAGGTTGACGGCCTTGGAGGCCAGTACGGTCCGCTTCGCACGCTTCCAGCCATTCTCCACCGCTGAGACCAGGCCCCGGCCCTCGCGGAGTTCATCACGGATGCGTTCGAAGTAAACAATGAACGAGTCAGCTGTCTGGCCGATGGCCACAATCATGCCGGCCACGCCGGCCAGGGACAGCCGGTAGTTTTCCGTCCAGCCCAGGATGGCAATCGCCAGGTACGTCAGGGCACCTGCCACCACCAGGGAAGCAATGGTCACAAAGCCCAAGGCCCGGTACTGGAACAGGGAGTAAACCACCACGAGGAGCAACCCGATGATGCCCGCGAGGAGGCCCATGCGCAGCTGTTCGCCACCGAGGGTCGCGGAAATCTGCTGGTCACTCTGGATTTCGAAGCTGATGGGCAGCGCGCCAAAGCGGAGCTGGTCCGAGAGTGCCTTGGCTGTCTTCTCTGTGAAGCCACCGGTGATCTGCGGACGTCCATCGGTGATGATTGCCAGCGACCGTGGCGCGGAAATGACCTGGTCGTCGAGCACAATGGCGAACTGTGCCTTCGGATCGTTGCCGGTCTGGCCGCCGGCGGCCACATAGAACTGGTTCAGGCGTTCGGTGACCTCTTTGAACTTGGCCGTGCCTTCGCCGTCGAACTGGATGTTGACGGCCCAGTCGTTGGTGACGGCACCCTGGGCACCCCGCTGGAGCTGGAAGGAGGAGGTGACAATGTTGCCGCCCTTTACCTCCACAGGGCCGAGGATGTACTTGATGGCAGCTCTGGTATCAGTCGCCGGCTCGCAGGTAACCAAGGGCTTGGTGGGATCGGAAGCCGCAGGCTTGTCCGGCCCCGGATTTTTGCAGTCGAGGGTCTCAAACTGCCGGTACACCTCGGGGGTGATCCAGTTGATATCGCTGCCGTTGGCCGGTTCGGCCGTCGGCTTCGGAAGCTGGCCCTCGGGCGTCAGCGCTTCCGTGGGAACCGCTGCGCCGTCTCCGTTCAGCAGAACCGGGCGGAAGTTCATGTCCGCGGAAGCCTGGATCAGGTCGCGGGTTTCCTTCGTGGGGGTACCGGGAAGGCTGACCACCACGTTGCGCCCGGACTGCGTGCTGATCTCGGCTTCGGCAACGCCGGAGCCGTCAACACGCTGGCGGATGATTGCCACCGCCTGGTTGAGCTGCTCTTCGTTAATGTCCGAACCGCCCTCAACCTTGGGCGCCAGGATCATCTGGGTGCCGCCTTCGAGGTCAAGCGCCAGCTTGGGTGCCCAGCTGGCCTGGCCGGCAAGGGTGCCACCGGCCAATACAGCTGTCAGCACGGCAAGGATTACGCCGAGCCACACCAGTACCCGGAGGCCTGCGTTTTTAGGGCCAGTTCGTGCCATTGTCGATCTTTCTCTTATTTACGGAGGAACCGCCGATGCGAGCCTGATGCTCCCACCGGCGGCGGTCCGCAGCCGTAGAGGTATTGTGAATCCTGATGCCGAAGGCAGCGGGGGGCTAGCTGTCCTTTTTACCCTCGTCATTGAGGCGCTTCAGGGTCTCGTCCGGGGTTTCGGCGGTTGCAGCCGGAGTGCCCAGGTCCTGGCCCGTCAGTGAAGACGCGTAGTCGGGGACAACCGTAGGCTCGTCCTCAGCAACGACAGGAGCTTCCACGACCTTGGTGACTGCCTGGCGGTGAACTGTGGCGAGATTGCCCGGAGAGAGCTCCAGGACTACCTGGTTTTCGGCGTCATTCATGGAGACGATCCGGCCGAAGAGGCCAAAGCTGGTCATGACCTCAACACCGGGAGCGAACTGGGACTGCAGCGTAGCCTGCTGCGCCTTGGTCTTCTTGTTGCGGCGGAACATCATAAAGATAAAGATTCCAAGCATTGCGAACAAGACGATGTTCATGGGATCCACAGGGAAGTTTCCGTTCTGTACTGGCGTATCTGGTGTAGGGCAGCGTCCGCTTCGTTCCGCCATGCAGATATTCGTGCTGGCCGGCAACGGCCCCTCGGAGCCGACGGCGGGAACAAAGACCCGAACGTGCCGGGTGTCATACCCAGTCTAAAGGGAAAAGCTGACGGACGGGCCTATTGGCTGTTCGGCGCCCAGTCGGCCGCGGCTTCACTGCTGTCCGGGTCGGATTCAAAGAGATCCAGGGGCTCCTGCCCGAACACGCCGGCCGGTACTGCATAGCCAAGATGGGTCCAGGCCGGCGCCATGGCGATGCGGCCCCTCGGCGTCCGGCCCAGGAGGCCTTCCCGGACCAGAAATGGCTCGGCCACCGTTTCCACGGTCTCGGTTTCCTCCCCCACGGCAATCGCCAGGGTGGACAGCCCGACCGGACCGCCGCCGAATTTTGTGATCAGGGCTTCGAGGACAGCACGGTCGAGCCGGTCCAGGCCCCGTTTGTCCACTTCGTACATGTCCAGGGCGGCAGAGGCCGCGCGTGCGTCGATCTGTTCGATCCCGTGGACCAGCGCCCAGTCCCGGACCCGCCGGAGGAGGCGGTTGGCGATGCGCGGCGTGCCGCGGGAACGGCCGGCAATTTCACTGAAGCCGGCGGAGTTGACCTTGAGGTCCAGCAGGCCGGCGGAACGGCGGAGGACCAGTTCAAGTTCGGCCACGCTGTAGAACTCCAGGTGCCCGGTGAACCCGAACCTGTCCCGCAGCGGGCCGGGCAAGAGTCCGGCGCGGGTGGTGGCACCCACCAGGGTGAAGGGCGGAAGCTCCAGCGGAATGGCTGTGGCGCCGGCGCCCTTTCCCACCACAATGTCCACGCGGAAATCTTCCATGGCCATGTAAAGCATTTCCTCGGCAGGCCGGGACATGCGGTGGATTTCGTCCAGGAACAGGACCTCCCCTTCGGAGAGGGAGGACAGGATTGCGGCGAGGTCCCCGGCGTGCTGGATGGCCGGACCGCTGCTGATCCGCAGGGGCGAGTTCATTTCGGCGGCGACGATCATGGCCAAGGTGGTTTTCCCCAGCCCGGGCGGGCCGGAGAAAAGGACGTGGTCCGCGCTGCGGCCGCGCATCCGTGAGGCCTGCAGCACCAGGGAGAGCTGCTTGCGGACCCTGTGCTGGCCCACGAAGTCGTCCAGGTTCTTGGGCCTGAGCGCCGCTTCAATGACCCGCTCCTCGGGCTCCTCCCCTCCCGCTACAACGGAGGGCTCAGCCACGGCTGCCTACACGGTTACCGGCCCGTGCGCCGTCCTGGCCGAGCCAGCGGAGCGTGGTCCGCAGGATTTCGGCCACATTCCCGCGGAACGAAACCTCGGGATTGTCCGCGAGGGCCTTGTCGATGCTGGCCACAGCGTCCTTTTCAGACCAGCCAAGGCTGGTCATGGCAGCCACCACCTGCGGCTTCCAGGCTGCTTCTGCCGGCGTGGCCGGGCTGGCAGCACCGGCGGTGCCGTGGGGTACCAGCTTGCCGGCGAGTTCCAGCACAATCCGGCCTGCCACCTTGGGGCCTATGCCGGGCACCTTGGTGAACGTCTTGCTGTCGGCGGTGTGGGCCGCAACGCGGATGGCCTCAGGCTCGTGGACGGCGAGGACGGCGAGGGCAAGCCGCGGTCCCACGCCGCTCACGCTGAGCAGGACGTCGAAGACTTCCCGCTCGTCGTCGGAGGCAAAGCCGAACAGGGTCAGCGAGTCTTCGCGCACGATCAGTGAGGTGAAGAGTTTGCCCTCTTCGCCGGCGCGGAGGCTGCTGAGCGTCTGTGGTGTGGCATTGACGCTCATTCCAGCGCCGTTGAGGTCGATCACGGCCGTGGAGAGACCAATGTGCGCTACGGTTCCGCGAAGGAAACTGATCAAAGCCGGGCTCCTGGTGTACTGCCGGACTCTGTGGGGGTTGGACCGGCTATCCGAACATATCTACGAATACCCTAGCAAGTGCCGCGGACATTCAGCGTGCGCGGCGCGCCTTCGCCTCAGCATCGGCCCACGCCCGCTGGGCCGGGGTCAGCGACAGGCTGCCCGGGCCGGTGGTGGCCACGGCGGCCCCGCTGCCCGCCCGCCACGCATGCGTGATGGCCAGGGCCAACGCATCCGCGGCGTCGGCCGGTCGCGGTGGGGCGTCCAGCCGGAGAATCTTGGTGACGAGTTTTGTCACCGCGTCCTTATTGGAGGTGCCGCTGCCGGTCACGGCAGCTTTCACTTCCGACGGCGTGTGCAGCGCCACCGGGATTCCGCGGCGGGCAGCCGCGGCGATCACCACGCCGGAGGCCTGGGCCACGCCCATAACCGTGCTGACGTTCAGCTGGGAGAAGACGCGTTCGACGGCGAGCACCTGCGGTTCGTAACGGTCCAGCCACTCGTCAATGGCCAGGGCAATAACCAGCAGGCGCTGGTCCAGGGTTTCCGCCGGGGACGTGCCCACCACCCCGACGGCCACCATGGTGGCGCGCCTGTTCCGTTCGACATCCACCACGCCGATGCCGCAGCGGGTAAGTCCCGGGTCAACGCCGAGTACGCGCAGCGTCACGCTCCCCCACCCGCTCTAGGCCGCAAGGCGGAGGTTCACTCAGATTCCAGGGCGGCCTGGACTTCGTCGCTGAGGTCGGCGTTGCTGTAGACGTTCTGGACGTCATCGAGCTCTTCCAGCGCGTCAACAAGCTTCATGAACTTCTTGGCGGCTTCCAGGTCGAGGGGCACAACCATCGAGGGAACGAACTCGGCCTCGTCGGTGTCGTACTCGATCCCGGCCTCCTTGAGGGCGTCACGGACGGCCTGGAGGTCAGTCGGTTCCGAGTGGATTTCGAAGGTGTCGCCGTTGTCCTTGACTTCATCGGCGCCAGCCTCGAGAACAGCCATCAGGACGTCGTCCTCCGTCAGTTCCTTCTTTGGCAGGGACACCACGCCCTTGCGGCTGAAGAGGTAGCTGACCGAACCGGGATCGGCGATGGTGCCGGCGTTGCGGGAGATGGCCAGGCGGACTTCGGAGGCCGCCCGGTTCTTGTTGTCGGTGAGGCATTCGATCAGCAGTGCGGAGCCCTGCGGGCCACGGCATTCGTACATGATTTCGGTGTAGTCAACCACTTCACCGGTCAGGCCGGCGCCGCGCTTGATGGCGCGGTCAATGTTGTCGGCAGGAACCGAGGTCTTCTTGGCCTTGGTGACGGCCAGCTCCAGCCCGGGGTTTCCCTGGAGGTCCGGTCCGCCCATGCGGGCAGCAACTTCGATGTTCTTAATCAGCTTGGCGAACGATTTGGCACGGCGGCTATCAAGGATGGCCTTTTTGTGCTTGGTCGTTGCCCATTTGGAGTGGCCTGACATGCTTTACGCGTCTCCTCTGATCATCCGGATAAAAAGTTCATGTACGCGTTTCTCCCCAGTCACTTCCGGGTGGAAGGAGGTGGCCAGCAGGTGGCCGGAACGCACAGCAACAATTCTAGCCGTCCCGGGCAGGCTGGCCGCGTGCGACGCGTGGTCAGGGTCTGCCGGCTCCACCTGCGCGAGAACCTCCACGCCCTCGCCGACACGCTCCACCCACGGACCGCGGATGAACACCGCGTGAACCGGTGCCACCCCGGATTCCGTTGCGCTGAAGTCCAGGCTCTTGAAATCAAGGTCAGTTTCGAACGATTCGCGCTGCCGTCCGAAGGCGTTGCGCCGGACCGTAATGTCCAGCCCGCCGAAGGTCTGCTGCGGGTTGCCGGCAAGGTCGGTGGCCGGATCGGCGATCTCGTTGGCCAGGAGGATCATGCCGGCGCAGGAACCGAAGACCGGCAGTCCGTCGCGGATGCGGTCCGTCAAGGGTCTTGCCAGCTCAAAGGCCCGGGCAAGCTTGTCGATGGCCGTGGATTCGCCACCCGGAATGATGAGGCCGTCCAGGCCGTCCAGCTCCTTGGGCCTGCGGATTCCGACGCCGGCAGCACCGGATGCTTCCACGGCGCGCAGGTGTTCACGGAAGTCGCCCTGGAGCGCCAGGACGCCGATCCGCAGGCCTGCGCCCACGCGTGCGGAAGCGGCCGAATGGGGGTTTGTCATCCATTCAGCATAATGTGCCAGTCACCCTCAACCGTGCGGGTCTGCCAACGCGGGGCAGGGTTCCATGCCGTTGCTGGGATATATTACTGAGCATGCTTTACATCAGTGTTCCGCTCGGCAAGCTGGTCCGCCGGGTGTCCCGGCTCAGGGGTGGCGGGTCCGCCCTGCCCGGTTTGGTGGTCGAAAAAATCGACCCCGGCTTTATGCAGCGGACACTTGCCACACTGCCCCACGGCGTGGCTGTGGTAAGCGGAACCAACGGCAAGACCACCACCACGAAAATGGTGGTGGAACTCCTTGAAAGCCAGGGGCTGAAGGTGTTCACCAACCGCACCGGCAGCAACTTCACCCGTGGCGTGGCGGCCGCCTTGCTCGGCGAGGTGGACTGGCGCGGCCGGCTGAAGGCCGATGTCGCCGTCCTGGAACTGGACGAAGCCCACGCCGTGCATTTTGTGAACCGCGTCCCGCCCCGCTACAGCCTCCTGCTCAACGTCCTGCGGGACCAGCTGGACCGTTTCGGTGAAATCGACAAGACGGCCCAGCTCCTGGAGCACATCGCGGCCAAGACCACCGGAACGGTGGTGCTCAACCGGGAGGATCCCCGCGTGGCCCGCATCGCGGACACCCTCACCGGCCAGGACGTCCAGTACTTCGGCCTCGACGATTCGCTCCTCAGCACCTTTCCCAACGATGACGACCTGCGCGCTGCGCCCGGAAGCACTGCTCCCGCGACGCTCCCCGAAAAGCCTCCCGCCGACGTCGTACTCCGCAAGGTGGGGCCCGACACAGCGGTTTTTGAGTACGACGGCGTCACGGTCACCACGGCGATGAGGCTCCGCGGCGTCTACAACATCTTTAATGCCGCGGCGGCGCTGGTACTGGCCCGCAGCATCTGCGGCGGCGGGGCCGCGACGGCCAACCACGCCACGCTGCTCACCGCGCTGTCCCAGGTAAAACCGGCCTTCGGTCGCGGCGAAAGCCTCACAGTGGAAGGCCAGCCCCTCGACCTGGTGCTGGTCAAGAATCCCAGCGGCTTCAGGCTGGGGCTGAAGTCATTCCCGGCGGTCGGCTACGCCATTATGATCGCCATCAATGACAACTACGCCGACGGCCGGGACATGTCCTGGCTCTGGGACGTGGAATTCGATTCGCTCCGCGACGGCGGGGTGGACCAGCTGGCCGGATCCCGGGCTTACGACATGGCGCTGCGGCTGCAGTATGACGACGTCGGGATCGGTGCAGTCCAGACGGACATTGCGCCCGCGCTGGCGGCCTTCATCCGTGAGGGTGAGGGCAGGCCGAAGCGAATCTTCTGCACGTACACAGCCATGCTGGCCATCCGCCGAGAACTGTCCAAAATCACCGACGTGGAGGTCGTCTCATGATTTCGGGGGCAACTGGCTCAGAGCAATCGGCGTCCAAAGGCACCATCCGCGTCCTGCAGCTGTATCCGCGGGACATGAACATTTACGGTGACTGGGGCAACGCCCTGGTCCTGAAGCAGCGGATCAGTTGGCATGGCTACACGCCGGAGCTGCTTGAGTACAACGTCGGGGACGAATTTCCCGCCGATGCGGACCTGATCGTCGGCGGCGGCGGACAGGACAGCGGCCAGCTGGTCATCCAGGATGACCTGCACTCAAGGGCCGGCGTCCTGACCGGGCTGGCGGAGGACGGCGCGCCCATGCTGGTGATCTGTGGGCTCTATCAACTGTTCGGGCGCTTCTTTAAGACCCGCTTGGGTACGGTCATTCCAGGGATTGGCATCCTGGACGCGGAAACCCATGGTACGGACGAACGCCTGATCGGTAACGTCAAAGTGGCCTCCCCGGAGTTCGGCGAGGTCCTGGGCTATGAGAACCACAGCGGGCAGACCACCCTGGGCCCCGGCGTCCGGCCGCTCGGAACCGTAGCCAAGGGGACCGGCAACAACTCCAGCGACGGCCACGAGGGCGCGCGCTTCAAGAACGTGGTGGCCAGCTACCTGCACGGTTCGTTATTGCCCAAGAACCCCGCCATGGCCGACTTCCTCATTCGCACGGCCGCCGAACGGAAGTTCGGGACTTTCGTTCCGGGCACCCCGGACGACCACTACGCGTTGCTGGCCCGCGAACACGCCGCCCGGGTTCCGCGCTGACCGTTCCGCGCTGACCGTTCCGCGCTGACCGTTCCGCGCCGGTCATCACGGGCGGCCTGGCGCAGACGTGTTTCAGGGTTCCTTGGTGATCAGCATCTCATGCGCGCCGGCGGCCGCAGCTCCTTTCGACTCCACCACGGCGGCGGTCCGCTGCCTGGTCTCGGCATCGGCCTCGGGTGTTGCACAGACACCCTGTGGCGCATCCGATGCGACCGAACACCAGCGGTACGGACCCCGGACAATAACCGACGGAGCCCAGGCGAGGTCCGCCGCTGACCATTTGCCTGCCGCGTCCTGGCTGAACTGCGCCCGCACCAGCAGGCCCTCGTTGTTGACCACATACCGGGGCGACAATTCGGTCACCCCGTTGCCCAGCCCGTAGACGATCCACGTGCCCTTGTGGTTTTCGATCGGCAGCACCGAGTGGGTGTGATGACCGTAGATCATGCTGAATTGGCCGCTGTCCACGAGGGCGTGGGCCACTTCCTGCTGTTGGGCGTTCGCTTCACTGGCGTACTCGTCGCCGGCGTGCATGGCCGCCAGGACGATATCAGCGCCAAGGGCCCGGGCTTTGACAGATCTGCGGCGGGACGTTGAAGGACGGGTAGGCGGCGAACGGACCATCCGGACCCGCCACGGGCGTCTCCTGATGGCAGATTGCGAGATCACTGAGCTTGATGTACCTGCGCTGGCCCTCGAGGAGCGGGGTGAAGTCCAGCCCTTGATTGCCTGCCGCGGCGGCGTCATCACGGGCCTGCTGCCAGAGCTGGGTGTGGATCAGCATGTCGCCGGTCAGCAGCACTGACGTGCACAGAAGCGTGGGACACTCCGGACCGGCACCCGGGGTGGGAGTCGGCGTGGGCACCGCCGTCGGGCTTTCCTGATCCGTGCCGGAGCCGACGCCGGACACCGCACCCGCGCGACGGCGCGTTGTGTTCCGCGATCACGCCGCAGCCGGCCGCCACGGCGGCCAGGACACCTCCGGACACCGCAGCAGCGCAGCGGGCACCAAGGCCCCGACTTGTCCCCATAGACGTGATTCTAGGTTCGCCGGTCCAGGGATGCCGGCATTAAACAACGACGGCGGGTGGCCATCCCTGCTGAGGTGACCACCCGACGTCGGACTTCTGGTGCTGCTGCTGCCTGACTGCCGGCGCGCGGCGCTGTTACCAGCCGCGCTCTGAGAGACGGTGGGGCTGCGGGATTTCGTCCACGTTGATGCCCACCATGGCTTCGCCCAGGCCGCGGGAGGCCTTGGCGATGACGTCCGGGTCATCGAAGAACGTGGTGGCCTTGACGACGGCAGCTGCACGCTGGGCCGGGTTGCCGGACTTGAAGATGCCGGAGCCGACGAACACGCCGTCGGCGCCCAGCTGCATCATCATGGCAGCGTCGGCCGGGGTGGCGATGCCGCCCGCGGTGAACAGCACTACGGGGAGCTTGCCGGCGGCGGCAACTTCCTTGACCAGTTCGTACGGGGCCTGCAGTTCCTTGGCCGCGACGTAGAGCTCGTCCTCGGGCAGGGCGGCGAGCTTGGCGATCTCGGCCCGGATCTGGCGCATGTGGCCGGTGGCGTTGGAAACATCGCCGGTGCCGGCCTCGCCCTTGGACCGGATCATGGCCGCGCCCTCGTTGATGCGGCGCAGCGCCTCACCGAGGTTGGTGGCGCCACAGACGAAGGGAACCTTGAAGTTCCACTTGTCGATGTGGTGGACGTAGTCGGCCGGGGTCAGGACCTCGGACTCGTCGATGTAGTCCACGCCCAAAGACTGCAGGACCTGCGCCTCGACGAAGTGGCCGATCCGGGCCTTGGCCATGACGGGCACGGAAACAGCTTCGATGATTTTGTCGATCATGTCCGGATCGGACATGCGGGACACGCCGCCCTGGGCACGAATGTCAGCGGGAACGCGTTCCAGCGCCATCACGGCCACGGCACCGGCATCTTCGGCGATGCGGGCCTGTTCGACGTTGACGACGTCCATGATGACGCCGCCCTTGAGCATCTCAGCCATGCCGCGCTTGACGCGGTTGCTGCCCGTGACGCTGTTCGCGGACGAACCGGCTTCGCTGCTTACATCAGGTGTAGACACAAAAACCCCTATGGGTAGAGAGACGATCTTCGCCGGGCGTGAGGGCGGCACCAAGCCGAGCAGTACACGCACCGGGTTGCCGGATCCATTGACCGGGCAGTCACAATACTAGTCCCACCGCGCGCGGTGGACTTAATCACGCTTAATCAGCAGCCGCGGCCGCTGACAGCGCCTGGCGATGGACACCCCTAATCCGCTGGATCACCGTGACCAAGCTGGCAAGGGCCAGCAGCCCGAGCGTCACCAGGAGAACCACCGGTGGCAGGCCCAGGCCGGTGAATCCGGTGACCACCAGCACCGAAACCAGCCGTTCGGCGCGCTCGGCGATGCCCACGTTCGCCGTGAAGCCGAGCGATTCGGCCTTGGCCCGCGCATAGGAAACCACCATGCCCAGGACCAGGCAGAGCATCGCTGTGACGGCGATCGCGTAGTCCGCTCCCCCGGTGAAAAACCAGACGGCCAGGCCGGCAAACAGTGCTCCGTCGGCGATCCTGTCCAACGTGGAGTCCAGGAAGTTTCCCCATCCTCCGCCGGTATCGCGCATCCGGGCCATGATGCCGTCCAGCACGTCGGAGAAGATGAACGCCGTAATGAACAACGTGCCCCACCAGAGCTGCCCGAGGGGGTAGAAAACCAAGGCTCCCACCACAACGCCGGCGGTGCCGATGACCGTCACCGCGTCGGGCGAAACGCCAATTTTCAGGAGCCAGCGGGCAAGCGGAGTGAAGAGCGCGGTGAAAAACCCGCGCGCGTGCCTATTCAGCATCCGTCTCCCCGGGCCAGGCCTCGGCAACCAACTGGCGGACCTCGTCCAGGGTCTGCGTTATTGCCTTGGTCTGGGCGATGATCGGGAAGAAGTTCCCGTCGCCGCCCCACCGCGGAACGATGTGCTGGTGCAGGTGGGCTGCGATCCCGGCGCCGCCCACTACACCCTGGTTCATGCCCAGGTTGAAGCCGCCCGGGTTGGAAACCTTGCGCAGGACCTTCATCGCTGTCTGGCTGATCTCGGCAAACTCCGCGGTTTCCTCGATGGTGAGGTCCGTGTAGTCCGGGACGTGCCGGTAAGGGCACACCAGGAGGTGGCCCGGGTTGTAGGGAAACAGATTGAGGACCACGTAGCAGGTCTTCCCCCGGTGGACGATGAGGGCTTCCTCATCGGTCCGGCCGGGGCCCACGCAGAAGGGACAGTCGTTTTCGTTCTTGAACTGGTGTTGGCCGCCCTTGATATAGGCCATCCGGTGGGGAGTCCACAGGCGCTGGAATGCGTCCGGTACGCCCGCGAGATCAAAGTCATCGGTCACGCCGGCATCCCCTGGATAGCCTGCGCCTGTGTTCTCCTGCACCGTATTATGTTCCGTTTCCGCTAGCTGGTCCGGTTCCGGACGGCTTCCGTGATCCGCTTGACGGCCTCGGCAACGGGCACGCCGTTGTCCTGGCTGCCGTCACGGAACCGGAAGGACACCGCCCCGGCCTCCGCGTCGTCGCCACCGGCAATCAGGACAAACGGGATTTTGTCCTTGCTGGCGGTGCGGATCTTCTTGGGGAACCTGTCCGACGACGTATCCACCTCGGCGCGGATGCCCGCCGCCTTGAGCTGGCCAACGACGTCGAACATGTACTCGTTGAACGTTTCGGCCACCGGAATGCCCACCACCTGGACAGGGGAAAGCCACGCCGGGAAGGCGCCGGCGTAGTGCTCGGTGAGCACACCCATGAACCGTTCGATGGAACCGAAGAGCGCACGGTGGATCATCACGGGCCGCTGGCGGGTACCGTCGGCTGCCTGGAATTCCAGCTCAAAGCGTTCGGGGAGGTTGAAGTCGAGCTGGATGGTGGACATCTGCCAGGTCCGGCCGAGGGCGTCCTTCGCCTGGACCGAGATTTTCGGGCCGTAGAAGGCAGCCCCACCTGGATCCGCGACCAGTTCCAGGCCGGATTCCTCGGCCACTTCGGAAAGGGTGCGCGTGGCTTCTTCCCAGGCGGCGTCCTCGCCGACAAACTTCTCCGGATCCTTGGTGGAGAGCTCCAGGTAGAAGTCGTTCAGGCCGTAGTCCTTCAGCAGGTCGAGCACGAACGTCAGGGTCTTGGTGAGTTCGTCCTTCATCTGCTCGCGGGTGCAGTAGATGTGGGCGTCGTCCTGGGTCATGCCGCGGACCCGGGTCAGGCCGTGCACCACTCCGGACTTTTCGTAACGGTAGACGGCGCCGAATTCGAAGAGCCGCAGCGGCAATTCACGGTAGGACCGACCCCGCGAGCGGAAAATCAGGTTGTGCATGGGGCAGTTCATCGGCTTCAGGTAGTAGTCCTGGCCGGGCTTGCGGACGGTGCCGTCCTCGTTGAGCTCGGCGTCCACATGCATGGCCGGGAACATGCCCTCCTTGTACCAGTCCAGGTGTCCCGAGACCTCGTACAGGTGGCCCTTGGTGATGTGCGGGGTGTAGACGAACTCGTACCCGGCATCAACATGGCGCTGGCGGGAGTAGTCCTCCATCTCCTTGCGGATGATGCCGCCCCTGGGGTGGAACACCGGCAGGCCGGAGCCCAGCTCATCGGGGAAGGAGAAGAGATCAAGTTCGACGCCGAGCTTGCGGTGGTCGCGCCGTTCAGCTTCGGCGATGCGCTCCTGGTAGGCCTTCAGCGCGTCCTTGGTGGGCCACGCCGTGCCGTAGATGCGCTGCAGCTGCTGGTTCTTTTGGTTGCCCAGCCAATAGGCGGAGGATGACCGGGTCAGAGCAAACGCGTTGGAGATGAGCTTGGTGTTCGGCAGGTGCGGGCCGCGGCAGAGGTCGCACCAGACGGTGGTTCCCTCCTTGCGCTCCACATTGTCGTAGATGGTGATGTCGCCAGCGCCGACTTCGACGTTGACGCCTTCGCCGGCTTCCGCGGCTTCATTCTTTTTGCCGAGCAGTTCGAGCTTGTAGGGCTCGTTCTTCATGGCCTCGCGGGCTTCGTCCTCGGACACCACCCGGCGGACGAACTTCTGGTTCTGGTTAATGATCTTGAGCATCATCTTCTCGAGGGTCTTGAGGTCCTCGGGGGTGAACGGCTCGGCGACGTCGAAGTCGAAGTAGAAGCCGTCGGTGATGTACGGGCCGATGCCCAGCTTGGCGGCGGGGCGGAGCTGCTGTACTGCCTGGGCCATCACGTGGGCGGTGGAGTGCCGGAGCACGTTCAGGCCGTCCGGGGAATCGATGGTGACGCCCTCGATCCGGGCGCCCTCGGGCAGCTCCTGGTCCAGGTCCTTCAGCTCGCCGTTAACGCGGGCCACAACAACTTCGCGGCGCTCAAAGAAGAGTTCCGCACCGGTTGTCCCGGTAGTCACCTTGGTCTCTTCGCCATCGACGATGAGGGTGATCTGCTGGGCATCTGACACGGGTGTCTCCTATTCAAAGTTTTAGGCTTCATAGCTTGCGGCATACGGGGACCACAGCCAGCCATCGCCAATGCTATCGGTTCCGCCAGAGGCCCACCAACGGGACCCGCGGTGCGCTGCGGTGCGCTGCCACGCCGTAATCCTGCCCGGCCGCCCATCAGCCGCCCATTCCGGTGATGGCGAGGCTTCGGCTGATTCCGTCGAGGGGATGCGGCACATCGGTACCCGCCACCCGATCAGTCGGGAACGGCAGGGTATCCGCTTGGCTAAGGTCCCAGGCCATGCTGGCGCTCAGGCTGATCCCGCGTGGACCAGTCCGCCGTGTGGTGCCGCGGATGAGCAGCAGCCTGGTGCCGAACAGGAGCAGCCCCGCCTGTTCCTGTGCTTCATGGAAGAACACGGAGTCGATGCAGCCGGTGCCGTCATCGATGCTGATAAACACCACCCGGCGCCCGCCACGCATGGGCGGGGTCTGGGTGGCGATGCGCACCCCTGCCACCATAACCTCTGTACCGTTTCGCAGGCCCAGCAGTTTATCGGCAGTGACCACACCCAGCCTGTCCAGCATGGGCCGGTAGCTGTCCATCAGGTGCCCGCTGACGTCAATGGCCATCAGGTCAAGTTCAGCCCGGACGTTTTCAACCAGGGTTGGCGCGGGAAGCCCGGGTTTGACGTTGCGGAGCTCCACATCCCCCAGCGGCAGGGAGAGCTGGCCCTCAATGACTTCGATGCCCTTCCGCGCACTTCCCGCGGACTGCATCCTCTGCAGATGCTGGACAAGGTCTGCCCGGTTGGCACTCCCGCCTGACTGACGGTGCAGGGAATCAAAAGCACCCAATTGCGCAAGCCTCTTGATGCTTGGCTTGGTGAGCCTGGACCGTGCCCTGAGGTCGGCAAGGGAGTCGTAGGGCTGGCCGGCGGCTATCCGTTTGAGCTCGGCGCCGGAGAGGCCATAAATCCCGTTGAGGCTCAGCCTGATCCCCAGCTTCCCTGCGTCAGGTCCGTCCGTGACCCGTTCCACCCGGTACTCGGCGTGGCTGTGGTTGATATCCAGCGGCAGGATGGGAATGCCCAGCCGGCGGGCCTCGGCCACCAGCAGCCGCTTGGGGTACATACCGGGATCGTGCTCCCACAGCCCGGCCAGGAACGCCTCGGGATGGTGCGCCTTGAGCCAGGCCGACTGATAGGTGGGAACGGCAAAGGCAGCACCGTGCGCCTTGCAGAAACCAAAGCTGCCAAAGGCTTTCAGGGTTCCCCAGACCTTGTCCACCACTTCCGGGGAATACCCCTTGATCCGGGCCTCCCTGCGGAAGAACTCTTCCACCTTCAGTTCGGGGACCTCACTGCCAAGGGCGCGCCGGAACTCATCGGCCCGCGCCAGGCCGCAGCCGGTCATCACGTCGAAGGTTTTCAGGATCTGTTCATGGAAGACAGTGACACCATGGGTTTCCTGGAGCACTGGTTTCAGGTCAGGGTGCGGATAGACCTCAGGCGCGAAGCCGTGCCTGTGCTCCAGGAAGGGCCGCACCATGTCAGATTTCATGGGCCCTGGCCGGAACAGCGAAATGTCGATGATGAGGTCGTTGAACTCACGCGGGGCCATCTTGCCGATCAGCTCACGCTGGCCGGGTGACTCGATCTGGAAGCAGCCCAGGGTGTGGGTGCTGCGGATCAGTTCGAAGGTCGGTTCATCATCCAGTGGCACGGCATTGAGGTTGATGTGGCCGTTCTCGGCAATGTAGTCCGGGCCGGTGCCGTCAGAACCGGCCGGGTGGGCGCCGGCCGCCACCACTTCAGCTTTGGAAGGATGGATCCGGATGACTTCCCGGACAGCAAACGCCATGGCGCTTTGCATCCTTACCCCCAGGACATCCAGCTTGAGCATGCCCATGGGATCCATGTCATGTTTATCGAACTGGCTCATAGGCAACCCCAGCCCGCTGGGCTGGACCGGGGTCCGGTCAAGCAGTGTGGCATCGCCCAGGATCACCCCGCACGGGTGCATGGAAATATGCCGGGGCAGCCGGTCCAGCCGCTCCGTGAGGTCCACCAGCAGGTCCAGCTGCTGGTTTTCGGTGAGGCCCCGCTGCTCCACCCGCCCCGCAAACTCCCGCAGTTCAGGTTTCTCAACCAAAGCTTCCCGGAAATTTCGGGCCGAGAAACGCCACAGCTGCTTGGCGATCTCACCGACATCGTCATCATCCATACCCAGCGCCATACCTGCATCCCGGACCGCGCCGCGGGCCCGGTAACCGTTCTGCATGCTCATCAGCGTGACCCTCTCGGCACCAAACCGGTCAAAGATCCGCCGGTACACGTTGTGCCGCTCGGCGCTTTCAACGTCGATGTCGATGTCCGGCAGCGTTGCCCGGTCCTGGGACAGGAAGCGTTCGAAGATCAGGTCATGCTGAAGCGGATCCACTTGGCTGACATCAATCAGGTAGTTGACCAGGCTGGACGCCCCGGAACCACGGGCGGCTGCCCGTACCCCCATGTCCATGATCATGCGGGAAACCTCCGCCACCGTGAGGAAGTAGGAGGAGAATCCAAGGTTCCGGATGATTCCCAGCTCGTGCTCCAGCCGCGAGCGCATTTGCTTGTGGGCTGGGCCTGCTATTCCCGGAAACCGCCTGCCGATCCCGGCCTCACAGCGCTGCGCCAGTTCAACGTGTGGGTCCTGGCTGATACCGATGACTGACGCCTCCGGGACCACAGGCTGCTTCCATCCCATGTCAGCCACCGGATCCATCCGGCAGTAGTCGGCGAGCGCCTCAGTCTGCGCCATCAGCTGCTTAAGGTCAGCCGTGCCGTACCCCGCGGCGCGGATGATGTCCTTGCCGAGCTGCAGCATTTGTCCTGATGTTTTGAGCCAGGCCTGCCCGTTGGGCTGAAGGAGCGGTTCGGTAGCGAGTTCAGGCAGGGACTTCAGCGTGCGCGCCGAGTCGAGGACATCAGCCGTGGCGGCACCGTCTTCGGCACAGTAGCGGACAGCATTAGTGAGCACGGCCGGGACGCGGTGTTCTTCGGCGAGTTTGAGCATGCGCACTGCATGGGCGGTGCTCACAGGCGCACCGGGGGCGGTCAGCTGGGAAACGACTTCAGCCACCAGGGTCCCTGCGGGCATGGCTTCGAGCCAGCCCTTGAAAAGGGTACGGGGGCGGAGGTAGCGACGGCCGCCCATGGCCCGGCCGACGTCGGAAGCCGGGCCGATCAGGACTGTCAGGACCGGCTTCAGCGTTGTGGGGTCAAGCGTCCGTGAGGCGAGTTCGGCGCGGGTGACTGCCACAGGCACCGCTCCCCGGGCTTTGCCCGAGGTGCGGGCATGGGCGTCCGATACCAGCCTGCACAGGGCGCGGTAGCCCGCCCCGTTGTTGTGACCCCGCGCAAGCACCACCACCCGGCCAGCGAGCTGGGTGCGGTGATCGCCGTCGTCGTCGAAGACCGCAAGGTCCACCCCTACGATGGGGTCGATGCCGGCAGCCATGCAGGCTTTGAGGTGTTTGATGGTGCCGTAGAGCCCGTCCCGGTCCGTGCAGGCGAGCGCTGTTGCCCCGTCTGCGGCGGCAACCTGGGCCAGTTCGTCAGGCCAGGAGACTCCATAGTGCGCGCTGAAGGCGGTGGAAACGTGGAGGTGTGTGAAGCTCATGCTGTTTTGGGGTGGAGGGGGTGGAGTGCGTCATGGATGCGAAGCAGCCTCCAGCGGCCGCTGCCCAGATGCCTGCTGAGGTCAAGGGTCAGGGGCTCCCCTGCGCCATTATGTGGTTCAGCACGGACCTGGACCCGCCAGATCTCATGGTCCACCAGTCCCGGTCCGCTGCCCAGCGGCGCACGGCGTTCCTCGGCCCACCATTCCCGGCGTTCGTACCACCGCACAGGTTCAGCGCACACCGAGTAGTCCCGCCCGGCCCACTGGAGTTTCAGCGGCTGGCCGGCCGGGGTGCAGACGACGTCCACGGACTCGCTGAACATACCCATGGACGCCTCCCGGACTGACTGAACTGGCGCAAAATGCTGCTGCAAAATGCTGCCGAACAACAGGATATTCGAATACATGTTCGAACAATTCCAGTCTACGACGGCGCCCCGACAAAACCTAGACAGGGGTGGACGGACGCGTCAGCAGGTAGCAGGATTGTGCCATGAGCACCCATGACGCACTCCTCAAGCACGTAAGCATCAAGGCCCAGGAAGAAACCCTCGTGGCAACCTTCGATATCGACGGCAACATCCCCGGGGCAGGTGCGTACGTGGTGGGGCTCGTGGCGGCCAGCCCTGATTTCTCATCCCAAAGACGGCTGGGCATTGAGTTCATGAACGGGGAGGCAATCGCCTTCTACTCATTCAGCCACGATCAGAGCGCCGAAGAGAATTATGATCTTGGCGGCGTGACGCATTCCGGCAACACCATCACGGGGAACTTTCCCATCGCCGCCGTTCACGGCCTGGGCAAGGGACACGTCATGTCAGCCTTCAGCGAGGCTGACGGCCGGGAATTCCAGTCCGGCGTCGCCGTTGAGGAAGCGCTGTAGCGTCAGCTGTTTTCTTTGTGGACCTTCATCTCGAGTTCGATGAACCCCGAGATCATGGCCCGGTACGTGGATTCCACGATGTCCGGATCAATGTCCTTCTTTTCCGCAGCTCCCCGGACGTGCTCAATCACGCGTTCCACGCGACCGGGGGCGCGGACTTCAGCGTCGTCCCCCTTCAGGGCTCCGGCGATCCGGATCAGGCGTTCACGCCGGGCAATGAGCGAGACAATCTGGTCGTCAACTTCGTCGACCGCAATCCGAACCGCAGCGAGCTGTTCCTTGTCGGCCAAAGCATCCCTATCGTTTCCTTGAATTGTTGCCATCCTCTGACAGTATCGAAGCATGCAGCCCAGAGTCGACTTCATCTCATTAGGTGTCCGAAGTGTTGATGCCTCCCGCCATTTCTATGTGGAAGGCCTTGGCTGGCCTGTGCACCTCGAAATGCCAGGCGACGCAGTGTTCATCCAGGTCAACCACGGCTTGGTCCTTTCCCTGTGGGACGCAGGGCAGATGCACGCCGAAGCAGGGGTTGGCGCCCCTGGTCCGGTCCCGCGCATCACCCTCAGCCACAACCTGGCCAGCACCGATGAAGTGGACCGGGTCATGGCCGAAGCCCGGGCCGCGGGCGCGGAAATCGTTGCCGAGCCCGTCACCCAACCGTGGGGTGGGTACAGCGGTTATTTCGCCGATCCGGACGGCTTCCGCTGGGAGATTGCCTACAACCCAACCTGGGAAGTGGACGACGACGGCAAAGTCACCGTCTAGGGCATCGTCACCCCTTTGAACCACGCCCCTAGAACAGCGCCTCCACAGGCCGGATGAGTTCCGGGGAATTGTTACGCACGTTCCCCACCCCGGTGCCCACAGAATCCACGTGCCAGTCGGCGGCGACCTCCTTGACATGGGCGCGGACGAGGTCCACGAGGAAGGCGGCGTCATCGATCTGCGGGTCAAGCCACGACGCCATGGTTGCGCGGTCCATGGGCAGCGGCACCCGGTCGTGCAGGGCGGTGAGTTTGCCGAACACCGTGGACTCAGCACCCGGCGGCGGGGTGTCGGCAGTGAGGATGGAGGTGGAGAGCATCCAGCGGGCGGGATCGCCGTCGGCCTTGGCCGGGTCCTTCCACCACTCATACAGGCCGGCGAACACCAACCCGCTGCCTTCGCCCGCATGGACGTAGTAGGGCTGCTTGGCCTTCCCGGTCCCCTGCTTCCATTCGTAATACCCGTCAGCCGGCACAGCGCACCGCCGGGACTTGACGGCCTTGCGGAACGCCGGCTTCTCCAGCACGGTCTCGCTCCGGGCGTTGATCATCTTCGGGCCGATGCCCGGATCCCTGGCCCAGGAAGGGACCAGGCCCCATCGGGCAACATGCAACTGCCGGACCGTGCCATCCTCGATCAGCCGTTCCAGGACAATGGGAACGGGGTCCGTGGGCGCCACATTCCATGACGGCGGAAGGTCCACTTCCTCCTCCAGCTGGGCGTCAAAATCAGCCAGCAGGTCACCCACGGCCCGGGCCATCACATAGCGTCCACACATGGCACCAGCATGCCATCACCGGTATGCACTGTCATCCGCCGCCGCCGACCCGGGGAATAGTCCCAACCGGGTTACGGTTGAGGAGAATGAAACCCCCTTCAACAACTTCAGGAGCGCTCTGTGGACTTCACCCCCGAGAACGGCACCATCACCATGTTTTCCACCACCTGGTGCGGCTACTGCAACCGGCTGAAGAAGCAGCTGGACGCGCAGGGCATCGGCTACACGGAAATCAACATCGAAGAGGTGGACGGCACGGCCGAACTCGTGGAGCAGCTCAACGGCGGCAACCGCACCGTCCCCACCGTGCTCTTCCCGGACGGCACCGCCGCCACCAACCCTTCCGCCGCCGAAGTAAAGAGCCGCCTCGCAGCCTGAACACGGCGGCGTATGTGGTAGACAGAACGGGACCAACGTCCGTGTTGGTCCCGTTCTTGTCTATCTGCATTGAGGGAGCCTTCCGTGGTCCATAAAGTCAAAGGTGTCGTAGCCCGCTCCAAGGGCGCCCCGGTCACTCTGGAGACCATCCTGGTCCCGGAACCGGGTCCGGGCGAGGCCCTGGTGGACATCCTCACCAGCGGTGTCTGCCACACCGACCTGCACTACAAACTGGGCGGCATCAGCGATGACTTCCCGTTCCTCCTGGGCCACGAGGCCACAGGCGTGGTCAGTGCGGTGGGCCCCGACGTCACGGACGTTGCCCCCGGCGACCGCGTGGTCCTCAACTGGCGCGCCGTCTGCGGCAACTGCCGGGCCTGCAAGCGCGGCGAAGCCCAGTACTGCTTCAACACCCACAACGCCACCCAGAAAATGACCCTCGAGGACGGCACCGAACTCTCCGCCGCCCTGGGCATCGGCGCGTTCATCGAGAAGACACTTGTGGCCGCCGGCCAGTGCACCAAGGTGGATCCCGACGCCGATGCTGCCGCCATCGGCCTCCTCGGCTGCGGCGTGATGGCCGGTCTCGGGGCCGCCATCAACACCGGTGGCGTCAAGCGCGGCGATTCCGTGGCTGTCATCGGCTGCGGCGGTGTGGGCGTTGCCGCCATCGCCGGAGCCGCGCTCGCTGGTGCCACCACCATCATCGCCGTCGACATCGATGCCAAAAAGCTGGAGCGCGCTCTGGGACTGGGCGCCACACACACCGTGGACTCCTCGGCCTCGGACCCGGTGGAGAAAATCCGGGAACTCACCGGCGGCTTCGGCGCTGACGTGGTGATCGACGCCGTCGGCCGTCCCGAAACGTACAAGCAGGCGTTCTACGCGCGCGACCTCGCCGGCACCGTCGTTCTGGTGGGCGTCCCGACGCCGGACATGACCCTTGAGCTGCCCCTCCTGGATGTCTTCGGCCGCGGCGGATCGCTGAAGTCCTCCTGGTACGGCGACTGCCTGCCGTCCCGGGACTTCCCCATGCTGGTCAGCCTCTACCGGCAGGGCAAACTGGATCTCGATGCCTTTGTGACCGAGCGGATCACCATCGACCAGGTGGAGGAAGCCTTCGACAAGATGCACTCCGGCTCCGTGCTGCGATCGGTGGTGGAGCTGTGACCGCGGCTCCCGTGCCCGCTGCGGCGCCGGAATCCGGCGGTACTCTCCGGATCGAGCGCCTGGTCACCTCAGGGACGTTCTCGCTCGACGGCGGCACCTGGGACGTGGACAACAATGTCTGGCTCGTGGGCAACGACACCGAATGTGTGGTTATCGATCCTGCACACGACGCCAAGGCTGTTGCCGCGGCAGTGGCCGGCCGGAAACTCAAGGCGATCCTGCTGACGCACGGCCACGACGACCACATCCGTTCCGTGGGCGATTTCTGGGATCTTGTCCAGGCCCCCATCCATCTCCACGAGGCCGACTGGATGCTCTGGAAGAGTGTCTACCCGGACGTGGAACCTGACGTCCGCATCAGCCACGGTGATGTGATCGAGGTGGCAGGCGCCAGCCTGACGGCCCTGCACACTCCGGGGCACTCGCCGGGTTCGGTGTCCTTCCACCTGGCTGACGGGCCCGATGGCGAGGGCACAGTCTTCAGCGGCGACACCCTCTTCCAGGGCGGCCCCGGAGCAACGGGCAGGTCCTACAGCGACTTCCCCACCATCATCGAATCGATCAGGACCTGGCTCCTCCCGCTCCCTGCCGGCACGGTGGTCCGGACCGGGCACGGCGACACCACCACCATCAGAGCCGAAGCCCCGCACCTGGATGAGTGGATCGCCCGCGGCCACTAGGGCTGTCCAGCCGGAGCGGGCTACGCTTCCCTGCCGTACACGCTGCTGAAGCCGGCGTGCCGGAGGGTAGCGTGGCCCGCGTACGCGGCAACTACTGCATCATCTACCGCCTGGACAGTCAGCCCCGGCACAAGATCGTCCGCGGCGCCGGCAGTGGCGGGGTCCCAGTTTAGGCCAAGCGCTGCGTAACCCGCCGTCAGGACGCCGCGGATGGGGGCCGAGTTTTCCACCACAATCACTGAACTGAACAGCCAGCCGCCGCTCACCACGCGCTGCGCCGTGCCAACAAGCTTGATCCGGTGCGTCGGGTCAGCCCCGTGTGTACCGTGGACGCTGAACTCCCCCGGGCAGTACTCGCCTGGAATCTCCCCGACTGCGGCTTGCACGCCAACGTTCCGCAAGGCTTGTGCCAGCAGCTCCCCAAAGAAACTGAACCGGCTTTTGGAGCCGGCGATCGCATCAGCGTCAGGCATCACGTGGTCAACCACCAAAGTGCCCTCATGGTAGGCGGCGGCGCGGCCGCCGGCCTTCCGCACCAGGGGTTCGAAGCCGTGATCCCGGCAGGCCTGGGCCGCCGCCTCGAAACCCGGCAGGCGGGTGTCCCGCTGGCCGAATGCAACGGTCGGCGCAGGCCGGTACAACCTCAGGGTGGGACCGGTCCTGCCGGTCCTCACCTGGCTCAGCAGTTCGAGGCCGAATTCCAGGTCCCGGGCGGCGCCCAGCGAATGATCCTGCCGCACCACGGTGAGCGTCTGGAGTCCCGCCTCGGCGTCCTGCATGTTGCTAAGCTCCCTTATGGTCATATTGCAATTCCTTGTTGTCGCCGCTGCATTCGCGGTCATCGACGCCATCTGGCTCAAAACGATGAACCCGTTCTATCGCAGCCACATCGGTGACCTGCTCGCTGACAAGCCACACTTAGGTTACGCCGTCGCTTTCTATGTCATGTACATCGCAGGGATTCTCTTCTTCGCCCTGCGGCCGGCGCTTGATGGCGGCAGCTGGCTGACCGCCGTCGGCTACGGGGCCGCCCTGGGCGCCTTTGCGTACGCGACGTACGACCTCACCAACGCCGCCACGCTCAAGACGTGGCCACTGCAGCTCATTGTGGTGGACATTCTGTGGGGCGCCGCCCTGACCGGCCTGTCCACCCTTGCCGGCTGGCTGGTATTCCGCTCCACCTGACCCAACCGCCGCTGCCAAAAGAACTGACACTTACGGACTATTACGTACCGTCCCCTGCCGGGTGGCTAGACTCAGGAACTGCGTCCACCCGGCACTCCCTCAGGAGAGGCAATCCACTGATACGAGTCATTAGCTACAACCTACGCAAGCACAAGGCCAGCGGGGAGCTGGTCGCCCTGGCACAGGACTTCGGCGCCGATGTCCTGTGCCTGCAGGAATGCGACACCACTGACCTGCCGGACACGCTGGGTCAGCTGAAGCTGGCCGATTCGACCAAGGGAAACCGGCTGGGGCTGGCCATCTACTACCGGCCTGACCGGTTCACCCCGCACGGCACCCAAACATTTGCGCTCAAGAAGTCTTTGCACGACATGGTCCTGGCACCCGCCCATGAGCGTCTTATCGGTACCCGCGTGCGGGACAACGAAACCGATCACGAACTTGTTATAGCGTCATTCCATGCCGCGCCCCTGACCGCCACCAACTCGCTGCGGCGAAACCAGATCAACGCGGCCCACAAGGAACTGCTGGGCATGGGGACGGGCCTGATGACCCTGATGGTGGGTGACTTCAACTATCCGTTTTTCACGAAGAATCTCACCGAACACATGAAGAATTCCGGCTATGAGTTGTCGCTCAGTAACCGCCGGACCTACACGCGGTACAAGGTGTTCAAGGGCCACTTCGACTTTGCCACGTCCTTGGGCCTCAATATCGAGAACGTGGAAACGCTGCCCCGCGGAGCATCGGACCACCTGCCCATCCTGGTAACCGCCGAGTACGGCCAGACCTCCACCCCTGCGCAGGAGCCCCCGGCTTCCTGAGTTGTGGCGCGGGACTGCATCAGCCTGGTCTTCGCGGAGATGAAGGGACCCATCAAGGACCGCCTGATCCGGTACGGCGTGGGCACCCGGTTCGATGCCGACCACTTCTTCCCCACACTGGACAATGCGGTGCACAGCTGCAAAAGCGCCGCCGGCGTCTAATAGTCGCAAAGCCGGGCAGCCACAGCCGTCAGGTCTTGCGGAGGGTGAGGATCTGCTCTGCGCGGCCGAACGGCCCCCGAAGATCATGCAGGACGGTGGACGTGAGGCCGATCCCGTCACTGCCGAAAGAGACAGCGTTGTCCAGGCCCAGCCATTCGCCGCCAGGCCTGCGGTACATATGGATCTGCAGGTCCAGGTTCGGAAACGCATAGCTGCCCTCACCGGGGGTGACCCTGGCCGCGATCCCGTTGGCCGTGTCCACCAGGCCCATCAGGCGGGCGAAGTCACCGCTGTCAGCTTTGTCCGTCAGGGGGTGCTCTGTGCGGAGCCAGACCGTGCCCGCTCCGTGCCGATGCCCCTCGGCCACGCGCATCTCCAGGGAACGGATGTACCCGCCTGGCCAGATGGCCGCGCCGTCGAACGGTTTGCAGTCTTCTGGCGCCGGAATGGCGGCATCCTCGACTGCAGCCACCGCAGCTGTATCAGCGGTGATCAGCCGCCACGCCGTGGCACGGATGGCCACGCGGCCGTTGGCAACTAGCTCAGCCTGCAGCAACTCAATGCTCCGGCCGGGGCGGAGGGTGGAGGTTTCGATGGTGAACTCACCGCCTGGAATCAGGCCAAGGATCTCGTAGCTCAGGCGGGCCATCCGCATATCGGCGCGGGGTTCGTGCCGCTCCAGGCTGTCAGCCATCAGCCCTGCGGCAGGCGCCATGTGCTGTTCGTGCTCGTTCCAGGCGCCCTGGGCATGGATGGTGGAGCGAAAGCGGTCACCCCCCAGCGACTGATAGTAGAAAGGACCGTGGGCAAGTGCAGGTAGTTCCTTGGTCAACGTTGGCCCCTTCCGCCGGGTTATGGGTGAATGATCATTAACTCTAACTGGTGCCACGGAGCCGGGGTGACGAACGCAACAAAATGTTAGCGCCCGCGGAACGCTATCTCGGTAGACTCTGAAATTGGTCCTGTTAGCGCCCCTCGGGCGAGGTGTCCACGCACGCGCGTCATCAGTTATAACCTTCGGAAGCACAAAGCAAGCGGCGAACTCCTCGCGCCCGCACGGAATTTTGGCATCGACGCACTGTGCCTGCAGGAAGTCGACTCGGCCGACCTGCCCGAAACGCTCGGGCCGCTGCTGCTCGCGGACACCACCAAGGGCAACCGGCTGGGACTGGCCATCTACTACCGCAGCAGCCGCTAATCGGACCACCTGCCCATCCTCGGCAGCGCGGAGTTCGGCAAGGATTACTGGCTGCGCCTACTGACCAGGTCCGGCGTAAAGCTCCGGCAGGCGTGGCCACAGATCCGGCCAGGCTTTTGCGAAGCCGGGGTGCAGTTCCTTCCGGTCCACCTCGTCCAGCGCAACCCACTGAAGTTCGAGGCTTTCCGGATCGCTGATGACGGGATCGAACGGCGCCGTCACCAGGACCACAACGGTGGTGTACGTCCAGTACCCGACGTCCAGCACCGAGGTGAAAAGCACGCTCACACCGGCGGCGGGCACCGCCGCTTCCTCGTGCGCCTCGCGCAAGGCACCCGTGACCGTGTCCTCACCGTGGTGGAGGGCTCCGCCGGGGAGTCCCCAGGTGCCGCCGTTGTGGCTCCAGAGTGCTCGGTGCTGGAGGAGAACACCCTTGGCGGGGTCGTACGCCAGCACGCCGGCCGCACCGAACCTGCCCCAAAACTTGCCGCGGTCACCTTCCACCCATGCGTCACCTGGATCCCGCGGACCAGCCATGGCAGGGGGAACGTGGGAACCGGCCTCAGCGGACGTGGCAGTCAGGGAATGATCCATGCCCCAAGTCTGACAGGTGCGCGCCGATCCTCATGTCCTGCCCGACGTTCCGTTTCAGCCGCCGGGGCCTGCCGTCCCGCGATCGACGGCGAAATCGCCGCCGGGGTACATGACCGTTTCGTGTCCGTCGTCGAAGCGGACCAGGTACGGCGGGTGCCCTTCATGACCCCGGACTTCCAAAATCACCCCGTGCCGGTCTGAAGTTCCGACCGTCCTCCCCCGGACGATGATCCTGTCGCCTTGCGTTGCCTCCATGGCAATCACCTCCAGCCCCAGAGTACGACTGAACGCCACAAGGAAACAGTGGTCAGTGCCTGCCCTCGGCGAGCAGAGCGTCGGTGGCGGTATCCGGTTCGCCGCCAAAGAACCGTGCCGGTACCGTCTTGAAGACTGTCTCGCCGGGCGCAGCGCGCAGGAACAGCGTCATGGAGGTGGTGCGACAGGAAAGCCTGCGCTTCTGCCAGGGAGGTAATGGCGTACCTGACGGACGTGGGGCTGCTGCCGAGGCCGGCCAGCTGCGGAAAGATGAACCACATCCAATGGCTCGGCTTGTTGCCGAGCTGCAGCTCGGACAGTGCCTGTCCGTAGGTCCCGCCGCCGTCTTGGGCTGCAACAAAGCGTTCCAGGTTGTAGGTGTCCGTCATGTGTGTCTCCTCGGGTCTGTTATTTCTGCGGTCATGGCCGCAGCGTGGCGGATCCACTCGTCGGGGTCCTGGTGCCAGCGTGCGATCACCACGCCGGCGCGTTGGCGCTCGGTACCGTCCAGCCCGGCCAGGAGGCCGACCACCACGTCGGCAACCAGGGGGTCCACCAGCTCGGCAGTGCGCGCGGACCGGATAAAGCCCTCGAGCCGGGTCAGGTCGGAGTGGCGCAGGAGCGCCACCCGGGACTGCAGCAGCACCACTGCGGCGAGCCGGCGCTCATAGACCGGGCGCCGGCCAGGGCCCGGCCGGCCCCACAGCTGCGAGGCCAAAGCGGTCACGTCGTCGTGGCCAAGGTCCTTGAACTTCCTGCCGGCGTCCCGGATGGTGCCGCGCACAGCTCCCACGGATGCCCCGTACGAACTCAACGCCCTGCCAACGCGTGACTCCACTTCCTCGGCCCGGTACCACGTGCCTTCATTCTGCACGGTGGTATCGATGAACCCGGCGGCGTCCTGGACTGCTTGATTCACTGGCGTCACCTAAAGCCCCTGGCGCCCGGCCGCGGCGTGTTCAATGCAGTACGGAGTCCTCGGCCGGGCTTCCAGCCGGCCTTCGGCGATCTGCTGGCCACAGACAGCGCACGCCCCATATGTGCCGTCGGAGATTCTCTGCAGGGCAGCTTCCACCTGGGCCAGTCCGGCGCTGCTCTGATCCAGTAGCGCCGAGGCCTGGGACAGCTCGAAGGCAATGGTGGCGCCCTCAGGATCGTGTTCGTCGTCCGCGTTGGAGTCCTGGCGCGCGGCATTGGCTGAGGAGATATCCGCCCGGAGCGCCGGCAGCAATGCCAGTTTTCGGTCCCGTTCGTCCTCGAGCATGATCCGGAACCGGTCGAAATCAGCCATGGGAAAAGCCTAGCGCCCGTCCGGTCCGCGGTATTTGCCAAACCGGCGGGAGGCTCTGCCTGGCACCGGCCCCCGGTCAGGTTGAACACCTGTTGTTGTTACGTAACCGTTGTGGTCCGGTACCCACCGTGGTTCAGTACCAGTTCTTGATCACGGAATGGTTCCAGGCGGCGCACAGTGACCCGTAACGGTCTGCAATGTAAGCCATTCCCCATTTAACCTGGGTTCGGTAACTGGCGAGCCAGTCGCTGCCAGCGCTCGCGTACTTGCTGGCCGGCAGCGCCTGCGCGATGCCGTAAGCCCTGAGTACGGGTTGGTGGCCGTGGTCAGCCAGTTGGATTCCTTCGTCCAGAGCTGCGCCAGGCACTGGAATTGGTCCTGGGCCCAGCCGTTCGCGGCCAGCCGGGCCTGACCTTGCCGGAATTCACCTTCCACTGCCCCTGTTGTTCCCCTGAGCGAGGCGGGCTGGGCGGTGAGTTCGGTACTGTGCTCCTGTTGCTCTGCGACCTGCTGCGACATTGCCTGCTGCGCCGTCTGGGCCGTGGAGAGCTTGGTGCTAGCTTCGCCGGCGAGGCGTTCGCGCTCGGCTTTGGCGGCAGGCTCCTGCTGGGCGAGCGCTTCGGCGGCCTTGTCTGCCTCGGCCGATTTGTGGACCAGGGACGCCGTCTTGGCGCTGACGATCTGCACCACGTTTAGCCCGTGGATGTTGTTGGTCTGTAGTGCGTCGAGGGCCACAAAGAAACCGATGTTGGTGCCGCCGGTCTTGTACGACTGGGCTGCGAGGGCCCGACGTCCTTCTCGTGGCGGCCTGATTTCTCCTGTGCCCGGGCCAACGGGGCGGCCAGTGCATCAACCCGGGAACTGGCCGCCTGCAGGGAGGCCTCGGCCACAGCGTATTGTGCAGCGGAGGTTAGGGGGACGGCCACAGCCACTCCCTCCGGCGAGGCCGGGAAGCCGCATATTCTGAACAAACGGGGACATAGTTCGTGAGCTTACCGGGCAACGCACCCTTGCCCGTACTCCCGGCCAAGCATTGATATCCAGCAGAGATCCCCGTTGCCCCTCCCGTCGGTACGTCCTGCTCGTTCCAATGTCAGTCGCAGGCCGTGAACCAACTAATTTTGGGCAATCCGGGGCCCGTTTAGTGAGCCAACCGGGCATATACGGTTTATGTGCGCTGACCTGCGATGTTGTCGACGTTCCGGCATGGATCCGCCTGCAGATAAAGGTGTCTTTTGGCCGTACATTCCGTTACCGGAATGTGACATTGGGGAAAATCTGACGTTATGGTCGTTGAGTGCCCCGGTTCAAAGCCAGGACATTCCCGTCAGTATGCCGAGCCCTGCCACTGACCCGGGACCCCAGCGCAATTCAACTGGCAGGGACGGGGGAACCACGTTTCCACGGCTTCATCTGAAGCCTTGGGGTTAAGTCGATACGTCCCGTCCTGCACGGCGGCGTCCGGCCGGGTGTCTCCGACCCGAACCCGACAGCTCACCCCGCAGGCATGGGAGAGGCAATCAACCATGTCCAAGAAGTACACTGCCGCACGCCATCGTGCAGCCACCACCACCGCGTCCCGTGCCCTGGCGATCGGACGGCCGGCCCTTGTGGTCGCTGCTGCTTCCGGCCTGTTTTTCGGCTTCAGCGCTCCGGCCCAGGCCAGCGTCCACGAACCTGACAGCTCCGGCACGGCCAACGTTCAGAGTCAAACGAGTGCACCGGCAGCAGCCGTGGCTCCAGCCCCTGCACCGGCCCCGGCCAACGCCCACACAGTCGTCTCCGGCGACACCCTGGGCCAGATTTCCGCTACCTACGGCGTGGACCTCAACAACGTTCTGGCCGCGAACGGTCTGTCCCTGACTTCGGTCATCTACCCGGGTGACCAGATCCAGATCCCCGCCGCCGGGCAGGCAGCTCCGGCAGTGGCGCAGGCAGTAGCACTGGCTCCGGCAGCCAAAACCGCCGCCGCCCCGGCCGCTCCCGCCAACACCGGCATCAAGCCGGCGGCAACCTCGGCTCCGGTCCAGGCCCCATCCGGCTCGGCCGGCTCGGCAATCCTGGCGTCCGCGTACTCTCAGCTGGGAGTCCATCAGGACTGCACCGCCATGGTGGAAAAGGCGCTGCGCTCCGTCGGCAAGAGTGTGGGAGACCTGGCACCCGGCCAGTTCTTCCAGTACGGAAGCGTTGTTGGGACGCCAGCCCCTGGTGATCTGGTGATCACCGCCGGACACGTCGGCGTCTTTGCCGGCAACGGCCAGGTTGTCAGTGGCGGCGTGGACGGCTTCAAGACCGAGGTCCACTCCATCAGCTGGCTCCATGGCGCTTCCTTCGTCCGCGTAGCGTGACCCCAGGCCGTTGGACGGCGGCGGTCGGCACACAGCCGCCAGCCGCCGTCGGCCGCTGTTGCGTCCTCAGACGTGCTGCCCGAACCAGGACAGCGTGTCATTCCCCTCAGCCGTCGCCTGGGTCTCGTTATAGCGTTCCCCAGTGTCATTGTGGGAGGCATGGTCCACGCCGGGGTAGACGGTGATGCGTCACCGTGGTGGCGTCCAGGGCATCGCGGAGGGCCGGCACTACCTCTGCGGCCAGCTGCCGTTCCTGCACTCTGTACGGAGTGCCCTCACCGCCAAAAGCGTGCCCGCCAAGTACATAAAGTATGAAGTCTTCGGGCCGGATCCCTGGCTGGCCGACTTCCAGTAGGCCGACGAAAAGAAAAGGAGCCCGGCAGGTGCCGGGTTCCGTTCTTTTGTGTGCGTTGCCTGTGTCCGCCCTAGAACTGCTCGGCGGGAATGATAAACCCAAGGTCCAGCAGGCCGCGGCCGGACTGTTCCAGGATCGGGTCCATGGTCAGGGAGGCGTGGTTGAGCAGCACGTTGACATCACGTTGGATCCGCTGGAGCGGGTGCGCCAGGCGGTGAACGCTGCCGCCTGAGCCGGTCAGGATGAGGCGGACTGCTCCGCCGATGCCTGGCCGCTGAGGCCGAGGGAGAGCCGGTACTGCGCGCGCTCCTCATCAGTGAAGGCGACGGGCTGGCCCCCGAAGGAGGCGGCCGCCACGCGGACCGCTTCTTCCCAGTGCAGCCGTGCGGTGGCAACCTGGCCGTAGGCCTGGGTGAACCTGGCCTGGGCGAGCGGCGAATCAGCCTGGCGACGCTCCACAGTCTGTTTGACCTTGCGGACCAACATCAGGTTCCGGAACTCTTCCAGGGCATGCTCGGCGGCCCCCAGAGCAGCTGCCGGGGCAACCATGTTCAGGAAAGTGGCCATCGGGATGTGGATGCTCGGATCCGGGGCACGATGGATCCGCATCAACCCGTCCCGGGCACGGGACCTTGCCGCCAATCCGCTCTTTGAACTGGCCAACCACGGAACCCGCCATACATCTCTGAGCGTGACCGGCAAGACCGCGAACGGGATCCCCGGAACGCGCAGCAGCGCGGAGGTATAGGAGGAAATCACGTCCAACGACGCCCTGCTCACGGCAATCGCCGGGCAACGCCCGCGGTTCTTCCGTTCAGGCACGGGGTTCCTGGACGACGTCGCGGCCGATATTTCCTCGCCCGGGGCCTTATCCCCGCGCACGGAAACCACCCCGGATCCGGCACGGCAGCAGGTGTTTTGGCCGCGGTCACTGCCCTGCTAAAAAGGGATACTCCTTCACGACCTTGGGTGCTGACTCCCCGGACATCCGGAGCCGATAAGGCAACCCTTGGCATTTTTCGTAGGTTCGCGCAGGCACGCAAACAAGGGCGGCCTTAAACAAGAGGCAGTGCCCGGATGGGCAGTCCCTGGAGGCGGGGGTGACGAATGCTGTGTAGGGGTAGTTTCCTGATGGGCGCGCCGTCCGGCTGCGTGGAGGGCATCCCTTCGTGAAGGGGTTTGTCATGAAAACGATCAACCGTGTTTTGGCCGTTGCGGCGGTCCTGTCTCTGGCCGGCGTCACCGGGTGCGGCGCGCAGGGCGGGATGTCCACAGGCCCGTCAACGGCCACCACGGCTTCGTCTCCATCTGTGGGTGGTTCGGCAGCGGCTGGCCAGGCCATCATTACGATCAAGGACTTCGCCTATGAGGTTCCGGCGTCCGTAAAGCCCGGGGCGATGGTGACGGTGACCAACTCGGACAGCGCCCCGCATACACTGACGGCCAAGGAGAAAGGCGGCTTTGACATCGACGTCCCTGCCGGCGGCACAGTCATTTTTGAAGCTCCGCGTGAGGCCGGGACATACGGGATCATCTGCAGGTTCCATCCGCAGATGAGCGGGACGCTGGTCGTGAAGTGAATCGCGTACACGTCCCCGTAGCCGGTCATGGTCCCCTGCGGGTGGTCCGGATCTGCGTGGCAGCATCCCTGGGGGTCAGCGCCCTGATCCATGTTCAGCTTGCTCCCGGTTACCAGCAGGCCGCACCAGGGGGCATCGGCCAGGGCACGCTGTTTCTGCTCCAAGCGGGCGCCGCCATCTTGGCGGCAGTGTTTATCCTGCTGAAAAAGACACGTACCGCTTTCGCTGCTGCCGCGGCAGTGGCCTTGTCGTCCCTGGCCGCTGTCATCCTTTACCGCTACGTCCAGGTCCCCGCTATTGGGCCGCTGCCGGCAATGTACGAACCCGTCTGGTACGCCGCCAAGGTCATCACCGCCGTCGCCGAAGCCATCGCCGGTGGGCTGGCTCTGACAGGTTACGGGCTGCTGCTGCGTAAAACCCGCCGCGGACCGTGGATACAGCCCCGGGGCCAGCACCCTTCCGCGGCCTGACAGCCCGGGAACGGGCGTGAAGCGGACCGGAATCATCGGCTCGTCAATGCTTTGGCCGGGCAGGTACGGCATCACGCTCATATTTTTGTGGTTGGGGACACATCCCTACCCATCCTTGGTTTGGTCTGCTTCGAAGTGCTTGTGTCCCTTCTTTGGGGCGCCAACATCACACGCGCGTGTATGAGGAGATAATTCACATGAATAAGACACTCCGTTTTATGGCAGTACCTACTCTCGCTTTGGGCGCACTTGCCCTGTCCGGTTCCCCGGCGATGGCCGCAGACCAGTCCTATCAGTCGACGCTGGGTCAGATTAACGGCAGTGCAGGGTCGGGGACCATCACTGTTGATGTCAAAGGCAACCAGGCCCACGTCGTCCTGAACGTTTCGGGTATGCCCGCGACCTTCATGAACGCCCCCTACCCCCACGTCCAGCACATCCACGGCGGAGCCAAGGGCGCCTGCCCGGACGCTTCGGCCGACAAGGACGGCGATAAGGTCATCTCCACCACCGAAGGTGCCCCGTCATACGGCGGCATCGTCACCACCCTCTCGACCAGCGGCGACACCAGCCCGGCAGCAGGCCTTGACCTCAAGGTCGGCGGGCAGGGCGCCGCCTACACTGTTGACCGCACGTTCGAACTGAACGCCGAGACCAAAGCAGCCCTCGAAGCAGGCACCGCTGTAGTGGTCGTCCACGGACTTGATCCCGCAACGCTCAGCGCGGCGGGCCAGGCGGCCAAGTCAGACCTGGCACCGACCCTTCCGCTCGCCGCAACGTCCCCCGCCCTGTGCGGAACCTTGAAGGCCGGGCAGATGAAAATGCCTGCAGGCGGCGCTAACACCGGCATCCCCCAGGAAACCGGCACCGACACCGGCGCCCTCGCCCTCGGTGGCGGCCTGGCCCTCGTCGCACTCGCCGGCGGAGCCTACGCCGTGCGCCGCCGCAACACCGGATCAGCAGCCTGAACCTGAGCTGACTGGACTACCACTGTGCTAAACATGAAGCCCGTCCGCCGTGGAGGTCTCGGGGCCTCCACGGCCGCCGGGCTTCTGCTCGCCATGGCCCTGGCCGGCTGCGGCACCGGAACGCCCGACGCCGGCTCCCCGCCTTCTGCCTCCGCCGGGCCTTCCGCCTCAGTTACCGCACCTGCGGCGCCATCCGCAGCAGGCCCCACCGCCCAGCCTCCCCTGCCCGCAGCAATCCCGGCGGCCCCGGCGGCAGCTCCAGCGGCTGCCACCGAACAGCTTCCCCCGGTCCTGCCCGCATCCGCTCCGGTCACCCTGACCATCCCCTCCATCAGCGTCCGCACTGAGCTGCTGCACCTTGGCCTGCTTGAGAACGGCTCGCTCGAGGTCCCCCAGGACACCGGCAACGGCGCCCCCGCCGGCTGGTACAACGACTCCCCTACCCCGGGGGAACGCGGACCCTCGGTCATGCTCGGGCACGTCAACGCACTCGGCGGCCATAAAGGCGTCTTCGCAGACCTCCGCAAACTCACCCCCGGCGCCGACATCAACGTTGCCCGCGGCGACGGCAGCACCGCGACCTTCACCGTGGACCGTGGTGCCCTCTACGGCAAGGACAGCTTCCCAACCCTCGAGGTCTACGGAAACACCACCGGCTCCGAACTACGACTCATCACCTGCGACGGCTACGACCCCGCCACCGGGCTCTTCAACGACAACTACGTCATCTACGCCAAACTCAAAATCTGACGGTCAACCCTTCGCAGCCGACAAGCGGCCGCCCAACCCTCAATGGAAGCGGCCAGGACGGAACAGTCATGAAAAACCGCATCCCCTTGCTGGCGTCCCTGGCACTGGCGTCACTGCTGCTCTCCGGCTGCGCCGCGGCGGCGGGATCCCCGGCAGCGGTGACCGGGCCGACGTCGGACGCCTCCTCTACGTCCCCGTCTCCGTCGGGAGCCTCTCAGAGCAGCAATCACGGCGGTGCCCACCACGGCGGCGGGTCCTCCTCCCCGCGGGTGAGCGCGGACGGGCCCAGCGAAGCCTCGAAGATGGTCTGCGGGAACCAGCCGATGGACAGGCTCACCTCCATCCTGAAACTGGGGCAGGTCCCGCACACCGTCAACAGCTGGGCGGACAGCACCTTCACCTGCACTTACCACCTCACCGAGGGGGCGCTGAAAATTTCGGTTCAGGAGGCACCGGACCAGGGCACAGCGATGAAGTACTTTGACGCCATGCAGGCACTGGCCAAAGACGCCAAACCCATCGAAGGCCTTGCCAACCTGGGCTTCCCAGCCTACGAAACCAAGGACGGAACCGCGGTGTTCCAAAAGGACAGCTCCGTCCTGCGGGTGGACGCCACGGACCTCCCGGCCGCCATCGGGCCGGACGCCATAACCCGCAACGCGCTGGCCTACCAGCTGTCCACGACCATCCTCGCGTGCTGGGTCGAACACCACTAACAGCCCGTGCATCCACCAAAACGGCGCCCTTGAGCAGCATCTCTTCTACCCATCCGCCAGAACGCATCGAGAGGTTCCTCATTAATACGTCCATCAAAACTGCATGGGCTCTCGGGGCGGCATCAACGTTGCTTGCTCTCGCCGGTTGCGGGAACCCCGGAGCGTCAGGGCCCGACGCCGCAGCATCACCGGCCATCAGGAACCAGCCAACATCCGCCCCGTCGACGGCCCGGCCTGCCACACCGTCCGCCGGCCCCGCCACCAAGAGCGCCGCCGCTGAAATTCTGATCAAGGACTTCAAATACCAAGGCACGGACACCGTCAGCCCCGGAGCGGCAATCACCGTCACCAACGAGGACCTTGAAGCCCACACCATCACCGCGGACACCGGTGCCGCCTTCGACACCATCATCAAGGCCGGCACCGGCACCTTCACCGCACCTGCCCAACCCGGCACCTACCCCTACCACTGCACCTTCCACGGAAACATGCACGGAACCCTCACCGTGAAATAGCCCCCGCCCGCGTCACTGCCGCCCGCCAGAGACTTTGGTCAGCCCCGTTCGGCACGTTCCCGGGACGGTGGCGGTCACCGGTACTGCCCACCAAAACAGGGTCTGCCCCATCCAAAGGACTGCAGGCTCACGAACCACATAGGCTGGCTCGACAGGGCACAGGGAACAGTCAACGGAGGGTCAGTCATGACGGAGATTACCGCACATCACGGATTGTTCAAGGACACCAACCTGCACGTCGATGACACCGGAGGGCCCGGCCGGCCAGTGGTCCTGGTCCACGGCTGGCCCCTGTCCGGGAAGCGTTCCAGGCCCAGGTCCCTGCACTTCAGGACGCCGGTTACCGCGTCATCACCTATGACCGGTGCGGGTTCGGCCGCAGCGACAAGCCAATGAAAGTGTACAACTACGGCACCCTGACGGATGCAGACCGAGGACAACCCCGACGGTCCAATGACCCCGGACGCAGCCGCGAAGATGACCGTTAATCTGACGAAGGACGGAGATGAGTTCTATGACGGCTTTACCCGGACGTTCTTCTCCGTCAACGGCGAACTCAAAGTCAGCGAACAGCAACGCCAGGACGCTATAGCATTGTGTAAAGAAGGGGCACAAGAAGGCAGCACTTGCCTGCCTGGCAGATTTCGGTGGCACGGACTTCCGGACGGACCTGACCAAAGTGACCGTCCTGGCACTCGTCCTCCACGGAGACGGCGACGCCACTGTGCGCTTCGAAGGCTCCGGCCAGCGCACCAACGCGGCTCTGCCCGGCAGCGAACTGCACGTCATTACCGGCGCTCCGCACGGATGCAACGTCAACCACCCGGATGAATGGGACGAAACCCTCGTCCGCTTCCTGGCCAAATAGCAACAAGGACGCTGGGGTGGCGTTGTCACGCAGGTATGGTGTGCCGCCTTCCACAGAGTCAACGACCCCCTCCTCATCCTGCTGGGCGGGTTCCACGGCCGGCACTATGAAGAGACGGCCAAGCCTCACCGGCCGAGTACACAACGCTCCGCTTCGGTGGAGACTTTACCGCCCGTCCCCTACTACTGGCCAAGGTCATCGACATGTGAGGGATCCGGGGGGGTGAGCCGCCTGACGCTGACTCGGCCGAGTCAGGTTGAAACCCGCGGACCCGAGGACGCTTCAGTCCTTCTGCTCGCGGATCGCGTTGCTCAGCTCGTCGCGCTCGGCCAGGAACCGGTCATCGATCAGCCAATGCCCGTTCGAAGAGCATCGGCTTCGTCGTCGGGAGATCGCCTTCGGTGACAGTCATATGTTCGTTAAGGAACTGGCCTGTACCACTGAGGTTTGGCCCACCCCGACGACAAACCCACCATCGGACTTCTGCTGTGCAAGACCAAGAACAACGTTGTGGCCGAATACTCCTTGCCGGGATTCTCCAAACCCATTGGTGTGGCCAAATGGGAATCTGAGGTGGTCAAATCATTGCCCGCGGAATTCGCTTCCACCCTGCCGAGCACCAGCGAACTCGAGGCCGAGCTTTCAACCGGACCTGGTCGAGAGAAGCCGCCGGCCGTGCACAGGCAATGTGGGCACGTGGCTAGATTGTCAGAGGTGACGGGCGGACTCTGATGATGGACGGCAGTCAGGATCTCCTGACTCGGACGGCGGCGGTCGGACGGCGGCGTGCCAAGCGGCTCACTCCCGGGAGTAGGGAAAGAGCCCTCCGATGAGTCCTGCCAGGGCTGCCGGCAGGGCGACAAGCCCGGCGATCTGTGGAGTCAGAGACGGGGTCGTCATGATCATGGTCGCCAAGCCCACCAGCGCGGCCGGCGCGGCCACACAGATGGTCACCCACAGCCGGTTGCCCCGGACCTGCGACCAGACAGCTGCTGCCAGCGAGGCGGCAGACCCGGCGAGCATGAACAGCCGGCCCACGCGCAACCGCTCGATGAACTCCGGGCTGGGCACATAGACGAAGAACGCCATCCGTTCCAGGGCAGTGGCCGTCACGACGATGGAGACAAAGACCAAGGCCGCCCAAGGCAGTGATCTTTCCCTCCACCAAGGGCGGACGACGTAGCGTTCGTTGCCGTTTCGCGAACTCATCACAAGTTGAGCCTAGCGTCCCCTGTCCCTGTTAGTTGCGGCTGACGGTGCGGGCGGCCCAGGTGCAGTCGCGGACGCCGATGAAAGTCCAGCCCGCCCAGCGTCCCACACCCGTCCGGTACCCGCTTGCAGTGCCGGTCCATCCCGTCGGCGCGTCGTGTGTGAAGCCAGTGCGGCGGACGACGTCGTCGAAGACTCCCGGAAGAGGACCCCCGATTGCGGGGCTGCTTCAGCCCGGGCGGCATTGACTCCTGTCATGCCAATGCTCGCGGCCGCGGCGGCGTCAATGACGCGGAGGTGTCCCGGCCATGAATGGTCACCGCGACGGCCGCCACCCGTCGTGTCCTGGGAGCGTGGCTCCCCGTGCAGCGCATCACCGCGGACTGGCCACGCAGCTAAAGGTCTCTGAAAATTCATTCCGGCGTCATCTTCAGCTGCTAGTGTCCGGCCATGGATGATCTGTCGC
The DNA here is from genome assembly GCF_040547265.1 of Arthrobacter sp. UYCo732. Taxonomy (NCBI): domain Bacteria; kingdom Bacillati; phylum Actinomycetota; class Actinomycetes; order Micrococcales; family Micrococcaceae; genus Arthrobacter; species Arthrobacter sp. UYCo732. The sequence goes on along the minus strand of NZ_JBEPPJ010000001.1, from coordinate 489,349 downwards.
TGGTACCGAGGTTTTGCTGCTGCACGTGATTTGTCGGGCCGTGCTGGGTTCGACGTCAATTTCCTAGGACGTCCGGTCCCTGTGCCAACCCTGGCAGGAGTCGAGACGGTCCTGTTGCCCTACACTCATTTCTCCGTTTTGATGCGGTTGGATAAACGCTTGGCGGCTGTCACGGCCCTGGGGATCGACGGGGAGAAGCTCATGGACCTGGACGGTCCGGCATCCAGTGGCAGCTGGACCCCAGGCTTACTTAAGACCAGCAGACCCGGTGAGCCGGTTTACGCCCGGAACGACATCGACCGCGGACACCTGGTGCGGCGTGCCTCAGCTGTCTGGGGTGCTACGCGCGATGAGGCAGCGCAGGCGAACAAGGACACTTTCCACTACACGAACGCGGCACCGCAGGCAGCGAAGTTCAACCAGGGGCATGGACCTGTGGCTGGGCATGGAGTCGTACCTGCTGAAGCATGCCGCAGACTACGGCCGCCGACTGATTGTGTTTACCGGGCCCATCTTCGGGGATACCGATCCGGTGTACCGGGGCGTGGACATTCCGCTGCTGTTCTTCAAAGTCGCAATATTCCTCCAGGACGGTGAGCTTGCCGCCACCGGCTACATCGTGGACCAGGCACCCCAGCTGGCCGATTTGCCTGACGTGCCCCGACCGGGCGCCGTTGATGAGGCTCCCCCGCTGGGTCCGTTCCGGACCTTCCAGGTGCCCATCCGGGACATTGCGGCTCTGACCGGACTGGACCTTGACCAACTCGTGGCCGCAGACCGGATGCCCATCGCATCAGAACTGCCCACCGCCCGGGTGGCCTCCACCTGGCGGAAGCTTCTCTCCCCCGAGGATCTGGATCTGGACTTCGACCTGAACGGTGGCTAGGAACGGCGGTGGGTCTTGGTGTGCGCGTTTGTGGACCGCGTGGCTTTAGGGCCCACGCATCCCGGCAGCCTGGCGGCGGTATTCCTTGACCTCGGCGATGGCTGCCTCCCAGATGCCGAAGGCAGCGGCGATATCCGCGCCGGTCCTGCTTCCGATCAGGTGCCCGGCCAGCCGTGGGCTGAGCGGTGGCATCCGGTGCCCGGGCAGAGCCGTTCCGGTGAGCGCGGAAGCGATCCGGTCAATGCTGGTCCAGTTCGCATCGGCAACGGACAGGGCCACTGCTATCACGGCCGGGTCAGTGGACGCCGGCTCGGGGTGCTCACCGGATGCCAAGCTGGCCGAACAGCCAGCCTGGTAGAGGGCCCAGATCCACTCCGCCGCATCCTGGACTGGGGTACCGGAATGGGTGGCCAGCACCGCTTCGGCTGCCGGGCCGGTCCAGCAGATCACCGCCCAACTGAAACGGTCAGGCTCATGCGTCATACCAAACGGGTTCCCCCGGCACACCTGGCTCGTGACATGGGACTGCACGGAGCACCCCATAGCGATGCAGCCCAGTGCATGTCCGGCGTTGTGAACGGCGGCTGTATACGGTTCTGGGCTCTGGTATGGCCCGGCGGGCAAGGACACGATCTCCCCCTCTACTGATGCCCGTCCGGGCATCAAGGCTGCTTCCGACACCTGCGGATTGGGCCACCGCCAACCGGGGAGGACCGCACGGCCGACGGGAACGAGCCACCAAGGGCAGACAAGAAGGGGGTCAGTGCTGCAGACCCAAGCGCAACCCCGTGCCATCGCTCCGCGGCTGCCGCCACCATTCTAGACCTAATAGGTAGTCCCAGAGAAGCAGCCGCTCGAGGACACTACGCTGCCGATGCCGGCACCCGGAACCGAACCAACCTCCCGTCATTTACATGTGGCCCGCTGTTCATCAGTGCGGGGCAGACTCGTGAGGTTCCGAAACCCCGAACCTCATGCGGAGCATTTCCATGTCCAATCCCCATTCCCGGTTGAGGTCGAGGGCCTCACCTACGATCCCGGCGCCCAGGGCGGCACGTCCACCCTCATTGTCGACGCCAATGGTATGCGCATGGGGCAGTACACCTCCGTCGCCGGCACCAACAACAACTGCGCCGGCGGCATCTCACCGGGGGGCACCTGGATCACCTGCGAGGAAACCGAAGCCCGCGCCGGCACCAACACCAAGGACCACGGTTACGTCTTGGAGGTGGACCCCGCCAGCCGCGAGGCCAACATCGGATTCTCGGCCATCGCGCTGAAATTCTTGGGCCGGTACTCCCACGAAGCTGTCGCCGTCGACCCCGTCACCACCCAGATCTACCTCACCGAGGACGCCGGCAACCCGAACGGCCTCTACCTGCGCTGGACCCCGCCGGCAGGCTTCGCCGCCGGCAACGGCAAGTTGCTGGCCCTCGCCCAGTCCGCCGGCGGCGACGTCGCGGGCAGGCTGCAGGCCATGAAGTGCTTCCTCGGTTCCACCCACGTCAAGGACCTTTCCGCCGCGACCAAGGTGGGAACACGCTTCAAGGTGGAATGGGTGGATGTCCCGGACCGCGACGCGCGCACCACCTCCGTGCGGAAGCAGTTCACAAACGATGAAATCACCCGCTCGCGCAAGCTTGAGGGCCAGTGGTGGGGCGACGGCGGCGCGTACTTCGTCTCGAGCTTCGCCCTCACCGCCGACGGGTCAGTCAACGAACACGACGGCCAGGTCTGGCACTACGACCCTGCCCCGGAGACCGTCACGCTGACCACCATTTTCGGCGTCAAGCCCAACCCGGACAAGGAGGGCGCATTCGACGGCCCCGACAACATCACCGTGGCACCTCAGGGCGGACTGATCCTGGCCGAGGACGGGAACGGCATCTCGCACCTGGTGGGCGTCACCGACCAGGGCATGTCCTACCCGCTGGCCCGGAACGAGTACAACGATTCCGAGTTCTGTGGCCCGGCATTCAGCAAGGACGGGAAGTGGCTCTTCGCCAACATCCAGTCACCCGGCTTCACTCTCGCCATCACGGGTCCGTGGCCACGCCCGTCGAACGCGTCCGCAACATCCACACGCTAGAAATCACCGACGCCGGCTGCGGCCCCGCCTGGCAGCGGGCCGCAGCCCAGTCCCAATTGGCACGAGACCGAAATGTCAGAGGTGGCTGGCAGAATCTGGTTATGGATGGGATTCAGGATTTCCTAACGCGGACGACGGCGGCAAGCGGCGCTGCTGCGCTCGGCGCCGGAGTGCAGGAACTGATTGCCGCCGTTAGTTGCATGCGGCCGGCTGCGGACAGGGCCGGACTGATCGAGCAGCTGCGGGGACTCGAGGACCTCAAGTCCGCGGTAGCTGGCGCCCAGGCCCGGGTTGCCGTGGCGTTCGACGGCGTTGAGCGCCGGGCTCAGGCCGCGTCTGGTACTCCCGCGACGGATCTGGGCCAGGGCGTTGCCGCCCAGATCGCCCTCGCCAGGCGCGAGTCCCCTGCCCGCGGCAGCAGGCTTTTGGGTCTGGCCAAGGCGTTGGTTACGGAAATGCCGCACACCCTGGCAGCCCTGGACACAGGCCAGCTGAACGAATGGCGCGCCACACTGCTGGTGAAAGAAACTGCGTGCCTGAGTGCTGCAGACCGTTGCGCCGTGGATGAAGAGCTGTCAGCAGATACCGGGACCTTCGCGGGCGCAGGGGACAAAGCACTCATCGCCGCTGCCCGGGCTGCGTCCTATCGCCGTGATCCACGCACCGTCACGCAGCGGGCCAGCCATGCGGCAACCGAGCGTCACGTCAGCCTGCGCCCGGCACCGGACACAATGACGTACCTGACCGCATTGCTTCCTGTCGCTGAGGGCGTAGCGGTCTACGCGGCGCTGAGCCGCCATGCCGATTCATTTCACGCGGACGGCGACACCCGTTCCCGTGCCCAGCTCATGGCCGATGCCCTTGTCGAACGGACCACGGGCGTTCCGGGCGGCATATCCGGAGTCGAGATACAGCTGATCATGACCGACCGCACGCTCTTCCAGGGCGACAGCGAACCCGCCAGGCTTGTCGGCTACGGCATCGTGCCGGCAGGCTGGGCACGAACCAAGGTCAATTCGGCCGAGCCTGGGCACGGCCAGGAGCTGAAGGCGTGGGTCCGCCGGCTCTACACGGCGCCGGGCACTGGCGAACTCGTAGCAATGGACTCCCGGGCCCGGCTCTTCCCGGCAGGACTGCGGCGCTTCATCCAGTCCCGTGATGACACCTGCCGGACGCCTTACTGCGACGCGCCCATCCGGCATTTCGACCACATCGTTCCGTGGCACCTTGACGGGACCACCAGCCTGGGCAACGGTGCCGGCCTGTGCGAAGCCTGCAACCACACCAAAGAGATACCGGGTTGGAAGGCAAGGCCCAGCCCCGGGCCAAGGCACCGCTTCATGCTCAGCACCCCCACCGGCCACAGCTACCACTCCACCTCACCGCCGCTGCCGGGAACGGGAGTCCCGGCAACAGTGCCTACACGGTCGCGGAGGACTTTACGGCGGCGATATCGGAGAATCCGCAGCGCGAACGATGGACCGTGAGCATGGCTGGTCGGTGCGCGATCGCTTGTGCATGAATGGTCGGACACGGACCGCTGCGCTCATCCTTACTGCAACGGAATGAACGAGGGTTCCAAGATCAGCTTGTCCGACACTTCGATAATTTAGGACTGGGCTGCCTTGTTGTGGCCGAATGAGAATCCGAAGTTGTCAGGTCTCTTCCCGAAGTATTCGTATCGACCCTGCCCAGCATCAGCGAAACTCGAAGCCGAACTGTCGCAGGCCGGGATGCGTGGGAACCCCGCTGGCTGTTAGGCGTCCGCCAGCAGGATCAGACCCAAGAACCCCGCACGCCGTTGCGTGCGGGGGCCCTGTGCAGTGCAACATTCCGAGGATGACCGTACGTCGCAGTTGACGGCGGCTTACTCCGCTCTGCGGATGCTGCCGTTCAGCCTCTTCTGAACTTGATCAGGGGCGGCACTGGAAACGGTCCAGTTCTTTCCGACGTTGAGAAACGGTTTAGGACTTTGGCCAACTAGCTGCAGTTGGGGCCTACTTCTGGTAAATGTCCCGCCTGTGCCCCAAGTTGACCCCCACAACCAAGAGAATGTCGTCCTGGACCCTATAGATGATCCGATAATCACCTTCACGGATTCGGTAACCCGGACGGCTGCTCAAGGCGATTGCCTTGGGCGGCCGTGGATCTTGACCCAAAAGCGCTATTGCGCCGTGAATTCGCTCCCGATCCTCCGGATGAAGCTTCCTGAGTGCCCGGACGGCTGCTGGTCGCAGCTCAATCCTGTAGTTGGTCGTGCCCAGCCGAGGTCCGCCTTCACTTGGGCCCAAGGAATGTTCTCGCCCTCTTCAGCCATTGCTGCGTCGAACGCAGCAATGTCCTCGACTTCTTCCAACGCGTCAAGCATCTGCTCGTAGCGCACTGGCGACACCAAGACCGGGTGGGAGAAGACGGCCTGTACGCCTACTTCACTGCGAGATAACCTGCCGAGTGAAGCCCGCCAGCGACCGCCTCTGCCCCACCCCTACCCGTACGCCGAATCCACGGGGGGGTCGCCATTATACAAGGGACTCCGCACAAAGCGTGCGGAGTCCCTTGTGTCCAGGTCCTCAAAGTATTGCCGGGCAGCCGGCAAAAATTAGCTAGAAGTCCCAGTCATCATCCTCAGTATTGACGGCCTTACCGATCACATACGACGAACCGGACCCCGAGAAGAAGTCGTGGTTCTCGTCCGCGTTGGGCGACAGCGCGGACAGGATCGCCGGGTTCACATCGGTGACGGACGCCGGGAACATGGCCTCGTAGCCCAGGTTCATCAGCGCCTTGTTGGCGTTGTAGTGCAGGAACTTCTTGACGTCCTCGGCCAGGCCGACGGAGTCGTAAAGGTCGTGCGTGTACTGGACTTCGTTTTCATACAGCTCGAAAAGCAGCTCGAACGTGTAGTCCTTGATCTCCTGCTTGCGCTCCTCGGACAGGCCCTCCAGGCCCTTCTGGAACTTGTACCCGATGTAGTAACCGTGCACGGCCTCATCACGGATGATCAGGCGGATCAGGTCAGCGGTGTTCGTCAGCTTGGCCCGTGAGGACCAGTACATGGGCAGGTAGAAACCGGAGTAGAACAGGAAGCTCTCCAGCAGGGTGGAGGCCACCTTGCGCTTCAGGGGATCATCGCCCTGGTAGTAGTCCATGACGATCTGGGCCTTCTTCTGAAGGTTCTGATTCTCGGTGGACCAGCGGAATGCCTCGTCGATCTCCTTGGTGGAGGCCAGCGTGGAGAAGATCGAGGAGTAGCTCTTGGCGTGCACGGACTCCATGAACGCGATGTTCGTGTAGACGGCTTCCTCGTGCGGCGTGATCGCATCCGGTATCAAGGAGACGGCGCCCACGGTGCCCTGGATGGTGTCCAGCAGAGTCAGGCCCGTGAACACACGCATGGTGAGCTGCTGCTCGTCCGGAGTCAGCGTCGCCCACGACTGCACGTCATTGGACAGCGGGATCTTCTCCGGCAACCAGAAGTTATTGACCAGTCGGTTCCAGACATCCACGTCCTTGTCGTCCTGGATGCGGTTCCAGTTGATGGCCTCGACGTGGCTGAGCAGCTTGACCTTTTCGGTCATGTCATCCCCTAAAAGTTGGGTTAGTTCTTGAGTTAAAGCGTACGACGACGGGCGGGCGCCCGCCGTCGTACCGGATCAATTTAGTTGAAGATTAAAGCATGCAGCTGACGCAGCCATCAACCTCAGTTCCCTCCAGCGCGAGCTGGCGGAGACGGATGTAGTAGATGGTCTTGATGCCCTTCTTCCAGGCGTAGATCTGGGCCTTGTTGATGTCGCGCGTGGTGGCGGTGTCCTTGAAGAACAGCGTCAGGGACAGGCCCTGGTCCACGTGCTGGGTGGCGGCAGCGTAGGTGTCGATGACCTTCTCGTAGCCGATTTCGTACGCGTCCTGGTAGTACTCCAGGTTGTCGTTGGTGAGGTACGGCGCCGGGTAGTACACGCGGCCCAGCTTGCCTTCCTTGCGGATCTCGATCTTGGACGCCACCGGGTGGATCGAGGAGGTGGAGTTGTTGATGTAGGAGATCGAGCCGGTCGGCGGGACAGCCTGCAGGTTCTGGTTGTAGATGCCGTGCTCCATGACGGAAGCCTTCAGCTCACGCCAGTCATCCTGGGTGGGGATGTGGATGTTCTTGAACAGTTCGGCAACCTTGGCCGTCTGCGGGACCCATTCCTGGTTGGTGTACTTGTCGAAAAACTCGCCGGAGGCGTACTTGGACTTCTCGAAGCCGCCGAAGGTCTGGCCGGTCTGGATGGCCAGCAGGTTGGAGGCGCGGACGGCGTGGAACACCACAGAGTAGAAGTAGATGTTGGTGAAGTCCAGGCCCTCTTCGGAACCGTAGTGAACCCGCTCGCGGGCCAGGTAGCCGTGCAGGTTCATCTGGCCGAGGCCGATTGCGTGGGACTGGTCGTTGCCGCGGGCGATCGAGGGCACCGAGGTGATGTTAGACATGTCCGAGACGGCCGAGAGGGACCGGATGGCCGTCTCGATGGTCAGGCCGAAGTCCGGCGAGTCCATGGCCTTCGCGATGTTCAGCGAGCCCAGGTTGCAGGAAATGTCCTTGCCGGTGGTCTCGTAGGACAGGTCATCGTTGTACGTGGTGGGCTGGGAGACCTGGAGGATCTCTGAGCACAGGTTGGACATGATGATCTTGCCGTCAATCGGGTTTTCCCGGTTCACGGTGTCCTCGAACATGATGTACGGGTAGCCTGATTCGAACTGGATCTCCGCGAGGGTCTGGAAGAATTCGCGCGCCTTGATCTTGGTCTTCTTGATCCGGGAGTCATCCACCATCTCGTAGTACTTCTCGGTGACCGAGACGTCGGAGAACGGCATGCCGTAGACGCGTTCGACGTCGTACGGCGAGAACAGGTACATGTCCTCGTCCTTCTTGGCCAGCTCGAAGGTGATGTCCGGGATGACAACGCCGAGGGAGAGGGTCTTGATGCGGATCTTCTCGTCCGCGTTCTCGCGCTTGGTGTCCAGGAAGCGGTAGATGTCCGGGTGGTGCGCGTGCAGGTACACAGCTCCCGCACCCTGGCGGGCACCGAGCTGGTTGGCGTAGGAGAAGCTGTCCTCGAGGAGCTTCATCACGGGGATGACGCCGGAGGACTGGTTCTCGATCTGCTTGATCGGGGCGCCGACCTCGCGGATGTTGGTCAGGGCGAAGGCGACGCCGCCGCCGCGCTTGGAGAGCTGCAGCGCGGAGTTGATGGAGCGGCCGATCGACTCCATGTTGTCTTCGATGCGGAGCAGGAAGCAGGAGACCAGCTCACCGCGCTGGCGCTTGCCGGCGTTCAGGAACGTGGGGGTGGCCGGCTGGAAGCGGCCTTCGATGATCTCGTCCATCATCTGGGTGGCGAGCTGCTCATCGCCGCGGGCCAGGTGCAGGGCCACCATGCAGACGCGGTCCTCGTAGCGCTCCAGAAAACGCTTGCCGTCGAAGGTCTTCAGCGTGTACGAGGTGTAGAACTTGAAGGCTCCGAGGAAGGTCTCGAAGCGGAACTTCTTCTTGTAGGCGCGCTTGTAGAGCTCGCGGATGAAGTTCATCGTGTACTGGTCGAGGGTTTCGCGCTCGTAGTACTCGTTCTTGACGAGGTAGTCGAGCTTTTCCTCGAGGTCGTGGAAAAACACGGTGTTGTTGTTCACGTGCTGCAGGAAGTACTGGTGCGCAGCCTCGCGGTCCGCTTCGAACTGGATCTCACCGTTCGGGCCGTAAAGGTTGAGCATGGCATTGAGCTCGTGATAACCCAGGCCCTTGTACGCGGCCGGCATCTCGGCCTTTTCGACGGCCGCACTCCGCTTTTCGTCAGCTGCGGCGCCCAGGCCTCCGGCCCTGGTTACTTCTGTGTCTGCGACAGTCGTGTCCAAAACGTGTCCAATCCATTGTTTACGCGGGCAACGTCTTCTGGCGTGCCCATAAGTTCAAATCTGTATAGCCGGGGTACGTGGCATTTCGCGGCGATGATGTCCGCGGCCATGCAGTAGTTGTCCCCAAAGTTTGTGTTGCCAGCACCGATAACCCCGCGGATCAGGTGCCTGTTCTGCGGGTTGTTCAGGAAGCGGATGACCTGCTTGGGCACCGAGCCCTCTCCCCCGGTGCCACCGTAAGTGGGCACCACCAGCACGAACGGCCGGGTGGCGACCAGCGGCGCGTCCTTTGCATGGAGCGGGATCCGTGCCAACTCCCGTCCCAGCTTCGCGGCGAAGCGGCTGGTGTTCTCGGAGGTCGAGGAAAAGTAGATGAGCTGGCTCTGCGTGGTGACAGGCAGTACCTGGGCCACTGGGGCCCCGGCCACTGCCAGTATTGCCACGGGAGTCACCTCATGTGTGGGATCGAAGATTGCCGAATGGCTAAGAGTGGTGGCCTCAGGCCACGGAGGAAACAGCAGCCAGTGCCAGTTCCTCGATCTTGTCCGGGCGGAAGCCTGACCAGTGGTCCTGGTCCGTGACCACAACAGGTGCCTGCATGTAGCCCAGCGCCTTCAGGCGCTCGAGCGCCTCGGCGTCCTGTGAAATGTCAACGCTCTGGTAAGCGATGCCCTTTTTGTCCAGCGCACGGTAGGTGGCGTTGCACTGCACACAAGCAGGTTTTGTGTAAACCGTAACGGTCATGGTTCCCTGTCCCCTCTATCGAAATCTTCGCTCGTCTTTGTCCCGCCCAAGCTGTACATCGATACTACATGTAGTGCAGACGGCTCTCCGGAACCCCAAGATGATGTATTACAAGTATGTCATTTTATGCACTTTTAATCCACAGGCAGGGGCCGCAAAATGTCCCGGATTCCAGCGATTTTTGCGGACGACATCCACACCCTGTGGAGTACTTAGCCACAATTATCGCCCCGCGTGTCGCCTGCTGGGCGGCGTGTCGCGCCTAGCGGCGAGGCACTACATCCAGTGCCGGGGAACACCAAATGGCCCCGACGAAACCTTCGGGACCCCCTGGCGACGTGATGAACCTAATCGGCTACAGCTGGGCCTCCCGGCGGTCCAGCACAATCTGCTGCACGTCCAGGTAGCCGGACTGGAAACCTGCCCGGGAGTAGCTCAGGTAGAACAGCCACATCCGCTGGAAGACGGCATCGAACCCCAGCTCACGAACCTCCTGCGAGCGCGCAACGAACCGCTCCTCCCACAGGCGCAGTGTGGCCGCATAGTGGTCGCCCATGCCCATCCGCTCCCGCACCCGGAGTGTGGTGTGCTGCTGTGTCACGCTCTCGATGGCCCGCACGGAGGGCAGGAATCCGCCCGGGAAGATGTACTTGTGCACCCAGGTGTAGGCGTTGCGCGTGGCCAGCATGCGCCCGTGCGGCATGGTGATGGCCTGGATGGCAACTTTCCCGCCGGGGGCCAGCACCCGGTCGATGGTCTGGAAATAGATGGGCCAGTACTCATAGCCAACCGCCTCGATCATCTCCACGGACACGACGGCGTCGAACTCGCCCTCCACCGCCCGGTAGTCCTGCAGTGCCACCGTGACCTGGTCCGCGTAGCCGGCGGCCGCGATCCGTTCCTGCGCCAGGTCCCGTTGTTCGCTGGACAGTGTCACGCTGTAGACCGTGGCACCGCGGGCGGCCGCCCGGAGTGCCAGTTCACCCCAGCCGGTGCCGATCTCCAGCAGCCTGGTCCCGGCTCCGACGCCGGCCTTGTCCAGCAGCCTGTCAATCTTCACCTGCTGCCCTTCCGCCAAAGCGTCCCAGGGGACCGAGTCCAGTGCTTCCTCACTCGGGGGGAACAGGGCCGCGGAGTAGCTCATGGTGGTGTCCAGGAAGTTCGAGAAGAGCTCGTTGGACAGATCGTAGTGGCGTGAGATGTTGCTGCGCGTGTTCTGCTCTTCGTTGCGTTCCCGCCTCGGGGTGCGGGGCAGGTACAGGGTCCGGAGCGTCTGCAGCGGCTTGGGGATCAGCGTGCCCACGGATCCCGCGAAGACTTCCAGTACGCCGGCAAGATCGGATGCTTCCCAATCCCCCGCCATGAACGATTCGCCCAGCCCGATCAGGCCGTTGTCCCCGATCCGCCGTTCGAACGCTTCCGGGCGGAGCATGTTCATGACCGGCGCCTCGGAGCCGCCGGTGCCCAGGACTGCACCGTCCGGATAGGCCACACGCATGGGCAGCCGTCGGACTGCTGCCCTGAACAGCAGGCCCGCCGCCTTTCCGGCAACAGCGGCCTTAGTGCCCGACGGCGCGTGCGCAACACCGGGCCAGACGTCCGGATCGATGGTGGCCGGCGACGCCGGTACCCCGGCAGCGCTGTTGCCTGCCAGCGGGTGCCGGGTGGACTTTGCGGCGGGAACCTGCGCAGCGGCCGTTCCGTTCTCGTCGGTCATTGTCATTGAACTGCCTCCTGTGAGGGGTGGTGTGGCCTTTTGACGACGGGCAGACGCCTTGCCCAGAGTTTAACGCCCTGAAAACGGATCAGCGCGGATGCCAGCAGCGGCGCGGCCGGAACCGCGACGGCCGCTGCCAGGATGTTCCTGACGGTGGCCGGACGCCTGTCCCCGTCCACAGTGGCGATGAAGGGGCGGTGCCCTTCCCGCTCCAGGACAATGGAAAGGGACAGCCGTTCCTCCGGGGGCGGCACCTTCATCCGGTACTGCCCGTCAACATCGTTGAAGGGTGAGACGTAAAAAGCTTTGGGAACACTGGCCCGGCCGGAGGCGTCCGTCTCCAGGAGGTAGCAGTGGCGTTCGCCGTAGGTGTTGTGGACCTCGGCGATAGCGCACTGCAGCTCGCCGGACATCCGGTAGCACCAGAAGAGGGTGAGCGGGTTGAACACGTAGCCCGCCACCCGGGCACTGGACAGCATCCGGATGGGTCCGCCGTCGGGCTCTAACCCCTGGGTCCGTAGGAACCGTTCCACGTTGCTGCGGAGGGATGCGGCGGGATCACCTAAATGGTCTGAGGAGCTGAAAACAGCCAGCGGCCGCAGTAACCGGGGCAGTTGCGGAAGCCGGTCCACGTCCACAAACCAGCTGTAACTCCGGTAGGTGAACGCATTCTTCAGCGGGGTCTGCCGCACATGGGAGACGGACGTGCGGTAGATGGCTGCCGTGGGGCTCATGTGTCCTCCGTGGCTGCCAGCAGCACGGGCTCCAGTGACCCCACCCCGGGCGTGTCCCAGGTGCGCCCCAGGCTCGCGGCGGCACGGACACCGGACAGCGCGCCGTCTTCGTGGAAGCCCCAGCCCAGGTACGCCCCGGCGTAGGCGATGCGGTCATCGCTCAGGGCGGCAATCTGTTGCTGCGCCCGCAGGGATTCCGGCGTGTATTGCGGGTGCTCGTACACCATGCGCGCCAGGACCTGGTCCTCGCCGATCAGGTCGGACTCTCCCAGGCTGACCAGGTACGGCCGGCCGTCCGCTGGCTGCAGGCGCTGGAGCCGGGTGAGGTCGTAACTGACCAGGACCTTGTCCGGCCGCGCATCGCAGTCGGGGAGCCGGTAGTTCCAGGACGCCCGGGCGTTGTCCGCTGCGGGCAGGACGGCGGGGTCCCGGTGGAAGACGGTGTGGTTGACCGAGTACGGCATCGCGCCGAGGGCTTCTATTTCGGCCGGCGTGGCATCTGCCAGGAAGGTGAGCGCCTGCGCCGGGTGCGTAGCGATGACTACTGCCTCGAAGTCTTCTACTCCCTGCCCGGTGTCCACTTCAACGCCGAGGGCGTGGCGCCGAATGGCGGTGACAGGGCTGTTGAGCCTGATATCCGGCAGCGTGGCGGCCAGCTTCTCCACATACTGCCGCGACCCGCCGGTGACGGTCCGCCACTGCGGCGAGCCTTTAACACCCAGCATGCCGTGGTGGTTCAGGAAGGTGAAAAGGTACCGCGCCGGATAGGACAGGGCCGTGGTGGGATCGCAGGACCAGACCGCGCTCACCACCGGTGTCATGAAATGGGAGCTGAAGTAGGCACTGAAACGCTCCCTGGCGAGGAATTCGCCGAGGGTCAGCTCGGCACCGTCAGAAGGACCGCCGTCGGACGCTTCCCCCGCCTCGATCAGCGCCCGCGCCCGGCGGTAGAAGCGCATGACCTCCACCAGCATCAGCAGGTAGCGGCCGCGCAGCAGGCTGGACGGCCGGGCGATGATCCCTTTCCCGCCGTCGCGGGCCCCGGCGAACTCCAGGCCGCACCCGTCACACCGGATGGACATGCTCATTTCGGAGTCCTGGGTTTCCACGCCCAGTTCGGCAAACAGCCGAAGCAGGGTGGGATAGGTCCGCTCGTTATGGACAATGAAGCCGGTGTCGATGCCGAACGTGGAGCCGTCCCGCTGCGGGACGCTGTGCGTGTGGGCGTGGCCGCCCAGCCTGCCGTCCGCCTCGAAGAGAGTGACACGGTCATGCCGGTTCAGCACGTAGGCGGCCGTCAGTCCGGCCACTCCGCTGCCCACGACGGCGATTCGCCGCCCTTCCGGCTTGGCGCCCAGGTTCCCTGCCAAAGACACTGTTCTGCTCCTCTACTCGGACTGCGTGATGCATTTGCTCGGTGCAAACTCTCTAGGGGCAGTTCGTCGCCGCTGGGCCTGCGGATGAGTGAGATTCCAGGAATCTTTGTGCCAGAATGAAGCGGACCTTTCAGACCCGCCGTACCGCAGGGCTCATGCGGCTCTGACCGAAGGACAGCCTTGGTAAATCCCGTACATCTGAAGACACTCCTTGAGGTTACCCGGCTGGGTTCATTCGCCGCCGCCGCGGCGCGCCTGGGGTACACGGCATCGGCGGTCTCCCAGCAGATGTCCGCCCTGGAACGCGAAGCCGGCGTCATCCTCTTCCAGCGCTCAGCCCGCAGCGTGGTCCCCACGGAGGCTGCCATCGTGATGACCCGGCACGCTGCGAAAGTGCTCACGGACATCGAAGCGCTGATGGCCGCCGCCGCCAAGACCCACAGCAGCACCAGCCAGGAACTGCGGCTCGGCATCTTCCCCAGCCTGGCCACCTACGTCCTGCCCCGGATCCTGAAGAATCCGGCGTGGAAGGACCTGGGCATCGATCTCCGGGTGTCCGTGGCCGAGCCCTCCCAGACCATCCAGGGCCTGCGCACCGGCGGGGGCCTGGATGTGGCGCTGGTCTTCCAGGTGGGCCAGTCCGGGCTCGCCTGGCCGCACACCATCAACCGTCAGTGGATCGGCGATGACAACTTCCGTGTGGTGCTTCCGTCGGGCTGGGGCTTCGGCCGGGACGCCAAGGTGGCGGCGGACCACCTGTCCGAACTCCCGTGGATCATGCACCACCCCGGGACCCCGGACGCCGTGGTGATCGAGCGGCTTTTTGCCAGCTGCAACCTGTATCCCCGGGTGGTGGCGCACAGCGACGATTTCCACGCCAGCCTGGAAATGGCTGCGGCCGGGCTGGGGGCTGCCCTTGTTCCGGAACTGGCTCTGCATAACCGTCCGGCGGGTGTGGTGGTGCTGGATGTTCCGGAGATCCGCCTGGCGCGGAACGTCTTCGCGCTGCTCATCAACGAGAAGAAGACCGCCCGGGTGCAGCTGTTTGTGGACCTGCTCGAGGAAACGCTGGCGGGTCTGGGGGCCGCAGGCAAATAGTCCCTAACGCTGGAATGCTCAGCGCTTGGGGACTATGTTGAAGGTATGAACAGGGTAGCGAGCCAGCACTTTGGAGAAATTGAGCTCAACCACGGCAGGGACCACAACGTCGCCGCCAAACACGAGCTCGGGGGCCAAACGCTGGAACTCGACCTGAATATCAACGCGCACGACCATTTCGACGAAGCAGCCATGCACAAAGTTGACTACCGGCTGCGATTCCTCCCCGAGCTAGTGGATGAGGTAAGGGAAATGATCGCCGAAGAGCTGGGCCAGGAAGGCACCAGCCCGCAGGAATACCTCAATTTCCATTGCAGCGCCCTTAAGACCGAGACTCTTCAGAGGATCTTCGGCGTGGAGGAGCGCAGCCAGCTCACCCCCGACGTGTTCCTCAAAGCCCTCAAGCTCGGCCACGTGGGCATCTACCCGGGCCAGCCCGAGCGCTACTTCGTCCTGGACTTCACCCTCGGCGCCCACTTCACGGACGAGGTACTGGTGGCCTCCGCCGACGAAGACGGCGTAGTGGACGACGAAATCCTCTGGGAATCCTGAGGTTTCGACAAGCTCAACCACCAGAACTTAACGCCCGACGGCGGCCGGCCACTTTAAGGTGACCGGCCGCCGTCGTCGACGTGGTTGAGCTTGTCGAAACCGTTGTTACTTAGCGGATGCCAGCAGGCCTGCACGGACCGTCTTGGTTGCCTTGACCAGGTTGCGCAGGGACTCTTCGGTCTCGGCGTAGCCGCGGGTCTTCAGGCCGCAGTCCGGGTTGACCCAAAGCTGGCGGGACGGGACGTGCTTCACGGCGGTGGCCAGCAGTTCGGTGACTTCGGCTTCGCCCGGAACACGCGGTGAGTGGATGTCGTAGACGCCCGGACCAACGCCGCGGCCAAAGCGGTGCGCCTCGAGGTCGTGGACAACCTCCATGCGGGAACGTGCCGCTTCGATGGAGGTGACGTCGGCGTCGAGGCCGTCGATCGCGTCGATGATCACGCCGAACTCCGAGTAGCAGAGGTGGGTGTGGATCTGGGTGGCGTCCGCTGCGCCGGCGGTGGCCAGGCGGAACGAGTCCACCGACCACTTCAGGTACGCGGCGTGGTCTGCCTTGCGCAGCGGCAGGAGTTCGCGGAGAGCAGGCTCGTCCACCTGGATGACCTTGATGCCGGCAGCTTCGAGGTCCGCGATTTCGTCGCGCAGGGCCAGGCCCACCTGGTTGGCGGTCTCGCCCAGCGGCTGATCGTCGCGGACGAAGGACCAGGCCAGGATGGTGACCGGACCGGTGAGCATGCCCTTCATGGGCTTGCTGGTCAGCGACTGAGCGTATTCGGCCCAGGCAACGGTGATGGGGGCGCTGCGCGTGACGTCGCCCCAGAGGATGGACGGGCGCGTGCAGCGTGAGCCATAGGACTGGACCCAGCCGTGGACCGTGACATCGAAGCCGTCGAGGTTCTCGGCGAAGTACTGCACCATGTCGTTGCGCTCGGGCTCGCCGTGCACCAGGACGTCGTAGCCGAGCTCTTCCTGCAGCTCCACCACGCGCTTGATCTCATCCTTCATGAGCTGCTCGTACTGCCCGTTGGTGAGATCGCCCTTGTTGTTGCGGGCGCGGGCCGAACGGATTTCCGAGGTCTGCGGGAAGGAGCCGATGGTGGTGGTGGGCAGCGGCGGCAGGTGCAGGGCCTCTTCCTGGGCAGCTTCACGCACTGCGTACGCCGAGCGGCTGAAGTCGGCGGCGGTCAGGGCCGCGCTGCGAGCCCGGACGTCGTCGCGGTGAACACCCTTGGCGGCTGCGCGGGCTGCGATGACGGCGGAGGCTTCGTCGATGGCGGCCTTGGCCGAGGACGGGTCGGCCAGGTAGGACGCGAGGGTCTTGACCTCAACAGCCTTCTGGTCGGCGAAGGCAAGCCAGCTCCGGAGCTCGTCGGAGAGCTGTCCTTCTTCGGCAACATCGTGCGGGACGTGCTGGGTGGAGGTGGAGGTGCTGACCGCCAGCTTGCCGGCCGCAGCCTTCAGTTCGTCCAGCTTGCCGGCGGAGACGGCGAGGTCGTTGCGCCAGATGTTGTGGCCGTCAACCACGCCGGCAACCAGGGTCTTGTTCCCCAGGGCGGCAAGGGCTGCGGCGGAGGGGACGGCGCCCTTGAAGGCGTCGATGTGCAGGGCATCGATGTTGGTGGCGGCCAGCGTACCGAGCTGACCGTCCAAAGCGCCGTACGGGGTGGAGACGAGGATCTGCGGGCGCTTGGCTACGCCGGAGAGCACCTTGTAGGCGCGGGCCACGGCGGCTTCGATTTCGGCGGCCGGGGTGTCCTGGTCAACAACCAGGGCAGGCTCGTCCAGCTGGATCCAGCTTGCGCCTGCGGCGGCGAGCTTTTCGAGCAGCTGCACGTAGACCGGCAGGACGTCCTCGAGACGGGACAGCGGCGCGAAGCCGGCCGGGGCGCCGTCGGAGGCCTTGGAAAGCAGGAGGTAGGTCACCGGGCCCACGATGTACGGGCGGGTCTCGATGCCGTTGGCGAGGGCGAACTCGAATTCCTCCACGATGCGGTTGGAGGCGAGGGTGAACTCGGTCTCCGGGCCGATCTCCGGCACCAGGTAGTGGTAGTTGGTGTCGAACCACTTGGTCATCTCCAGCGGCTGCTCTTCCGAGTTGCCCCGGGCCAGGGTGAAGTAACCGTCGATGTCCAGCTGTCCCTCAGCGTTGAGGAGCTTGCCGAAGCGGGCCGGCACGGCGCCGAGGTGCGCGGTGGCGTCCAGTACCTGGTCGTAGTAGGAGAATGTGCCCGGCACGGCTGCGGCTTCGGTGAGGCCGAGTTCCTGCAGTCGCTTGGCGATAGACAGCTGGATTTCCTTGGCGGCGGCGTCCAGTGCTGCGGCGTCGATCTTGCCGGCCCAGTAGGCCTCGACGGCTTTCTTCAGCTCGCGGCGGCGGCCGATGCGCGGGTAGCCCAGGAGCGAGGCGGCCGGGAAAGGAGTGGCGGGGGTGTTCTGTTCAGTCATGGGAAATTCCTTGCGGTGTTGGTGGAAGCTGCGAATGGTGTGTGGGGGCGGCGCGTCAGCTGGCCAGCTGGCGTGCGGTAGATGTGGAACGGGCTGCGGCGCTGGAACGGACAACGGCGCTGCGGCGGCCAACTGAACGGACGTGGCGCGGAAGTGCCAGTTTGTCCAGCACCTCCAGCGCGCTCACGTGTTCGTTGAACGTGTAGAGGTGGATGCCGGGTGCGCCGGCGTCGAGGGCCGCGTTGGCCAGGTCAACCGTTGCCCGGACGCCGATCCGGTGCCGTTCGGCGTCAGTATCGGCGGCGGCCAGGCGGGCCAGGAGTTCCGGTGCCGGCTGAACGCCTGCCAGTTCGCCGAGCCGGGTGACGCGGCGCAGGCTGGTCAGTGGCATCACGCCCGGGATGATGGGGATGGTGACCCCGGCGCGACGGGCCCGGCTGATGAGGTCCGCGTACTGCTCGGTGCGGAAGTAGACCTGGGTGATGGCGAAGTCGGCACCGGACCGTTGCTTGGCGAGCAGCACCTCGACGTCGTGCGCCTCACTGGGTGACTCCGGGTGCCTGGTGGGGTACGCGGCCACGCCCACAGCGATTTTGCCCGCGCACAGCAGCGCCGAGCGCCGCTGTTCCACTCGGCGGATGAGTTCGATCAGGTCCTGCGCATACCGCAGTGACCCGGCGACCGGCTTTGCGCCGTCCTGGGGCTGGTCGCCGCGGAGCGCCAGGATGCCACGTACCCCGGTGTCCAGCAGGTCCCCGATGATCTCTGCCAGTTCGTCCGGCGTGTTGCCCACGCAGGTCAGGTGCGCCAGCGGCCGGAGCGTGGTTTCCAGCAGGAGCCTGTTGATAAGTTCGACGGCGGTGTCCCGGTTTGAGCCGCTGGCACCGTACGTGACGGAGACATAGTCCGGCTCGGTGGTTTCCAGTTCCCGGATGGTGGTCCAGAGGGACTCTGCAGCGGCCGGCGAACGCGGCGGGAACAGTTCATAGGAGAGCGCCACGGGGGCGGTCTCGGACAGATTTTGATGTGTGTCGATAAGGCTTGGCGGTGACATTTGCGTCCTTGGCTTTGTGCCATTGACGGCTCCCGGTCAGCAGATGTGACCGTGGTGCCGCAATGAATTGAGTTTGGGAACACGGAAAAACTCCACAAGGACGCAGCCGCGACTGTTACGCCTGGAATGAAGTTGTCCGTGAGCAAATGTCAGGCCCACATGGGGGCACCCACACCCTCCAAACCGGAGGATCGCTGACACGTTACCTCGGTAACTTGTATAGAACTCTAGGATCCCGCACGAAACCGTTCAAGTCCACTGCCGAATTAAGACGCAGGTTTACGCCCTGTTTCGTCACGGGACTGAACATTGTTCGCTTTTTGGCCCCGGAGGCTCATACGAACTGTCTCAAGGGGGCATAATCGCGCCGTCTACCAGGGCCGGTCCGCGCCCGGCCCCAGGTCATCGTCGCGGAGGTATTCGTCCCGCTCCCGTCCGGAGTTCCGCTCGCTCTGGGCGTTCCGGGAGCTGTCCCTGAGCTCGTCGAGCCGGCTCTGCTGCCCGGTTCCGGCAGGCTGATCATCCTGCCCCGGCGTCGCAGCAGGGTCCGGCGCGGTGGTACCGGCGGCAGCTTCGTCCGCCTTTTGCGAGAGTCGCTCCGCGGCCTGTTCCAACTTGGCCCCTGCATCGGCCCCGGCACTGCCTTCGGCGCTGGAATCGGCAGTGGAATTGGCCATGGAGTCAGCGCTGGAATCGGCCCTGGCGCCGGCGCCGGCGTCAAACAGCTGTCCGGGGCTGTGCATCATGTCCGCGCCTCCTCTGCCTGGCGGGCTGTGCCCTCCTGTGCGACTGGGATTGCCTGTGCGTTTGGGATTGCTTGTGCCCGCGGGAGCCGCAGCCAGTGGCGCAGCAGCAGGAATGCCTCGCGCAGGCCCAGCAGGAACGCGCCGGAGGCGAAGATCCAGTAGAGCTCCGTCCGGCCGTCCAAGCCGGCACCCTCCGGCGCGCGCCGCAGCTCGCCCGGGTCCGCGGCCTGCATCATCGGCACAGCGTCTCCGGCGGAACGGTGGACGTAGGGAACCCCCAGCTGGCCGGCGATCCACCGCAGCCGGCCCTCATCGATAACTGAGCGCGCATCACCGCCGCTTCCGGACGTCCGGTCCTGGATGTACCCGGCCCCGCCGTCATTG
The DNA here is from genome assembly GCF_040547265.1 of Arthrobacter sp. UYCo732. Lineage (NCBI taxonomy): Bacteria > Bacillati > Actinomycetota > Actinomycetes > Micrococcales > Micrococcaceae > Arthrobacter > Arthrobacter sp. UYCo732. The sequence goes on along the minus strand of NZ_JBEPPJ010000001.1, from coordinate 469,638 downwards.
CCGGAACACTGCCCGGTGTTTTCCTGCATGCGGCCACCTTCGGCCATGCCGTAGCCCAGCACCGCTCCCCCGTTAGCCAGGCCGCCGTCCACCTTGATTGCGTCCGGTGCCGCAGCACTTGTCTGTTCCCCGTCGCCGAGGTAATAGACCAGCCGCGGCCGTTCGGGGTGGCTGTCCCGCGCGGCGCGCAGCCGCTCGGCCAGCAGCTTTCGGGCGGCCGTAACGCTGCTTCCCTTCGAAAAAGTGGTCACCTGCGGCTGCAGCACGCCGACGGCGGTGTCCAGCGCCGTGGTGTCGGTGGTGCGGGGCATCCGGACAACGGCGTTGCTGTCGAAGGTCAGGAGCGAAAAGCGGGCGCCGGCCAGTTCGCCGGCGATGGCCATGATGTCCTGGCGCACTCCCTCGAGCCGGGGCGAGCGGTTGCCGAAGTCTTCTGCCACAATGCTGCTGCTCGTGTCCACCACAAAGAAGACATTGACGTCCGTAGTTGCTGCCTGAGCGCTGCCGCCCGCCACGCCCGGCCCTGTGCGAGGGCGCCCTGGGTGCCGGCCGGCTCCCCTGCGGCCGCACGTTCCCGAAACGCCAAAACCAGTCGCCACCCCAGAAGAAGCACAACGGCGGCGATGAGGAAGGCCATCAGCCACCATGGAAAGATCGGTTGCAGGGGAATGGCCGCAACCGCCAGGACGCGCCGGCGAGGACCAGTCCGGACAGGAGCGCAATTGCCAGGGGCAGGTCCGGCCGGTCTGAGACGACGGCGCGCGGGGCGCCCTGCATGGCGGCGGCTTCCGTTTCCTGCACCCGCCGCACGATGTCCGCTACGGCATCAGGGCTGTCCAATGCGTAGTAAGCGCCGCCGCTGGCTTCGGCGGCTGTACGCAGCCTGGCGCCGGGCTGGCCGGGCCCGGGCCCGTAGTCGAAGTCACCGGGATTGAGGGCGTAGACCCGGGTGCCGGCGTCCTGCGCCAGGGCGCCTGCCTGCAACAGGGTGAAGATGGGATCGCCGGAGAGGTAGTTGTCCGTGGCCAGGACAACGGACCGCGAGCGCTGGCCTGGCTCCGCGTTGGGGCTGGCGCCATTTTTCGAGTCGGCGCTGCCTGACCCGGACCCGTCCCTGCCGGGGAAGCCGTTGACTCAGGAGGCCAGTCCGTCGCCGATCAGGGATGATCCCCGGCCACTCCACGTACCGTCCAGGAAACCGGCGCTGCCAGGGTTTCCGTTGAAGGCATCGTCGGCCATTTGCAGCTGTTCCTGCACATACCCGTAGTCGTCGGTGAGCGGGAAGACCTGGACTGCACTGCTGTCGAAGATGGTGAGGCCTATCCGTTCCCCGTCGAATTCCTTCGCCAGGACGCCGAAGACTTCCACAACGGCCGCGTCTGCGCTGCTCATGGACCCCGAGGTGTCCAGGCACAGCATGATGTCCCGGTTCCGTTGCTCCGGCGTGATGGTGGTAACTTCCACCGTGCGGCCCGCCGCGGCCACCGCAGACACCAGCAGGGTCCCGGCCGCGATCGCCGCAACGGCGAGCCAGCGGCGGTGGCGCCGGAGTGCCGCCTGGTATTCGGGCAGCGCGGGTCAGCACGCTACCAGCAGGGATTCACGCAGCCGTGCCTGGCCCACCACTTTGGCATCGAAGCTGCGGGCAATGTTCGCCGCCACCTGCTGTGCACGGGCCAGTTCCGCCGGTTCGATTCGTGCGGGCGCACTGGTCTGAAGCAAAGGAATTCCCCCTGATGGCTGGTGCCTGGTGATTGCGGACTGATGGTGTTGCCGGCCGGCTCCACTCCGCCCGCCATCCTATCCAAGCCAGCGCCGGGGCGGCCCGCAATGGGGACCCCTCCCCAGGGCGGGTCCGCAGGTCTATTCTGTTGGAATGAGCCAGCTACCAGCCAGTTACCAGGAGTATCTCGCAGGAAAAAGCGAGAGTTTCATCAACACCGTGCGGCCTATCCTGATGCAGTCGGCGGCAGATCAGGCCCACGGTGTGCGGGTGCTCAATCTGCCTCACGGACATCAGGCACATCTGGACGATTCCATCCCGTTTGGGACGATCGTCGAAGACCTCGACTGAAGCCGGAAGTCAGCCCTTAACGGCACCGGAAAGGGCGAAGGAGCTGCCGGCGCCCCTGGCCACAATGACGTACAGAGCCAGGACCGGTACTGAGTACAGGATGGAAAAGGCCGCCAACTGGCCATAGGCCACGGCCCCGTGCTGACCGAAGAAGCTGAAGATCGAGACCGCTGCGGGCTGCCGTGCCTCGGACAGCAGCAGGACGAAAGGAACAAAGAAGTTCCCCCAGGCCTGGATGAACACGAAGATAAACACCACGCCCAGCCCCTGCCGCATCAAAGGCAGCACGATGGTCCGCAGCGCCGTTAGTCCGGAGGCGCCGTCCACCCAGGCCGCCTCCTCCAGTGACAACGGCACCGCGTCCATGAAGTTCTTCGTCATCCAGATGGCCATCGGCAACGTGGTGGTGGCCATAAAAAAGATGGTTGCGGCCATGGAGTCCAAGAGGTCAAGCTGCACAAACAGGCCGTACACCGGGACCATGATGGCCGTGATCGGCAGGCAGGTCCCGAACAGGATGGTGTACATAAACGGCCTGTTGAACCGCGACTGGTACCGGGAGAGCGGATAAGCAGCCAGCACCGCCGCGACCAGGTTCACGGCGGCGGTCCCGGCGGACAGGACCATGCTGTTCCACAGCGGCTGGAACAGCCGGCCGGGCGTCATGATCGCGGCAAAATTGTCCAGGGAGACCTGGCCGGGAAGCCTCGCCTCGTGACCTGCCGACGCATCAAGGGAGGCCAGCACCAGCCAGAGCAGCGGCAGGACGAAACAGGCGCCGATCAGGATCAGGGCTGCGTCTGCCGGCACCCGTGCACGCTGCTCTGCCCGGGAGACCGCACCGGACCGGGTCCGCCGCTGCGCCCAGGGGGACGCCCGCGCCGCCGTCGTCATCGCCGGGACTCGCGGAGGAGCCGCACGTAGGCCCCGCCGAAAACCAGGCCGATCAGGATCAGTACCGACGCCACAGCCGTGCCGTACCCGATGTCCCCGAACTTGAAGGCTTCCTGATAGGCCAGCACGGGCAGCGTGGTGCTGGCGTTGGCGGGGCCTCCTGCCGTCATGACCCAGATGAGAGTGAACACCGCCAGTGTCTGCAGGGTGGTGAGCATGAGGTTGGTGGCGATGCTGCTGCGGATCATGGGGATGGTGATGTAGGCGAGCCGCTGCCAGCCGCCGGCGCCGTCCATCAGCGCGGCCTCGCTGACCTCACCGGGAACATCATCCAGCGCTGCGCGGTACACCAGCATGGAGAACGCCGTACCGCGCCAGATGTTGGCGAGCATGATGGCGACCATCGGGAACGAATACAGCCAGTCAGGCTCGCCGAGTCCCAGAGCGCCGAGGATTTGGTTCAGGGTTCCGTCGCGGCTGAAATAGGCGTACGCGGCGAAGGCAGCCACGATCTCCGGCAACACCCAGGCCGCCACCACCGCGGTCCCGACGACGACGGCCACCGGCCGGCGGGCCCGCCGCATCAGGATGGCGAGGGCGAGTCCCAGCAGGTTCTGGCCCAGGATGGCGGAGCCCCCGACGAAGATGACTGTCAGGGCAAGGGACAGCGGCAGGGCGGGGTCGGTAAACAGGCGCTGGTAATTCCCAAACCCCACCCACCCCGGACTGCGGGCGTTTCGGCCGGTCAGGGCAGCATTGGTGAACGAGGCATGGAAGGCCCACAGCACTGGGCCGGCCAGGAACACGAGCAGAAGCAGAATCGCCGGGAGGACGGGGAGCAGCCGCGCCCGCCGCCGGAGCAGGGGACGCAGCCGGTTCAGCGGGCGCAGCGGCCGGGAAGTCGTTGTGGCCACCGGCTACTTCGCGACAGTTTTGGCGTCACCTACGATGCTCTTCACCGCCGTGTCATAGTCTGCAGCCGCCTGCCCTGGGGATTTCGCCCCGGTGATCACAGCTTCGGTGGCCTCCTGGATTGCCGCCGAGATCCGCGGGTAGTCGGCGGTGGCCGGACGGTAGTGCGTAACGGCCACGAGCGCGGACACGTCCTTCACAAACGGGTTGGCCGCCTGGTATCCGGAATCTGGGGCGACGTCCTTCCGCACGGCAATCTGGGAGCTTGCGACGTTGAAAGCCAGCGAGTTCTTCTGGTTCAGGGCTGTGGCCAGGAAATCAAACGCCACGTCCGGGTCCTTCGTTCCAGCCCCGACTGCCAGCGTCCACCCGCCGGACATGCTGACTCCACCGGGCGCCTGGCCGTTCTGTGTGGGGAACGCTGCCACACCCATGTCCTGCGCATATTCAGGCCATTCGTAGGCGCCGCCCTTTTGCCAGAAGGACGGAGTGTAGGACCCTTCCACGGTGGCACCCATTTTGCCCTGCGGGAGCCACTCCCCGAAGACCTTCTTCCACACATTCGCGTCGAGTGCCTCGGCCGGGGACACTGCAAGTTTCTCGTCGTAGAGCGTTTTGAGGAACGTCAGAGAGTCCGAGAATCCTGCCGAACCCAGCACCCACTTCTTGGCATCCGCGTCGTACAGTTTGGACCCTGTTCCATAGAGCAGTTCGTAGAAGCTCTGCATCACGGTGCCTTCACCGGAGGCCTTGCCGGCGTACATGTTGAACGGCACCACGGCGGGATCACTGGCCTTGATTTTCCGGGCGGTGTCCAGGATGTCCTGCCAGGTCCGCGGCTCCCACGGGACGTTGATGCCGGCAGCGGTGAGGACCTTTTTGTTGTACCAGATGGCCCGCGTGTCGGTGCCCAGCGGGACCGCGTATGTGCCGCCGTCGTCCCCCAGCCCTGCTGCCTTGGCGCCGTCGTCGAACGTGCCCCAGTCTGTCCACCCCTCAAGGTGGGTGTCCAGTTTCAGCAGATAGCCGGCGTCGACGTCGGAACGGACCTTGAAGGTGTCCTCGTAGAAAACGTCCGGGGCGGTGGACGGCGAACGGAGGGCCAGGGCAAGCTTGGTGCCGTAGTCGTCGTCGTTTGCTTGGATGGGTTCCAAGGCAACTGTGACGCCTTGGTTGGCGGCCTCAAACTCCTGCTTGGCCGCCTGGAAAAGGTCATCGAGCGCGCTGAAGGAATCGGTCTTCTGGTAGACCACCTTCAGCGTTTTGGTCTCGGCTTGGGGAGCGGCGGGTGAACAAGCTGACAGCACAAACGCTGCTGCAGCGAAGAAAGAGGCGATTTTAAAGGCCCGACGACGCATGGTGCTCCATTCGAATCAATGGCTGCCGTCCCTTGTGTCTGCGGGCCCCCAGCCGCGGCGATATCCATATGCTAGATGGGGCTCCTGATACATGCAAGGAGCCCCCCTTCAGACTTCCAGGAGAAGCCGCTGCGCGCGAGGCGCCAGGGTATGTTCCAGGACCAGGCAGGCAGCTCCAATGGCACCGACGTCCTCACCCACTCCCGTGCCCACAACCTCAATGGTATGGATCAGGCGGGCCGCACTGTTGGCGTCCACCAGCGCCGGGATCTTCTCCAGGTAACGGTCCGCGATCCGGCTCCAGTACGGGCCGCCGAACACCACCCTTTCCACATCCAATGTGTTGGTCACCACCGAGACCGCCCGGGCCACCAGCACGGCCGATTTGTCGATGATGGCCAGGGCCTTCGCGTCACCGGCGTCGGCGAGGTCACACAGCCGGGCAAAGCTCTGCTGCACCTCCGCTCCGCTGGTGTGCTTTCCGGAACCATTCAGAATGCCCGCAGCAACTGCCTCCGCCACCAGGACCTGCGGGATAGCCGAGGACTTCACGCAGCCCCGCAGGCCGCAGTCACAGGCCGGACCGTCCGGGTCCACCACGATGTGGCCGATCTCACCGGCGTTCCCTGATGTTCCCCGCACCACTTCATCGTTGAGCACGATGCCGCAGCCGATGCCGGTGCCCATGTACATAAAGACAAAGCTGCCCGCGCCGCTGGGGCCGCCGGCCCACGTTTCGGCGACGGCGGCGCTCGTGACGTCCTTATCCACGAGGACGGAGTAGCCGGTCGCCTTCGCCAGCGCGTCCCGGAGTTCCACCCGGTCCCACCCTGGCAGCAGCGGCGGGTCAACTACGGTGCCGTTGTCGAGGTCGATCGGCCCTGGGGCGGCCAGGCCCAGGCCAGCGATCCTGCTGGTGTCCACACCGGAGGCGGCGACCAACTGCCCGATCTCGCTGGCCATGGTGGCTATCACGGCGGCGGGATCCTTTCCGCCGGGGGTTTTGATCCGGGAATGCTGGACTACCGAACCCACCAGGTCCAGGACCACGAAGGTTGTCACGGCGGGGTCCAGATGCACGCCCACGGCATACATGCCGGCCGGGTTCAGCCGCAGCATGGTACGCGGCTTGCCAGGGCCTGTGCCTTCCTTGCCGGCTTCAACGATCAGGTGCTGGTCCAGCAGGCGGCGCGAGATGTTGGAGATGGTCTGCGGCGAGAGTCCCACGATCTGGGCCAGCTCAACGCGGCTCAGGCCACCCGCTGACCGGCGGATGGCATCGAGGATCACCGTGAGGTTGAAGTCCCCCATGCGCGGCAGGTTGGTACCGCGCCGTGGTGCCGAGGGCTGGCGAGTTTCTGGCACGGTCTCCCCTATGGTTTGCGGCCGCGTACTGATGATGTCTGAATGTTACGTTACCGCCTGATGCACGCCCAGAGCCGTAGGCAGGGCCGCGGCACTGCGGCATCCTTACGCCCGCCTGGTGCTGGCCGCGACCGTAAATTTCGGGTTACTGCCCTTGACCGTGGTGGGGCCCACCAGCCGCTCCAGGGCGGGGAGGTAGTGCAGGTGGCGGTTGAACACCGTCCACAGCTCGCCACCCGGTACCAGCACCCTGGCAGCCGCTTCGAACAGCTTGATCCCGGCGCCGGCATGCACACTGGCGCCCAGGTGGAACGGCGGGTTCAGCAGGACCAGGTCAGCACTGGCAGCAGGCAAGGTGCTCATGGCGTCATCCTGGAGGGCAGTGATCCTGTCCGCCAGGCCGTTGGCCTGTGCCGTGCCGAGAGCCGACGAGACTGCGGCGGCGGACCGGTCCGTGGCCGTGATGCGTGCCCCGGGGTTCTGGCGGGCGTACATGGCAGCGAGGATCCCGGTACCGCAGCCCAGGTCGATGGCATGCCCGGCCGCCGGCATCTCCGGCAGGAAAGTCAGCAGGAACCTGGTTCCGATGTCAAGCTTCGCGCCGGCGAAGACGGCGCCGTGTGCTGCAACGTCAAGGTCCAGTTCGGCAAGGTGCTCGACGCCGGGGAGCACGACGGCGGGCCGTTCGGCTGCGGCGCCTGCCACGGGATTGGCGTGCCCGTGCGCGCTGCTGGCTACCGCGCTGGTGGTTACCACCGTGGGCGTTACCTTCACAGCGGGCGTGGCCCCGCTGGCGACGATGAGCCGGGACTTCTGCCGCGCGAGCTGGGGCTGGACATTCTCGAAGTGGCGTTGTAGGACAGCGTTCATCCCCACAGACATGTGCTTGATCCGCCCGCCGGCAATGAGCACAACATCCGGGGCCGCATACCGGGCCACTGCGCCGGCGACTTCTTCGAGTTCCGCCAGGGTCCGGGGCAGCTGCAGCAACACAGTCTGTGCACCGGAGAGCAGGTCCTCCCCCAGCGGCAACTGCTCGAAGGGCGGCTCCCCCGGGCCGCTGCCGCTGCCGGTGCCCGGTCCGGCTCCGGCTGCAGGGCCAGCTCCTGCCAGCCCCAGGGCGCTTGCGTTGTTCCGCAGGGCCCTCTCTCCCGTGATGAGATCCTCGTGCACGCGGACCCGCCGGACTCCGAGGGTGCCCAGCGCGCCGAGCGTCAGGGCGCCATAGCGGTCGCCGATCACCGTCAGGCGGCCGTCCGGACCCACGCGGCCTGCCGCGGCTTCAAGCAGCAGCCTGTCTGTGGCATCCCAGGCCTGGAGGTTGGGGGCATCGACGTCCGGGTGCCGCTTGAGTATGCCGAAGATGTCCTCAAGGCTTTTCGCTGCCACGTGGTTCCTGCCGTCTCGTGATGTGGTGGTTGGTTGGGCGGTTACTGCTGGAGCCCGGGCAGCTTCAGAATGGCGGCCACCGCTGCCCGGCCCGCCCGGTTGGCACCGATGGTGGACGAGGACGGTCCGTAGCCCACCAGGTGCACGCGCGGCTCGGCTGCCACCTGGGTACCGTCCATGGCGATGCCGCCGCCAGGTCCGCGGAGGTGCAGCGGCGCGAGGTGCTCAAGCTCTGCGCGGAACCCGGTTGCCCACAGGATAACGTCCGCCCGGAGGTGGCTGCCATCGGTGAGCCGGACGCCGCCGGGCTCGATGGCGGTAAACATGGGGCGCCGGTCCAGCGCGCCCCGTTTTGCGGCCGCGCGCAGGGCTGGCGTCCAGAGGAGGCCGGTCACCGCCACGACGCTTTGCGGCGGCAGCCCCTGCCTGACACGTTCTTCCACCAGGGCCACGGCATCGTGCCCGGCCTGCGCGTCAAAGGTGGCATCGCGCCATTCCGGCTCGCGCCGGGTGAACCAGCAGCGCACCCATCTCATAGGTGTAGGCACTGGAACATTCAGGACACGGCGGCAGGGACTCATTCACTCCCCCATAATAATCCGGGGCGCTGCGCTGACAGGCGCGCGCCGCCGTCGTACTGTTGGGCCATAGCTGACGAAAGGCACGGACCATGGCAACGAACAACGGGGCAGCATCACTGTTGGCGAAATCGCTGGGCATCGTCCTCGGGGCGGCGGAGATACCGCTCCGGCTGCGGGCCTGGGACGGATCCGAAGCGGGGCCTCCGGACGCGCCGGTCCTGGAGTTCAGGTCGCGCCGGGCCCTGCGCCGGATCCTGTGGTCGCCCGGGCAGCTGGGGCTAAGCCGCGCCTACGTTGCCGGCGACATCGATGCACCCGGGGACATCTTCGCCGCCTTCACCGCGCTGAGCTCGGTAGGCAAGTTTTCCGAGCCCGGCCCGTTCCGGCCCCTCACGCCCCGCGAACTGGCCACGCTGGTCAGCACAGCCGTGCGGCTGGGAGCGGTGGGCCCCAACCCCGCGCCGCCTCCCGAGGAGGAAAAGGCCACCCGACAGGGCAGGCTCCACACCCGCCGGCGGGATGCCGCGGCGATCTCGCACCATTACGACGTCGGCAACGACTTTTACGCCCTCGTGCTGGGGGCGTCGATGGTGTACTCGTGCGCCGTCTGGGGTCAGGGCTCCTACGCCGACAGCAACGGGCTGCCGGCAGGACTGGATGGGGCGCAGAAGGCCAAGCTGGACCTGGTCTGCCGGAAGCTTGGCCTCAAGCCCGGGATGAGGGTGCTGGACGTGGGCTGCGGTTGGGGCAGCTTTGCTTTGCATGCCGCGCAACATTACGGCGTCACCGTGATGGGGGTGACCCTCTCTTCGGAGCAAGCGGTGCTGGCCCGTAAGCGCGCCGCCGATGCCGGCCTGACCGAAAACATCGATATCCGGGTGCAGGACTACCGGGACATCGCCGACGGACCCTTCGACGCGATCAGCTCCATCGGCATGTCCGAGCATGTTGGCCGTGAGCAGACACCCCACTATGTACAAGTACTGCATGGGCTGCTCCGTCCCGGCGGCCGGCTGCTCAACCACGCCATCTCCTGGAACGTTGGACCCACCAAGCCGGACCCCGACTCGTTCCTTCCGCGTTATGTCTTCCCGGACGGCGAGATGCTCAGCCTCGGCGAGATGGTCAGCGGATTGGAAGCCGGCGGATTCGAAGTGCTGGACGTGGAGGCGCTGCGCCAGCACTACGCACTGACCCTGCGGGCGTGGGTGCGCCGGCTGGAGGACAACTGGGACGAGGCAGTCCAGCTCACCAGCCTCGGGCGGGCGAGGGTGTGGCGGCTGTACATGGCATCAAGCGCCTTGGGGTTTGAAACCGGGCTCACGGGGGTTAACCAGATCCTGGTGCAGCGCGCGGGCGGGGACCAGCCACCGCTGCGCCGGACGGACTGGATCTGAACCGCTTGCCACCCGCAGCCGCAGTACCCGGCAAACGAAAAGAGCCACCCGGCGGGTGGCTCTTTTGGTTGGACTCCTGTCCGGTTTGGTGGAGCTGAGGGGACTCGAACCCCTGACCCCCTGCATGCCATGCAGGTGCGCTACCAGCTGCGCCACAGCCCCAAACCGTTGCTGCATGGCCGCTCGGGCCGCTCGAAGCAACTTCATTAGCTTAATAGAAATCCGCGCGCGGCGCCAATCGGGAGCACCGGCCCGGTAATCCTGTGTTGTTCGCGCATCCGGACCGTTCCGGTCTGGGAGGGTGTCCCTGGGCAACAAAAAAGTCCGCCGGAATCTCTCGATTCCGGCGGACTCTCCGGTGGAGCTGAGGGGACTCGAACCCCTGACCCCCTGCATGCCATGCAGGTGCGCTACCAGCTGCGCCACAGCCCCGGACCTTCGTTGCCCCCGCGTTCTCTTGAGCAACTCAAATATCTTAGACCAGCATTTCCGAAAATTCCAAATCCGGCATATTCGGGCTGGCTGGGACGGGTTTAGTCGGCTTCGGAACCGGCCGACGCCTTGGCCGATGTGTCCTCACCCAACTGCAGGTCGACGACGGGGCAGTCCTTCCACAGGCGCTCCAGGGCGTAGAACACGCGGTCTTCTTCGTGCTGGACATGGATCACGATATCCGAGTAGTCCAGGAGCACCCAGCGGCCGCCCGAGCGGCCCTCGCGGCGGACCGGACGGAGGTCCTGTTTGGACAGTTCTTCTTCAATGCCGTCCACGATGGCGTTGACCTGGCGTTCGCTGGGTGCGGACGCGATGAGGAAAACATCCGCCAGGGCGAGGCGTTCGCTGACGTCGAGCGCCACGATGTCGTGGGCAATCTTGTCCGCGGCGGCCTTTGCGGCGTGGCGGGCTATGGCGATGGATGAATCTGATGCAGTCACTGGACTCCTTGTAGTTTTCTAAAGCTTCGTTAGAGAGGGCGCAGCCGCTCAGCGGGACATGCCGCTGGCGATGAGGATGACGCCGGAAATAAGGGCCACGATCCCGAAGACCAGGACCAGGACCTGCATGAGCCTGAGCCGCTTTGCGCGGCCCAGGCCTGCTGTAGCCGCATCCAGCGGCTCCAGGCCATGGGCCGAGCTGGCCGGAACGCGGGGCAGGTCTTCGAAAAGGTCGTCTGCCTCCCCCACCGACGGGTTCGGCGCAACACGCGTTATGCGCTTCGGTTCAGTGGCGGCGCGGGCGGCGGCCTCGGCCCGGGCAATAACCCGGGAACGCCCTGACGGCGGTGCCGGCGCCGCAGCCGGGGGCCGTGACGCGGCCGACGGGCGGTGGCCCTTGCCCCCTTGCCGGACCTTGGATCCCGGCTGGGTCTGGACCGGTACATAAGACGTTGCCGGGGGTTTCATCACAGGACGGTCCACCCCGGGAAGCTGGACAAATTCAAGGGGCGTCACCATGGCGAGGTTGTCGGCCGTGGCGGGTCCTGACTGACCGGTCGATGACTGTGCGGCCGATGACTGTGCGGCCGATGACTGTGCGGAGGCGACGTTCGGCCGTGTACTTCGCGCCTGGGCGCCCTGCGGGGCCGGCGGCGCGGTCTGCTCGGCCAGCTTCTGCTTGGCCATTGCGCGGCGGTTGAGGATTGCGGCCCGCTCTGCCAGAGCGATCTGCTCCGCAAGGATGTCCGGATCCACCGCTTCCGGGTCAAGGGAGGCGATATGCTCCATTTTGGCGAGCTGGTTCTTGGCTTGCTCAACGATGAGGGTGCGGGCCACGAGCGCCTGCTCCACGCTCATGCCGTCCGGAACGCCCGCAGCCTGCGGACCCTTTCCAGATCTTGTGGGCTCACCCTTGACGACGGCAGGAGCGTCCTGTCTGGCCGGCAGCGGCTTACCCATTGGAGCCGGCAACGTTTTGCCAATCGGGGCGGGCAGCGGCTTACCCATTGGAGCCGGCAACGTTTTGCCCATCGGGGAGGGCAGCGGCATACCCATGGGGGCGGGAATGACGGGGTTGGCCGAGGTGACAGCCTGTTCCTTAAGCTGCTGGAGCCGCAGCTGCCTGCGGGTGGGAGAGCCGCCGGCCGACAGCTGCCCTTCCTTTTCCTCAAGGTCCTTGATGGTGCGCAGGGCTGCACGGTCCCGGGCCCGGATCTGGGAGGACCGCTGCGCCTGGGACTGTTCCGGGACGGAATCCACCGGGGCGTCGGCTGCGCGCCGCTGTTTTGAGGCAGGCGAAACCTGGCCCGGGCCTGTAGACCCGGTAGCCGGCGTCTCATCTCTGGCCTGCCGCAGTTGGCGGCGGCTGCGGACGGGGGGCTGTTCCTGACTCATTGAGAACTCATTCAGTACTGGCTGGCTCGTCTGTTTCGGTTATTTGGTCACGCTTGGACTGCGGCCCCTCGGCGTACAGTCCATATTTGGCGATGTACTGCACCACACCGTCCGGCACGAGGTACCACACAGGGTTGTTTCCGGCGACGCGGGTCCGGCAATCCGTGGAGGAGATGGCCATGGCGGGCACCTCCAGCAGGCTGACGTCTGTCCGGCCCATGCCGTCAAGCACGTGCCCGGGCCGGGTCACACCGACAAAATGTGCCAATGACCACAACTCATCGATGTCTTTCCAGGACAGAATCTGCGCCAGCGCATCCGCCCCGGTGATAAAGAACAGGTCCGCATCCGGGCGCTGTTCCCGGAGATCACGCAAAGTATCAATGGTATAGGTGGGACCGGGCCGTTCGATGTCCACCCTGCTTACAGTGAAGCGGGGGTTTGATGCTGTGGCGATGACCGTCATGAGATAACGGTGTTCGGCCTCGCTGACTTGCTTGTGCGTTTTCTGCCAGGGCTGTCCGGTGGGGACGAACACCACTTCGTCCAAACCGAACTTGGCGGCAACTTCACTGGCGGCCACCAAGTGGCCGTGGTGGATGGGGTCAAACGTCCCACCCATCACGCCAAGCCGCAGCCGCCCCCGCCCTTGCGCACCTTCACGGTGCAGAACACGCGAAATCTCAGTGGCCTTGGCGGTGGTCGTGCTTGTTGGGGTGCTGGCGGTGCGGATCGGCGTGCTCTTCGGTCGCGGAGTGCCGGTTGCCCAGGTTGCCGTAGGACAGCGTGACGAACATCAGGACCAGCAGCGTGGAGAAAATGACCACACCGAATACCCACGGTTCGGCCCACAACGGGGCAGGTGCGTGTTCTTCGACCTCTGCGGCAACGGTCATGGCGATCTGCTGGAGCAGCATTTTCTCCCCTAGGGTATTTTAAAAATTTGCGGCAGCGGATGTTCCGCCGTTCCGGACTTCTGTCTATGTTACCGCGTTGCTACCCGCGGACCTGGCCCTCGCCCTGCACGATCCATTTGGTGGTGGTGAGCTCAGTCAGGCCCATGGGGCCGCGGGCGTGGAGCTTCTGCGTGGAGATGCCCACTTCGGCGCCCAGGCCCAGCTCGCCGCCGTCGGTAAAGCGCGTGGACGCGTTGACAATCACGGCGGCCGAATCGATCTCGGCGATGAACCGCTCGGCGTTGGCGAGGTCGTTGGTGAGGATCGCTTCGGTGTGGCCGGTGGACCAGGTGCGGATGTGCTTGACGGCATCATCCAGGCTGTCCACCATGCCCACCGCGAGGTCCAGGTCCATGTATTCCGTTGCCCAGTCTGCGTCCGTTGCCGGCGTGGACTCGATTGCGGCAGGGAGCGCGGCACGGACCCGCTCATCCGCATGCAGGGTGACGCCGGCGGCGCGCAGCGCGGCGGCCACGGCGGGCAGGACGGTGGACCGTGAATGGACCAGCAGCGTCTCCACGGTGTTGCAGACACTGGGCCGCTGGGTCTTGGCGTTCAGGAGGATCTCCACCGCCATTTCCTCGCTGGCGGACTCGTCGATAAAGATGTGCACGTTACCTTCGCCGGTCTCAATCACCGGTACCGCGGCGTTCAAGACAACGGACTGGATCAGGTCCCGGCCACCCCTGGGAATCAGGACGTCAACGCGGCCGCGGGCCCGCATCAGGGCGTTGGCGCCTTCGCGGCCATACTGGTCGACTGTCTGCACGGCATCGGAGGGCAGGCCCACGCTGTCCAGTGCGTCGCGGAGCACCTGGACCAGTGCTTCGTTCGTGGCTGCCGCAGCGCTGCCGCCGCGAAGGATGACGGCGTTTCCGCTCTTGAGCGCGAGGCCGGCGATGTCCACGGTGACGTTGGGACGGGCCTCGTAGATTGCGGCCACCACGCCCATGGGGACGTTGACCTGGCGCAGGCGGAGACCGTTGGGCAGGGTCTGGCCGCGGACCACGTTGCCTACGGGGTCCGGCAGGTTGGCGAGGTTCTCCAGGGCATCCACGAGCCCGGTAATACGGGCGTCGGTCAGGGTCAGCCGGTCCAGCATGGCTGCCGAGGTCCCGTTGGCCTTGCCGGCCGCAACATCCTTCGCGTTGGCGGCCAGGATGAGCCTCTTGCGTTCCAACAGGGCGGCGCCGATGGCACGCAGGCCACGGTCCTTCCAAGCCCGGTTGGCCCGAGACATCCGCCGGGCTGCGTACTTGGAGCGGTCGGCGATGGCGTGGACAGCGGCCTCGATGTCCTGCGGCGACACCGGCACCGCTGTCTCCGGCGAGGAAGTTTCGGGTGCTTTCGCGGCAGCAGGGACTGCATTCGCGTCCCCCGAAGTCGCAGCAGTGGTGTGGGTCAGTGCCTCAGTCATGATCCAAGTTTAGGCGAGTTGCGGGTCAGACCAGCACCAGGTCATCAACGTGAACAACTTCACGGTCATACCCGCGGCCCAGGGCCTTGCCCAGCTCCTTGGTGGAACGGCCCAGCATCTGGGGCAGCTCAGCGGCCGAGTAGTTGACGAGGCCCCGCGCGATGACGGTGCCGTCCGCACTGACCATTTCGACGGCGTCGCCCGCCTCAAAATCGCCGTCGACGGCAGAGATGCCGGCAGGAAGCAGCGAGGTGCGGCGGTGGCGCACGGCCTTGACGGCGCCGTCGTCAAGAATAAGCCGGCCACGGACGGACGCGAGGTGTGCAAGCCACAGCAGCCGCACGGGCTTCCGCGCGCCGTTCGCGCTGAACCAGGTGCCCACGTCCTCGCCCGCCAGCGCGGCCGCCGCGTTGTCAGTGGACGTGACCAGGGCGTGGATGCCGGAGCCGGCCGCAATGGTGGCGGCTTCCACCTTGGTGGTCATGCCGCCGGTACCCACACCGGCTTTGCCTGCCTTGCCGATGGTAACGCCGTCGAGGTCGTGCGGACCTCGCACCAACGGAATCCGCTTGGCGCCGCGCGAAGGCGGGCCGTCGTACAGCGAGTCGACGTCGGAGAGCAGCACGAGCGCGTCGGCGCGGACCAGGTGTGCCACCAGGGCAGCCAGCCGATCGTTGTCCCCGAAACGGATCTCGTGGGTGGCCACCGTGTCGTTTTCATTCACCACAGGCACCACCCCGAGGTTGAGCAGGCGGTTCAGAGCGCGGAAGGCATTGGTGTGCTGGCTGCGGCGCATCAGGTCATCGGCGGTGAGCAGCACCTGGCTGACGGTCACGCCGTGGGCGCTGAAAGCCTGGGTGTACCGGGCCATCAGCAGACCCTGGCCGACGCTGGCAGCGGCCTGCTGCGTCGCCAAGTCCCGGGGGCGCTTGGCCAGACCCAGCGGGGCAAGTCCCGCCGCGATGGCGCCCGAGGACACCAGGATGATCTCGGTACCGGCGTTGCGCTTGGTGGCCAAGGCATCAGCCAGTGCCGTCAGTGCTTCCTCGGAAATGCCGCCCTTGATACTTGTGAGCGACGACGAACCGACCTTGACGACGATCCTGCGGGCGTCCGCGAGTACGCTCCGGTCCACGGCCCGCTGGTGCGGCACCGCGGTGACGGCGCTACTGGTCATCGTCTGCGCCCAGTCCACTCTCCTTGAGCGGCTTCGCGGGCCGCCGGCTGCTGACGGATTCAGTCCAGATCCCGGCCTTGCGCTCTGCTTCCAGCTCGGCGCGCGCGGCGGCCTTGGCATCCTTGCGTTCCTGCTGCTCGTCGCGCTTCTGGCCGCGGGTGGGGCGGTCGCCGATGTCCGCAAAGCGGACGTCGGTGCCGCGGGGCGCAGCGAGCAGTTCCGCACCGGCCATCATGGTGGGTTCCCAGTCGAAGACGACGCCATCGTCCTCGCCGATCACCACGGTGTCGCCCGGCTTGGCACCCTGCTTGAAGAGTTCGTTTTCCACGCCCAGCTTGGCGAGCCGGTCCGCGAGGTAGCCGATGGCTTCCTCGTTGGTGAAGTCGGTCTGCTTGACCCAGCGCACGGGCTTGTCGCCAAGGACGCGGAACAACGGCTCCAGGTTCTTTTCTTCGCGGCGGATCTTGAAGCCGGCCTCGTTGACGGCGCGGGGCCGCAGGACAGGCGGCTGCACCTTCGGCGGAGCGGCGGCCAGGGTGTCGCGGGCAGCCTGGACGATCTCTGCCATGGCAAAGCCGAGCTGGCGGAGCCCCTCGTGGCTGGTGGCCGAGATCTCGAAGACCCGGTAGCCGCGGGATTCCAGTTCGGGTCGGACGAATTCAGCCATGTCCTTGCCGTCCGGCAGGTCAACCTTGTTCAGTGCGACCAGCCGCGGGCGGTGGTTCAGTGGAACTACTTCGCCGTCGGTTCCGGCGTAGCTCATGTCAACGGCGTACTTTTCCAGTTCCGCTTCGATAATGGCCAGGTCTGCCAGCGGGTCACGGTCGGATTCGAGCGTGCCGCAGTCCAACACGTGCACCAGAGCGGCACAGCGCTCAACGTGGCGCAGGAAGTGGTGACCCAGTCCCTTGCCTTCGCTGGCGCCCTCAATGAGGCCAGGGACGTCGGCGATGGTAAAGCGGACATCGCCGGCCTGGACGACGCCCAAGTTGGGGATCAGGGTGGTGAAGGGGTAGTCGGCAATCTTGGGCCGTGCAGCGGACATGGCTGCGATCAGGCTGGACTTGCCGGCGGAGGGGAAACCCACCAGTGCAATGTCTGCAATGGACTTCAGTTCCAGCACAACGTCGCTGGACTCACCCTCGATGCCCAGGAGCGCGAAGCCCGGGGCGCGGCGCTTCTGCGAAGACAGTGAGGCGTTGCCCAGGCCACCCTGGCCGCCGGCGGCCGCCACGTACTCGGCGCCTTCACCCACGAGGTCGGCAAGGACGGTTCCGTCCTTGGCCTTGACCACGGTACCGTCCGGGACCGGCAGGATAAGGGTTTCACCGCTCTTGCCGCCGCGCCAGTCACCCATGCCGGGCCCGCCGTTGGTGGCGTGGCGGTGCGGTGCGTGGTGGTAGTCCAGCAGTGTGGTGGTCTGGTGATCAACGCGGAGGATGACGTTGCCGCCGTCGCCGCCGTTGCCGCCGTCGGGACCACCGAGGGGCTTGAACTTCTCCCGGTGGACAGAGACACAGCCGTGGCCGCCGGTACCGCCGGATACGTGCAGTACTACCCGGTCTACAAAGCTCGCCACGTGGATCTCCTCAGTGCTGTTTCTGGACACCCTTAGGCGCCAAGACGATTGTAATGCGGTTAAAAGAACAGTGGAGCGGGCCAAATGGCCCGCTCCACCGCTTCAGAACTATTTGTTACTCTGCGGCTGCAGCAGCAACGATGTTGACGACGCGGCGACCGCGGCGGGTGCCGAATTCGACGGCTCCCGGGGTCAGTGCGAACAGGGTGTCGTCGCCGCCACGGCCGACGCCGGCGCCCGGGTGGAAGTGGGTGCCACGCTGGCGGACGATGATCTCGCCGGCGGAAACTACCTGGCCGCCGAAGCGCTTCACGCCGAGGTACTGGGCGTTGGAGTCACGACCGTTGCGAGTGGAACTCGCGCCTTTTTTATGTGCCATTTGAAATGCCTGCCTCTAAATTCTGGGGAATCTGCTGAAAACCTGAACAGTAACGGGTGGTTACTTGATACCAGTGATCTTGACCTTGGTCAGTTCCTGACGGTGACCCTGGCGCTTCTTGTAACCGGTCTTGTTCTTGAACTTCTGGATGACGATCTTCGGACCACGGAGGTCATCGAGGATCTCAGCCGTGACAGTTACCTTAGCCAGGTCCGCAGCGGCGGAGGTGACCTTGTCACCGTCTACCAGGAGCAGTGCGGGCAGCTGAATGGTGCTGCCGGCTCCACCGGGGACGCGGTTCATAGTAACGAAGTCTCCAACGGAAACCTTCTCTTGGCGGCCGCCTGCGCGGACAATCGCGTACACCACTTGGGAACTCACTTCTCTCGACGTTTATTACTAGATTTGCGTGCGGAACCTGGGCCATTTATTGACTGGGTTCCCGCTGTGCCTCAACGCCGTGGGGTCGTAACCCAAGTGTTGGCGTAAGCACCGAAGATCTAGAATACGCTAATTTTGCCTTCGGCCGCAAATGAGGCTGGTTACGGCCGAATGTCTGTGATAGGCACCACTAGTGGGGACAACACTGACAATTCAGAACCGTGCCCGATTATCCTACCGGCGGCGGCGGCCACAGCCGCTCAGGCGTGCAGGCGCGGCGCGTCGAAAAACTCCACTTCGAAACGGCTTGAGTGCGTGAACGCCTCTATCATCGCTGCCCGCTCATCCGCGGCTGCCTTCCGTCCGGCGTCATCAACCAAGGCGATCGCTTCGCGGGTGGCCTGCGCGAAGCCCTCGTCCGCGTACGTCCGAAGCCATTCGGCATATGGGTGTGCCGGCGGTGCCCCGGCCGCCAGGAACTGGGCGTGGAGCGTTTCTCCCACCTCGGCGTACAGCCAGAAGCAAGGCAGGAGAGCTGCAACCAGCACTCCGTAGCTGCCGGCGGCTGAGGTTGCCAACAGGTGGTCCACATACGACTTGGTGACCGGGCCAAGGACGGGTTCTACCGTGCGCGTACTGAGCCAGTTGCGGTGCAGTTCCGATTCGACCTCGAGGCACTGCTGGGCTGACCGGGCCCAGAACAGCTGCGCGGCTTCCGTCGGCGCCAGCGCACTGGCGCGGGCAAGCACACGTGAGTAGCCGTTAAGGTAGATAGCGTCCTGGGCGAGGTAGTAGGCGAACTGCTCTTCCGCCAGCGTGCCGGCAGCCAGCGCCCGGATGAATTCCAGCCCGTAAATGACTGCCAGGTCCGGGGCCGCCGCCCGGCGAAGCGCGGCAGCGAATTCCCCGGGGGCGGGAGCCTGCTCCAGGTGGTGGAAGTGGTGGATGGGGCCGTTGCCTTCGCCTACCTCCAGCTGACCGGAAGCCTGCAGAGCACCGCGGAGCCACGGCTTCACCTGCCGCAGCGAGGCTTCCCAGTCACCCAGCCGGGCCTGCGCCGTAGCCATGGCCGAGGACAGTGAGCAGCCGGTGCCGTGGCTGTTGCGGGTGGGGATCCTGTCTCCAGTCACTTCCACTACCGGCCGGGTGAGCAGTCCGCGTGCGTTAATCAGGGCATCCGGGCACGCATCGCCGTCGAGATGGCCTCCCTTGACCAGGATGGTGGCGCCCGTGGCCGCGGCCAGCCGCTTCCCCTGCTCCAGCGCGTCCGGCCAGTTCCGCACCTGCGGCTCCCCCACCAGGATGGCGAGCTCCGCGAGGTTGGGCGTGATCAGGTCCGCGAGCGGCAGCAGGTCCAGCAGGGCAGCCTCCGCCGATTCCTTCAGCAGTCGGTCCCCACTCGTGGCCACCATCACCGGATCCAGAACCACGACGGCGGGGCGCACCTTCTCCAGCCAGCTGCGGACCACGTCAATCACCTCCACACTGCCCAGCATGCCGATTTTGACGGCGTCGATGGCAATGTCATCGCTGACGGCATCAAGCTGCTGGGCCAGGAAGCCAGCGGGCGGCACATGGACCCCTTGGACGCCGCGGGTGTTCTGCACGGTCAACGCGGTGATGGCTGCCATGCCGTAACCGCCCAGGGCGGCAATGCTCTTGAGGTCGGCCTGGATGCCCGCGCCACCGGACGGATCCGATCCGGCAATGGACAGCACCCGCGGAGTATGCCGCAGCACGTCCACCGCATTGGAAGGCCCACGTGCCGGATGCACCGTGGCAAGGGCAGGCGGCGTTTCGGATGCTGCCGCCGTTTCGGGAGTGGCGGCAGATACGGAAGGTAGAACGTGGGTTGAAGCCATAGGGGACATTCCTTCGCCGGTGCTAACCGGACAGGTTCAACGGGTCTGGATCTCAGCCGGCTCTCTGCGCGGCACCCCGTGTCAGTACCCAACACTAGCGTTTCCCATAAGACACCGTTTTAGATGAACCCCACAAACGCGGAATGCCCGGGCACTCCACCGATGAGTGAAGTGTCCGGGCAATCTGGCCGATGTCCTTGCGAAAGGTCAGAGTTCCGAAGCAGGAACCCCTACGCCCAGGATGATGGGTGCGCTGGTGTCTGCCGGTTTGGCAGCGGCAGGAGCCTGGGTGAGCTCCGGAGCCTTAGCGGCATGGGTATGGCCTGCGGACTCAACCGGCACCGCTTCGTGGTGCTCCACCGTGGTGGCGTTAGCTGCGCCCTGGGCACGGCTGGCACTGCGGTTGCGCCGCGGGCGGCGGGTACGGGTCTGCTCGGTGTGGTCGGAGTAGTCCTTCTCCACCGCGGCAGGAGCCTGACGGACAGGAGCCGCGGCCGGCTGGCGTGCCGCCGGCTGGCTCTGGGTCTGCTCGCCCGCGGCCTGAGCGCTCTCCGTCGGCATGGCTTCTGCAACAGGTGCCGGCACGCCAAGCTTGGCGAAGGCCTCCGTGAGCCTGTCCAGTGTCAGGGCCGGGGCCTGCGGCTGATCCTCGTGGTGCTCCACGAAGGGCAGCACCACCTGCTCGCCGCCGAAAGTCAGCACAGCGGCCGGGCGGCCGGCGTTGTCGGTCTCGGACCGTTCTACCGGTGCATGAGCCGGGGCCGCCGCGCCGGAAGCATTACCCCCGGCTGCTGAGGCGTGGGCCACTTCGTCGTCGTGCAGGTGCGCGGCATGGGCGGCGGCTGCAATGTTGGCAAGGGCTGCCCTGGTGGCCTCCGCCTTGGCGTGGCGCTCGGCGTCGCTGGGATCCGGGTGGACCGTGTGGATCTGCACCGGAGCTGCCGGGGCCATCTCGAGGGGTTGGCCGCCGCGGCCGCGGCGGCGCTTCCTGTCCGTCCGGCCGCCCTGCTGGGCGTCCGGGCGCTGGGCGTCGCTACGCTGGCTGTCGATCCGCTGGGTGTCGGGTCGGCTGTCCACACGCTGCACATGGTGCTCCGCGGCGACGGTGTTGGCGCGGCGGTGCTCCACGGGGTCGTCGTGGGTGACGATTCCGCGGCCGGCGCACGTTTCGCACTGCTCGCCGAAGACTTCCAGGAGCCCGGTACCCATGCGCTTGCGCGTCATCTGGACCAAACCGAGGGAGGTCACTTCGGCCACCTGGTGCTTGGTGCGGTCACGGCCAAGGCATTCCACCATACGGCGGAGCACCAGATCGCGGTTGGACTCAAGGACCATGTCGATGAAGTCGATGACGATGATGCCGCCGATGTCGCGAAGCCGGAGCTGCCGGACCACTTCTTCGGCCGCTTCGAGGTTGTTCTTGGTGACAGTTTCCTCGAGGTTGCCGCCGCTGCCCGTGAATTTTCCGGTGTTGACGTCCACTACGGTCATGGCTTCGGTGCGGTCGATGACCAGCGAGCCGCCGGAGGGCAGGAAGACCTTGCGTTCCAGCGCCTTGTGGATCTGTTCGTCGATCCGCCACGCGGCGAAGATGTCCTGATCCTTGGTCCACTTTTCCAGGCGGCCCACCAGATCCGGGGCAACGTATGTGACGTAGGCCTCGATGGTGTCCCAGGCTTCCTCACCGGAGACGATCAGCTTGGAGAAGTCCTCGTTGAAGACGTCACGGACCACCTTGATGGTGAGATCTGGTTCGCCGTAGAGAAGTTCCGGGGCCAGGATCTTGGTGGACGTGGACTGGCTTTCGATGCCCTCCCACTGCGCCCGCAGCCGGTTGATGTCATGCGTGAGTTCCTCTTCGGAAGCACCTTCTGCAGCGGTACGGACGATCACGCCGGCGTGCTCGGGCAGGCGGTCCTTGAGGATGCGCTTGAGGCGGTTGCGTTCGACGTCGGGCAGCTTGCGGGAGATGCCGGTCATGGAGCCGCCAGGCACATACACGAGGTAACGGCCCGGGAGGGAAATCTGGCTGGTCAGGCGCGCGCCCTTGTGGCCCACCGGATCCTTGGTGACCTGGACCAGGACGGTGTCGCCGGACTTCAGCGCGTTTTCGATCCGGCGCTGCTTGCCTTCGAGGTTCACGGATTCCCAGTTCACTTCGCCGGCGTACAGCACGGCATTGCGCCCGCGTCCGATGTCAACGAATGCCGCTTCCATGGAGGGCAGGACGTTCTGCACCTTGCCGAGGTAGACGTTGCCGATCAGGGAGTCCTGCTGGGTCTTGGAGACGAAGTGCTCCGCCAGGACGCCGTCTTCGAGGACGCCGATCTGGATTCTGTCGTCGCGCTGGCGGACGATCATCTGGCGGTCCACTGATTCACGGCGGGCCAGGAACTCAGCTTCGGTGATAACCGTGCGGCGACGGCCGGTGTCGCGGGATTCGCGGCGGCGCTGCTTCTTTGCTTCGAGCCTGGTGGAGCCCTTGACGCTGGTCACCCGGTTGTTGACTGCGGGTTCACTGGCCGCACGCGGCGCGCGGACGCGCGTCACTGTGTTGGGCGGATCGTCATCCCCGCCTCCGGTCAGTTCAAGATCCTGGTCACCGCGGCGGCGGCGACGGCGACGGCGGGACGTTACGCCTTCATCGGCCTGGCCGGCGGATTCTTCATCGTCCTCTGCGGCACCGTCCTGGTCGCCGTCGGCGCCGTCGGCGTCGCCGTCGTCGGCGTCGTTTTCACCGGTGCGGCTACGCCCGCGGCGGCCACGGCTACGGCGCCTGCTGCGGCTGTTGGCGACGTCCGCGTCGCCTTCTTCGGCGTCGTCCTCTTCCGTTTCTTCCGCAGCAGCGGCGGGAGCAGGCCGGACAACAGTGGTCAGGTCGGGCGCCTGGAAGAGCACCGACGTTGCCGAACCCGGTTCCAGGAACAGCGAACCGAAGGGGCTGGCAGGCCCGGCGGCGACCGCCTCCTCCGCCGAAGCGGCGGCCTGGGCCTGGGTAGCGGAAGCAGCGGCGGGGGCTGCTGCAGGGGTTGCGTCGGAAGCAGCGGCTTCGGGGGCTGCAACAACTTCGTGGGCTACACCAACAGGGGCCGCAGCGGCGGGGGCTGCTGCAGGGGTTGCTTCGGAAGCAGCGGCTTCGGGGGCTGCAACGGCCGGCGCTGAGGTCTTGCGGGTGGCAACGCGACGGCGGCGGACGGGCTTCGCGTCGGCTTCAACCTCCGTGGCCGCGGCTGCAGACTCGGCCGAAACAGACGGGACTATCTCCCCGGCGGCGGATGCCTCGGTAGCGTCGACGGCGAAGACGGGCAGCGGCTCGGCGGCCTCTGGCTTCTTGCGGGCGCGCGTCCGGCGAATGGGGGCACTGGTTTCCGGTGCGGCGTCGCCAAATGCTTCGCCGCCGGCGGTCCCCGCGACAGCTTCAGTCAGGGCAGCGGCGTCGGCGGCACCATCGGCCACCTTCGGCGCTGCTTTTCGCCGGGTCCTGGTAACTCTCTTGGGCGCCTCGGCGGCATCCGGGGCCACTGCTTCAACATCAACGGCTGGTACTTGTTCATTTTCCATATGTGGCAACACTCCTGCCCCTGACGCACCGCCACATCCGGCACCCATCGGGCATATATTGTCAAAACCCGCGGGCGTTGACAGAAGTCAAGTGGATACTCCCAGGTTCGCACCGGCATTGGGGTGCGGCAGCCCGTGGGAGCCGTCGGCTGTGTCCTGAAACCCGTTGTTCTACACGCCACAACCAGGTGCCGACCAATGGAGTCGCGGGAAGCCGGATCAGAGGATCCGATGCCTGCCCTGCTCATCATTGGCGGTCTTGAAACAAGCCACCGGACCGGAGTCCGAATGTGGGTCGGCCTCCAGCCACGTTCATTCTCTCACACCCGGGCTCAAAGGCTGCGGAAGCAGTGGGTTAATGATCTGCGGACGTTGGCGTTCGCTGGACAACCCCAACAGGTACCGGCGATACAATCGGGCAAGGAGCACCCGAAGCAAAGGACGCCACACCATGCCCGCCATTTCCTCCGACGGCACCGGCTCGCCGGCCGTCTCCCCCACGGCAGGGACGTTGACCGCGACGCCCGCCACTGTGCCGCCCATGGCCACCAGCCGGCCGCTCGGCTGGCTCATGGTCATGACCGGGGTCATCGGCTGGCTCGCCTCGGGAACGCTGGTCCTGGAAAAGCTCGAGGTCCTCAAGGATCCGAACCACACCACCGTGTGCGATGTGAATCCCTGGATCTCCTGCGGGCAGGTGATGCAAACCTGGCAGAGCTCGTTGTTCGGGTTCCCCAACATGTTTATTGGCATTGCGGCGTTCGCCATCGTCATCACCGTGGGCATGGCCCTGCTGTCCGGCGCCACGTTCGCCCTCTGGTACTGGGCTGGGCTCCAGGCCGGCGTCACCCTGGGTTTCGCGTTTGTGGTGTGGTTGTGGTCCCAGGCCCTGTACTCCATCCACATCCTCTGCCCGTTCTGCATGATCGTCTGGGCCGCCATGATCCCCCTGTTCGTCTGGGTGACTATCCGGAACATCTCCCACGGCGTTATCCCGGTTACCGTGCGCGCGGCCCGTGTCCTGGGAGATTCGGGCTGGATCATCACTGCGCTGATCTACGTGGCGGTCATCGCCACCATCTTCTTCGCGTTCATCCAGGTGTTTGCCGGAACCTCAGGCTTCTAGGGGCGGTTCAAACAGCATCGAGGTGACACTTCAGGCCAATGTCCGCGTGGGACATTGGCCTTACGTGTCACCTCGATGAGGCGGGTTGGTTCAGATCCTAGCCCTGGAACCAGATTTTGATCTCGCGTTCTGCCGAGTCGACGGAATCGGAGCCGTGGACCAGGTTCTGCTGGACCTTAAGGCCCCAGTCGCGGCCGAAGTCGCCCCGGATGGTGCCGGGGGCGGCCGTGGTGGGATCGGTGGTTCCCGCAAGGGAGCGGAAGCCTTCAATGACACGGTGGCCTTTGAAGATCGCGGCAACTACCGGGCCGCTGAGCATGAAGTCAACGAGGGGCTCGTAGAACGGCTTGCCCGCGTGCTCCTCGTAGTGCTGCTCCAGAAGCTCGCGGCTGGCGTCAACCTTCTTGAGCTCGGCGAGGGTGTAACCCTTGGCCTCGATGCGGCTGAGGATGGCGCCGCTGAGGTTGCGGGCCACGCCGTCGGGCTTAATCAAAACGAGGGTGCGCTCAATGCTCACAGTTGCTCCAATGTGTTGGTGGGGTTTCGGGACAATTCTACGAGGCCGGCGGGGTGTCGCCGTGCGCCGCGTTCCATTCGGCCTGTTGGCGTTCACGCTGCACGGACTCCGAGTCGATCCGGATGCCGGTGCGGATCCCGTACCACCAGGCGAGGCCGAACAGGGCGCCCACCAGGAACATCATGGGCTCAACGATGCCGGTAAGGATCAGCACGATCTGCAGGATCCAGCCCAGCCCCACGCCCCATGGCCTGGAAAGCACGGCGCAGGCGAAGATCATGACCAGGCTGAGGGCGATGCCCACCCCTAGGATCAGGGCCGGCGGAATTTCCCCCCGCTTGAGTCCAAACACGGCCAGGGTGGCAAAGAAGACCACAAACGCCTCGAGCAACAGCACCGTGGAGGCAAACATCACCTTGGTGGAACGGCGCTTCTTGGGCATCCCCGGGCGCCATTCACGCTGGGCTTTGGTCAGCTTGGCCATGGCTAGGCCTCCGTCTTTCCGAGCAGGATCCGCGCTTCTGCCACAAGGGTGATGGAACCAGTTACCAGCACGCCGCCGGACAGGTCATCGTTGGCTTCGGCGCGTTCGACGGCCCACTCCAGCGCGTCGTCGAGCTTCTCCGCGATGTGGATGTTGTCTTCCCCGAAGCCCATCTCCACGGCCAGTTCTGCGAGTTCGGCCGCAGGCACGGCGCGCGGGGAGTTGGACTGGGTGAAGCAGTATTCCTCGGCAACGTCTCCCAGGGATTCCTTAAGCTGGCGCAGGATTTCTTCCGCATCCTTCTCCTTGAGGACCCCCACTACCGGCACCAGCCGGGTAAAGCTGAAGGCCTCCTGGATGGCCTCGGCCGAAACCCGGATGCCGTCCGGGTTGTGGGCGGCGTCCACGATGATAGTGGGAGCTGTCCGCACAACTTCAAGCCTGCCCGGGGATGTGACTGACGCGAACGCTTCCTGGAGCACCTCGGCGTCGAGTTCCTTTTCGCCGCCGAAGAACGCCTCGAGGGCGGCCACGGCCACGGCCGCGTTCTGTGCCTGGTGCGCGCCGTGCAGCGGGAGCAGCAGTTCGGGATACCGGCCGGCGATGCCCTGGATGCTGACTACCTGGCCGCCCACGGCAACCGTCCGGGACTCGACGCCAAACTCCACACCTTCAAACCGGAACGGGACTTCAACTTCCTTGGCTTTCTCGAGCAGCACCTGCGCAGCATCCACAGGCTGCGCCGCACTGATGAGGAAACCGCCGGGCTTGATGATGCCGGCCTTTTCATAAGCGATTTCTTCAGTGGTGTCGCCCAGCAGGTCCGTGTGGTCCAGTGAGATGGGCGTGACCACCGAGACCTGGCCGTCACCCACATTGGTGGCGTCCGTAATGCCGCCCAGGCCCACTTCGATGACTGCCACGTTGACGGGTTGGTCCGCGAAGATGGCGAAGCCCAGGATGGTCAGGCATTCAAAGTACGTCAGCCGCGGCTGGCCCTCGGCTTCAAGTTCGTTGTCCACCATCTGCAGGTACGGCCGGATCTCGTCCCAGATCCGCACAAAGGTTTCGTCCGGGACGGGGTGGCCGTCGATGCTGATCCGTTCGGTGACCTTGGACAGGTGCGGGCTGGTGTACCGGCCCGTGCTGAGACCATGGGCACGCAGCCCGGCCTCGATCATCCGGGCCGTGGAGGTCTTCCCGTTGGTGCCGGTGACGTGAATGATCGGGAACGCCTTGTTGGGCTCCCCCAGCACGTCCATGGCCCGGAACAGCGGCGCCAGGCGTGGTTCCATCTTGTTTTCGGGCGCACGGCCCAGCAGTTCGGCGTAGACACTCTCTACGGAGAATTCGTCGGTCATATCCTAGGCCTCTGTCTTTTCGACGGTGATGCGGGGGTCGCCGGACTCCGCCGGGACGGTGTCCAGGCCAAGGGTCAGGGTCTCGGTCTTGACCAGTTCTGCGTTGGCCAGCAACGCATCAAGCACGGACTGCATGGCAGTCACGGTGGTCCGGATGCGGTCGCTCACGTTCAGCCCGGCGTCCTTACGGGCCTGCTGGATGGCACGGACCATGTCACGCGCAGTCCCTTCTGCTTCAAGCTCGGGAGTGACCTCGGTGTCCAGCACCACAAAGCCGCCGCCGGGCAGGACCGCTACTGCTTTTCTTGCAACGGAAGTACCGCCCTCAGACCCTGCCACCACGGTCTCAAGCGTGTACTCCTGCGGTTCCAGCTCCAGGCCACCGGCCGTGACCACCCCGGAGTCGGTGACTGACCAGTCACCGGACTTGGATCCCTTGATGGCCTGCTGGACGCTCTTGCCCAGGCGGGGCCCGGCAGCGCGTGCGTTGACCACGAGCTTCTGCTCGATGCCGAACTCCTCCGGGGATGCGCTCTCGGCGTCGAGCAGGCGGACTGAACGGATGTTCAGTTCATCGGCGACGACGGCGGCGAAACCTTCCAGCGCATCCGCGCCGGGTGCCACCACGGTCAGTTCCTGCAGCGGCAGGCGGACACGGAGGTTGGCAGCCTTGCGGAGCGAGGATCCGGTGGAGCAGATCTGCTGCACGCGGTCCATGGCCTCCACCAGGGAGGCGTTGGCCGGGAAGAGGTCTGCGTCCGGCCAATCAGCCAGATGCACGGAGCGCCCGCCGGTGAGGCCGCGCCAGATCTCCTCGGAGACCAGTGGGAGCAGGGACGCAGCCACCCGGGAGACGGTCTCCAGCGCCGTGTAGAGCGCGTCGAAGGCCTCCACGTTCTCATCGAAGAAGCGCTGGCGGCTGCGGCGGACGTACCAGTTGGTGAGCATGTCCAGGTAGCTGCGGAGTTCGTCGCAGGCACCGGAGATGTCGTAGCTGTCCAGCTGGGCGGTCATGTTGCGGACCAGGTCGCCGGTGTTAGCCAGCAGGTACTGGTCCAGGGTGTCGGCGTAGCCGTCGTAGCGGAGCTTTGCGTCGTAGCCCTGACCGCCGGACGCGGCGTTGGTGTACAGCGTGAAGAAGCTGTACACGTTCCACAGAGGCAGGATGACCTGGCGGACGCCGTCGCGGATGCCCTGCTCGGTGACCACGAGGTTTCCGCCGCGCAGGATGGGACTGGACATCAGGAACCAGCGCATGGCGTCGGAGCCGTCACGGTCCAGGACCTCGGACACGTCCGGGTAGTTGCGCAGGCTCTTGGACATTTTCTGGCCGTCCGAGCCCAGCACGATGCCGTGGCTGATGACGTTCCGGAAGGCCGGGCGGTCGAACAGTGCCGTGGACAGGATGTGCAGCATGTAGAACCAGCCGCGGGTCTGCCCGATGTACTCCACGATGAAGTCGGCAGGGTTGTGCGTGTCGAACCAGGCTTCATTTTCGAAGGGGTAGTGGACCTGGCCGTACGGCATGGAGCCGGAGTCGAACCAGACGTCCAGTACGTCCTCGACGCGGCGCATCACGGACTGGCCCTCTTCAGGGGTCCGGGGATCGTCCGGGTTCGGGCGGGCCAGTTCGTCGATGAACGGCCGGTGCAGGTCAACCTGGCCGGCCTTGTTCAGCGGCAGGCGGCCGAAGTCCGCCTCGATCTCGGCGAGTGAGCCGTAGACGTCGGTGCGCGGGAATTCGGGGTCGCTGGACTGCCACACCGGGATGGGGCTGCCCCAGTAGCGGTTGCGGCTGATGGACCAGTCGCGGGCGTTGGCCAGCCATTTGCCGAACTGGCCGTCTTTGACGTTGCCGGGGATCCAGTTGATCTCCTGGTTCAGTTCGGACATCCGGTCCTTGAACTTGGTGACTTCCACGTACCAGGAGGACACCGCGCGGTAGATCAGCGGGTTCCGGCAGCGCCAGCAGTGGGGGTAGCTGTGCTCGTAGCTGGCCTGGCGGACCAGGCGGCCCTGGGCGCGGAGTACCTGGGTGATGGGCTTGTTCGCGTCGAAGACCTGCAGGCCCACGATGTCGTGCAGGTCGCCGTGGCTGAACAGCGGAAGAAACTTGGCGCCTTCGTCCACGGACAGGACCACCGGGATGCCGGCTTCTTCACAGACCTTCTGGTCGTCCTCGCCGTAGGCCGGGGCCTGGTGGACGATGCCGGTGCCGTCGGTGGTGGTGACGTAATCGGCCACCAGGATGCGCCAGGCGTTCTGGGTGCCGAACTTTTCCGTATCGCTGAAGTCATTCCACAGCGGCTGGTACTGCAGGCCTTCAAGTTCGGTTCCGGTGTGGGTGGACGCCACGGCGGCCTCAGCGGCCTCGACGTCGTCATAGCCCAAATCCTTGGCGTACGTGCCGAGGAGGTCCGCGGCCAGCAGGAAGCTGCCGGTGACCGGCGCCTCCGTCGAGGCGGCCTTCACGCCGTTAGGGCCCGCGGGGAGCACTGCGTAGGTGATGGAGGGCCCGACGGCGAGCGCCAGGTTGGTGGGCAGCGTCCAGGGGGTGGTGGTCCAGGCGAGCGCCTGTACCCCGGCGAGCTGCCGGGACAGTTCCGACTCCCCCGCGGTGAGCGGGAACGTGACCGTGACGGTCTGGTCTTGGCGGTTCTTGTAGACGTCATCGTCCATGCGCAGTTCATGGTTGGACAGCGGTGTCTCGTCCTTCCAGCAGTACGGGAGCACGCGGTAGCCGTTATACGTCAGACCCTTTTCGTGCAGCTGCTTGAAGGCCCAAAGGACCGACTCCATGTATTCGACATTGAGGGTTTTGTAATCATTCTCGAAGTCCACCCAGCGGGCCTGGCGGGTGACGTAGCTCTTCCATTCGTCCGCGTACTTCATCACCGAGGCACGGCAGGCGTCGTTGAACTTGTCGATGCCCATGGCTTCGATCTGGGTCTTGTCCGTCATGCCCAGCTGCTTCATGGCTTCCAGTTCGGCGGGCAGACCATGGGTGTCCCAGCCGAAGCGGCGCTCCACCCGGCGGCCGCGCTGGGTCTGGTAGCGGCCTACCAGGTCCTTGGCGTAGCCGGTGAGCAGGTGGCCGTAGTGCGGCAGGCCGTTGGCGAAGGGAGGTCCGTCGTAGAAGACGAATTCGTTGCTGCCGGGTTCGCCGCCGGGGGCGTCGGCGCTGCGCTGGTCGATGCTGGCCTGGAAGGTGCCGTCCTGGTCCCAGTACTTCAGGATGCGCTCTTCGATCTCCGGAAACTTCACGGAGGCGGAGACACCGGCGGCAGCGCCGCTCGAGGCAGTGGCCGAAGGGGAAGCTGAGGCTTTGGGGTAATAGGTCATTCTCGACATCCTGGGTTGAGCTGGTGAACCGTCCGGCCATTGCCGGATGGTTCCGTTCAGGATGCGAGGACGGCTCCTGTGCAGTCCTGGGGACTGTGCGTTCACCGCGGTACCACCTCACTTACCGGCAGTCCACCGGCTCCGCGTAGGAGCTGTTGTTGTGCCGGCCGCTCATTACTGCTGTGACGGGCTTACCCGTCCGGTTCTACTACCACCGGCAGCCAGACAGGGGCGGTCAGTGCGTTCTTCCGGAAGCTCACCGGTGATAGCCGGGTCGAAGCTGCTTCTTCCAGTCTAACGGCCGCTGACCGCCGTCCACCAATCCCGCATATGGCTGAGCAGTGCTAAGTACAGGATCGGAAGTTCCGCTTCTGAAGATTCTACCGACTTCATGCCTATATAGCTGTCCCCATAGCCTTTGACGTACATAAGCGGAACGCCTGCCTTATCGGCCAACTCGGTCTTACGTTGGCTCCGGCGGCGACCTTCAACGTAGCCTTCACTCTTGGCTTCCAGGTCACATACTTCTTTCAGGAGACTGGAAAACGCTGTTGGATCATGGTGGATCTCGGCAGCCAACGCCGCACAAACGTGAGTTTCCCGACTGAAAAGGGCAAACGGACTGGGCACCGAACTTACCTCGGCACTCAACCCTTGCGGATCAGCTTGTGGTTGGCGGCCTGGGCGACGGGCCGGATCACGATCTGGTCCAGGTTGACGTGGTGCGGTGCACTGACGGCGTAGCGGACGACGTCGGCCACGTCCGCGGCGGTGAGGGGCTTCTCCACACCCTGGTAAACCTTCGCGGCGGCACCCTGGTCACCAAGCCTGTTGAGTGCGAACTCCTCTGTGTGGACCAGCCCTGGCGCCACCTCTATGACGCGGAGGTTATGCTCAGCCTCCTCCAGCCGGAGCGCAACGGTGAGGGCGTGCTGGGCAAACTTTGCCGCGTTGTAGCCGGCACCGCCCTCGTAAGCCACCAGTCCGGCTGTTGAGGTCAGGTTCAGCACGGTTCCCTCGCCGTTTGCACGGAGCATCGGCAGGAACGCTCGGGTGAGCTTCATGGTGCCCAGGACGTTGACCCGGTACATCCACTCCCAGTCCTCGGTGTTGGCAGCGCCCACAGGGTCAGCGCCGCGTGCCCCGCCGGCGATATTGATCAGCGTTCCCACCCCGCCGGCTTCCGTGACACGGGCAAGCAGCCTTGCAACGTCGTCGTCCTCGGCGATGTCGGCGGGAATGCCGACTGCGCCGGTCTCGGCTTCCAGCGCAGCCAGCCGCTCGGCGCGGCGCGCCACCGCGAAGACCGTCCATCCCCCGGCCGTCAAGGCGCGGACTGTAGCCTCGCCGATGCCGGTACTGGCGCCGGTAACAACCGCTGCCCTGTTCCCGGTTACAGCTGGAGCATTATTCTCCATTGCCGTTCCGCGTGAATCCTCAGTCATGGCACCACCCTAGCGGCGCTGGCGGCGGTCCTGCACCCGGATGAAGTCCGGACCATGAAACAATTGGCAAATGGCTGAAGACACTCAGGGTACAGACACGCCCTCCACCGCCCCTATCAACGTTCCGGACAAGCCCGCCCTTGAAGGGCTCGAAGCTGCCCTCACGCAGCGCTGGCTTGCCGAAGGGACCTACAAGTTCAACCCGGACACCACCCGGGAGCAGGTCTACTCGATCGACACTCCCCCTCCCACCGCGTCAGGCTCGCTGCACGTGGGGCACATGTTCTCCTTCACCCAGACGGATGTGCTGGCCCGCTACCAGCGCATGATCGGCAAGAACGTGTTCTACCCGATGGGCTGGGATGACAACGGCCTGCCCACCGAACGCCGCGTGCAGAACTACTACGGCGTCCGCTGCGACCCGGCCATCCCGTACAAGGCCGGCTACCGCCCACCGGCGCAGCCCGCCAAGAACCAGCGCGATTTCGACGTCGTCTCGCGCCGCAACTTCATCGAGCTGTGTGAAGAACTGGCTGTGGAGGACGAGAAGGTCTTCGAAAGCCTGTTCCAGCAGCTCGGCCTCTCCGTGGACTGGCAGCTGACCTACCGGACCATCGATGACGCATCCCGTGAAGTCTCCCAGCGCGCCTTCCTGGCAAACCTGGCAGCCGGCGACGCATACATGGCCGAAGCACCCACCCTGTGGGATATCACCTTCCGCACCGCCGTGGCCCAGGCTGAACTCGAAGACCGCGAGGTGGCCGGCGCCTACTACCGGTACCCGTTCTTCACCGAAGACGGCGAGAAGATCTACGTCGAGACCACCCGCCCGGAACTCCTGGCAGCGTGTGCCGCCCTTGTGGCGAACCCCGACGACGAGCGGTACCAGCCGCTGTTCGGCAAGAAAGTAACGTCCCCAGTGTTCGGCGTCGAGGTTGAGGTCAAGCCCCACCCGCTGGCCAAGGCCGACAAGGGCTCCGGAATTGCCATGGTCTGCACCTTCGGTGACCTTACCGACGTCACCTGGTGGCGCGAACTCCAGCTGCCCACCCGCGCCATCGTGGGCCGCGACGGCCGCATCATCGGCGACACCCCGGACTGGATCATCACCGACGCCGGGCGCGCTGCTTTTGAAGCCATCGCCGGCAAGACTGTGTTCAGCGCCAAGGAAACGGTGGTGGAGCTCCTTACGGCCCAGGACCTGATTGACGGCGAACCGAAGAAGATCATGCACCCGGTGAACTTCTACGAAAAGGGCGACAAGCCGCTCGAAGTGGTCACGTCACGCCAGTGGTACTACCGCAACGGCGGCCGCGACGAAGAGCGCCGCGAACGCCTGATCGCCCGCGGCCACGAAATCGACTTCCACCCCGCGTTTATGCGGTCCCGCTTCGAGAACTGGATTTCCGGCCTGAACGGCGACTGGCTCGTCTCACGCCAGCGCTTCTTCGGCGTGCCCATCCCCGTCTGGTACCCGCTGGACGCCGACGGCAACCCGCAGTACGACGCCCCCATTGTTCCCTCCGACCAGCAGCTGCCGGTGGACCCCGCAGCGGACGCCGCGCCCGGCTACGACGAAGCACAGCGCGATGTTCCGGGCGGCTTTACCGGCGACGCCGACATTCTGGATACCTGGGCCACGTCTTCCCTGACGCCCCAGATCGTGGGCGGCTGGAGCCGGGACGAAACCCTTTTCGCGAAGGTGTTCCCGTTTGACCTGCGTCCCCAGGGCCACGACATCATCCGCACCTGGCTCTTCTCCTCGGTTGTCCAGGCCGACGCCCTGCAGAACGCTGCGCCATGGAAACATGCCGCTATCTCGGGCTGGATCCTGGACCCGGACCGGAAGAAGATGTCCAAGTCCAAGGGCAACGTGGTGGTTCCCACCGATGTACTCGACGAATTCGGCTCGGATGCGGTCCGTTACTGGGCCACCTCGGCCAAGCTGGGCGCCGACACGGCATACGAGATCGCACAGATGAAGATTGGCCGCCGGTTGGCCATCAAGCTGCTGAACGCCTCCAAGTTCGTGCTGAACCTTGGTGCCACCGAGAATTCCGTGGTCTCCACGGATCTTTCCGTCCTGACCAATCCCCTGGACCGCGCAGTCCTGGCACAGCTGGCCGACGTGGTGAGACAGTCCACCAAGGCGTTCGAGAACTACGACTATGCCCGCGCCCTGCAGATCACCGAGAGCTTCTTCTGGCAGTTCACGGACGACTATGTGGAGCTCATCAAGGACCGCGCCTATGGTGCCGCCGGCGAAGCTGAGCAAGGATCCGTGCTCGCTGCCCTCGCCACGAGCCTGGACACGCTGCTGCGCCTGTTCGCCCCGTTCCTGCCCTTCGCTACCGAAGAGGTATGGGGCTGGTGGCGCACCGGGTCAGTGCACCGCGCCGAATGGCCCACCGCAGTCGAGGTGGACGGCGACACCACCCTGCTCGCCACCGTGGGAACCGCCCTCAGTGGCGTCCGCAAAGCGAAGTCCGAGGCCAAGGTAAAGCAGCGCACCGAGGTCCTCTCGGCCACCATCACGGCGTCAGAGTCCTTGACTACGCAGCTGAAGGCCGGACTGGGCGACCTGAAGGCAGCGTCCAACGCCCGCGAACTGACCCTGGTGGCCGGCGACGGCGACCTGACCGTCAGCGACGTGGTCCTGGCGGCCCCGGAGGAACAGCCAGCCGTCTGACCGGAGCCGGCCTTGGCCGGGCCCGCATAGCCGGCCCGGCATGGCGGCATCAGCCCGTTTTTGGGCAAAGGGGAAGCCCCATCAGCGTTTTGCCGTTGGTGGGGCTTCGACTTTGCGGCCATCTGGTGACGTCGTGATGGTCTGGCGGGATCCTTGGATTTTCAGGTCTTCCTACCTCGTCACTGGTAGCTTACATCTGACTTTGCCGAAGGCTGCGTCGGATGTATATCACTGAATCTTTGGTTCCTGCGTCCCTCTTCTTTCGAAGGGGGTAAGCTCCATTTTGGTCCCGCCAGCGGGGAAGCGCAAGAGCCCCGGAAGAATTACATGAGAGTAATTCTGCCGGGGCTCGTTGTGTTCGGTACTGCCTTCCGGAAGGCTGGCGTCAGTCGAACTCGGGGCTTTCGCTGCGGCTGCGCTTGATCTCAAAGAAATGCGGGTAGGAGGCAAGTGTGACCGTGGCGTCCCACAACTGTCCTGCCTGCTCGCCGCGCGGGATGCGGGTCAGCACCGGACCGAAGAAAGCCGTGCCGTTGAAGGCCACTACGGGTGTGCCCACGTCCTGGCCCACCAGGGAGATGCCTTCTTCGTGGCTGGCCTTCAGCTGGGTGTCAAAGGCATCCGTAGTGGCAGCGTCCGCGAGGGTGGCCGGAAGTCCGCATTCCGCCAGGGCCTTGCTGATGACAATGCCGAAGTCCTTTTCCCCGCCGAGGTGAATCAGCGTGCCCATGGCGTCGTACAGCGGCTTCACCACCTGGTCACCGTGCTGCTCCTTGGCCGCGATGATGACCCGGACCGGGCCCCACGCCTTGTCCATGAGCTCACGGTAGCCGGCGTCGAGATCGCGGCCCTCGTTGAGAACGGCCAGGCTCATCACGTGCCAGACAGTCTTGATGCTCCGGACTTCCTCTACCTCGCCGATCCAGCGTGACGTGATCCAGGCGAACGGGCACAGCGGATCGAACCAGAAATCGGCCTGGTTTGTGGCTTCAGTCATGCGTCAGTCCTCTGGGTTCGTCAGTGTGTGGGAGCAGGAGTGTGGGAGCGGGTGTGCGGCAGGTCAGGCGGACTTGCGTCGCTTGGTCACGTGCGGAATCAGGGTGGGCTCGGCTTTGCTCAGGACCACGTCCGCGGTGATGACCACGCTGGCCACGTCCTCCCGGCTGGGCAGGTCAAACATGACCGGCAACAGCACTTCCTCCATGATGGCACGCAGGCCACGGGCGCCGGTGCCACGTTCCAGGGCCTGCTCGGCGATGGCATTGAGGGCGTCCTCGTCGAAGACGAGTTCCACGCCGTCGATCTGGAACATCTTCTGGTACTGCTTGACCAGTGCGTTCTTGGGTGTGGAGAGGATCTGGATGAGCGCATCCCGGTCCAGGCTGGAGACCGTGGTGATGACGGGCAGTCGGCCGATGAACTCCGGGATCAGGCCAAACTTCAGGAGGTCTTCAGGCATGACCTCGCCATAGGAGTCCACCTTGTTGCTGACATCGTTGAGCGGGGCGCCGAAGCCGATGCCCTTACGCCCGGAGCGCGAGCCGATGATCTCTTCCAAACCGGCAAAGGCACCGGCCACGATGAACAGCACGTTGGTGGTGTCGATCTGGATGAATTCCTGGTGGGGGTGCTTGCGTCCGCCCTGCGGCGGCACGGATGCAACAGTTCCCTCGAGGATCTTCAGCAGCGCCTGCTGCACGCCTTCACCGGAGACATCACGGGTGATGGACGGGTTCTCGCTCTTGCGCGAAATCTTGTCGATCTCGTCGATGTAGATGATGCCCTGCTCGGCCTTCTTGACGTCGTAGTCCGCTGCCTGGATGAGCTTCAGGAGAATGTTCTCCACGTCCTCACCCACGTAGCCGGCCTCGGTCAGGGCGGTGGCATCGGCAACGGCGAACGGCACATTCAGACGCCGCGCCAGAGTCTGGGCGAGGTACGTTTTGCCACAGCCAGTGGGCCCGATCAGTAGGATGTTGGACTTGGCGATTTCGACGTCGTCGTGGTGGCCGCCGTCGGCGAGGCTGCCGCTTTTCGGGGCGTGGCCGGCCTGGATCCGCTTGTAGTGGTTGTAGACGGCGACGGCGAGAGACCGCTTGGCGGGTTCCTGGCCGATGACATATTCCTGCAGGAAGTCGAAGATTTCACGGGGTTTCGGCAGTTCGAAGCTGCCCAGATCGGCGACTTCCGCGAGCTCTTCCTCAATGATCTCGTTGCAGAGTTCAATGCATTCGTCGCAGATGTAGACACCGGGCCCGGCAATGAGCTTGCGTACCTGCTTCTGGCTCTTTCCGCAGAAAGAACACTTCAGCAGATCCGTGCTCTCGCCAATCCGAGCCATATGTGAACCCCTTTAGTATCTTGCTGCCAGGCAGCTGTGCACCGTTGCTGGAATCGTGGCGGGCCTGGGAGGGCCGGCCGTGACATCTTCCACTCTAGGTCACAATTGCGCGCGAGGGTGGAAAGCGAAGGCCGGTGCGGCCCAAAATTACTGGACCGCACCGGCCGACGAAGAGCCTGGCTACCTGGTGATTGCCTGCGGCTTCATTTTGCGTGAATCGAGCACCTGATCAATGAGGCCGTAATCCAGGGCCTCGGCGGCGGTCAGGATCTTGTCACGCTCAATGTCGTTGTTGACCTGCTCCGGGGTGCGGCCCGAGTGGTGGGCCAGCGTGTCCTCAAGCCAGGAGCGCATGCGCATGACCTCCGCGGCCTGGATCTCAAGGTCCGAGGCCTGCCCGCCCTGGCCGCCGGAGAGAGCCGGCTGGTGGATCAGGACACGGGCGTTGGGCAGCGCCAGGCGCTTGCCCGGGGTGCCTGCTGCGAGGATCACGGCGGCGGCGCTGGCGGCCTGGCCGAGGCACACAGTCTGGATCTCCGGCCGGATATACGTCATGGTGTCGTAGATCGCGGTCATGGCGGTGAAGGAGCCGCCCGGGGAGTTGATGTAGAGCGTGATGTCGCGGTCCGGGTCGGTGGACTCGAGCACCAGCAGCTGTGCCATAACGTCGTCGGCCGAGGCGTCGTCGATCTGGACACCGAGGAAGATGATGCGGTCCTCGAACAGTTTGGTGTACGGGTCCTGGCGCTTGAAGCCGTAGGGCGTGCGCTCTTCGAACTGGGGAAGTACGTAGCGGCTGGTCGGAAGGTTACCGGCAGTCGATCCGAAGTTGTAGGTCATTTTTGTTGCTCCTGATCTGGATGTTCGAAAGTGCCGGGTTACTTCTCGGAGGCCGGCTCGCCGGAGGTGCCGTTGGCGGTTCCGCCACCGCCGGAGACGGAACCGGCGTGGGCCGCGATCTTGTCGAAGAAGCCGTATTCGAGTGCTTCGGTGGCAGTGAACCACTTGTCGCGGTCGTTGTCCTTCAGGATGGTTTCCACGTTCTGGCCGGTCTGGTCTGCAGTCAGTTCGGCCATGACCTTCTTCATGTGCAGGATCAGCTCGGCCTGGATCTTGATGTCCGAGGCCGTACCGCCGATGCCGCCGGAGGGCTGGTGCATCAGGACGCGGGCGTTGGGGGTGGCGTAGCGCTTGCCCTTG
This sequence comes from Arthrobacter sp. UYCo732, assembly GCF_040547265.1. Classification (NCBI taxonomy): domain Bacteria; kingdom Bacillati; phylum Actinomycetota; class Actinomycetes; order Micrococcales; family Micrococcaceae; genus Arthrobacter; species Arthrobacter sp. UYCo732. Next base: position 431,521 of record NZ_JBEPPJ010000001.1, on the reverse strand, counting down.
GTGCCGGAGGACAGCAGGAACTGGCCCATGGAGGCCGCCAGGCCGGTGGCCACGGTGACGACGTCGTTGGGGATGAACTGCATGGTGTCGTAGATGGCCATGCCTGCGGTGACGGAGCCGCCGGGAGAGTTGATGTAGAGGTAGATGTCCTTTTCCGGGTTCTCGGCGGACAGGAGCAGCAACTGCGAGCAGATGGCGTTCGCGTTGTCGTCACGCACCTCGGAACCCAGCCAGATGATCCGCTCTTTCAGGAGCCGGTTGTAGATGTAGTTGTCCTGGGCGGCCGGATCGACAGTCGCCATCCGGGGGGCCTCTGCGTGCTGTGACATGTGTATTACCTCTCGCTGGTGACGGTGACATCACTGAACTTCACTACTTGGACACTAACCGCTTTGATCACCGATTTGTTCGCCGGAATCGCGCTGTTCGCTGACGGCGCACGATAGCCGGGCAGTGTACGAAGCCGGTCCGTTTAGTGCGGCGCCGTTAACGAGGACAGCCCCCGGACCCGTAGGTCCAGGGGGCTGCCTCAGTCGCACTGCCGGGGGCGTGCTAGAACTTCACTGCTGCCGGGTCATCACTCGGGGTGGCCTCGGTCTCGGCATTGGAGTCCTCAGCAGCGTTCGACGCGGCTTCGCCTTCACCAGCCGGAGCTTCTTCTTCGCCGCCGGGACGGACGAAGTCGCTGAGGTCAACGGCCTTGCCGTCGGAGTCGGTCACGGTTGCCTGGCCGAGAACCACTGCCAGTGCCTTGCGGCGGCGGACCTCGGAAACCATCATGGGGACCTGGCCGCTCTGATCGATGATCTGGGCGAACTGGTTCGGATCCATGCCGTACTGGCTGGCGGTGGAGACGATGTAGTCGATCAGCTCGTTCTGGCTGACGTTGACTTCTTCCTTTTCGGCGATCGCGTCGAGGATGATTTCGTTCTGGAAGGCGCGGGCCGTGTTGGCCTTGACCTCTTCGCGGTGCTCCTCGGTGTCGTGCTCGCCTTCACCGTGGCCGTTGCCCTCCTTGAAGTGGGCTTCGAGCTGCTCTTCAACCACAGAGTCCGGAACCGGAACCTCAACGAGCTCAACGAGCCTGTCCAGGACCTTGTCGCGGGCCTCGACGCCCTGCTCAACAACCTTGGAGTCGGCAGCCTGCTTGGCCAGGTCCTCGCGGAGTTCAGCAAGGGTGTCGAACTCCGACGCCAGCTGGGCGAAGTCGTCGTTGGCCTCGGGGAGCTCGCGCTCCTTGACGGCCTTGAGGACAACCTTCACCTGGGCGGACTCGCCGGCGTGGTCGCCACCAACTAGGGTGGTGTCGAAGATGGCGTCTTCGTCTACGCTCAGGCCGGTGACGGCCTCGTCCAGGCCCTCAAGCATGGTGCCGGCGCCCACCTGGTAGGACAGGCCGGCAGCGGAGTCAACGTCGGCGCCGTCAACCGTGGCGGTGATGTCGATGGTCAGGAAGTCGCCATCGGCAGCCGGGCGGTCCACGGACTTGAGCGTGCCGAAGCGGCCACGCAGTTCGTCCAGTGCCTTGTCGACGTCTTCGTCGGAGGATTCTGCAGCGGCGACCTCGACCTTGATGCCGGCGTAGTCCGGGAGTTCGATCTCGGGCCGGATATCAACCTCGGCGTGGAACTTCAGCTCCCCATCCGTGGACGTGGGGTCCGGAACTTCGGTGATCTCAACCTCAGGACGGCTCAGTGGGCGGATGCCGGATTCCTGCACCGCTGCCTGGTACCAGCCGTTGAGGCCTTCGTTGATGGCCGTCTCCAGGACGTAGCCGCGGCCGACGCGCTGGTCGATCAGCTTGGAGGGGACCTTGCCCTTACGGAAACCAGGAACCTGGATCTGCGAAGCAACAGTCTTGTATGCCTCGTCGATGCTGGGCTTCAGTTCCTTAAAGGGGACCTCAACATTGAGCTTGACCCGCGTGGGGGTGAGGTTCTCGACAGCGCTCTTCACGGTCTAAGTACTCCTGGGATTGTGGGATGGGTATCTGCAACGCAATTGCCCAGGCCATCGGCCCGGGCCGCAGAGTCGGGGTGACAGGATTTGAACCTGCGACTTCCTGCTCCCAAAGCAGGTGCTCTAGCCAAGCTGAGCTACACCCCGTAAGTGCACAGGCAAGTCTACGGTGATTTTGGCCGGGATTGCACATTTGACACGTGGGCCATGAATTAGGTTTAGTTGTATCCGGCTTCAACAGCCAGCCCGAAGAAACGCAGTCAGCCAAGCATTACGGCGAAGCTGTATTTTTCCGGGGACGTAGCTTAATGGTAAAGCCTCAGTCTTCCAAACTGATTACGCGGGTTCGATTCCCGTCGTCCCCTCTGGATGCATAGCAAGGAAGCAGGGCCCCTCATCGAGGGGCCCTGCTTCCTTGGTTGGCTGTCTTTTTGGTTACTGCCGGCAGGGTTACTGCTGGCAGCCAGGACACCAGTAGAGTTTGCGGCCCACCAACTCGGTGATGGCCACCGGAGTGCCACAGACCCGGCACGGGAGCCCTTCCCGCTTGTACACGTAATGTGCGTCGTCAGCGGAGGGAAGCACAGCACCTTCCTCCCAACAGGCCGCCGGCGTGGTAATAATCCGCCCGTCGCGGACGCCGTCGGCCATTACGTCGGCGGTGTCGCCCCACAGGAGTCCGGCAGCGACAGCCGACAGGGCATTGCCCGGCAGCCACGGGTCCAGTCTTTGGCGGAAAAGCACTTCGGCCCGGTAGACGTTGCCGACGCCGGCAATCACCTTCTGGTCCATCAGCAGCGCTGCGATGGGCGTCTTCCGGGACGACAGTCCCGTCACAAAGCGGGCCCTGTCCCCCGGCTGGTTCCGCAGCGGGTCGGGACCGAGCCGGGCCAGGACGGCACGCACCTCGGCCTCGGTAATGGCAGCACAGGTGGTGGCACCGCGCAGGTCAGCCCAGCCGTGGCGGCTCACGAGCCGAACACGGACGGCCCCACGAGGCTCAGGCGGACCCGAATACTCGGGGTCATCGTCGTCCTGAAAGACTTCGCGCTCCCCGATCTTCCGCGGTGCGCCGATGCTGGAGGCCCCGCGGAACGTGGCGTCGCCGCCGAAGTCCCAGGCCCCGTAGAGCCCCAGGTGGACGTGCAGCACGACGGCGTGGTCAAAGTGCAGGAAGAGGTGCTTGCCGTGGGCGCGCGAGTCCGTCAGCACCTGGCCGTCCAACAGCGCGGCGCCGGCGGCGAACCTGCCTTGGGGGCTGCTGACGGACAGTGATTCTCCCGTAAAGACGTCGCCGAACTGCTGTGCGAGGCGGCGAACCGAATGCCCTTCAGGCACTACTCGATGACCTCGCCGGTGGCTTCGTAAGCGGCAATCTTGCCGATGCGGCGGACGTGCCGCTCGTCGTTGCTGAATGGTTCGGCGAGGAAGGCTTCGATCAGTTCGGTTGCTTCCTCAACCGTGTGCTGCCGCCCGCCCACAGCCACTACATTGGCATCGTTGTGTTCGCGGGCCAGCGTGGCGGTGGAGTGGTTCCAGGCCAGGGCTGCCCGAACACCCTTCACCTTGTTGGCCGCGATCTGTTCGCCGTTGCCGGAGCCGCCCAGGACGATGCCCAAAGCATGCACGCCTGCCTGCTGGTCTGCCACCACGGCGAGCGCTGCATTGATGCAAAAGGAGGGGTAGTCGTCCAGCGCGTCGTACTCTCGGGGACCGTGGTCCACAATGTCGTAGCCCTTGGCCGTGAGGTGGTTGACCAGATGGGCGCTGAGTTCCATGCCTGCGTGGTCGGTGGCAATGTGTACCCGCGGGAAGGCAGGGGAAGAAGTCACAGCAGTATCCGTTCGTTTCGGCGCGCCCAGCGGTGCTGGTTCAGGCCAGGGTCAGAGCAACACGGACAAGGATACTAGGACTCCGTGCCGCCTGCGCCTGAGGCACCCCCGTGCGCCCTCGCCGCGACGCGGGTCAGCACGTCAGCTAGCCGCGCCGCCGTCGCAGCACTGCCGCCGCTGACGGCCACGTTGCGGCCGTCCGTTTTGCGGACGACGACGGCGGGGCCGCTGGTGACCAGCATCGCGGCGGTGCCGCCGTGGTTCCGGTAGCCCCACCCGCCGTAGTCGGCGGCGCGTACGTCCGCGGCGCTGACAGTGGAAATCGCAGCGGCCGGAACATCCAGGATCGGCAACACGCCGGCCAACAGCACACGCAAGCCCCGGCGGTCGGCCTTGACCCGGGCGAAGAGAAACCCGGCGGCCACAGCCGCAACGGCCGCCACCAAGGCACCAAGCCACGGCAGCGCCACGGCAATCAGCGCCGCCGGAAAGAGGCTGGCTACAGCGATCATGACAAAAACAGAACTGCGGGCATGCACCCAGAGGCGATAGGTGTCCTTGGTCAGTTCGGGATCCAGCTCGCGGGCCAGGGCGAGCTCCAGGGCCTGGTCATCCTCGGGCGACCATTGGCTGTCAGCCTTGAACACAAACCCCATGATGACTCCGAGAGACAACGCCGCTCCGCTTCCAACCGCGAGTACGATCATGTCCACATGTGACTCCCGGGCATCGCTGAGCCCGGTCTGGCCTACCAGTCCAGCCGCCAGGACAGCAGTGATGAACAGGCTCAGGGACAGTCCTGCGCCCATCATGATCCGCCGCATCACGGTGGGGCGGGACAGCGGCACCGCCTGGGACAGCACCAGGCAGCCGGCTGCGATAATGAGCAACGCTCCGCCCCACGTATAGGCACCGAACGGGGCAAAGGACGCGCCGCCGTCGGCCGTCCAGCTGATCGCCACGGGGTCCGGAAGATCAGCCCGCAGCAAAAAGGCGCTGAACACAAACGCCGCCGCCAGGACCACCGGAAAACCCACCGCGAACCGCAGCGCCCTGGCATCCACCGAATCCCGGATCTTTCCCATGCATTAACGCTACCCCCGCCGGCGGCCGTGACAGAATGACTTCACTGTGCCGGTGCGGGCCCCCGCCCGCCGGCAACCGATACCCCTTCTGGAGGCCCTCTTGCCAGGTATGAACCTGACTCGCGACGAAGCCCGCGAGCGTGCCGAACTGATCAATGTTGACTCCTACGATGTCAGTCTGGACCTCACCCGCGGCGCGAAGGTCTTCGGGACCACCACCACGGTGAAGTTCACGGGAGTGCCGGGCTCCTCGACGTTCATCGACGCCGTCACCCACACCGTGCACAGCGTCACGCTCAACGGGCGCCCCCTGGATCCGAAGTCTGTGGCCGACGGCGTCCGCATTCAGTTGCCGGACCTGGCGGACTCCAACGAGCTCACAGTGGTGGCGGACGCACCCTACATGAACACCGGCGAAGGACTCCACCGGTTCGTCGATCCTGTGGACAACGAGGTTTACCTGTACACCCAGTTCGAAGTGCCCGACTCCCGGCGCATGTTCGCGGTGTTTGAGCAGCCGGACCTCAAGGGCACCTTCGCGTTCACCGTTACGGCGCCGTCGCATTGGGACATTATCTCCAACTCCCCCACCCCCGCACGGGTGGAAGCCGCTCCCGCGGACGACGGCAGCGCCCACTCCGTCTGGACGTTCGCCCCCACCCCGCGGCTCTCCTCCTACGTCACGGCCTTGATCGCCGGACCGTACCAGTCGGTCCGGAGCGAGGTGGCCAGCTCCGACGGCCGCGTGATCCCGCTGGGCGTGTTCGCCAGGAAATCACTGATGCAGTACCTCGATGCGGACAATATTTTCGACCTGACCCGCCAGGGCTTCGAATTCTTCGAGGCGCAGTTCGGCTTCGCTTATCCGTTCGAAAAGTACGACCAGCTGTTTGTGCCGGAGTTCAATGCCGGCGCCATGGAAAACGCCGGCGCAGTGACCATCCTGGAAGGCTACGTTTTCCGCAGCAAGGTCACCGGGGCGCAGATCGAACGCCGTGCCATCACTGTGCTGCACGAACTCGCCCACATGTGGTTCGGCGACCTGGTGACCATGCGCTGGTGGAACGACCTCTGGCTTAATGAGTCCTTCGCCGAATACATGTCCCACCTCGCGGCGGTGGAAAACACGTCCTTCACCAGCGCCTGGACCACCTTCGCGTCGGTGGAGAAGTCCTGGGCCTACCGCCAGGACCAGCTGCCCAACACCCACCCGATCTTCGCCGAGATCAATGACCTCCAGGATGTGGAGGTCAATTTCGACGGCATCACCTACGCCAAGGGCGCCTCGGTGCTGCGCCAGCTCGTGGCCTGGGTGGGGCCGGAGCAGTTCATGGCCGGCGTCCGCGAATACTTCGCCAAGCACGCCTGGCAAAACACCGAGCTCAGCGACTTGATGGTGGAACTCGAAAAGGCCAGCGGGCGCGACCTCGACCAGTGGGGCCGGCTCTGGCTGGAGACCGCCGGCGTCAATACACTCAAGCCCGAGCTGGAGGTGGACGCGGCCGGGAACCTAACCGCCTTCAGCATCGTCCAGTCCGCCGTGGCGGAATGGCCCACCCTCCGTCCGCACCGGCTGGCCGTCGGGTTCTACAACCTGAACAGTGCCGGCAAACTGGAACGCGTGCACCGTGAGGAGCTCGACGTCGACGGCGAGCGCACGGAGGTGCCCGCACTGGCGGGGCTCGCGCAGCCGGACCTGATCTTGGTAAACGATGACGACCTCGCCTACGCCAAGGTCAGGCTGGACGCGAAGTCCCTGGCCACGGCCACGGCACACCTGAAGGATTTCAGCGAGAGCCTGCCCCGCACCCTGGTGTGGAACTCCGCGTGGGACGCGGCGCGCGACGGCGAGACCCCCGCACGCCGGTACTTGGAGCTGATCCTGGCCAACGTGGCTGCCGAATCGGATTCCGCGGTGATCATGATCCAGCTGCGCCAACTGGCCACCACGTTGAACTTCTACGTCGCCGGGGAGCACCGCCAGGCCACCACCGTCGCGGCCGCGGACACCCTGTGGGACCTGGCCAGCGCAGCATCGGGCGGCTCTGACGCCCAGCTGCAGTTTGTGAAGTCCTTCGCACTCCTAACAGGCAGTTCCGGCCAGCTGGACACTGTGGCCGGTCTTCTGGACGGCTCCGTTGAGCTGGACGGGCTCACCGTGGACCAGGACCTGCGCTGGGAACTGCTCGCGTCGCTGGTGGCCGGCGGGCGTTTGGGCCAGGAGCAGATCGATGCCGAACTGGAGCGGGACAACACAGCCAGCGGGCAGAACGCTGCCGCCCTGGCCCAGGCGGCGATCCCCACCCCCGAGGCCAAGGCTGCCGCCTGGAAGTCGATCGTGGTCACGGGTGAGCTCTCCAATGCCCTGCAGGGTTCGGCAGTCACCGGCTTTATGCGTGTGCAGGACCGTACGCTCCTGGAGCCCTACATGGAAAAGTACTTCGAGGCCGTTCCGGGGATCGTGGCGAACCGCACCCACGCACTCGCCCAGCAGATCGTCGTCGGGCTTTACCCGGCGCTGCTTACGACGCAGGCCACCGTTGACCGGACGGACACCTTCCTGGCCGGACTCCCGGCGGACAGTGCAGCCCTGCGGCGCATGATGCTGGAAAACCGCGACGGCGTGGCGCGGGCCCTGCGGGCCCGTGCGGCGGACGTCCTTCCGGGCGACGTTTAGGCGGGCGGCATGAGCCTGGGCGAGCACCACTATTCGCTGACCGTGCAGTGGACCGGCAACCTGGGTGAGGGGACGGGGTCATACCGCGGCTACTCGCGGGACCACGACATTGTGGTGCCCGGGCTGCCGGTCCTCAAGGGGTCAGCTGATCCGACGTTCCATGGGGACCGGGAACGCCTCAACCCGGAGCAGTTGCTCCTGGCCGCGCTCGCCCAATGCCACATGCTGTCCTTCCTGCACGTGGCTGTCAAGCACGGGGTGGTGGTTACTGACTATCAGGACGAGGCCACCGGTGTGATGCGCCTGAACCGGGACGGCAGTGGACAGTTCGAGTCCGTCACATTAAACCCGCGGGTGAACGTGGCGGACCCTGCCCACGTGGAGCTCGCAGAGCAGCTGCACCGGGAAGCCAACCAGGTCTGCTTCATCGCCCGGAGCGTAAATTTCCCCGTGCTGCATTCCCCGGTCACTGTGTCGGATGACCCCATCTAACTAGCAGGTAACGCACCCAAATCGTCCTTTGGGTGCGTTAAGTGCGAGCCAGTTGGGGTGGGCGGTGGGGTCAGGGGCTGCGAAGGAACTCCTCAGCCAGCCGGGCTTCTGTTGCCTGGTTGCTGCGGGTGCAGAACCCTTCGTAGCCCCTGGCAGCCACAGCGGGAGCGAATCCGGCCCGGACCAGTAGTCGATGCCGTACCCGCCGCGCCAGTCCGCCGGAGCGTGCAGCACCTCGCCCTGATATCCGGCCGACGTCCGCGACTCCTCGACGTAATCGCCGAAAGGCACCGGGTCCCCCACCGCGTTAAGCGCTTCGGCGTCGCCCGGCGTCGAATGGTCTGCGTAGACAGAGCAGCTGGACACAACGGTCCAGTGGCCGGCCCCGTGGGCAAGTGCTGCCAGCGCTTCGGTGGCAGGCACCGGATCCCGGGCCACGTCGATGACGGCATCCCAGTCTCTCACCACGTCCGCGTAACTGTTCGCGCCGAGTGAACGGTGGGATTTCACCCGCCGGGTACCGGCCGGCGGTTCCGCCGCGGAACCGCGGGCCAGGCAGGTGACCTTGTGCCCCGCCGCCACGGCCTGCCGGGCAATTTCCGACGAGAGGAAGGCGGTTCCGCCAAGGATCAGGATGCGCATGGGTACACTGCACGACGCTAGTGTTGAAGGAGAACAGAGCCCTATGCGCCGGTTGACCCCGCGCGTTGGCCTACGTTATCCCAGCCGCCGCCGGAGACCCCAAGGAGTTTCACCCTCTATGTTCAGCATGATGTCGATTGCCCCGTCCCTTACCGCCGAGCCCCACGGCGTCAGCGTGGCGGGCATCGTGATCAGTCTCGGTATCGGTGTCACGATATGGCTGGTGGCGACCTTCCTGATTTCCAGGATCAGCAGGCGGGTGGCGTCGGGCAGCAATTTCTTCAAGAAACCGCATTTCAAGTGGGTGGCCCCTGCCATCCGGGCACTCGACCATGAGCGCCGCGTGCAGCGGGCGGAAACCATCGGTTCATTGCTCAACAGCATTGTGGGCGTCCTGGTGGCCGTGATCACCACCATGTATGTCCTGCAGAACCTGGACATCAACATCGCCCCGCTGCTGACCAGCGTGGGAATCCTGGGTGTGGCCATTGGTTTCGGCGCCCAGCAGCTGATCCGTGACTTCCTCGCCGGCATCTTCATCACCATCGAGGACCAGTATGGGATCGGCGATGTCATCGAAACCAGCGAGGTAGTGGGTGTAGTCGAGTCCATGGGACTGCGCATCACCCGGGTCCGTTCCGAGGACGGCGCCATCTGGTACCTCCGCAACGGTGAGATCCTGCGCGTGGGCAACCGTTCGCAGGGAACGTACGTTCCCGTCCCGGCCTCTCCGGCCGACGAAACTGCTTTGCATGAGCCTGCCACCGAGGCCAGGAAGACTGAACAGAAGGCGGGAGAATAGAGCCATGACCATACCCGCCGAACCGCAACGGCCACGCCAGCTCATGCAGAACGATCCCTTCAGCCAGCCTGGCTATACCGACAATTTCTATGACGCCGTGGGCGGACACCCGACCTTCGTCAAACTGCTCGATGTGTTCTACGACGGCGTGGCGGCGGATCCGCTGTTGCGCCCGATGTACCCGGAAGAGGATCTTGGCCCCGCCAAGCGGCGCTTCCGGATGTTCCTGGAGCAGTACTGGGGCGGGCCCACCACTTATGGGGAGGAGCGCGGCCACCCGCGCCTGCGGATGCGCCACATGCCGTTCCGGGTCACTCAGGAAGCGAAGGAACGATGGCTGTTCCACATGCGGACGGCGGTGGACTCCCTGGCACTGCCGCCCCTTTATGATGGAACGCTCTGGGACTACATGGAGCGCGCCGCGCTGTCCATGGTGAACAGTCCGTCGGAAGCTTAAAGGCCGCTGCCGGTCCGCACCAGGACGTGCCCGCGGGGCCCGGTGAGGCGGAACCACCGGCCAGCCCGGTACAGCACCTGCTCGCCGTCTCCGAGGAATCCGAGCGTCAGGGCAGCGAACGCTGCTCCGGCCGGGAGCCCCGAGTCATCCAGGGCGCGGCCCCACACCGCGGCGCGCGCGTTGTTAACGATGAGTGCCCCCGGCTGGGAGGGAACAATGCCGGCCACTTCTGTGATGCCGGCTTCGGCGGTACGGCGCAGTTCTGCATCGGACAGCGCGCCGACCAGCTCCCAGCCCGTCCGCGGCGCGCCGACTCCAGTCCACGATTCGGTGACAGTGGACGGCGGAACCGGCAGTTCGACGTCGTCCTCCCCTGCTCTCGCCAGGCGGTCAAGGACGGCTGACAACGCGACGGTGGCGTCAATCGAAGAAGGCTCCGCAAGCCCGATGGTCCGCAGGCCCAGGATGGTGGGTGTGGATTCGCCCAACAGCCGGGGGCGCAGGACACACACGTAGGCCGCTAACACGGAACCGGAAGCCTGGAGCCGGATGGCGCCGTCGTCGATTGCTTTGGCGCGCGTAGCGAACGTGCGCAGATCGGCGAGATCACGCGGATCTGCGAAGCGGAAGGACTCGGTGAGTAGATCAGACACACTAAGAACACTACCGGCTGCGCCTTGGTTGAGCGGTGCCGGGGCTGCGTCTAGAGTCGAACCATGACTGAAGCCGAAACCGGACTGCTGGCGCCGCCCAGCGGCGACCCCACCTCAACGCTCATCCAGCTCCTCGACCTGGGCGAGCTGGAAGGCGCCAGGACGGATGAAGACATCTTCCTCGGCCCGTCACAGCGGCAGCCCCGCCAGCGCGTGTTCGGCGGCCAGGTACTGGCGCAGTCACTGGTCGCTTCGATGCGGACCGTGGACCCGGAACGCTTTGTCCATTCCATGCATGGCTACTTCCTGCGGCCCGGCGATGCCAACAAGCCCATCACGTTCGGGGTCCAGCGGTTGCGGGACGGCCGGTCCTTTTCTGCACGGCGTGTCCACGCCTACCAGGAAGGCGTGCCGATCCTGTCGATGATCGCGTCGTTCCAGGATCCGGACGAAGGCCCCGACCACGAGTCCCGGATGCCTGCCGGGATTCCCGACCCTGAGTCGCTGCCCAGTACCGCCGAACTGCTGGGTAAATTCGACCACCCCATCGCACAGCACTGGGCCTATGAGCGGCCCTTTGATATCCGTCACGTGGACCCGCCCATCTATGTCTCCGCCAAGCGGAAACAGGAAGCCAGGAACGCTGTCTGGATGAAGACCCTCGGGCCCATGCCGGACGATGCGAACGTGCACCGGGCCGCCCTGGCCTACGCGAGCGACTACACCCTGCTGGAATCCATCCTGCGCCGCCACGGGTTGAGCTGGATCACCCCCGGCATGAGCGTCGCCAGCCTGGACCACGCCATGTGGTGGCACCGGCCGGCCCGCGTGGATGAGTGGCTGCTCTACGTCCAGGAATCCCCCAGCGCCCAGGGCGCCCGCGGCCTCGCCACCGGGAAGATCTTCAACCAGGCTGGGCAGCACGTCGCCTCCGTTGCCCAGGAAGGGATGATCCGCGTTCCTTCCGATTTGAAGAACAAAGTGGTGGGTGCGGTCCAGTCCAAACTCCTGCAGCACCAGATCCGCAAGGCCGTGCGGGACTGAATCTTCCGCACAACCGACCCGCTCAGGACTGAATCACCCCAATCGCTGCTCTATCCCAGGCAGCAGAAAGGCCGGCACCCCCCTTCCGTCGAAGCTAGGGGCGCCGGCCTTTCTTTGGCGCTTACCCAGCCGAGGCTGGAGCGGTCAGGGCTGCTTCAGTTGCGGCTGGATCAGTCGCGGCTGGATCAGTCGCGCGTGAGGCGGCGGTGCGTGACACGGTGCGGCTTGGCCGCATCGGGGCCGAGCCGCTCGACCTTGTTCTCCTCGTAGGATTCGAAGTTGCCCTCGAACCAGTACCACTTGGAGGGGTTCTCCTCGTCACCTTCATAGGCCAGGATGTGGGTGGCCACCCGGTCCAGGAACCAGCGGTCGTGCGACACCACTACGGCGCAGCCCGGGAACTCCAGCAAGGCGTTCTCGAGGCTGCTGAGCGTTTCGACGTCGAGGTCGTTAGTGGGTTCGTCAAGGAGCAACAGATTTCCGCCCTGCTTGAGGGTCAGCGCAAGGTTCAGTCGGTTGCGCTCACCACCGGAGAGCACCCCGGCCTTCTTCTGCTGGTCCGGGCCCTTGAAGCCGAAGGCGGCAACGTAGGCGCGGGACGGCATTTCCACGTGGCCAACCTGGATGTAGTCCAGGCCGTCGGAAACAACTTCCCACAGCGTCTTGTTTGGGTCGATGCCGCCGCGGCTCTGGTCCGCGTAAGAGATCTTGACCGAATCGCCGATCTTCAGCTCGCCGCCGTCGAGCGGTTCAAGGCCAACGATGGTCTTGAACAGGGTGGACTTGCCCACGCCGTTAGGACCAATGACGCCCACAATGCCGTTGCGCGGCAGCGTGAAGGACAGGCCGTCGATCAGTGTGCGGTCGTCGAAGCCCTTCTGCAGGTTCTTGGCCTCCAGGACCAGACCGCCCAGGCGCGGGCCCGGCGGAATCTGGATCTCTTCGAAGTCGAGCTTGCGGGTGCGGTCTGCCTCGGCAGCCATCTCCTCGTAGCGGGCCAGACGGGCCTTGGACTTGGTCTGGCGGCCCTTGGCGTTGGAGCGCACCCATTCGAGTTCCTCGGTCAGTCGCTTGGCCTGCTTGGCGTCCTTCTTACCCTGGACTTCAAGCCGCGCACGCTTCTTCTCCAGGTACGTGGAGTAGTTGCCCTCGTAGGGGTAGAGGTGGCCGCGGTCAACCTCCGCGATCCATTCCGCAACGTGGTCAAGGAAGTACCGGTCGTGGGTGACGGCCAGGACTGCGCCGGCGTAGCTGGAGAGGTGCTGTTCCAGCCACAGAACGCTCTCGGCGTCCAGGTGGTTGGTGGGCTCGTCCAGGAGCAGGAGGTCCGGCTTCTGCAGCAGGAGCTTGCAGAGCGCCACGCGGCGGCGCTCACCGCCGGAGAGGAGGGTCACGTCGGCGTCCGCCGGCGGGCAGCGAAGCGCGTCCATGGCCTGCTCCAGCTGGGAGTCGAGGTCCCAGGCGTCCGCAGCGTCAATGGCTTCCTGCAGCTGGCCCATTTCTTCGAGCAGCGTGTCATAGTCAGCGTCAGGGCTGGCCATTTCCTCGGAGATCTCGTTGAAGCGCTGGATCTTGCCGTAGATCTCGCCGACACCTTCCTGGACGTTGCCCAGAACGGTCTTTTCCTCGTTCAGCGGCGGTTCCTGCAGCAGGATGCCCACGGTGTAGCCGGGGCTGAGCCGGGCCTCACCGTTGGACGGGGTGTCCAGGCCGGCCATGATCTTCAGAATGGTGGACTTACCGGCACCGTTGGGGCCAACAACACCAATTTTGGCGCCCGGGAAGAAGGACATGCTTACATCGTCAAGAATGAGTTTTTCGCCAACGGCCTTGCGGGCCTTGGTCATTGTGTAAATAAATTCCGCCATGGGTCCAAATCTAGTGGGTTGGCGGGCATAACTCACATTCGGGGCCCTAGACAGCTGCCCCGACGAAGCACTTACCGCTGGCCAGGACCGGAAGGACCGTGACCGTAACGCTGCCGTCACGGATATGGCCGAACACGCAGTCCGTGCCCTGCAGCACCGCGGACTCAATGGCATCGGCCGCCAGCCCGGTGGGCGTGCGGCTCGCCGATACCTCCAGGGTTGCCGGGGCGACTCCGGCGCCGGTGAGCGCCTCGGTCACCTGCGCTGTGGCCGGCTTGGGCGTTCCTGCCGCGAGCCGTGTCAGGGCATCCGTCACGGCCTGTTTCATCGCGGCGGTGGCGGGGGCCTCCGCCGACGTCCTCCCGGACGGCCCGGCCGTGCCGGACGTGGTGCCTGGCACGGCTGTGCCGGAGCCTGCGATGGCTGCGGTGCCTTGCCCGGCGGACTCAGCGGTGCCGGGCTGGGTGGCAGCCACGTCTGACGGAGCGCCGGCCGGCCCCGTCGCGGCCCGAGACCCGCCGGTGCAGGCCGCCAGCAACAGCGTTGCCAAGAGACCAGCAGCAATGTATGCCGGAACCCTGCCCAGCCCTGTTGCACGCTGCCGGGAAAGCGCCGGCCGGCTGGTGACGGGGATTGCCTGCCGGTGTTCGGTCGCGCGCTTCATGCCGCCATTCTGTCACGCGGCCAGGCCCGCAATGGAACTGCAGGGGTGCCGGCGGACCGCCGGCACCCCACCTGCGGATGGGCCGCGTGGTAACTGCCGTGTCCACGTTCAGACGGCGGAGTCGGCGAGCTCGCCTGTTTGACTGTCCACCGGGATGCAGTTGCCTACCCCATCCTCGAGGAAGACTGCTGCCGCCGCGGGATCTTCATCAGTATCCCCAGGGTCGCCCGGATCCCCGCCATCCTCGTCAGGATCGGTGGGTCCGCCGTCAGCGATGTGCTGGGGTCCGTTGTTGACTGTGCGGATGTAGTTGGCCGAACCCCACATGAGATCGTGGCCCACGGACTCAGCATCGACTTCGTGCGCGAAGTAAATTCGGCCCTCTTTCTCCCACGTCCGCAGCTTCAGCCGGCCCACCACGATGACGCGCTGACCCTTCTTGATGCTGCACCCCATGTTGCCCGCCAATTGGCGGTACCCCTGGACAGTGAACCAGTTGGTGTGGGTGTCCACCCATGTACTCGTTGTGCGGTCGAAGCGCCGGGCCGTTGACCCAAGGCGGAACGATGCAGTTCCCACACCCGTTGTGGTTGTGGAAGTTTTGATGTCGGTGGCAACGAAGCCCCGGAAAGTCATGTAGTCGCTCATTGTCTTGTCCTGTCTCGAAAGGTGGTGCCTAGCGGCAGAACCAGCTTCGCGCCACCGCCGACGGACTGCGAGGGGTGACTTTGCCTATGTGCACAACCCTGCTGTGAACCCGCCTGTGGAGGACAAGTGCCGGCCGCACGCGACCGGTGACGCAGCCGCACGCGGGGATGTAAACTTTTCATGCGCCGGATTTTGGTCGTGGCGCCACGTGCCCCAGTAGCTCAGGGGATAGAGCAGCGGCCTTCTAATCCGCCGGTCGGGGGTTCGATTCCCTCCTGGGGCACCACCGTGATGAGTTGGAACATCCTGACGGATGCGTCGGACAAACAGGAACACCCCGGTCTTTGGACCGGGGTGTTCCTGTTTGTCCGTGCCATTCTTTTTGGGCTCAGAGGGCACTGCCTGCGCGCTGACTCGGGTCAGGCGAATGGCAACACGAGTTCCGCATACCGTGCCTTGACGGTCTCCAGGACGGAGTCGCCGTCGGTGTCCCAGATCTCCTGGTAGAAAATTCCCACCTCGATATCGCCTGTGAAGCCGGCCTCCCGGACCCAGGTGGTGATGGTGGCAAGGTCAATGACGCCGTCGCCTATGTAACCCCGGGACAGCAGCGAATCGGCTGCAACGGGCATGTTGAAATCGCAGACCTGGTACGAGGCAAGGCGCCCCTCCCGGCCCGCGCGTTCAATCTGTGCCTTCAGGTCCGGATCCCACCAGACGTGGAAGGTATCAACGGCGACGCCGACAGATTCCGCATCGAACGCCGCAGCGAGGTCCAACGCTTGCCCCAACGTGGACATCAGGGCGCGGTCAGCGGCGTGCATCGGATGCAGTGGCTCCAGCACCAGCCTGATGCAGTGTTCCGCAGCAAACGGGACCAGATCGGCAAGCCGGTCTGCCACGCGCCGGCGCGTTGCAACCACGTCCTTCTCCCCCGGCGCCAGGCCGCCGACCACCAGGAAAAGTTCGCTGGTGTCCAGCGCAGCGGCTTCGAGGATCGCGGCGCGGTTGTCGGCCAGGGCAGCGGCCTGCCCCTCGGCGTCGGCGGCTGTGAGGAATCCCCCACGGCACAGGGAAGAGACCCGGAGACCGGCGTCCTTGATCAGGCGCGCCGCCTTGTCCAGGCCGGCCTCCTCCACCCGGTCCCGACAAGGAACGTGCACCACGCCCGCGGTGACGCCGGCTTCCTTGCCGATGCGGGCCAGTTCGATGGCCTCTTCGAGGGTTTCCGCTGGGGCTTCTCCGTGAAGATGTGCTTACCGGCCAGCATCGCTTTCCGGAGCGTGGCGGCACGGAGGCGGGTCATGGAGGCATCGAAGATGATGTCAACGGTAGGTCATTGATCACGGAGTCCAGGTAGTGGTCCACTCGGACACCTTGTGCAGTTCTGCCAGTTCGCGGATCTTGGCTTCATTGCGGCCCACCAGAATCGGCTCGACCTGGACTTTGGTGCCGTCCGCCAGCGTGAAGCCACCGGCATCGCGGATGGGAAAGATGGAACGCAGCAGGTGCTGGCGGTAGCCCATCCGGCCGGTGATGCCGTTCATGGCGATGCCGATCGTCTTATTTTCGAAGCCTGTGTGTCCTCCACGGTAAGTGAGCGTTGTATTACTCAAGCCGAGCCGGGAAAGCGCATTCCCTTTGCCTTTATGATGCACCAGTCAAATGATGCTTGGCAAGCGCTTTCCCTAACCTCTTCATCAAACTGCCATACTGAATGAGCGCCATTTACGCTGGCTTTTCGCCCGAACAGGAGACGACATGGTTGCAAGTACCCTCACCGACGTCGCCCGCCTGGCCGGCGTATCACCGGCCACCGCTTCCCGGGTGCTCAACGGCTCGGCCCGGAAGCCCGGCCAGGACATCGCCGATCGGGTACGCAAAGCCGCCGATTCCCTGGGGTATATTCCCAACGCCCAGGCCCAGGGGCTCGCCAAGTCGAGCTCGGGCCTGATTGGCCTGATCGTCCACGACATCGCCGACCCCTATTTTGCGGCTATTGCACGCGGGGTCCAGGAAGCCGCCCGGGAACAGGGCCGGATGGTTCTGCTGGCAACAACTGCCGGCGCCCCTGCGGACGAAAAGGAAGCGGTGGCCGCCTTTGCCGCCCGGCGGGCCGATGCGATTGTGATCGCCGGATCCCGCTCCGTCCGGCCCGGGGACCACGACGGCAATGCCGAGCTGGCTGCCGAACTGGACCGCTATTGCCGCAACGGTGGCCAGGTGGCAGTGGTGGGGCACCCCGTCGTCGGCTCTTCAGTTTGCGAGGGCTACCACGTGCTGACCGTGCCCAACGAGGAGCTCGCCGCCAACCTTGCCTCAGAGTTGGCCGCTGCAGGGGACCACCAATTCGTCATCATCGGCGGGCCTGCCGGCCTTTTCACCTCAGACGACCGCATCCGCGGTTTCCAGAGCGGCCTTGCTGCCGCCGGATCGCCGGCCGCCGAAGTCATCCGCACGGACTTCAACCGCTCCGGCGGGTTCGATGCCGGCGTTACCCTGGCCGCCCGGATCAAAGCTGCTCAAGCCCCAGCCGACACCGCCCCTGCGCAAAGCAGTCAAGGGATCTGCATCTTTGCCGTGAACGATGTTATGGCCATCGGGGCGGCCGCGGCTCTGCGCAGTAAAGGCCTCCGCATTCCCCGCGACGCCACCATCGCCGGCTTTGACGACATCGAGACGCTACGGGACTTCCGTCCAGCCCTCTCCACCGTCCACCTGCCGCTGGAGGAAATCGGTCGGCAAGCCACGCTCCGGGCAGCGGGAACGGCCCAGGACGACAGACCCATCACCGGCCACGTCACCTTGCGGCGCAGCACTGAAGCCACATTTCATTCCGGCGCGGCAAACTAGCCTGCTTGCAGGGACTACGCCACCCCTGCCGGCAATCGACGGCGGTTCTGCCCCTCCGATTCGCAGCTACGGGAGGGTGAGGATCACCGGACCATCGGCAGTGATGGCCACAGTGTGCTCGCTGGCGCTTCCCGGCGGCCGTTGGCAGAGCGCAGGGTCCACTCGTCGTCGTCTTAGTAGTCGTCCTTGCGGCCCAGGATCATGGGTCGCTGGGCGATGACCAGTCCCTCGGTCAGCTTGATCCCGCGGCCAGGCCTGAAGTCGTTGGGGACTGGGGGTTCGGCGTGCATGGTGCGGCCGATTCCGTGTCCGCTGTGGTCAGCCAGCAGGCCATACCCCGCCCTGCGCGCAGCGCCGCCGACAGCATAGGCCAGGTCTCCCATCTTGTTGCCGATCCGCGCAGCCTCGATCCCGCGGCCAGGGCGGCATCCGTGGCATATGGGAAACGGCACTGAGGCCCAGCGCGGGTGGTAGTTGAGGAAGGCCGGTGTCGCCCCGGCCTTGGCATGGATTCGGCGGCGTGGCTGTCGAGGTCACGCAGCACACCACCCACCCCGGCAGCATCGCGGACGGCGGCCAGCGTGTTCGCCGCAACGCGTCCTGCGTCCCGCATCGGGGAGATCTCCTCCGGGCTCCTGATCATGGACATCAGTGGAATCCTCCCGTGGTTGGCGTGTTTCCCACTCTATGTCCGGGGCGCGGCAGGTGGCGTCGAAGCCGACGGGCAACTGCGCCAGGCGCCGGAAATAGCGGCTGGCTAGAGTTGGAGCATGGTGAACCGCGAACTCTTGGCCGCCATCCGCACAGCGCTGATGGAACAGGCTGATCCCGTACGTGCGGCGGGGGCACAGGCCTACATGAAATCATCCATTCTTTCCCTCGGTGTCAGAGTGCCCGAGGTCCGCCGTTCGGTGCTGGCCGCGGCCACCGCCTATCCTTTTGACTCACCCGAACAGCTGCGCGTGACCGTACTGGAACTATGGCGGGAAGCGCAGTGGCGGGAGGAGCGCTACGCGGCGATCGACCTCACCGCACTGCGGCTGGTTGCCAAGGAACCCCTGATGCTGCCGGTGTACGAGGAAATCGTCCGCACGGGTGCCTGGTGGGACTTCGTGGACGGGGTGAGCCCACGCGTCTGCGCCTTGCTGCAGGCGCACCGGTCCGTGATGACGCCCGTGCTGCGTGCCTGGAGTACGGATGAGGACTTCTGGATCAGGCGCGCTGCCATCACGTCCCAGCTGAAGGCGAAGGCTGCAACCGATACCGCCCTGCTGCGCGAAGCCATCGAGGCGAACCTCGCGGATCCGGAGTTCTTCATCCGGAAAGCCATCGGCTGGGCTCTCCGGGAGTACGCCAAGAGCAACCCTTCGTGGGTCCGGGTTTTCGTCGCAGAACACGCGGCGCAGTTGTGTCCGTTGTCCCGGAAGGAAGCCCTGCGGCATCTGAACCCTAGATGACCGGGCGCTCGGTAACCGGCTCGCCAGTTTTCCGGAAGAGCCGCTTTGTGAGCGGATCCATAAAAATTAGGTACATGGCAAAAAGGAGGCCGGTAATCGCCGCCGCGAACCGGGCCAAAACCAGTGCGAGCCCCAGATCCTCGGTCTGGAGGTAGGGAAATACTTCCAGCTGGTCCGAAATCGCGTAGATCATAAAGAACGACACGATGAAATAAAGCGCCTTGACCTGCCAGTCATTGCGGATGCCGCTCACCGCAAACAGCGGAATGAGCCAGACCACATACCAGGACTGGATCATGGGCGCCAGCACCACCACGGCCGCGAAAGCAAGCGTCAGGCGCCGAATGAGGCGCTCGTGCTCACCCTTGAAGATCTGGAAGGCGACGATGCCCACGGCAAGTACCTTCCCGGCATCGAACACCCACCCTGCCAGCGTCCACCCGTCGAGACCAAAGGCATTCGAAATAGAGGCAACCACCAGGCCCACGAGCCCCACCGGGGCGTACCAGATGAAGATGCTGCCCGGCGCAGAGAGTCCGTTAATCCAGCCGAAGCCGAATCCATTGACCAGGCTCAGGGCATACAGCATGGCGAGGCTCAGCGCGCCGGTGAGGGCCCAAAAGAGGAACTTCCGGGACCAGCCGGCGTTCTTTCCGGCCCACATGAGGCCGATGAACGGGAGGAAAACCACGGTGATGGGCTTGACCGCGATGGACAGGGTTAGCAGGACAATCCCCCTGACCACGCGCTTGGTGGCCGCGTAATAGAGCCCAGCCAGCGCCAGCCCGATCATGAGGGCATCGTTGTGGACGCTGGCAATGAAGTTGGTCAGGAACAACGGGTTGGCGGCGGTGAGCCAGAGCGCGCGGTGCGGATTGACGCCATGGAGCTCAGCCAGCTTGGGCACGTAGATGATGCAAAGTACCACGCCGACAAGCGCAACCAGCCTGAACAGCATCACGCTGGCTTCGGGTTGGACGTTGGTGGACCAGACAACAAACTGCTCAATCCAGAGGAAGAGTTGTCCATAGGGCACGGGAGCTTCGGTCCACAGCCTGTCGGCGCCAAGCTGGAAGTAGTTGGACAGCGCTGAGATGCCGTTCTCGTAGGGGTTGAACCCCTCAACCATCAGCCGGCCCTGACCGATGTACGCGTACACGTCACGGCTGAACAGCGGGACACTGATGACCATCGGCAGGCCCCAGGCCGCGATGGCCTGCAGGGTCGCCTTGCGCGCCTGGGGCCCCCAGACCCGGACCCGCTGGCCCAGCCGCAGCCAGGCGCGGACAAGGAGCATCCCGCCGATGGCGAGCAACACAATGGCCAGGGCAACCCCGATCGCCTCCGTGCGCATCCAGATGAAGATCGGCACCCTGCGGAGTTCCGAGACGGGCGCAAGCCAGCCGACGCCTACTGACCCGATCGCCATAAAGAGCGAGCCGACAAACCCAGCCAGGATCGGGGACCGGGGGTTATCAACTTCGGCCGAACCGGACCCCGGGATCACAGCGTTGGCCATCTCCCCCGTTGCAGGCACACGCGCCGTCATCTCAGGATCGTCCAATCTCTTTGCTTTCAGCGCTTCGGCCCAGCGGGCCGCGGTAGCCGCCCGGGCCGCGCAGTCACAACACAGCGGCAGAAGTACCAGCCTCTCTGTACCCGAAATCCTAGCATCGGAACGTTGCGCCGGAGCTGAACGGTAGGCTGGTCCGGTGCCTATATCTAACGAACGCATCGTCTGGATCGACTGCGAAATGACCGGCCTTGACATCAAGAACGACGCCCTGATCGAAGTGGCGGCGCTGGTGACGGACTCGGAGCTGAACATTCTGGGTGAGGGCGTGGACGTGGTGATCAAACCCGAGGACGCCGCCCTCGCCCAGATGAACGACTTCGTCCGGGACATGCACACCCGGTCCGGGCTGCTGGAGGAATTGCCGCACGGAAAGACCATGGCCGAGGCTGAGGCTGCCGTGATGGGGTACATCGAAAAGTGGGTGCCGGATCCACGCAAGGCCCCGCTGGGCGGCAACTCGGTGGGAACAGACCGGGTGTTCCTCTCGCGTGACATGCCCGCCGTCGTTGAACACCTGCACTACCGGGTGATCGACGTGAGCACCATCAAGGAACTCTCACGCCGCTGGTTCGCCCGGTCATATTTCCAGTCTCCCGCCAAGAAGGGCGGCCACCGAGCGTTGGGGGACATCAAGGATTCCATCGACGAACTGCGTTACTACCGCGAGGCGGTCTTTGTGCCGGCTCCCGGGCCTGACAGCGTCACAGCACGCGGGATTGCCCAGCGGATTACCGGCGGGCAGACCACCCCCGGCGAGTAATCTGCGCCACGTTTTGCGGAATTTTCCGCGAAAACCCCAAAAGTGGCGCAACCATCCCCTAACAGCAGGTAAGCTATTTGAGTTGCCTTTCCAGAGGACCGGGTCACCGGATTACCTGCAGGGCACATGGTGGGCTTAGCTCAGTTGGCAGAGCGCCTGGTTGTGGTCCAGGAGGTCGCGGGTTCAACCCCCGTAGCTCACCCTCACAGGGCGGCGAAAGCAGCCGTTCCCCTGGAGGCCGTACCGGATGTCCGGTGCGGCCTTCTTTTTTGCACAAATGCCGGCGTCACGCCGCACGCACGAAGGGTCAGCTGAGATGACAGTTCTGCCGATCACCATCTGGGGAGAACCGGTACTCCACCGCCGCGCCGCCGAAGTGGAAGTGTTCGACGACGGCCTGCGCACCCTGATTGCCGACATGTTCGAAACCAATGATGCTGCGAACGGCGTGGGCCTGGCAGCCCCGCAGGTTGGTGTAGGCAAAAGAATCTTCGTCTACAAATTCGCCAACGACGACGACGCTCCCCCCGTTGGAGTTGTGGTCAACCCCGTCCTGACGCTGTCCAAAGTTTCCGGGGCCCTGCCCGACCCCGACGAGGAGGAGGAAGGCTGCCTCTCCTTCCCGGGTGGCCAGTTCCCGCTCAAGCGCGCGGAGTGGGCGCGGGTCCAGGGCTTCGACGGCGACGGGCAGCCGGTCGATTTCGAAGCCACCGGCTGGTTTGCCAGGCTCATCCAGCATGAATATGACCATCTGGACGGCAAGCTGTATGTGAACCGGCTTCTGGACCGCTACTCACGGAAAGCCATGAAACTGGCTAAGAAGAGCGGCTGGGGTGTTCCCGGGCTGACCTGGATGCCGGGCGTGGACCCGGACCCGTTCGGACACTAGGCGCCCTCCCTGACATCCGGTCCGGCGCCCTCTATCCTGTGGACCAAGACAGACCGCAACAGTCCGGGCGCCGGCCGCTCAAGCTGCTTGCGGCGGCGGTTCCGATAGGTGCCTTACGGACGGCTGCCTTGGCCACGGCATGTAACGACGCGGGCTTACCCTGCTGATATGGTCCGCTGATCCGGACACGAGTCCAGGACACGCTTCATGGCTTCCTTCTCAGCGTCGGACACCCATAATCCATAGGCGGCCTTCACCGAAATCTGGCGGGCCACGTAGTGGCAGCGGAAGTTATTGTTCTTCGGCAGCCAGGTGGCCGCGTCCCCTGCGCTCTTCTGCTGGTTTGCCGGACCGTCCGCGGCGATGAGGTTGAGTGGATCGTTAGCCAGGCTTTGACGCTGCTGCGGGGTCAGTTCCTGGGCGCCCTTCTGCCAGGCGTCACCGAGCGCCACAACGTGGTCGATCTGGATTTCCTTGCTGCTCTCCGGGCCGCGCCGAAAGTTTAGGGCTTTCCCCGTGTAGGGCTCCAGGATGCCACCGGACTCCACCCTGCATTTGGATCCCTCAGCGAAGCCCACTGGGGCCAGGTCCCGGCGGAGGATGTCGTTGCGGGTGTCGCAGCCGTTCCGGTCAACATCAAGCCAGGCCTGCCCGAACGCCTCGCGCTGATAGTTGTTCTTCGGTGCACGGCCCTTGACCGTGAGCCCCTCCAAGGCAGCACGGGCGCTCCCCTTCGGCACAGGGTAAACCGGGACTACCGGCTTCATCCAGGTGCCGTCAAAAACGGGCGCCTGACTCGGTCCGTCAACGGCCGGTTCAGCGGCGGCGAACTGGCCTGCTGTGAAAAACCACGCTGCTGAGGCCAGCGCAGAAACCGCGAGGACCGCCAGCAAAGCCCACGCTTGCCTCGAGCGACGGCGGGCACGGCGGTAGGCGGCCCAGCTGACGGTCATGGGCTGCCAACTCTTCCGGAAATGCCGTGCATCAGAAGAGCCTAGGGCACCCCACTGACGTCCGGATTGTTATCCACAGTGGGGAGGAAGGGTGGTCCGGATCTACTGCTCCCGTACCACCCGCCGAAGATCCTCTTCAGCCAGCTGAAGGAGGCTTTCCAGCTGCCGGACGCGGCCTGCGCCAACGTCGCCGGCGGCCAGGGCCGCACGGGACTGCTCCAGCAGCCTGACGGCCTCTTTGTGGTTGGCCTTCGCTACGTCAAGGGCGTGTTCGAGGGTGGTCTCGTGGAGAGTTTCGTTATCCATGGCACCAGTGTGGTCCCGATTCCCGGCTGATTCCAGCGAATCAGCCGGGAATGTCGTGATCCCGTGTTGCCGGCCCGGCCTTTAGACGGCGAGTGCGGCCAAGATGGCGGCGGGTTCCTTGGCGGGGAAGGACGGCGGGTTGACACCGGCCATCTCTTCCATGACCCGGACAACCTGGCAGCTGTAGCCGAATTCGTTGTCATACCAGACGTAGAGGATGACGTTCTTGTCATTGGAAATGGTGGCAAGGCCGTCCACAATTCCGGCGCGGCGCGAGCCGACGAAGTCGGTGGAAACAACCTCGGGCGAGTCGATGTAGTCGATCTGCTTGCGCAGTTCCGAATGCAGGGACATCTGGCGCAGGTAATCGTTCACCTCATCCTTGGTGGTGCCGTTTTCCAGGCTCAGGTTCAGGATGGCCAGCGAAACGTCCGGCGTAGGGACGCGGATGGAGCTGCCGGAAAGCTTGCCCTGAAGTTCGGGCAGCGCCTTCCCCACAGCTGTTGCCGCACCGGTTTCCGTGATGACCATGTTCAGCGCGGCAGAGCGGCCGCGGCGGTCGCCCTTGTGGAAGTTGTCGATCAGGTTCTGGTCGTTGGTGAAGGAGTGGACGGTCTCCACATGGCCGTGGATCACGCCGAACCTGTCGTTGATGGCCTTCAGGACCGGAGTGATGGCGTTCGTGGTGCAGGACGCCGCGGACACGATCTGGTCCGAGTCCAGGATGGTGCCGTGGTTAATACCGTGCACGATGTTCTTCAGCGCACCCTTGCCCGGTGCAGTCAGCAGGACCCGGGCCACGCCCTTGCTCTGCAGGTGCTGCGACAGGCCTTCAGCGTCACGCCAGCGTCCCGTGTTATCCACAACGAGGGCGTTGTCAATGCCAAAGGCGGTGTAGTCGATCGTGGCCGGGTTGTCCGAGTAGATCACCTGGACCTGCACGCCGTTGGCGGTGATGGTGTTGGCTTCCTCGTCAACGCGGATGGTGCCCTCGAACGGGCCGTGGACCGAGTCGCGCCGCAGCAGGCTGGCACGCTTGGTGAGGTCCTTGTCCGAGCCGCGGCGCACCACGATGGCGCGCAGGCGCAGGCCCTGGCCGCCGCCTGCCTTTTCGATGAGCAGGCGGGCCAGCAGCCGGCCGATGCGGCCAAAACCGTAAAGCACAACATTGGTGCTGCTGCGGTCATCAGCACCACGCTTGCCCACGATCTCGGCCAGCTCGGCCCGGAGGAACTCCTCCAGGGACGCGCCGTTGCCTTCAAGCTTGTACTTCTCCGTCAGGCGGGCCACGTCGACGGCCGCTGCACCGAGGTCCAGCTGCGCCAGCGTGTTCAGCAGCGGTGCCGTCTCTTCGAGCAGGAGCTCGGTGTTGCTCATGCGCCGGGCGAACCGGTGCGCTTTGAGGATGTTCATGGTGGACTTGTTGATCAGGCTGCGGCCGTGGATGCTCGTCACCACGCTGTTCTCGCGGTACAGCCGGCCAATCACCGGAATCATGGCCTCGGCGAGGGCCTCCCGGCCCATCCACGTATCAAGACAAGAATCTGACGTCTGGCTCACAGAACTACCTTCCTCGGTTCAGCCGCATACGTCCTCGTATGCGGATGTCGGCCACCTGATGTTGTCCAGGGGCCTCTGGCACCGGCGGGATTCTGTTCATCCCGGGTGCCGTGGAGAAGCGCAAAGAAAAACCACCGGCTGCGAACGCAGACCCGGTGGCGGAACTTCTACGTTCGCTCTCTATTCTAGGCCGGGGACACGTCCCGGATGGCCGCCGGGGACGTGAAGTCACTCACATGCACTGCCTGTTGGCATGAGTGGGATGGGTTGACCGATACGCCGGGTTCTGTGCTCCCGTGCCGTTACCAGCGCGGGAGTAGCGGCCATCCATCTACGGACGCCGTTGCCGACGCCCTCCAGCGGCCTACCCGGACACTCGGGCGGGCAGCCCTCAAACGTGTCCTGTCTGACCTTGCTCCGGGTGGGGTTTACCTAGCCTTCCCGGTCACCCGGGAAGCTGGTGGTCTCTTACACCACCGTTTCACCCTTACCTGAGGCCTTCCGTCACCGGAAGACACAGGCGGTCTGTTCTCTGTGGCACTGGCCTGCGGGTTACCCCGAGTGGGCGTTACCCACCACCCTGCCCTGCGGAGCCCGGACGTTCCTCGAGCCACTTGCGTGACGCGCGGCCGCCTGGTCAACCCATCCGGAACCCAGTCTACCGGGGAAGGAGGCAGCGCCGTCGCCGGTAGGATCGTACGGTGCTGATTCTGCTTCCCCCCTCCGAAGGCAAGACCCCCGCAGTCCGCGGATCCGCCGTCGACTGGCCCGCACTGAGCTTTCCCGCGCTCAACCCCTACCGTGCCAAAGTACTTGAGGCACTGGGAACGGTCAGCGCCCACGAGGACGCCCTCGCCCTGCTGGGCGTCGGCGCCTCGCTGAAGGACGACGTCGAACGCAACACCCGGCTCCACGCCGAACCGGCGGCGCCTGCCCACCAGATCTACTCGGGCGTCCTGTACGACGCCCTCGGTTACAAGACCCTCACGCCGGCGCAACGCCGCAAGGCGGATGAATCGGTGGTGGTGGTGTCCGCGCTCTGGGGTGCCATCCGGTTCGCTGACCGGGTGCCCGCGTACCGGCTGTCGATGGGAACTGCACTGCCCGACGTCGGCCGCCTCGCCTCGTTCTGGAAGCCGCAGCTCTCGGCGGCCCTCACGGAGGCGGCTGCCGGGCATCTGCTGGTGGACTGCCGCTCCAGTACTTACGCAGCGGCGTGGGCGCCACCGCCGGCGCAGACGGTGGCGGTCAACGTTTTCAGCGAGGTGAACGGCGCGCGCAAGGTCGTTAGCCACTTCGCGAAACATACCCGCGGTGAGCTGGCGCGGCACTTGGTGTCCCGCCGCGGCACTGCCCCCCGGACCCCCGCCCAACTGCTCAAGGCCACCAGCGAAAAGTGGGCAGCGGAACTCGTGGACGGATCAGCCAGGAAACCCCACGCCCTGAACATCATCCTGCCGGGCTGACTCCGCTACCCCAACCGGGTCGGATTCACTGCAGCAGGAACGCCAGTGACGCCGGGCGCTAGTTATTTGGGGAGGGCGTGTTCCATTCGGCGGAGCGCACCAGGATGGCGCCGGAGTCCGGGCAGAACACGATCTCGTCCTCGGCGGCGGCCTTGATCTCAGCGAGGTCGCCGGGGCTCAGTTTCATTCCGGACGCCTCGGACGTGCCGTGGAACAGCCGGGCTGCGCCCACACCGCGCTTGGCGAGGGTCTTTTCGTAAACTGCCAGCATCCCGGCGTCGAGTCCGGCCGCGAATTCATCGCGCTGGCCACGGACAACCGTCGCTTCGGCCTCAACCTTGGCCAGGGCTTCGTCGAGTTCGGCACGGATGCCGCTGAACGAGCCCTGGATGTCATCAACAATCTGCTGCTGGGCGGCCTGCCGGGCACGAAGGGAGTCGAGCCGGTCCATCACTTCCAGCTCCACGTCCTCGAGGTCGGAGCGGCGTTTGTTGAGCGAGGCAATATCCTTCTGCAGCGCCACGAGGTCCTTGGACAGTCCGGTTCCGCTGTTGAGCCGGGCTTCGTCGCGCTCGATCCGGTTAGCAACCTGCTCGACGTCGGCCTCGGCCCGCTTGAGGTCGGCTTCGGCGTCGTGGACGGCCACTTTGGCGCCGCCCAGTTCACCGTTGGCGACGGAAAGCGCGGCTTCAAGGTCGGTGATCCGCGGATCGGTACTAAGGGTACGGCGGCGGTTCGAGAGGGACTTGAGCTTCGCGTCCAGCCCCTGCAGTTCGAGCAACTTCAACTGTTCCGCCGGTGCTGCCTTAGCCAACTGCTACCTCCGCTTGTTTCCTGCCGGCCGGAACCGGGCACCCGATCGGCGCTCCCTAGACTCTAGCGCCTAGCCAGCTCCCCTGCCTCGCTACGCTCGCCCGGGGCCCCTCGCACGCCAGGCTTAGCCGGGAGTCAGAATGAAGTCCCAGGGGTCGCTGTTGGTGTTGCTCACCTGAATCTCCACGTCGTGGCCCTGATCAGCGAGCACGTTGCCGAGCGCCGATGCTGCGGCCGGCAGCCAGAGCCATTCGCTGGCGAAGTGCGAAACGTCAATGAGGTATGGCCGGCCGTTTACTGCCGCCTCGCGGGCTTCGGACGCGGGATGGTGCCGGAGGTCGGCGGTGACATAGACGTCGGCGTTACTTGCCCGCACCTCGTCGAACAGTGAGTCTCCCGCACCCCCACACACTGCAATGCGCCGCACCAGGCCATCCTTGTCGCCGGACACCCGGACTCCCCCGGCCACGGCTGGCATGATGCCGAAAACCCGGGCGGCGAAATCGCCCAGGCTCATGACGTCCGCCAGATCCCCCACGCGGCCTATGCCTTCTTCGGGCAGGCCGTTCGCGGCAACGGTCAGCGGGGCGACATCTTCCAGTCCCAGCGCGTCAGCCAGGACGTCAGAAACACCCCCGACGGCGGAATCCCCATTGGTGTGGACGGTCAGTAACGCCGTTCCCGACTCGATGAGCCGGTGGATGGCCTGCCCCTTGGCAGTAGTGGCAGCCACTGACGTGACACCTTTGAGCAGCAACGGATGGTGGGTAATCAGCAGCTCGGCACCCCATTCCACTGCTTCTTCGATCACCGCAAGTGTGGGATCCACAGCGAACATAACGCGGGTGACCGGCGCTGCGGGATGGCCTGCCACGAGGCCCACTTCGTCCCAGTTTTCGGCCAGGGACTCGGGCCAGAGTTCCTCGACCGCCAGCAGCACCTGCCCTAACGTGGGTGCAGGCGAGCCCTCCCCCGGGGCATCGGCCCCGGATCCGGTGCCGCCACTGTCCGCATCTGTAACGCCGGTGTCTGCAGATTCCATAGACTCAGTTTTACCCCATCACGCCGTTTGGCCGGCATGTGCCGCAGTCTCGTAGGGTGGTCAGGGAATCATCCGGGGCTCTCAACCATTGAAGAGGTCATGAAAACTTTTGTTCTGGGCGGAGGCTGCTTCTGGTGCCTGGACGCCGTCTACCAAAAAACCAAGGGCGTTACGTCAGTTGTTTCCGGCTACACCGGCGGCCACCATCCGCAACCTGACTACTACGATGTCTGCAGCGGAACCACCGGTCACGCCGAGGTGGTGGCCGTGACTTTTGATGAGGCAGATATCCCGTCCGAAGTCATCCTGGACATGTTCTTCGCGCTGCACGACCCCACCACGCTCAACCGCCAGGGCTACGACGTCGGCACGCAGTACCGATCATCCATGTTCTACGAAACCACCGAAGAGAAGATTCTCTTTGAAGAGGCCATCGATCGGAACCAGGCGCTGTGGTCGCACCCGATCGTCACGGAGGTCAGCCGGCTGCCACGGTTCCACGTGGCCGAGGACATCCACCAGGATTACTTCGCCAAGTACCCCGAGCAGGGCTACTGCCAGGTGATCATCAACCCCAAGCTGGCGAAGGCCCGGAAATATTACTCTGCATGGCTTAAGGCTTAGCAGCGGCCGCAGGCCCTCGTTAGGCTGACCTCAGTATTCACACTTCTCCAGATAGGCGTATGTACATGGCAAGGATCTATGACGATGTAACGCAGCTGGTCGGCGGCACCCCGCTGGTCCGACTGAACCGGCTGAGCGAAGGGCTGGACGCCACCGTGGCCGTCAAGCTCGAGTTCTACAACCCGGCCAACAGCGTCAAGGACCGCATCGGCGTGGCCATCGTGGATGCCGCTGAGAAGTCCGGTGCCCTCAAGCCCGGCGGCACCATCGTTGAGGGTACGTCCGGCAACACCGGCATCGCCCTGGCCATGGTGGGCGCTGCCCGCGGTTACAAGGTCATCCTGACCATGCCCGAAACAATGTCCACCGAGCGTCGTGTGATGCTCCGTGCGTTTGGCGCCGACATTGTGCTGACCCCCGGTTCCGAGGGCATGCGCGGCGCAGTGGAGAAGGCCCAGGAAATTGTGGCCAACACCGAGAACGCCATTTGGGCCCAGCAGTTCGCCAATGAAGCAAACCCGCAGATCCACCGCGAGACCACGGCCGAGGAAATCTGGTCCGACACCGATGGCAAGGTAGACATCTTTGTTTCCGGCGTCGGCACGGGCGGAACCATCACCGGCGTCGGGCAGGTCCTGAAGGAGCGCAAGCCGGACGTCCAGATCGTGGCCGTGGAACCGAAGGATTCCGCCATCCTCAACGGCGGCGCCCCGGGCCCGCACAAGATCCAGGGCCTGGGCGCCAACTTCATCCCGGAACTGCTGGACACCAACGTCTACGATGAAGTCCTGGACGCCACCCTGGAGGATTCCGTACGCGTAGCCCGTGAACTGGGCGTCAAGGAAGGCATCCTCGGCGGCATCTCGTCGGGCGCCATCGTCTGGGGTGCCCTGGAACTGGCCAAGCGCCCGGAGAACGCCGGCAAGCTGATCGTCGCTATTGTCTGTGATTTCGGTGAGCGTTACATCTCCACCGTGCTCTATGACGACATCCGCGGCTGATCCAGCCGTCGTCGCCTCGTTTCCTGTAGAAAGAACTTTGTGGGCTTTTTCGCAAGACTGAAGGAAGACCTCGACGCCGCCCGGTCCCACGACCCGGCGGCTCGAGGTTCTTTTGAGAACTTTTTCGCCTATTCAGGGCTGCATGCCATCTGGATTCACCGGTTAACACACCGCCTGTGGCAAACCCCGGGGCTGCGTTTCCCGGCGCGCCTCGTGTCGCAACTGGGCCGCTTCCTGACCGGCATCGAGATTCATCCCGGTGCCACGATCGGACGCCGCTTTTTCATCGACCACGGCATGGGCGTGGTCATCGGCGAGACCGCCGAAATCGGCGAGGACGTGATGATCTACCACGGTGTCACGTTGGGCGGCCGGTCGCTGGCCAAGGTCAAGCGTCACCCTACTATTGAGGACCGGGTGACCATTGGCGCCGGCGCCAAGATTCTGGGGCCCATCATCATCGGCCGGGATAGCGCCGTGGGCGCCAACGCTGTTGTGGTGAAGGATGCACCGCCGGAATCGATCGTCACCGGGGTGCCCGCCAAGTGGCGCCACCGGGATGCGCAGCGCGAAACCAAGCCTGCGGTTGATCCGGCCGAGTACGACATCGAATACCGGATCTGACGCCTCAAAAAATTTACTTCGCAACCCGCTTCAGCACTGCCATCACTACCGCGTCATAAAGCCGGTCCGGCAGGACCCGGCGGAGGCCCAGAATGGCTGCCGCTCCCTTGCCCACCGGATAGCGGGTCCTGGGCCGTGCCGCCGTCGCTGCGTGCAGGATGGCGGACGCAATCACTGCCGGGGGCGTTGATGTTGCCGGTCTGTCCGTGGAAGCCAGGACCTCCGCCATGTGGCGGGCCTGGGCAGCGTACGGGCCCGTGCCACTGCTGGCCAGCAGCCCCTCGACGGAGATCCTGCCCCAATCGCTTTGAGTGCTTGCGGGTTCAATGATGGAGACAGTCACCCCGTGCGGCTTGAGTTCCAGCCGGAGCGCATCGCTGAGACCCTCGACGGCGAACTTCGTGGCGTGGTACCAGGCACCGAGGGGCTCGTAGAACTTTCCGCCGATGGACGAGATGTTGATGATCCTGCCCTGGCCCGCCTGCCGCATGGCTGGCAAAACCAACTGCGTCATTCTGGCCAGCCCAAAGACATTCACATCGAACTGACGGCGGCCTTCGGCCAGGTCCACCTCCTCCAGGGCACCATAGGATCCATAGCCGGCGTTGTTCACCAGAACGTCTATGCGCCCGCGTTCCTCCAGGACGCGTCCGACGGCGGCGCGCATCGAATCATCGTCAGTCACGTCGAGCGCCAGAACCTGGATACCGAGCGCCGCCAGCGGCTCCATCCTGTCCGTCCGGCGTGCTCCCGCATACACGAGGAATCCGTGGCCACTGAGTCTTTTGGCCGCCTCGAAGCCGATGCCGGTGGACGCTCCCGTAACGAATGCAACTGGCTTGGGCACCTTGGACTCCTTGGCTGGACGGACACCGCTGTTGCCGGGAAATGCCAACGGCCGGCAGCTCCCAGAATATCCTCGGAAGTGCCGGCCGCAGCGTGATGCAGTGAGCGGTGGGTTAGTGCGTGTCTACCGCTTCGATTTCGGACTTGTCTTCGCCCCACAGGGTGTGGAAGGTGCCCTCGGAGTCGACGCGGCCGTAGGTGTGCGCGCCGAAGAGGTCGCGCTGGCCCTGGATCAGGGCGGCAGCCACGCGCTTGCGGCGCAGGCCGTCGTAGTACGCCAGCGAGGAGGAGAACACCGGTACCGGGATGCCGAGCTGGACGGCAGTGGCCACCACACGGCGCCAAGCCGGCAGCACATCGGCAATGGCCTGGGTGAAGGCCGGCGCGAAGAGCAGGTTTGCCGGCTTCTCCTCAGCGGCGTAGGCCTTGGTGATGTCCTGGAGCAGCTCGGCACGGATGATGCAGCCGGCCCGCCACAGGGAAGCGATCTCGTCCAGCTTGAGGTCCCAGCCGTATTCCTTGGCTGAGGACGTCAGCATGTCCAGACCCTGCGCGTAGGAGACGAGCTTGGAGGCGTACAGCGCCTGGCGGACGTCCTCAACAAAGGTGTCGGGGATTTCCACGGCAGCTTCGCCGCCGGCCAGCAGTTCCTGGCCAAGCTTGCGCTGCTCCGCCTGGGAAGAGAGCGCACGGGCGAAAACGGATTCGGCGATGCCGGAAACCGGTGAACCGAGTTCAAGGGCGGAGATGACCGTCCAGCGGCCCGTGCCCTTCTGGCCCGCGGCGTCAACAACGACGTCCACGAACGGCTTGCCGGTCTTCGCGTCAACGTGGCCCAGGACTTCGGCTGAGATTTCGATCAGGAACGAGGACAGGTCTCCTTCGTTCCACTCGGTGAAGATCTTGGCCTGCTCGGCGGGCTCGATGCCGGCACCCGACCGGAGAAGATCGAAGGCTTCGCCGATGACCTGCATGTCGGCGTACTCGATGCCGTTGTGGACCATCTTGACGAAGTGGCCGGCGCCGTCGGTGCCGATCCAGGCGCAGCAAGGCTCGCCGTCCACCTTGGCGGAGATCTTCTCAAGCAGGGGGCCGAGGGCCTTGTAGGATTCCTTGGAACCGCCCGGCATGATGGAGGGGCCGTTCAGTGCGCCCTCTTCGCCACCGGAAACGCCGACGCCCACGAAGTGCAGGTCCTTCTTGGCCAGTGCGGCTTCGCGGCGGCGGGTGTCCTCGTAGTGCGAGTTGCCTGCGTCGATGATGATGTCGCCGGCTTCCAGCAGAGGTTCGAGCTGCTCGATGACGGAGTCCACCGGTTTGCCGGCTTTGACCATGATCAGGACGCGGCGGGGCTTTTCCAGGGAGTCGACCAGTTCCTGCAGCGTCTCAGTGCGGATGAAGTCGCCGTCCGTACCGTGCTTTGCGAGCAGTGCGTCGGTCTTTTCCAACGACCTGTTGTGCAGGGCAACCGTGAAGCCGTTGCGGGCAAGGTTGCGGGCCAGGTTGGCTCCCATCACCGCAAGGCCGGTGACACCGATGTGTGCAGACATCAAAACTCCAATTCATTGTGTGCAGTAGATGTGCGAGTGGCTCGGCGTTCGCCGCGAGGCATCTTCACGAACCGATGGATCCGAATAAAGCATATATATTCGATGAGCTCAGGGGAAGTCCGCCCACTGTGTGGAACGACGCGGCTCAATCCCCGTCTAGGCTTGACACCATGTCGACCAGCCTGCACCACCGTGCCATCGAGAATGTTGGCACCCGAATTATCACGGGCGACCTCCCTGCCGGACACGTGATGCTTGCTGAGCAGCTGGAGGAAGAGCTGAAGGTCTCCCGTTCTGTGGTGCGCGAAGCCGTGCGGGTCCTCCAATCCTTGGGCCTGGTGGAAACCATCAAGCGCGTGGGCATTCGCGTCCTGCCACCCAGCAGCTGGAACCCGTACGACCCGCAGGTCATCCGCTGGCGGCTCTCCAGCGATGGCCGCGGCGCCCAGCTGCGGTCACTGATCGAGCTGCGTTCCGCCGTCGAGCCCGCAGCCGCAGAGCTGGCAGCGATGAATGCACCGGCGGAGTTGCGCGGTGAACTTCTAGACATCGCCCATGCCATGCGCGACGCCGGCCGCGAGGGTGATGGGAAGAAGTTCCTGGAGCTGGACATCGCCTTTCACTCCGTGCTGCTCTCCGGCTCCGGTAACGAAATGTTTGCCAACCTGATGGGCCAGGTGGCCGAGACCCTGACAGGGCGCACGGTCCACGGACTCATGCCGAACCACCCCCACGAGGGCGCCCTGCAGTGGCACGTGGACCTCGCCGAGGCGGTTGCTGCCGGCGACTCAGCGGCAGCCCGGGAAGCCTCCGAACAGATCATGCGCCGCACCACGTCCCGGCTCGCCGAAACGTGGACCGATCAGCCCCGGGTGTTTATTCCGGTACGCCGAAACTGAACGGGAACGTCCGCACAGGCCCTGCACCGGCTTGAAGTTGAGCAGGACTTTGCCTGATTCAGCGGATTTCCGGGCAGTGGCGAAAGCCTCGAGTCCCTGGCTGAGCGGGTATTCGCGGGTGGTGACGGGTTCGAGGTGCAGGGTGCCGTCCGCCAGTGCGGTGATGACGTCGTAGTGCAATTCGACCACCGCCTCATCCGGTCCCGGCGTTGCCAGCGGCACGTCCTGGACCCGCAAGTCCCCCGCCGTGTACGCGACGACCGCCGGACCCGAGACCGGCAAGCCAGTCCCTTCGGTTGCTCCCGTTTCCTCCGTCACCGCTGAAGTCCCCCTCAGAAGAGCGCTCATCAGACCACCACCGTCATTCCGCCGTCGATAAAGATTGTCTGCCCGTTCACGAAGTCCGAGCCGTCCGAAGCCAGCCAGACCGCCGGGCCGGCCAGGTCCTGCACGGTCCCCCACCGGTGCGCCGGCGTCCGGCCCAGGATCCAGGAATTGAACTGATCATCATCGACCAGGTTCTGGGTCATCTCGGTATGGATGTAGCCCGGGGCGATCCCGTTGATCTGCAAACCCGAGGCTGCCCACTCGGCCGTCATGGCACGGGTCAGGTTCCGCAGCCCGCCCTTGGCCGCAATGTACGGTGCGATCGTGGGACGGGCCAGGTCCGTTTGCACCGAGCAGATGTTGATGATCTTGCCCCGGCCCCGCGGGATCATGTGCCGTGCAGCTTCCCGGCCCACCAGGAACGCGCTGGTCAGGTCTGTGGCGATCACGCGCTCCCAGTCCGCCACGTCCAACTCCAGCATCGGAACCCGGTGCTGGATCCCGGCGTTGTTCACCAGGATCCGCAGCGGACCCACATGCTCCTCCACCCACGCAATGCCCCGTGCGGCCTCGGTGTCCTTCGTGACATCAAACGCGATGCAGTGGATCCGGCCCGGCGCGAAATCAGCAGCCATCGCCGCCTCCGCCGCCTTCAACCGCTCCGCGTTGACCCCGTTCAACACCACAGTCGCGCCGGCGTCAGCCAGCGCCCTGGCAAGCGCATTGCCGATCCCCCGGCTCGACCCCGTCACCAAGGCCACCCGCCCTGTTAAATCAAAAAGCGCACTCACGTTGCAGCCGTTCCTCTCGTTGCCGAATCCGCAGTGTCCGCCTCATCGGTGTTGTCGCTCAGATGTGAAATCGCCTTCCGGACTACGGCCGGGTCAGCGTCACGCAGGCCTAGCCGCTTCAGTTCCGCGTAAAGTTCGACGCCGGCAGTCGCCATCGGTACGGCAGCGCCGGCCGCCCGGGCTGCCTCGAGCACAAAGGAAAGATCCTTGTGCATGAATTTAGCCGGCCCCGTTGGCGTGTAGTCCTTCCGGACCAGACGGGGTCCCACGATTTCCAGAACACGGCTGCCGGCAAGCCCGCCGGACAGCACATAAAACAGCGCCGCCGGATCCATGCCGGAACGTTCGGCGAGTTCAGCTGCCGCGGCGAGCGCCGCCGTCGTGGTTCCCACGATGAGTTGGTTGCAGGCCTTGGCCAGCGGCCCGGAGCCGAATGGGCCCATGTGCCGGGCCTTTGTTCCTATGGCCGCAAAGAAGGGCTGGAGCCGCTGGAAGCCTTCGGGCGTACCGCCCCGGCCATGATGGCCAGCGTTCCCTCGGTTGCCCCCTGGGTTCCGCCGCTGACCGGTGCGTCCACCACGACGGCCTGGCAGGCACTCGCCTCCTGCACCCACGGCCTAAGTCCTGGACCCTGGCGGGTGAAACAGAGCTCATGACCACCACCGCGGTGCCAGCAAGCGGCGGCGTTTCGGCCCAGCTTGACAGCAGCCCTTCCGATGCCTCCTCGATGAAGGACAGGTCCGGCAACATAAAGGCGATCACCAGGAGATCCCGTAGGGCGGACACGTCCTGCTCCGGTCGGCCGCCCTTCGCCACCAGCTGCTGCAGGGGAAGCGGGGAACGGTTCCAGGCAGTAATGTCCCAGCCGGCGCGGAGCAGATTCTCCGCCATCGCAAACCCGTCCGTCCCAGGCCAACAAAGCCCGCTCGTTTGTCTTCCATCAAAAAGCCTCGACTCAACTGGTTGTTGGTTAACGTGGGGAAATCTGTCCAATACCCTAGCCGCTATTCAGTATGATGAACATTATGACGACTCAAACCACCGTGGCGATCGCCGTCCCGCTCGAAGCGGAGCTCGTGGACCGCATCCGCGCAGTAGACCCCACCGTGACCGTTCTTCACGAGCCGGACCTCCTTCCGCCCGAGCGTTTTCCCGCTGACCACTCCGGGGACCCGGACTTCAAGCGGACTTCGGAGCAGGAAGAGCAGTACTGGGACATGCTCAACAAGGCAGAGGTTCTGTACGGCCTGCCCAATGAGAGCCCGGCAGGCCTGGCGCGCATCGCGCGCGAGAATCCGCGGCTCCAATGGGTCCACGCCATGGCCGCCGGTGCCGGCGGAGCCGTCAAGGCGTCCGGGCTGGACCTGGAGGCCCTGCGGAAATTCAAGGTAACCACGTCGGCCGGCGTTCATGCCCTGCCTTTGGCCGAATTCGCCGCGCTGGGCATCCTCAACGGATTCAAGCGCAGCGGCGAACTTGTCCAGGACCAGGCCGCGAAGGTTTGGCCCGAGCTCCGGACCCCCGCCCGGCTGGTCAGCGGTTCCACGCTGGTGGTCACCGGCCTGGGTGAAATCGGCCTAGAGACTGCCCGGATCGCACGGGCTCTTGGTATGAAGGTCAGCGGTACCAAGCGCACTGTGGAACCCATCGAGGGAATCGACGAGGTGGCGGACAACGACGGCCTCGACGGGCTCCTGGCCACCGCCGATGCCGTGGTGAACACCCTGCCGGGCACGCCGTTCACGGAGAAGCTGTTCAACCGCGACGTCTTCGCTGCGATGAAGCCTGGCACGGTGTTCGTGAACGTCGGCCGCGGCACCGTGGTGGACGAAGACGCCCTCCTGGAGGCCCTCAACAACGGCCAGGTTTCCTACGCCTGCCTCGACGTCTTCGCCGTGGAACCGCTCCCTGCGGACAGCCCGCTGTGGGATCACCCCAAGGTCCTGGTGTCACCGCACACCTCGGCGCTCAGCGCGGCAGAAAACCGACTGATCGCAGAGCGTTTCTGCAGCAACCTCCGCGCCTTCCTCGACGGCGGGGACCTCCCGCACCTCGTGGACCCGGTTCACTTCTACTGACCCGCGCTTCGCCGATACTTCGCCGGTACTCACGGAAGAGCCCCTGCTGGACTCCTGGCTTCAGGAATCCAGCAGGGGCTCTTCGCCGTGGCTGACCTGGCTGCGGCACTCTGCCGGAGCGGCCGTTCGTCTCCGGCGTGAAGAACGTTGTGCCGAAGGAAATCAGCGCCAGGATTAATGAGTAGATCGCGGGAACCAGTCACGGGTGGCCGGTGGCAGCCAGGAGGGCTACGCCGATCATTGGGGCGAAGCCGCCGGCGAGGCCGGCTGAGGGTTCGCGGCTCAGTGCCACGCCGGTGAAGCGGTGCTGGGCGCCGAAGAGCTCGGGCAGCAGGGCGCACCGGCGGGCATGCTGATGAAGGACACCAGCAGCGCCGAGTAGATGTACGAGTTGCCGTTTTCGCCCATGCGCAGGCCGATGCCGACGAGCACGTCTTCTTCGAGTGCTCCTAGGTCTGGCCCACCGGCTTTTTTGACCACGGCTTTGTGCTTTTCCAGTTCCTGAAGACCGGCGTTTCCTTGAGCTTGAGCCGAATGAACACGGCGGTCACAATCAGGATGATGCTCGCCGTGTCAGCCAGCGCCATCAGGGAAAAGGTGCCTGCCCCCGGAGTGTGCCCAGTTGAATGCCAACGAACGGCAGGGAAGCAAAGAAACCACGACGGCGGCGCGGGGCCACCTCGGAAATCAGTGTGTTGGCGCCTGCATGCTCGGCACCTGCGCCCAGGCCGTGGAGGATGCGGAGGGCCACAAGGAGAACGGTCCCAAATATTCCCGCCTGTTCAACCGTGGGCAGGAGTCCGATGGCGAAGCTTGCCATGTCCATCAGGCCGATGGTCAGGATCAGGACCATCTTCCGGCCAAACCGGTCGCCGATGCAGGCGAACACGACGCCGCCGTCCGCGTCAGCCTGCGGTGATTTAGTACGAGTTGTCAGAAGAACTGCACATAACACTCCAAGCCCCCGTTGGCCTGGATTGTTAGCGACGATACCTGTTGTGCGGATCACTATACTGAACTTAGTACAGCACACTGAACGTCCCGCGGGGCCAATTCCGAAATTGTTGCTTCCCGTTCCCTACCGGCGCGGACCGGAAGGAGGCATTTTGCGGAACCTAACCCATGGGATTGCCCAGGGACCGTGCCAGTTCGTTCAGCTCCTTCACCATCAGGGACCCCTGCTCTTCGGAATAGGTCGCCTTCAGTGCCGTGACTGACAACCCCAGGCTCGGCCCGTGGGCACCGCGGGTGGGCACGGACACGGCAAGGCACACCACGCCCGTGGTGGATTCCTCATCCTCGAACGCGTAGCCCTGGTCGCGGATGGTGCGCAACTGGGCCTTCAGTTCGGCGCCGGTACGCAGCGATTTGGGAGTCAGCACCGGAAGTTCAGCCGAATCGGGAAACATCCCCTCGAGGTCGTGGTCATGGAGGCGCGCGATGAGTGCCTTGCCCACGGCGCACAGCGAGACCGGCATCTTATCGCCGATGTTCGAGGTCAGGCGGACCGCGGGGTGACCTTCGTAGCGGGCAAGGTAGATGACGTTGGTGCCGTCGAGCATGGCAATGCGGACCGTCTCTCCCGAGAGGGTGGGCGCCTGTCCGCAGAAGCGGTAAAACTCCTGCACCTCATCGAGCCGGCTCAGGTAGGCGGCACCGAGTTCCACCAGTTTGCGGCCCAGGGTGAATTCGGCTCCTTGGCGGCTGATCAGCCGCGCTTCTTCCAGGGCGAACAACAGGTTGGACGTCGATGACTTGGGGATTCCCAGCTCGCGGGCCAGGTCACTCAGCGTCAACCGGCCGCTGGCGGAAGCCGCCAGGGCGTCCATGACAGCAGCGGCACGGGTGACCGCCGGTGCGGGCGATGCGCTCCCCAGGCCATCGGAGGCACGGGGTGATCGGGAATCGGCCATGATTCTCCTTCAATCGGCACGCCAGGGCGCTTCACGTGCAGGCGTCCATTCCACTGAACAGTAACCATCATAATGGCTCCGGACTTGGTCAGCATCGTCAAGAACCACGGCCGGACTCACAGCACGACATGGAACGCCTGGTATTTGTTTGTTTCCGGATATGCACTGTATATTCGTGGAAGACCCTCCACCGCGGCATCCCCCAATAGTCGCGGTGGAGGGTTTTCCAATGCCCGGAATGTTGGACCTAAACCTCAGGCTACATCGGCCGCCGTTTCCCGCAGCCGCCAGCCGCCGCCCAGGCCGTCCCGTTCCAACACCATCGTGGTCAGCGCGGACTGCATGTTGCGCCCCAACCTCACCTGCACCTGCAGGACTTCAACGTCCACCCGGCCAAGGCCCTTGGGCATCCGGCGGCGATCCTCCCACCAGCTCACCCGTTCAAACCACCTCACCGTCTCGGCACCTACGGCCCATTCCCGTCCGTTGCTGACTACCGCCGTCGGGATGCCCTCGGGGGACGCCTTAACCACCACATACTCCATGGCGGGAACACTAGGGCGAGGCACCGACAATCAGTCGCCGGAGCATCTCCTGGGTTCACGGCACTCAACGTGGACAACAAAAAACCCCGCTTGTTCCGTGCCTTATGGGCACGAAACAAACGGGGTCTGGCGGTGGGTCCTACCGGGATCGAACCGATGACATCCACGGTGTAAACGTGGCGCTCTACCAGCTGAGCTAAAGACCCAAACGAAAGGTTTCCGCACTTCAGTGCTTCGACCAACGAACATAAACTCTACCTGATGTGCGGGAACAAAAGCCAATCCACAGATAGCCGTGGCGGCTGGACCCAGTAGTTCAGAGATCAGGAAGTTCGGCTGCGAGCCACGTCAGCGACTCGCTTACGCCAGTGTGGAGCTTGAGGGTGGCATGGGGGTCGCCCCGGGTCTCCCCACGGTTGATGATCACCACCGGCTTATCAGCCCTTGCCGCATGCCGGACGAACCGCAGGCCGCTCATCACCGTCAGTGAGGATCCGGCAACCAGGAGTGCCCCGGCGCCGTCCACCATGGCGTAGGCGGCTCCCACCCGCACTTTGGGTACGTTCTCGCCGAAGTAAACGAAGTCAGGTTTGAGCGTCCCACCGCAGGCGGGGCAAGCCGCAACAACAAAGCTGGAAATGAGCGCCGCATCATCAACGGTTGCATCGGCGTCGGGGGCCATTTCCACCAGACCGGATGCGGTGGCACGCTCCAGGAATCCAGGATTCAGCTCGGACAGCACCCCTGCCAGCAGGCGCCGGCTATACGTCCGCCTGCAGTCAAGGCAAACCACCTGGTCAAAACGCCCATGGAGGTCAATGACATTGATGCTGCCGGCGTCTTCATGCAGCCTGTCCACATTCTGCGTGATGAGGCCGGTGAGGAGCCCGCGCCGTTCCATTTCAGCCACGGCACGGTGCCCATGGTTGGGATCTGCATGCCGCAAATGAGACCAGCCAATATGGTTCCGCGCCCAATAGCGCTGGCGGTTGGCCGGTTCACGAACAAATTCCTGGTAGGTCATCGGAGAACGCGGCACAGCGTCCGGGCCGCGGTAATCCGGAATACCCGAATCCGTGCTCAGCCCAGCGCCGGTCAGCAGTGCCAGCCGCTTGCCGGTCAGCAGCGCCAGCACCTTTTCAAGGCCTTCCAGATCTTCCGCCGGCAGCGCGGCCGGGTTGACCGGGTTCGCGGCCGGCAGGCTGGCGAAGCCTGTCAGGCCTATGCCAACGCCCCGCCGCTGCTGGTCCACCAGCCTCAGGCCTGTTCCAGTCCTGCCAGAACCTCGCGGTATTCAGAAAGATCGCGGGCCTGGCCACGCGGATTCACCACAACATAGCGGATGGTTCCGGCGGCATCGATAATAAACGTCCCGCGCCTGGCCATGCCGCTCTCCTG
Organism: Arthrobacter sp. UYCo732; assembly: GCF_040547265.1. Lineage (NCBI taxonomy): Bacteria > Bacillati > Actinomycetota > Actinomycetes > Micrococcales > Micrococcaceae > Arthrobacter > Arthrobacter sp. UYCo732. The sequence goes on along the minus strand of NZ_JBEPPJ010000001.1, from coordinate 390,427 downwards.
GTCGAAGACACCGTACGTGCTTGCCGCTGCTCCGTGCGGCCAGAAGTCGGCGAGCAGGTCGAACCCGTACGCTTCCTGTTCAGCGTAGGCCCGCAGACTGAACTTGCTGTCGACGGACACCGCCAAAACCGTGGCTCTGGCATCTTCGAACACCGCCAAGTTGTCCCGGATTTCACACAGTTCACCGGTGCAGATGCCCGAAAACGCGAACGGGTAAAAAACCAGGACAACGTTTTGCCCCCGGAAAGAGGATAGTTTTACGGGCTCACCGAACTGGTTCACCAGCTCGAAATCCGGGGCGGTCTCCCCCACCGCAAGGACGGCCCGGGGGGCTACGGACAGCGCTGCCGTCACTTGTTCTTCTTACTGACCAACCGGGTGGCGCTCCAGTCCTTGGACACACCCGCTGAGGTGGTGAGGTGAAGTCCTGCTGTAGGGGCAGCTTCCTGGATTTCCGCCGGAGATACGTATCCCTGCCGGCCGGACTTGGGAGTCAGCACCCAGACCACCCCGCCCTCACTGAGGGTGGTCAGCGAATCCATAAGGGTGTCCACAAGGTCACCGTCGCCGTCGCGCCACCAAAAAATGACGGCGTCTACAACGTCATGGTCGTCTTCATCCAGGAGTTCGGACCCTGTCAGGTCCTCAACGTCATCACGTAAGTCGAAGTCGACATCATCGTCGTAACCGAACTCCTGAATCAGATCCCCGTTTTTGAAACCCAATTTTTCCGCCACATTTACCGAAGTGGCGGCGTCGGCCTCGCTCACGTGTTCCTCCAATGCCTAATACATGCAGTGCGCATAGTGATTTCCATTACTCCCAGCCAACACCCTTTGTGCCTGAGCTTCAAGCTGTCCACCCCGCGATCCGCCATATTCTGCGTCACATCGGGCTTGGTCAGCCTGCATTGCAGCGGCTTTCGTCACACAACCAGTATGCCAACGAAATGCAACCGTGGTGCCACGGACGCGGCTACGCAACGCGCTGGAGTCACAGCTAGAGTGACTGGTGACGACTATGCCTGCGGGGCGACCACCTGTAACTGACAGCAGACATAGGCGTGATAGGACCCTGCCCGGCGCACATGACCGGGTGTTGTAACCGATACGTCGCACACGTCGCATCCATCCCGGACAGTCACCCTGCCCGGCGTGGGGGCGCCGATGCATGCGCGCAAAGAGAGGTTGGACGTGGCTGCAGGAGAAGATACCTCCCATATCCTCAGCGGGTTGACTAACCAGCTGCCTGATCGTGATCCGGAAGAGACCGCCGAATGGGTTGAGTCCCTGGACGCGCTGATCAGGGAACAGGGCACCGAGCGTGCCCAATACATCATGCGGAGCCTGCTGCAGCGTGCCGGCGCGCAGAGCGTTGGCGTGCCGATGGTGACCACCACGGATTACGTGAACACCATTCCCGTGGACCAGGAAGCGCAATTCCCCGGCAACGAGGAATACGAGCGCCGCTACCGCGCGTACATGCGCTGGAACGCGGCCATCATGGTGCACCGGTCCCAGCGGCCCAACATCGGCGTCGGCGGACACATCTCCACCTACGCCGGAGCAGCGACCCTGTACGAGGTGGGCTTTAACCACTTCTTCCGCGGCAAGGACCACCCCGGCGGCGGCGACCAGGTCTTCTTCCAGGGCCACGCCTCCCCCGGCATGTATGCCCGGGCGTTTATGGAAGGCCGGCTCACCGAGGAAGACCTGGACGGTTTCCGGCAGGAAAAGTCCAAGGAAGGCCACGCGCTCTCCTCCTACCCGCACCCCCGGCTGATGCCCCAGTTCTGGGAATTCCCCACCGTGTCCATGGGCATCGGCCCGATGAACGCGATCTACCAGGCCCAGTCCAACCGGTACCTGCACAACCGCGGCCTGAAGGACACTTCCGACCAACAGGTCTGGGCGTACCTGGGCGACGGCGAAATGGACGAGCCCGAGTCCCGCGGCCTGCTCCAGCTCGCCGCGAACGAGAACCTGGACAACCTGAACTTTGTGATCAACTGCAACCTCCAGCGCCTGGACGGGCCGGTACGCGGCAACGGCAAGATCATGCAGGAACTCGAAGCGTTCTTCCGCGGCGCGGGCTGGAACGTCATCAAGGTCGTTTGGGGCCGTGAGTGGGATGACCTGCTCACCAAGGACACCGACGGCTCACTCGTCAAGATCATGAACGAAACCCCGGACGGCGACTACCAGACCTACAAGGCAGAGTCCGGCGGGTTCGTCCGCGATCACTTCTTCGGCAAGACCCCGCAGACCAAGGACATGGTCGCGGACCTCTCCGATGATGACATCTGGAACCTCAAGCGCGGCGGCCACGATTACCGCAAGGTCTATGCCGCCTACAAGGCAGCCACCGAATTCAAGGGCAAACCCACCGTGATCCTGGCCAAGACGGTCAAGGGCTACGGACTGGGGCCGCACTTCGAGGGCCGCAACGCGACCCACCAGATGAAGAAGCTCACCCTCGATGACCTGAAAAAGTTCCGCGACCACCTGCGGATTCCGGTCACCGACGAGGAGCTGGAGAAGGATCTGTACCAGCCGCCGTACTACCACCCGGGCACCGATGCGCCGGAGATCAAGTACATGATGGACCGCCGGGCCGAGCTGGGCGGTGCTGTGCCGGAGCGCCGCTCCAAGCACCAGGACATCGCCCTGCCCGACGCTAAAACGTACGAGGTCGCCAAGCGCGGTTCCGGCAAGCAGCAGGCAGCTACCACCATGGCTTTTGTCCGGCTCCTCAAGGACCTCATGCGGGACAAGAACTTCGGCAAGCACATCGCGCCGATCATCCCCGATGAAGCCCGCACGTTCGGTATGGACGCATTCTTCCCCACGGCCAAGATCTACAACCCCAAGGGCCAGAACTACCTGTCCGTGGACCGGGACCTCGTGCTGGCCTACAAGGAATCGGCCCAAGGCCAGCTGATCCACCCCGGCATCAATGAAGCCGGCGCCGTGGCAGCGTTCACCGCCGCCGGAACCGCGTACGCCACCCACGGGGTACCCCTGATCCCGGTCTACGTGTTCTACTCCATGTTCGGGTTCCAGCGCACCGGCGACGCCTTCTGGGCAGCCGGTGACCAGATGGCCCGCGGGTTCATCATCGGCGCCACCGCAGGCCGGACCACCCTTACCGGCGAAGGCCTCCAGCACGCCGACGGCCACTCCCCGCTGCTGGCCTCCACGAACCCGGCAGTGGTCACCTATGACCCCGCCTACGGGTACGAAATGGGCCACATCATGCGGGACGGCATCGAACGCATGTACGGCCCGAATTCGGCTGACCGGAACCTGATGTACTACATCACGGTTTACAACGAGCCCATCACCCAGCCAGCGGAACCTGAGGAACTCGACGTCGAAGGGGTCCTGAAGGGCATCTACCTTCTGGCTCCGGCAAAGATCGACGGTCCCCGGACCCAGATCCTGGCCTCCGGCGTCTCGGTTCCCTGGGCCATAGAAGCCCAGCGGATCCTCGCCGAGGACTGGGGCGTCTCCGCCGATGTCTGGTCCGTCACGTCCTGGAACGAACTGCGCCGCGACGGCATGGCCGCCGAGGAAGAAGCGTTCCTGAACCCGGGCCAGCCCGCGCGTGTCCCGTTCGTGGCCCAGCAACTCGCGGGCGCCACCGGCCCTGTAGTTGCCGTCTCGGACTACATGAAGGCCGTCCCGGACCAGATCCGCCAGTTCGTGCCGAACGAGTTCGCCACGCTTGGAGCAGACGGCTTCGGCTTCTCCGACACCCGTGCCGCCGCACGCCGCTTCTTCAAGAACGACATCCACTCCATCGTGGTCCGTTCCCTGGAAATGCTGTCGCGCCGCGGTGAGGTTGATGCCCAGGCCCCGGCCCAGGCAATCGAGAAGTACCGCCTGCACAACGTCAACGCCGGTTCCACCGGCAACGCAGGCGGCGAGTCCTTATCCACTCCGATTGAGTTTTTGTCCAGATAACACCACCGACAGGCCTTGATCGGCCCCTTATCTGGACAAAAACTCGCAATGCGAAGTCACCACAACGGCGGTCCGCACCACAAGGTGCGGGCCGCCGTCGTCGTCGGTTGGCTCCCCGCGCGACGCGCAGGCTGTGACGCAGCTACCACTGCCGTTGTAGCCTTTGCACAAATGGAGCTTGAGCGGCGGGCACCGTATGCTCAGAAGATGCCTGAGCCCACCACCCCGACTGCGAAGCGCAAGCCAACCTCGCGCAGCACCACGCCGGAGAAATCCGAAACCCTGAAAAAACTCCGGGCGAGTGTCGGCCAGCTCTCCACCACCACCCTTCGCCAGCTGGAAAAGTCACTCCCCTGGTATTCCCGGCTCAGCTCAGATGAGCGCTCGGCCCTTGGCATGGTGGCGCAGAACGGCATCGCAGCGTTTGTCGCCTGGTACGAACGGCCCAGCTCGCCGTCGTGGATCCTCTCCGACGTCTTCGGCACTGCCCCCACGGAACTGACCAGATCCATCAGCCTGCAGAAGGCCCTCCAGCTCATCCGGATCGTGGTGGAGGTGGTGGAGGACCAGGTACCGGTCATCGCTCCCGAAGCGGACCAGCCCGCACTCCGCGAAGCTGTGCTGCGGTACTCGCGGGAGGTCGCGTTTGCCGCTGCGGACGTCTATGCCAGGGCTGCCGAGTCCCGCGGATCCTGGGACACCAGGCTGGAAGCCCTGATCGTGGATGCCATCCTGCGCGGGGAAAACACTGATGCGCTGCGGTCCAGGATCGCCGCGCTGGGCTGGAAAGCCCAGGAGCGGTTCACTGTCATGGTGGGAAATTCGCCCTCGGAACCAAGCGCCAGCTACGTCAGCGAGCTCCGCCGCCTGGCTGGCCGCTACGCAGAGGACGCCCTGGTGGGCATCCAGGGCGACCGGCTGATCCTGATCCTGGGCGGTGTCCACGACCGTGAGACGGCCTACCAGAAGCTGAGCGAGATGTTCGCCCCGGGGCCGGTGGTTTACGGCGCGGAAGCGGGCTCCCTGCTGGAGGCCAGCGGGTCCGCCCAGTCTGCTTTCGCCGGCCTCACCGCCGCGCGGGCCTGGCCTTCCGCGCCCCGGCCTGTGGCCGCCGACGACCTCCTGCCGGAACGCGTCATTTCCGGCGACGAAGCGGCCCGGCGTTCACTGGTCAAGAACATCTACCGGCCATTGGTCGCCGCCTCAAACGGGCTGGTGGAGACGTTGGGCACCTACCTTGAGTTGGGCCATTCCCTCGAGGCGACGGCGCGGGAGCTGTTCGTCCACGCCAACACCGTGAGGTACCGGCTCAAGCGCGTCTGCGACGTCACAGGCTGGGATCCGCTCCTTCCCCGCGAGGCGTTTGTGCTGCAGGCAGCCCTTGTGGTCGGGCGGCTTTCAACGCCGCCAAAAGCGCCCACAGAACGTCATCCGGCGCGGAATCAGGTCTGATCCGTTGTAGACTTCCTACAATCTGACCGCTTGAGCTTGGTGCAGACAAACACCGCTGGATGACACAGTAATTTGGAAAGCTGGATACGTGCTTGCAATAGTCTGCCCTGGACAGGGCTCACAGACCCCGGGTTTTCTGGCCCCCTGGTTGGAACTGCCTTCGGTAGCAGGCCTACTGGCCTCCCTGAGCGAAATCGCAGGCATCGACCTGACCGCTCACGGGACCACCTCCGACGAAGAAACCATCAAAGACACCGCCGTTGCGCAGCCGCTGATTGTTGCCGCCGGACTGGTGGCCGCCGCGTCGCTCTTCGACGTCGAGCTCGGCTCGCTTCCGGTGATTCTTGCCGGCCACTCAGTCGGTGAGATCACGGCCGCTGCGTTGGCCGGCGTGCTCACCGAGCAGGAGGCCATGGCGTTCGTCCGGGAGCGCGCCAACAGCATGGCCGCAGCCGCTGCCTTGACACCTACCGGCATGAGCGCAGTGGTAGGTGGGGACCCGGCAGAAGTCCTGGCCGCCATTGAGGCCTCCGGCGCAACTCCCGCCAACATCAACGGTGCCGGGCAGACAGTAGCGGCAGGAACCTTCGAGCAGCTGCAGGCCCTGGCGGACAACCCGCCGGCCAAGGCACGCGTTATTCCTTTGAAGGTTGCCGGGGCATTCCATACCTCCCACATGTCGCCTGCAGTGAGCGCCCTCGAGGCGCTGAAGCCGGACCTCAAACCGCAGAAGCCGGTGGTGCCGCTGCTGTCCAACTTCGACGGCCGCGAAGTGTTCGACGGCGATGCCGCCGTCGAAAGCCTCATTGCGCAGGTCTCCCGGCCAGTCCGTTGGGACCTGTGCATGGAAAACCTTGTGCAGCGCGGCGTCACTGGCCTGATTGAGCTCGCACCGGCCGGTACCCTCACCGGACTCGCCAAGCGCGGCATGCCCGGCGTTAAAACCGTTGCAGTCAAAACGCCGGACGACCTCACGGCCGCACTGGCACTCTTCGCAGAATTGGAGGGAAATGCATGAGCGTTCCCACGCTGAACCAACTGCCCGTCAACCAGTACAGCCGCATCCTCGGACTCGGCGCGTTCCGGCCGGATGTCATTGTCACCAACGACGACGTCTGCCAGTGGATTGACTCCTCCGACGAGTGGATCCGCCAGCGGACCGGAATTATCACCCGTCACCGTGCCGCCGCCGGGGTCAGCGTCATTGACATGGCGGAAGGCGCAGCACGGGAGGCCCTGCAGAAGGCCGGCATCGAAGCCTCACAGCTGGGTGCCGTCATTGTTTCGACCGTGACGCACCCCTACGCCACGCCGTCCGCCGCGGCCGCACTGGCCGACCGTATCGGTGCGACGCCGGCTCCCGCCTTCGACATCTCGGCCGCCTGTGCCGGTTACTGCTACGGGATCGCCCAGGCTGATGCGTTGGTCCGTTCCGGTGCCGCCACCTACGTGTTGGTGGTCGGGGCAGAAAAGCTTTCGGACGTCATCGATAACCGGGAACGGACCATCTCCTTCCTCCTGGGCGATGGCGCCGGCGCAGTTGTCGTCGGCCCTTCGGACGCCCCCGGCATCGGCCCGTCGGTATGGGGTTCGGACGGCAGTAAGTGGGACGCCATCGGCATGACGCGTTCCATGCTCGATGTCCGCGACCTGAGCATGGCAGCCCGCCAGTCCGACGAGTCCGGCGACTTTGCTCTGCTTGAAGAGGCACAGGAACTGTACCCCACCCTCCGCCAGGACGGCCAGACGGTCTTCCGCTGGGCGGTCTGGGAAATGGCCAAGATGGCAGCGCAGGCCCTGGAGGCTGCCGGCGTCAAGGCCGAAGACCTGGTGGCGTTCATCCCCCACCAGGCCAACATGCGGATCATTGACGAGATGGCCAAGAAACTCAAGCTTCCCGAATCCGTCATCATCGCCCGGGACATCGCGGAAGCCGGTAACACCTCGGCTGCCTCCATCCCGCTGGCCACCCACCGCCTGCTCCAGGAGAACCCTGGCCTCAGCGGCGGCTTGGCACTCCAGATCGGCTTCGGTGCCGGCCTGGTCTTTGGTGCCCAGGTCATCGTCCTCCCTTAAGAACGCCCCACAACAGGCCGCGCACCCGCGGGCTGAACCGTTTCCGGCACCCCCCGCCGGCAATAACAAGAAAAGGAGCCGTCAATGGCTAGCAACGAAGAGATCCTGACCGGCTTGGCTGAAATCGTCAACGAAGAAACCGGCCTCGCCCCCGAAGCCGTGGAGCTGGACAAGTCCTTCACCGAGGACCTGGACATCGACTCCATCTCCATGATGACCATTGTGGTCAACGCCGAAGAGAAATTCGGCGTGCGCATCCCGGACGAAGAGGTCAAGAACCTCAAGACCGTGGGCGACGCCGTCAGCTTCATCGCCGGCGCACAGGCTTAGACAGGGCTTCAGCCCCTTCAGGCTGACAGGACTGCCGGCCCGCCCTAGCAGGGCCGGCAGTCCACCAGATTTTTCCCGGCAGCCAGCTGCCCAACACGCGGGACCCCGCCGGAGTTAGCGGATACGGCCTGCCCAGCGACAGAGAGTGATCCAATGACACGCAAAGTAGTCATTACCGGTCTGGGTGCCACCACGCCCATCGGCGGCGACGTACCAACCATGTGGAAGAACGCGCTGAAAGGCGTCTCGGGTGCCCGCACTCTGGAGGATGAATGGGTTGCCAAATACGAACTGCCCGTCCACTTCGCGGCCCGTTGCACCACTCCGGCATTGGATGTACTGGGCCGCGTTGAAGCCAAACGGATGGACCCCTCGACCCAGTTCGGCGTCATCGCCGCCCGTGAGGCGTGGGCCGATTCCGGCATCACGGAAATTGACCACGACCGCCTGGCAGTGGCCTTCGCCACCGGGATTGGCGGCGTATGGACCCTGCTCGATGCTTGGGACACGCTGAAGGAAAAGGGCCCCCGCCGCGTCCTCCCCATGACGGTCCCCATGCTGATGCCCAACGGCGTCGCTGCGGCCGTCAGCCTTGACCTTGGCGCCCGTGCCGGCGCCCACACCCCCGTTTCGGCCTGCGCTTCCGGCACCGAGGCCCTCCACCTGGGCCTGGACCTGATCCGTTCCGGTAAGGCCGACGTCGTCATGTGCGGCGGCGCCGAAGCCGCCATCCACCCAATGCCGCTCGCTGCGTTCGCGTCAATGCAGGCACTCTCCCGCCGCAACGACGACCCGCAGGGCGCCTCACGTCCCTACGATCTTGGCCGCGACGGCTTTGTGATGGGCGAAGGCGCCGGGGCCCTGGTCCTGGAAGCCGAGGAGCATGCCCTCGCCCGCGGCGCCCGAATCTACGCCGAACTGGCCGGCACGTCCGTGACGGCAGACGCATACCACATCACCGCTCCGGACCCCCAGGGCCTGGGCGCCACCCGGGCGCTCAAGGCAGCCATGTTCGACGGCCGCATCCAGGCCGAGGATGTGGTCCACGTTAACGCGCACGCCACCTCCACCCCCGTCGGTGACAAGCCCGAGTACACGGCGCTCCGTGCCGCGCTGGGGAACCACATCGACAACGTTGCGGTATCCGCCACGAAGTCGCAGATGGGGCACCTCCTCGGCGCGTCAGGCGCAGTGGAGGCCGTGCTTACCGTGCTTGCTGTCTACGAACGCAAGGCTCCGGTGACCATCAACCTTGAGAACCAGGATCCCGAGATCCCGCTCGACGTCGTCACCTCGGCCCGCGACCTGCCGGCCGGCGACGTGGTGGCGCTAAGCAACTCGTTCGGTTTCGGCGGCCACAACGCCGTCATCGCCATCCGCAACGTCTAGCAGCAGTCACCACTTAAACAAGAAGAGGCCCCGCCATTTGGCGGGGCCTCTTCTTTGCTATGGAGCGGCTGGTGGAACGTACGACGGCGTGGCTTCCGGCTGCCGTCAGCCCACTTGGTGCAGCCAGCGGACAGGGGCGCCCTCGGCCGCGTGGCGGAAGGGCTCCAGTTCTTCATCCCAGGCTTCACCGAGGGCCAAAGAGAGTTCATGGTAGACGGCGGAAGGATCGCCGGCGCCTGATTCGTAGGCGTAGCGGATCCTGTCCTCAGAGACCATGATGTTCCCGTGGACGTCAGTTGTGGCGTGGAAAATCCCCAGCTCGGGGGTGTGCGACCAGCGGCCGCCATCGACCCCCTGGCTTGGCTCCTCTGTGACCTCATAGCGCAGATGCGCCCAGCCTCGGAGCGAGGACGCCAGCAGCGATCCGGTGCCTGGGGTGCCCGTCCAGGAGAGCTCAGCCCGGAACATTCCGGGCGCAGCAGGCTGAGGTGTCCACTCAAGATCCGTCCGCTTATCCACGACGGATCCAATGGCCCACTCAACATGCGGGCACAGTGCCGTAGGGGCCGAGTGAACAAACAGCACACCGCGGGTCATTGCAACAGACATTCCATCCTCCATAGCTGTAGGTACGTCTTCCCCAACGACCTCTGCCTGGATGAAACTGCCCGTGCTGTTTCCAGCCGCGGTGTTCCTTACCTGAATATTAAAGTGTGTCCGGACTTGCGGTGGCGCGCAGAGCGAAAGAGCTTCAAGCGACACTTGAAAGTTGCCGGACGTGACTCTTATTGTGCCGTACCCCGTCTAATTACGCCAGTGCGATTCGCCACAGCTGGCATGAACCGCGTTTTGCCGTCCCTGCGCGGGCTTCCGGCGGCGTTCAGGCCCTGGGATGGGCCTGCTGGTAGCTCCGCCGGAGCCGTTCCACCGAGACGTGCGTGTAGATCTGGGTGGTGGACAGGCTGCTGTGGCCCAGGATTTCCTGCACCGCCCGGAGGTCCGCTCCGCCGTCCAGGAGGTGGGTCGCGGCTGAATGCCGGAGAGCGTGCGGGCCGGTCGCTGAGGTGTCGCCCAAGGCCTCGAAGAGCCCTTTCACCACGGTCCGGACCTGGCGCTGGTCAACGCGGTTGCCTCTGGCCCCCAGGAACAGTGCCGGGCCGCTGTGCCCCGTCGCCAGGAGCGGCCGGCCCCGGCGGAGCCAGTCGTCGACGGCGACAGCAGCCGGGACGCCATAGGGGACAGTCCGTTCTTTGTTGCCCTTGCCAACGACGCGGAGGGTGCGGCGGTCCGGGTTGAGATCGTCCACGTCCAGTCCCGCCAGCTCCCCCACCCGCAGGCCGGAGGCGTAAAGGACTTCCACCATGGCGCGGTTGCGCACCGGCACCGGCGAGCCCTCCGCTGCAGCTTCCTCCAGGCTGGTTAACAGCCGGACAAGCTGCTGGGACTGCAGCACTCCCGGCAGAGACTTTTCCGCTTTCGGAGCCCTCAGCCGGAGGGCGGGGTTGACTTCGATGAGCTCCTCCCGCAGCGCCCAGGTGGTGAAGGACCGTGCAGTAGCCGCTCTCCGGGCCAGGGTGGAACGGGACATCCCGGCCTGGCTTTGCGCCCCCAACCAGCCGCGGAGAGTCCCCAGTGCCAGTTCCGGCAGATCAGTGAGGCCGTCGGCGGCGGCGTGTTCCAGGAGGCTTTGAAGGTCTGAAAGGTAAGCCCGGCGTGTATGCGCGGAGCGGGCCCGCTCCGCTTCAAGATACCGGCCGAAGCCGGCGAGAGCCTGCTCGAACGCCGGGGACAGTTCCTGGTTCTCCACCGTTACACTGTGACAGAATTCAGCCGTCAATCCGGCCCGGGACACAGGAAACTAGCGGGAATCCTTGGCCCGTTTCCAGCCGCCCCTTTCTGAGACGGCCAGCCCCACCAGCCCAAGCCTGCCCAGCCCCGCCCGCACGGAGTCGACGCTGAGGCCAGCGACGGCGCAGAGTTTGTCCACGGATGTGGTGGACCGGAGGGGAAGGGCATCGAGGAGGATCAGGTCCTCCAACGTCAGGCCGTCGTGCTCGGCCGCATGAGCCGTTCCAGGCTCAGCAAGCCCTGCACCGCTGGGCGAAGCCAGTTCAGCGATCTCGGCTGCGTCAGTCACGCAGACTGCGCCGCCGTCCCGGAGCAGCCGATGACAGCCTGCTGAGTTTGCGCTGTGGACAGACCCGGGGACTGCCCCGACTGCCCGGCCCAGCGTCTCCGCATGGTGGGCCGTGTTCAGCGCCCCGGACCGCCATCGGGCTTCCACCACCACCGTTACGGCCGCCAGGGCGGCGATCAGCCTGTTCCGCTGAAGAAACCGGTAGCGGGTGGGCGCCGATCCCGGCGGGACCTCTGCCATCACCGCCCCTTGGTTGCAGACCGCCCGGAGGAGATCCTCGTTGCCGGACGGGTAAAAGCGGTCCACGCCGCCCGCCATGACAGCTATGGTGGGCATCGCCCCTGATCCCCCGGCCAACGCGGCCCTGTGTGCGTGCGCGTCAATGCCGTAGGCACCTCCGGAAACTACGGTGAAACCGCGCTGCGCCAGGGTGTAGGCAATATCGCCGGTAACGGACGCACCATAGCTGGTGCTGTCGCGGGAACCCACCAGCGCCACGCAGCGAGCCCGGCCTGGCAGCTCCTGTTCCACGCCGCGCCACCACAGGCAGATGGGTTCATGAATCCCGAGGTCCCCGAGTTGGGCAGGCCAGAGGTCGTCCGAGGGGACGATCACCCGGCCGCCGAGGCGTGCCATGGTGGCCAGGTCGCGTTCGGGAGCCAGATCGGGAACGCGTGGCGACCAGCGTCTGAGGGCCGCCGTCATGCCGCCCCAGCTGGTTCCGGCGCCGTTCTCGGCAAGAAGACCGGTGATTTCCTGTTCCAGTGCCGGGCCGGCAGATGCCTGGCCGGTGGCGATCAACAGGGCGTCCTGGGCGCCTGTGGCCTGCACCAGCGCCAGCCCGGCAGCATCCTGGGGTTCCATAAGCCGCGACAGCGCGGCCCGCGCGATCCGTTCGTTATCCATGGTTTCCGTCCTTCACGCCGCTGCCGAGGCAGCCTGCCGCAGGCCCAGGGCCTGGCCGATGTCGTTGGTGTCGGGCCTGTCGCGGTGCGACAGGTCCGCCAGGGTCCAGGCGAGCCGCAGGACCCTGTCGTAACCCCTGGCCGTCAGCACGCCGCGCTCCAGGGACTGATCCAGGATCCGGGTGGCTGTTGCGGGCAGCCGGAGGGCACCGCGCAGAATGCGGCCGGGTACCTGGGAGTTGGTTTCCAGGCCCAGCGGCCGCAGCCGTTCTGCCTGCCGCCTTCGGGCATCGCCCACTCGTCCGGCCACGGCAGCGGTGTCCTCCTCCGCGCCAGCCTGGCCGAAGTCTGCCAGTGAAACCCGTTCCACCTGCAGCTGGATGTCCACGCGGTCCAGGAGCGGCCCTGACATCCTGGCCACGTAGCGGCGTCGCATCATGGGCGTACAGGTGCAGTTCAGGCCCTTTCCGGACGCTTTGCCGCAGGGGCAAGGGTTGGCGGCAAGGACCAGCTGGAAACGGGCAGGATAGGCGGCTGTTCCCGCGGAGCGGTGAATGACCAACTCCCCGCTCTCCAGTGGCTGTCTCAGAGCGTCCAAAACGCGGCGTTCGTATTCCGGCGCCTCGTCCAGGAACAGGACGCCACGGTGGGCCCTGGAGGCAGCACCGGGCCGGGGCAACCCCGAGCCGCCGCCGATGATCGCCGCGGCTGTGGCCGAATGATGCGGGTTTTCGAACGGCGGACGCCGGAGGAGCTGGACGGCTGATGAGGGAAGGCCGCATAACGAGTGGATGGCGGTGACCTCCATGGCCTCGTTGTCCGCAAGGTCCGGCAACAGCCCGGGCAGTCTCTCCGCCAGCATGGTCTTGCCCGCGCCCGGCGGCCCGGTCAGCAGAAGGTGGTGGGCGCCGGCCGCTGCCACCTCAAGCGCACGGCGGGCATCGCCTTGACCGGAGACGTCGGCCATGTCCGGCACTGCCAGGGCGCCCGGCAGGGAATCCCCGTGGCCGGCGTCATCTTCGGGTTCGAAGTCCAGTGCCAGTTCCTGCGGGTCCGCCCCGAAATCGAGGGCAAGCCGGGCGAGGGTCCGGTAACCCCTGACGTTGGCACCGGGGACCAGCGACGCTTCGCCGAAGTTGGCCTGTGCCACCACAACGTCCGGATATCCGGCTTGGACGGCCGCCATGACCGCAGGCAGGATGCCGCGAACCGGCCGCAGCCGGCCGTCCAAACCCAGTTCGGCGATGAAGACAGTCCGCGCTGTGGGTTTGATGTCATTGGCGGCCCGCAGAACCGCCATAGTGACAGCGAGGTCGAACCCCGAACCGCGTTTGGGCAGCGAAGCCGGAATTAGGTTTGCCGTGATCTTTCGGCGGCTCAGCGGAATACCGGAATTCTTGGCCGCCGACCGTATCCGCTCTTTGGCTTCGTTGAGGGCGGCGTCCGGCAGACCAAGAATGACAAATGCCGGCAAAGTCTGGCCGATGTCAGCCTCGACCTCGACGATGTACCCGTTCAACCCCACGAGCGCCACCGAATATGTCCGGCCCAGAGCCATCTACCCCACCCCTTTGAGGTGTTCCACCAGAGGGTCGCCGCCGCCGTCGTCCACCACGGCAATGACGTCCACCCGCCGCAACGGCATCCGCAGTTCCCGGTCCCGGCACCACGCCGATCCCAGCCGGTGCAGGCGGGCCAGTTTGGCCGTTCCCACGGCCTCAAACGGATGGCCGTAATCCAGGGAGCGCCGGGTTTTCACTTCGGCGATCACCAGCGAGTCCCCGTCCAGGGCCACGATGTCTATTTCACCTTCAGTGCAGCGCCAATTCCGCTCCACCACCAGCATGCCCAGCGATTCAAGATAACCGGCAGCGAGCTCCTCGCCGCGTTGGCCCAACAGGTCTTTGGCTTTCATTTCTACCTCCGCAACCAGCCTGCCGTGGCAGGACAGTGGACGGCGGAAAGCTAGTGGCCTATGTGGGTAAACTCAGCAGAAAACGCTTCCGTGGCAGCGTTGTGGAGGAGCAGTGGGCGCATCAGTTGCCCAGGTCAACGTCCTTGGGCAGTGCGAGTTCCTCGTTGCGGGGCAGCTCTTCGACGTTGACGTCCTTGAAGGTCAGCACCCGGACCGTCTTGACGAACCGTGCCGAGCGGTAGACGTCCCACACCCAGGCGTCCTGCAGCGTCAGGTCGAAGTAAACCTCGCCGTCGGCGCTGCGGGCCTGGAGGTCAACATGGTTGGCGAGGTAAAAGCGGCGTTCCGTCTCGACCACATAGCTGAAGAGCCCGACGACATCCCGGTATTCACGGTAGAGCTGCAACTCCATGTCGGTTTCATAATTTTCAAGATCCTCAGCGCTCATGCTTCCATCTTGCACCATTCAGGGCGGCACGGGCGCCGCCCAGGCACCGCGCCCCGGTGCCTGGCCTCAGAGGTCTCCGCCAAGGAGGTTCCAGCTCACCCGGTGGTAGGGGGTGGGGCCCGCGGCGCGCAACGCGGCGCGGTGGATGACAGTGGCGTAGCCCTTGTTAACGTCCCAACCAAAATTCGGATACTCGGTGTGCAGGCCACGCATCTGCTGATCGCGTTCCACCTTGGCGATCACGCTCGCGGCAGCCACGCTCAGGCACTGCATGTCCGCCTTCACCTTGGTATGGACGGGAGCGGCGCAGCCGGCTTCCAGCACAGGCTCGTCGAACAGGGAAAGCTGCGCGGCCGGCGAGAGCCAGTTGTGACTGCCATCGAGCAGCACTACGTCCGGGCTTACACCTGTGGCGAGGATCTTCAGCCAGGCGCGTGTCCCGGCGAGCCGCAGCGCGGCGATGATGCCCAGCACGTCGATCTCGTGGGCGGAAGCATGCCCCACCGCCGAGGCCACGCTCCAGCTCCGCACAAGGGGTTCCAAGCGCTCCCTCTCCGCGGGGCTGAGCAGCTTGCTGTCCCGCACACCTGACAGGGGCTTTTGGGTATGGAGGTCAACGACGGCGATCCCCACGCTCACAGGCCCGGCAAGGGCGCCACGCCCCACCTCGTCCACTCCGGCCAGATAGCGGGCACCTTGCGCCTTGAAGGTCCGCTCGTGCCGGAGAGTCGGAGCCTTGGAACGGGGCCCTGCCGTTTGGCGGCCGGGCGCTTTGGCGGGCGTGGCGGATGTGACGGCTAACACTGTTATTTCCCTGCGGGTACGTTTCGGAAGACATCTGGGTAGTTGCCCAGGACGGTGACCCGGTTCAGCGGCCAGGCGATGACGGCTGCCCTGCCTTCCACATCCACCAGATCGACGAATCCGCCGTTGGAGTCCAGATGGGAGCGGGAATCAGCGGAATGGTTACGGTTATCGCCCATCACCCATACCTTCCCTTCCGGAACGACGACGTCGAAGGCGCGGATCTGCGGTGTCTCGGCAGCGTTGACGTAGGTTTCATTAATCCGAGATCCGTTGATAGTCAGTTTACCGCCGTCGTCACAGCAGATCACTTTGTCTCCGGGGAGCCCGATGACGCGTTTGACGAGGTGCTGCTCGGAGTTGTCCGGCAGCAATCCCACAAACGTCAGGCCGTCCTGGACCCAGGTAAAGGGTCCCGCCTCTTTTGCCGGCGTTTCGGCCAGCCAACCCTGGGTATCCCTGAAGACCACCACGTCACCGCGTGAAATGGCGAACGGTTCGGGCACCAGGAGGTTTACGAAGATCCGGTCGTTGATGTCCAGGGTGCTGACCATGGACTCGGACGGAATGTAGAACGCACGGAAAAGGAAAGTCTTGATCAAGAACGACAGAACCACGGCAATCACCACGACGGTGGCAACTTCCTTGAGCCAGACAAAAACCTGGCTGGGCACCCCAGTCCCGTCCTGGGGCGCCGTGGAGCGCCGTCCGGCGACCGGCGCTGCCGGCCTCGCCTCAGCACCCCCGTCGGATGCTCCGGGCGCGGAAGTACCGCCGTCGGGCGTGACGGGGCGGGACGTGACGGGATCAGAACTGACCGGGCCCGCGGCGGCCGCATCCGCCGTCACGGGGTCAGCGGTATAGCCGGCGGACTCGCTGGCGGCGCCATCACGGGACGGCTCGGGTGTCCGGGCGTGGTTCTCGGGCATCTACGGTCCGTCCTCTGTTGTTGGTCCTGCCGCGTGCGGCCGTGGTACTGCAGCAAATCTATCAAGTGGCCAGATGATCTGGACCGGCCTGCCGATGACTCTGGTAAGCGGCACCATGCCGCCGCCCGGGGCACCGAGCAGGCTGCGCGAATCGGCTGATACCGAGCGGTGGTCACCCAGCAGCCACAGCCGTCCGTCGGGAACTACGGCGGTGAACACCTGGGTGCTTGCACTGTCACCCTCGAAGAGGTAGGGCTCGTCAAGCGCCGTCCCGTTTATGGTGATCTTCCCGTCCGTGTCGCAGCAAACCACAGTATCTCCCGGAAGTCCGATGACCCGCTTGACGTACGTCGTGTCGCTGCCGGTCAGGCCCAGCCATTGGCCGGCAGCGGCGACGGAATCCAGCAAGGGACCCTTCCCGCTGTTCAGCGGAGCAAAGGATCCCCTGCCGTCAAAGACCACGATGTCGCCCCGGCGCACCGGGTTGTTATGGAAGTCGGTTCTGGAAACAAGGATCCGGTCGCCGCCTTCAAGGACAGGCTCCATGGAGTTGGACGGGATGAAGTAAACATCCAGCCACAGCGAACGGACCAGGCCGCTGACTGCAACAGCGAGCACCAGTGCCAGGAACGCAAAACGCCAGCCCATTTTTCTGGGCTGGCGTTTTGTCTGGTCCATGATCCGTATTCCTGGGGCGCTGTCGCGATGGGCTCCGGCGCTGGCCTGGTACGGCTGGGGCCTGCTTTGTAGGTCCCTGGGGACTTACTTCTTGGTCTGGAAGTCGCGCTTTTCCTTGATCTTGGCAGCCTTGCCGCGCAGATCACGCATGTAGTACAGCTTCGCGCGGCGCACGTCACCCTTGGAGACGACCTCGATCTTGTCAATGATCGGGGAGTGCACCGGGAAGGTACGCTCCACACCGACGCCGAAGGAGACCTTGCGGACGGTGAAGGTTTCACGAAGGCCATCGCCGTGGCGGCCCAGGACGAAGCCCTGGAACACCTGGACACGGGAGTTCTTGCCTTCAATGATGTTCACGTGAACCTTGAGGGTGTCACCCGCGCGGAACTCGGGAACATCTGTGCGCAGCGAGGCTGCATCTACGGAATCGAGAATATGCATAATTGCACTCCTGGTGAACGCCACAGGTCATTCACTTTAGGTCACGGCAGTCAAGCCCGGCAGCGCAGGACGCACCGGAAATTACCGCCGAAAGTTAAGTGGTCCGGTTCCTTCACTGATTGAAAGTACCGGGTTGCCTTAGCTGTTGGTTGCGCTCCCCCTGTGGCAGGTGCGGACCCAGCAGACACAAAGACTAATTTTGCCACATTCACAGGCCATCAGCCAATTGCCGCCGACGGCCCGCCCGGTCAGGCGGAGGGCGTCGGTCAGGCGGAGGGCGTCGGTCAGGCGGAGTTACTGGTTTCGGCGCCGTTTTGGGCATCACCGGGCCGCCGGGCACGGAGGTGACCCTCGACGACGGCGTACCCGAGGTCGTAGAGGGCGGCCCGGTCTGCGCGTGGCAGCTTACCGGCATCGAACGCCTCCAACAGATCAGGACGCCGCTCCGCCGTCCGCTGGTACTGCTGGTGGCGCCGCCACTGCGCGATCTTCCCGTGGTTGCCGCTCAGCAGGACTGCCGGCACTTCCCGCTCACGCCAACTGGAGGGCTTGGTGTACACCGGGTACTCCAGCAGTCCGTCGGAGTGCGACTCCTCGACGAGGGACTCGGGGTTGCCTACCACCCCGGGCAGCAGCCTGCCGATGGCCTCCACCATGGCCAGGACAGCTACCTCACCGCCGTTGAGCACGTAGTCACCAAGGCTCATGGGCCGGACGGTGAAGTGTTCCGCCGCCCATTCGATGACGCGCTCGTCGATGCCTTCGTAGCGTCCGCAGGCAAAAACGAGCTGCTCCTCTTCGGCGAGCTCATGGGCCAGCGCCTGGGTGAAGCGCTCCCCCGCCGGTGACGGCACGATCAGGACCGGCTTAATTGTTTTAGCTTCGTTGGTGTCGGCGACGGAAGCCAGCGCCTGAGCCCACGGCTCCGCCTTCATCACCATGCCGGCGCCGCCACCGTAGGGCGTGTCGTCCACGGAGCGGTGTTTATCGGTGGTGAACCCGCGCAGATCATGGACGTGCAGGTCCAGCAGGCCGTCCTGGCGGGCTTTGCCGATGAGGGACAGCTCCAGGGGCGCCAGGTACTCAGGGAAGATGCTGACGACGTCGATTCTCATCTACGCGTTGCCCTCAGGCCCGCCGGTGGCAGCGTCGTCGGAGTTGACTTCAAACAGTCCGTCCGGCGGGGTGAGCAGGACAAACCCCCCAGCGACGTTGACTTCCGGCACGATCTGCTCGACGAAGGGAATGAGGATTTCCTTGCCGTTGGCGTCCTCAACCACCAGCAGGTCCTGGACCGGCATGGTGTGCAGCGCCGCGATCTTACCCACCACCTGGGAGCCCACCCGCGCCTCGAGGCCAACCAACTCATGCTCGTACCAGCCTTCGTCGTCGTCATCGTCCAGCTCTTCGGTTTCGACGAACAGCTTGGCCCCGCGCAGGGTCTCGGCCTGGTTGCGGGTTTCAATTCCCTCAAATGCGAGCAGCAGGATGTCCTTGTTCCATCGCGCACTCTCAACAGTCAGGGGGCCGGCCGACGCCGGCTCCACCACAAACTCGGTGCCGGGAACAAACCGGTCCGCCGGGGCATCGGTCAAAACCTGGACCGTCACTTCCCCACGGATCCCGTGCGGTTTGCCGATTCGTGCCACCTGAAGCTGCATCTGTTCCTCTGTTCCGGTTGTGGGGTATCCACAGTGTTGTGATGAAAGCACTCCGGCCCCTCCACCTTGATCGGTGGAAGGGCCGGAGCAAAAACTGATGTTGCCGAGCGCTTAGCGGCGGCGGTCCGTGTCGACGACGTCGACCCTTACCGGTTCGCCGTCTGCCAGTGCCGCCACAACGGTGCGCAGTGCACGTGCAGTGCGGCCCTGGCGGCCGATCACCCGTCCCAGGTCATCCTGATGAACGCGGACCTCGAGGGTGTCCCCCCGGCGGTTGTTCTTCGAGCTGACCTTGACATCTTCCGGAGAATCAACGATTCCCCGGACCAGGTGTTCGAGCGCTTCTGCCAGCAATCTACTCAGCCTCGTTGGCTTCTGCTTCGGCCGGGGCCTCGGCTGCGTCAGACTGCTTTGCCTTCTTGGTGATGGCCTCCGGGATGATTACGGAACCCTTTTCTGGGGCAACAAAGGCAGCCTTGGGAGCTTTGGTCTTCAGGGTGCCTTCCTGGCCCGGGAGGCCCTTGAACTTCTGCCAGTCACCGGTGATCTTGAGGATCGCGGCAACCTGCTCGGACGGCTGGGCGCCAACGCCGAGCCAGTACTGGGCACGGTCTGTGTCGACCTCGATGTATGAGGGCTCTTCGGTGGGGTGGTACTTGCCGATCTCTTCGATGGCACGGCCGTCGCGCTTGGAGCGTGCGTCCATAACGACGATGCGGTAGTACGGTGCGCGCATTTTACCAAAGCGCTTAAGGCGAATCTTTACGGCCACTTTTGTGGTCACTCCTGTTTCAGAAAAGGGTTGAACCGACGTTCTGCACCCGTGGGGCGGGCCGTACTTGAAGGCTCGAAGGACAGGATCCGGACGCGGAGAGAGGGGCCACGCAGATCGAGTACCTGTTTATTGTGCCAGATCAGCGTCAGGATTTCGACTTGACACGTCTGGATGGGGGGAAGAGGACGGACCTGGCAGGCCCCCAGGGGCCTAGGACGCCCAGACATACACCCCGGTGCGCTCGGCGTCGTGAATTCCACTGGCCAGCTCGGCGAGCTGCTGGACATAGTTCCGGGCGTCGGCTGCACCGAATGGCATATCGTCGTGACCGGCCCATTTTTCGGCGACATCATCCAGGACGTTGCCTTCACCCTCAGTTTCATAGGTAAGGAGGTCAGCCAGCGCCCGCACCATCGCCGGCGGCACGCCGAGGAGGGAGTCGCTGGAAACGTCAACCATGGCAAGTTCGTAGCCCTCGCCACCGGCGTGGACCGCAGCCCCGGCGAGATCGCCGAGCTGTTCTATCTCGAAATCACTGACTCCCGGTATCCGCAGTGCGGGTCCCGGCGGCGAGCCGCCGGCATCAAGGACGCCGGCACGCTTCAGCGCGGCGTCGTGGGTAGCTACAAAAATTTCAGTGAAGCCCATGGGCACAGCCCTCATTCCGTCGACGGTGCGGCCCTGGCGGGCAGCTAAGGGTGCCGCCCCGGCCGTTCGAAATCAGCCTAGTGCATCGGGGCCTGCAGCTCCGGCCAGCGCCACTTAGCGGACAGCAACCCGGATATTGTTGCGCCACGGATCCTCGAAGCGCAGTTCGGCACCCGTGTGGTGTGACGCCAGCCCGGCGACCTTCAAGCGGTCAGCGAGGGCTCCGACGTCGTCACCTGAAGGGACTTCGATGAGCACCTCCCCTAGTCCCAGGGTGTCCTTGCGCGGTCCGGCGCCGCGGCTGTTCCATACGTTCATTGCCATGTGGTGGTGATATCCGCCCGCAGAAACGAACAATGCCTGCCCGTGCCAGCCGGCGGTCTTTTCGAAGCCCAGCGTGCCCACATAGAAATCGTGCGCCGACTGGACATCACCCACCTGGAGGTGGACGTGGCCCACACCGGCTTCGGCGGCCTGCTGGCCGTCCATGGATTCCTCGGTCATGTGCTGCTCAAGGTAGCGCTGCGGCGGCAGTGCCAAGCTGTCCATCAGCACATCCTTCCCGTTCCAGGACCAGTTTTCGCGGGGCCTGTCCCAGTACAGTTCGATGCCGTTGCCTTCGGGGTCATTGAAGTAGAAGGCTTCGCTAACGAGGTGGTCGGCGCTGCCGGTGAAGGACCGGGGTTCGTACTGGGCCGCGGTGGCTACCGTGGCAGCAAGCGAAGCCCGGTGGTCAAAGAGCAGCGCCGTATGGAACAGCCCGGCCTCGCCCCTGCGGGGCAGGCTCAAGGACTGGGCGGCCGCAAGATGGACCAGCGGGCGCCGGAGCCGGCCAAGGTAGACGCCGCCGTCCTGTTCGGCGACGACCTCCAGGCCGAGCGCACGCTGGTAGTAGTCGGTCATCAGCTTCATGTCGCCCACCTTGAGCATCACTGTGCCCATGGAGAGGTCGGCAGGAAGGAGATCCCGACTGGTGGCTTCTGCAGTCATTGAACGCTCCCGGTCCGTTGGCCTTCGGGGTCGAAGGTGGCCATGACTCCATTTTACTTGAAGCTTCAATTTAATTCAAGTGGCTGGGCAGACAGGTTGCGACAGCATCCCCGTGACTGCTGTCACAGGCCACCCTCGGCCTGTGGTAGCTTCGACTTGACCACACGGGAGCCCTTGCAGGGGCTGAGATCGGGCTGACGCAGCCTGCGACCGTTGAACCTGTCCGGGTAATGCCGGCGAAGGAAGTGAATATTCATTGAATACACAAGAAACACAGCTGAACCCTGCCCAAAGTGAAGCCGACCAGGATCAAACGGTCCGGCCTGAAACCCAGTCACTGAAGTCCCACTCGCTGGCGTTCATCAATGATGACGCCACCGGGATCCGGGTTCCCGTGACCGAGATCGCGCTGGAACCGTCGCCGAACGGCGAGGCGAACGGGCCTTTCCGGACCTACCGCACGGCCGGTCCGGGCAGCGATCCGGTGGTGGGCCTCAACCCGTTCCGCTCGGAGTGGATCGCCGCCCGCGGCGACACCGAGCCCTACAGCGGCCGGGAACGGAACCTGCTCGACGACGGCAAGTCGGCAGTTCGCCGCGGCGCCGCTTCCGCGGAGTGGAAGGGCGCGCAGCCCGTGCCCCGCCGCGCCGTCGAAGGCAAGACCGTCACGCAGATGCATTACGCACGGCAGGGTGTGGTGACGCCCGAGATGCAGTTCGTTGCCCTCCGCGAGAACTGTGACGTGGAACTGGTCCGCAGCGAAGTCGCTGCCGGCCGCGCCATCATCCCCAATAACATCAACCACCCGGAATCTGAACCGATGATCATCGGCAAGGCCTTCCTGGTGAAGATCAACGCCAATATCGGCAACTCCGCGGTGACCAGCTCCATTGCCGAGGAGGTGGACAAGCTCCAGTGGGCCACCCAGTGGGGCGCGGACACCGTCATGGACCTGTCCACCGGCGATGACATT
This sequence comes from Arthrobacter sp. UYCo732, assembly GCF_040547265.1. Classification (NCBI taxonomy): domain Bacteria; kingdom Bacillati; phylum Actinomycetota; class Actinomycetes; order Micrococcales; family Micrococcaceae; genus Arthrobacter; species Arthrobacter sp. UYCo732. Next base: position 367,908 of record NZ_JBEPPJ010000001.1, on the reverse strand, counting down.
CACACCACGCGGGAATGGCTAATCCGCAACGCCCCCGTTCCCATCGGCACCGTGCCCATTTACCAGGCTTTGGAGAAGGTCAACGGCGAGGCCAACAAACTGACCTGGGAAATCTTCCGTGACACCGTGGTTGAGCAGTGCGAGCAGGGCGTGGACTACATGACCATCCACGCCGGAGTGCTGCTGCGCTACGTGCCGCTGACGGCCAACCGCGTCACCGGCATCGTCTCCCGCGGCGGCGCAATCATGGCCGGCTGGTGCCTGGCCCACCATCAGGAGAACTTCCTCTACACGCACTTCGACGAGTTGTGCGAGATCTTCGCCAAGTACGACGTCGCATTCTCTTTGGGCGACGGACTGCGCCCGGGAGCGACGGCGGACGCCAATGACGCCGCCCAGTTCGCCGAGCTGGACACTCTGGCGGAGCTCACGCAGCGGGCCTGGGAATTCGATGTCCAGGTCATGGTGGAAGGTCCCGGGCACGTCCCGTTCCATCTGGTGCGGGAGAACGTGGAACGCCAGCAGGAACTCTGCAAGGGCGCCCCGTTCTACACGCTTGGGCCGCTGGTCACGGACATTGCCCCGGGCTATGACCACATCACGTCCGCCATCGGCGCCACGGAAATCGCCCGCTACGGCACCGCGATGCTTTGTTACGTCACGCCCAAGGAACACCTTGGCCTCCCGAACAAGGACGACGTCAAGACCGGGGTGATCACCTACAAGATCGCCGCCCATGCAGCAGACCTGGCTAAGGGCCACCCGGGTGCGCACGAGCGTGATGACGCCCTGTCCAAGGCACGGTTTGAGTTCCGCTGGCGCGACCAGTTCGCATTGTCCCTGGACCCGGTCACGGCGGAAGCCTTCCATGACGAAACGCTGCCGGCCGAACCGGCCAAGACCGCGCATTTCTGTTCCATGTGCGGGCCGAAGTTCTGCTCCATGAAAATCAGCCAGGACATCCGGGACGAGTATGGTTCAGCCGATTCCCAGGCAGCCATCGCCGAGGCCTACAGCGGCATGCGGGAAAAGAGCGCGGAATTCCTGGCCTCCGGCGGCAAGGTATATCTGCCTGAACTGCAGCTTCCGGGCGCAGGCGGCGAAGCGGCGTCAGGAAGCCTGAACTGAGACTGACCTGCTGACCTCGGCGATGAAGGACCGGATGGCCCGGTCACCTTCAACCGAGTCCTGTGGCCGGTGCCCTCCTGCAGCGATGCGGTGCAGGGCACCGGTTTCCCGCAGGTATACCGCGATTTCCTCGTAGAGAGGCTCCCAGCCTCCGGTCAGGACCATGGTGGGGACGCCGGGAACAATGTGGAGCGGGGCTTCCCAGGATGGGGCCTGCAGGCGAAGCCGGCGCGCTGACCGTTTTTCCTCCGGCGTGGAGGGCTCCTGAAGGTCGGCCGCGAACATCCGGCGTACGAACTCCCGCTGGAATTCCTCATCGCCCAACTCGTAACGGACCTCAAAAAGCGGCTGCATCAGCGCCACGTGCGCTGAGGTGGCGGGCAGTTCGGCGGTGAGCGACAGGCAGGCGGGTTCCACCAGCGTCAGGGAAAACACGAGGTCGGGGCGTTGGACGGCCGCCATCATGGCTGCGATGGCGCCCTGAGCATGGGCAACAACATGCCCGCCGGCGGCACCGCGCCCGTCATCCGCCAGTGAACGAAGGATGATGGCGGTGTCCTCGGTGAACGAGGATTCCACGGGTTCAGCCAGGGGGTCGTAGCCGTGGCGTCGCAGGAACAGGGCATCGTAGGCCAGCGCCATCCCGTGCTGGCGCGGCCACGCTGCCGCCCCGAACGGCCCGCCGCCGTGCACGAAAACTACCCTCTGCTTGAACATGACCCAACCTTATTCCAGAGCCCCCACATCCTTGCCGGATGGCAGCAGCGTCGTTGCCAGCCCTCAAAAGCGCACCGGCTGCTGCCCACCCGGCAAAACGCGTCTACTTGCCGAGGAACTTGTCGAACCCCTTGGGCAGGTTCAGCTGCGAGGGATCAAAGTCGCCCGACTGCTGGCCGAAGGCTGCGCCCGTCGGCAGGGCCTTAGCCGCTCCGGCCCGCCGGGCCTCGGCATCCTTGAGCTCTTGGGCAGCCTTGGCCGGGTTGCCGGACCGTGCCTTTTTCTTCGGGGCGTTCTTGCCGCCCTTGCGCGCACCACCGGGGCCACCCATGCCGGGCATCCCTGGCATCCCTGGCATTCCCGGCATGCCGCCGCCCTGGGCCATCTTCTTCATCATCTTCTGGGCCTGGGCGAATCGCTCCAGCAGGCCGTTCACCTCGGACACGTGCACGCCGGAACCTCGGGCGATGCGAGCGCGGCGGGAGCCGTTGATGATCTTCGGGGCGACGCGCTCGTGCGGCGTCATGGAGCGGACGATCGCCTCGACGCGGTCGATCTCGCGCTCGTCAAAGTTTTCCAGCTGCTGCCTGATCCCGGCCGCACCCGGCATCATCATGAGCATCTTCTTCATGGAGCCCATGTTGCGGATCTGCTGCATCTGCGAGAGGAAGTCGTCCAGGGTGAAGTCTTCCTGGTCGGCGAATTTCTTCGCCATCCGGGCGGCTTCGTCCTTGTCCCAGTTCTTCTCTGCCTGCTCAATCAGGGTGAGGACGTCGCCCATGTCCAGGATGCGGGAGGCCATCCGGTCCGGATGGAACAGTTCGAAGTCGTCCAGGCCTTCACCGGTGGACGCGAACATCACGGGCTTGCCGGTGACCGACGCCACCGAAAGCGCAGCACCGCCGCGGGCGTCGCCGTCGAGCTTTGACAGCACGATGCCGGTGAAGTTCACACCCTCGTCAAAGGCCATTGCCGTGTTCACGGCGTCCTGGCCGATCATGGCGTCGATCACGAACAGCACTTCGTTGGGGACGATGGCCCGGCGGATCTGGCTCGCCTGCTCCATCATCTCGGCATCCACGCCCAGGCGGCCGGCGGTATCAACAATCACGACGTCGTGGAGTTTCTGGCGTGCTTCCTCGACGCCGGCGCGGGCGACGGCAACAGGGTCACCGGCCGGGTGCTCCAGTTCAGAGGTGGCCCCCGGGTGCGGCGCGAAGACGGGCACACCGGCGCGCTTGCCCACAACCTGAAGCTGGGTGACGGCATTGGGGCGCTGGAGGTCGCATGCCACGAGGATGGGGCTGTGGCCCTGGGCCTTGAGCCACTTGGAGAGCTTGCCGGCGAGGGTGGTCTTGCCTGCGCCCTGAAGGCCGGCAAGCATGATGATGGTGGGGCCGTTCTTCGCCAGGCGGATGCGGCGGGTCTCGCCACCGAGGATCTCAACCAGTTCCTCGTTGACGATCTTAACAATCTGCTGGCTGGGGTTCAGCGCCCCGGATACCTCGGCACCGAGCGAACGTTCCCGGACCCTGGCCGTGAACTCGCGCACAACGGGAACAGCGACGTCGGCATCCAGGAGGGCGCGGCGGATCTCCCGGACTGTGGCATCAACATCTGCCTCGGTGAGGCGGCCCTTGCCACGGAGGTTCTTGAAGGTTGCTGTCAACCGGTCAGAGAGTGAATTGAACACGCGCCGCGCACTTCTTTCAGTGGAGTTACAGGGGGGACTCGACTATCTAGGGTACCAAGTCGGGCATGCATGATGGCATGCTGGCAAGGTGACCAGCCAAACGAGTGTAAAAACCCTGCTCATCCTGGGGGCCTCCGGCGACCTGACCGGCCGCTTGCTCCTTCCCGGCCTTGCCCGGTTGGTGGCCAAGGGCCGCGCCGAAGGACTGGACCTGGTAGGCGCCGGCTCTGATGCGTGGACCCCGGAACAATGGCAGGTCCGGGTCCGCGAGGCCTTCGCGGCGGCGGCCGAGACTGCAGATCCGGCCGGGCGCAAAGCGCTCACCGATGTTGAAAAAGCCACGGCCTATCACCAGGTCGATGTCACGGCGGAGGGAGCGCTGGCCTCGCTGCTGGCAGGACTCGAAGGCCCCACCGCCATCTACTTTGCCCTGCCGCCCCGGATCAGCCAGTTGGCCTGCGAGTCCCTGCGTCCCGAACAGGTGCCGGCCGGAACACGGCTGGTGATGGAAAAGCCGTTCGGCTCCAGCGAAGCGTCCGCCCGGTCCCTTAACCGGACGTTGGCGTCCCTCGTGCCGGAGGACCACATCCACCGGGTTGACCATTTCCTGGGCAAAGCCACTGTCCTGAACATTCTGGGGCTGCGGTTCGCGAACAACTTCCTGGAACCGGTCTGGACCCGTGAGCACGTGGCGAAGGTGGAAATCATCTTCGACGAGGACCTGGCACTGGAAGGGCGCGCACGCTATTACGACGGTGCCGGCGCCCTGCGCGACATGATCCAGAGCCACCTGCTGCAGATCATGGCATTCGTGGCGATGGAACCGCCCGCGACCATCGGCGAGCGCGACCTGCGCGACGCGGTGGCGACTCTGCTGCGCGCCAGCAACATCAGCGCGCCGTACGCGAAATCCACGCGCCGGGCCCGCTACACAGCGGGGTCGATCGCGGGCCGGAAGGTCCCGGACTATGCCAAGGAAGGCGGCGTGGACCCGGACCTCGGCACAGAAACCCTGGCCGAGGTCCGGGTGGACATCAACAACTGGCGCTGGCAGGGCGTTCCCTTCATCCTTCGTTCCGGCAAGGCTTTGGGCCTCAAGCGTAAGGAGGCGGTGATCACTTTCCGGCCGGTCCCGCACCTCCCGGCCGGGTTCACCGGGGTGGACTCCCCTAACCAGTTGCGGATCGGTTTCGGGCCGGACACGCTCCAGTTCGACGTCGATGTCAACGGTCCTGGCAGCATCTTCAGTCTCGGCCGCGTGACTTTGGATGCCGAACTCAGCGCGTCGGAGTTGTTGCCCTACGGCGAAGTGTTGGAGGGGGTGCTCAACGGCGATCCCCTGCTGTCCGTCCGCGGCGACACCGCGGAGGACTGCTGGCGGATCCTTGAGCCCGTGCTGAAGGCCTGGCAGCGGGGGACGGTGCCGCTGGAGGAGTACGACGCCGGCTCGTCGGGTCCCGCAGGCTGGTCAGGTTCGGCGCCGGCCGGGTAGCCCGAACAACAGGGAGCGGGCAGGGAACCTGTGAGGTTCCCTGCCCGCTCCCTGTCTGCTGCTGGAACTGCCTGACGTGGCGTGAGTGTCAGATCGCTGCTACGCCGCGCTCGCCTGTGCGCACCCTGACTGCCTCGAAGACGTCCATGGTCCACACCTTCCCGTCTCCCGCACGTCCGGTGTTGGAGCTGGCGATGATGACATCGAGGATATCGTCGGCCTGTTCGTCAGTGGCGAGCACTTCCACCCGGATCTTGGGCAGGAGGTCCACGTTGTACTCCGCGCCGCGGTAAACCTCCGTGTAGCCGCGCTGGCGGCCGTAGCCGCTGGCTGCACTGACCGTCAGCCCCTGCACCCCGTACGACTCCAGACCTTCCCGGATCGCGTCCAGCTTCTCCGGGCGGACAATGGCTGTGATCAGTTTCATGCTTCCACGCTTTCTTTACCGGCTGCCGGCTGAGTCTTCCTTGCACCGTTCGATTCGGCGGTGGCGCCCTCCGGGGATGTTGCCTTGCCGGTGATCAATTCGTGAAGCGGCTGGAAGCTGCCACCCTGGCCGCCCACGCCGAACTCGTAGGCAGTCTCAGCGTGCAGGCTGAGGTCAACACCCACAGTTTCCTGCTCCTGCGAGACGCGGAAACCCATGGTCCTGTGGATGGCCAAGGCGATGATCGACGTCAGGATTGCAGAGTAGGCGATGGCGGTGCCGGCCGCTGCAAGCTGGGCCCAGAGCTGGGTCAGTCCGCCGCCGTAGAAGAGGCCGCCGCCCACACCGTCGTTGGGCAGGGCAATGAAGCCCAGGGCAACCGTGCCGATGATGCCGGAGACCAGGTGCACGCCGACAACGTCCAGGGAGTCATCAAAGCCCCAACGGAACTTGAGGCCGACGGCCAGGGCGGAAGCAACGCCGGCGATGACGCCGAGGCCGAGGGCTCCCACAGGGCTGACGTTGGCGCAGGCCGGGGTGATGGCAACCAGGCCGGCCACGACACCGGAGGCAGCACCCAGCGAGGTAGGGTGGCCGTCGCGGATGCGTTCGGTGACGAGCCAGCCAAGCATGGCCGCGGCCGGGGCTGCGAGGGTGTTGACCCAGATCAGGCCGCCCTGCTCGGCAGTGGTGGCCGCGCCGCCGTTGAAACCGAACCAGCCGAACCAAAGGATGGCTGCACCGAGCATCACGAAGGGGATGTTGTGCGGGCGGTGGTTGGGGTCCTTGCCGAAGCCGCGGCGGTTGCCGATGATCAGGACGAGGATGAGGGCCGCCACACCAGCGTTGATGTGGACCACGGTGCCGCCTGCGAAGTCGATGGCAGGGCCGAGTGCCTGGCCAATGGCGCCTTCGGGACCGAACAAGCCGCCGCCCCACACCATGTACGCCAGCGGGCAGTACACGAGCGTGACCCACACGGGCACAAAGACGGTCCAGGCGCCGAACTTGGCGCGGTCAGCGATCGCACCGCTGATGAGAGCCACCGTGATAATGGCGAAGGTCGCTGCGTAACCCACCTTGATCAGGCCGTCCGGGGAGGTGATTCCCTCAAGGCCGAAGGTGGCGAACGGGTTCCCGACGATTTGGAGGAATCCTTCGCCGGAGCTCATCGATGCGCCCCAGAGCACCCAGACCACGCCGACCATGCCGATGGAGATGAAGCTCATCATCATCATGTTCAGTGCAGCCTTGGCGCGCGTCATACCGCCGTAGAAAAATGCCAGACCCGGTGTCATGAACAGCACGAGTGCTGCCGCCACCATGAGCCATACGTGACCTGCTGTAAGTTCCATGGTGCACGTCCTCCCTCTTCTCGACGCTGCGGATAGTTCCGCCTGCCAACGCCTTTTGCGTCCTGAAATGAGTTTGTCCGTGCAGTGTTTCGCCCGCTGGGGAATTGCATTGCTGATTTGTTACAAGAACCTCTAGGAAGTAAATGGTGCATATCTGGCTTGTTACGGTTATGTTTCACCCGCTCCACAGGCCGCCGGCCGCCAACCAAGCAAGGAACCCAGCCCTATGACGGCACCCACACGTGTGAGCCGGGCCACAATGCGGATTCTGTCCGTTATCCGACCCCAACGGCCCGGACTCCCCCGCGACGTGAAGGTGATGCTGGCGGCTGCCTTCCTGATTGCCCTCGGTTTCGGACTTGTTGCGCCCGTGCTGCCGCAATTCGCCACAACTTTCGACGTGGGGGCGACGGCCGCCGCGGTGATCGTGAGCATCTTCGCTTTTATGCGGCTGGTGTTCGCGCCCGCCGGAGGCGCCCTCATCGGCCGGCTCGGCGAACGGCCTGTCTATGTTGGCGGCCTGCTGATCGTGGCGGTGTCGACGGCGGCCTGCGCTTTCGCACAAAACTACTGGCAGCTCCTGGTCTTCCGGGGGCTGGGCGGGGTGGGCTCGGTGATGTTCACCGTGGCGTCGATGTCTCTTGTGGTCCGGCTGTCACCGCCGGAAAGCCGGGGCCGGGTGTCCGGAGCCTACGCATCCTCCTTCCTGATCGGCAGCGTCCTGGGCCCGGTGGTGGGCGGCCTGCTCGCAGGTTTCGGGCTGAGGGTGCCGTTCCTCTGTTACGCCGCTGCCCTTGTCCTCGCTGCCATCGTGGTGCAGACCCAGCTCAGCCACACACCCACTTCGGCGAGGTCCGCCGGGGACCACGCTCCGGCCATGCGTTTCGCGGATGCCCTCGGGATCGGCGCCTACCGCTCGGTCCTGGTTTCCAGCTTCGCCAACGGCTGGGCAACCTTCGGCGTGCGGATGGCCACCGTGCCCCTCTTCGCTGTTGCTGCGCTCGGCGCGGGTCCTGAAACTGCCGGCCTGGCGCTTGCCGTGTTTGCCGGCGGAAACGCTGCCGCGCTGACGTTTTCCGGCCGGCTGGCCGACAGCCTGGGCCGGAAGCCGATGATGATTGCGGGGCTCCTTGTCGCCGGGGCCGCCACGGCAGCCATCGGCTTCACCTCCCACCTGGGCTGGTTCCTGGCGGCCTCCGCAGTGGCCGGGGTGGGGTCCGGCCTTCTGGGTCCCGCGCAACAGGCAGCCGTGGCCGACGTCATCGGGAACGAGCGGTCAGGCGGGCGCGTGTTGGCCGCGTACCAGATGACTACGGACATCGGTGCGATTTTGGGCCCGGTGCTGGTGGGATTCCTCGCCGATCAGCTGGGTTACGGCTGGGCGTTCGGCGTCACCGGCGGGGTCCTGGTGGTGGCCGCCGCCTGCTGGTCAGTCACGCGCGAGCCGCTAAAACGTACCGAGGGGTGGGATCCCACCGCCTAAGCATGCGCTTAGCCGCGGGATCCCACCCCTCGATTGTCGGAGCCGGCCCTTAGTTAAGCAGGGCGTCCACAAAGCCTTCAGCGTCAAACGGAGCCAGGTCATCGGCACCTTCGCCAAGACCGATCAGCTTGACCGGCACACCCAGTGACTTCTGGATGGCCACCACGATTCCACCCTTGGCCGTGCCGTCCAGCTTGGTCAGGACGATGCCGGTGATGTTCACTACCTCGGCGAAGACGCGGGCCTGGTTGAGGCCGTTCTGGCCAGTGGTGGCGTCCAGCACCAGCAGGACCTCGTCCACTTCGGCAAGCTTCTCGATGACGCGCTTGACCTTGCTGAGTTCGTCCATCAGGCCGGTCTTGTTCTGCAGGCGGCCCGCCGTGTCGATCATGACAACGTCGACTTCCTGGTCGATGCCTGCCTTGACCGCCTCATAGGCGACAGACGCGGGATCCGCGCCGTCGACGTCGGACTTCACCGTGGCAACGCCCACGCGCTGTCCCCACGTGGCCAACTGCTCCGCCGCGGCAGCGCGGAACGTGTCCGCCGCACCCAGCAGCACGTCCTTGTCCTCGGCCACGAGCACCCGGGCGAGCTTGCCCACTGTGGTGGTCTTTCCCACGCCGTTGACGCCCACCACCAGCACGATGGCTGGCTTGTCGCCCTGCCTGTCCGTGCGCAGGCTGCGGTCCATGGTCGGATCCACCAGTTTGATGAGTTCTTCGCGCAGCAGTGCCTTGACCTGCTCCGGTGTCCGGGTGCCGAGGACTTTGACCCGTTCCCGGAGCGCGTCAACCAGTTGCATGGTCGGTTCGGTTCCCAGGTCCGCCAGAAGGAGGGTTTCCTCAACTTCGTCCCAAACGTTTTCATCGATTTTGTCACTGGAGAGCAGGGCCAGCAGGCCCTTGCCCAGGATGTTGTTGGACCGGACCAGGCGTTCGCGCAGGCGCATCAGGCGGCCGGCCACCGGCAGGGGGGTTTCCACCTGGATGGTTTCAAGGCCCGCCGCGTCGTCGGGCACGTCAGTGGTTTCGAGGCCTTCGAGGTCTTCGAGGTCGACGCCGGCTGGAGCCTTCCGCTCGGCCGGAACCACGGGAGCGTCTTCGAGCAGTGTTCCCCCGCCGGCGACGGGGTCATTGGCGTCACGCGTCCCGGGGTACTGCGTGATGTTCTTCCGCGCCTTCAACAGGACCGGGATCAGTCCGCCAATAATCGCCAGGGCAGCAACAATGGACAGAATAATGGGGAGGATGTCATTCACTCCCCTAGCTTCTCACAACGCAGCATCCGATTGCGGCGGCCACTTGCACAGACTCTAGACCTCAGCTCCCAGGCGCTGGCTGATGACGGTGGAGACGCCGTCGCCGCGCATTGTGACGCCGTAGAGCGCATCAGCCACCGCCATGGTCCGTTTCTGGTGCGTAATCACGATCAGCTGGCTGGACTCCCGCAGTTCCTCGAAGATAGAGATGAGCCGGCCCAGGTTGGTGTCGTCAAGGGCCGCCTCCACTTCATCCATCACGTAGAACGGCGAGGGACGGGCCTTGAAGATGGCCACCAGCAGTGCGACGGCGGTGAGGGACCGTTCCCCCCCCGAGAGCAGTGAGAGCCGCTTGATCTTTTTGCCCGCCGGCCGCGCCTCTACCTCGATGCCTGTGGTGAGCATGTCTGAGGGGTCGGTGAGGACCAGACGTCCTTCCCCACCGGGAAAGAGCCGGCCAAAAACGTGGACGAACTGGGCCTGGGTGTCCTCAAATGCCTCGGCAAATACCCTCTGGACCCGGTGGTCCACTTCCTTGATGATGTCCAGCAGGTCCTTACGGCTGGATCTGAGGTCCTCAAGCTGGGTGCTCAGGAAATGGTGCCGCTCTTCGAGGGCCGCGAATTCCTCCAGTGCCAGCGGGTTGACCTTGCCCAGGGCGGACAGGTCGCGTTCGGCTTTTCGCAGCCGCTTCTCCTGTTCCGCCCTGTCAAACGGTTTGCCCTCGATCACCGGAGCGCCGCTCTCATCCACCGGGGCCCTGAGGGCAGCCCACTTGTCGCCGCTTTCCCCGGCGGGGACAGGCACGGGCACGTCGGGACCGTAGTCTGCCACCAAAACGTCCGGGGTAATGCCGAGTTCGTCGATGGACCGCGTTTCCAGGGCTTCGATCCGTGCCCGGTGCTGGGCCCGGACCAGCTCGTCCCGATGGACCGAATCGGTCAGCTCCGCCAACTCGCGGGCCAACGAATCGTTGCTGGTCCTGATCGCCTGCAATTGACGGTCCCGCTGTTCCCGGTTTTCCTCGGCGAGATCGCGCCCCCCACGTGCCAGCTCCACAGACACATCGATGAAGCGGACGGCCAGCTCCACGCCTGCTGACACGGCGGCCGCGCGCCGTGCCTGGAGCCGCCGGCGGCGGGCACGTTCCGCAGCTTCTTCCCTGGCCTTGCGTTCAGTTGCGGCGGCCCGCTCCAGTGAGACGGCCCTGTTCCGGCTGGCCGCCATTTGTTCTTCGGTACTGCGGAGCGCCAGCCGGGCATCCATCTCCGCGGACCGGGCAAGGGACGCCGCCAGAGCCAGGGCATCGCGCTGCTCCGTAGACGGCTCCTGTTCGGCGGGCGCCTCCTGCGCCGCTCCGAGCCTTGCGGCTATGGCCGCCAGCGCCTCTTCCTCCGTGCCCACATTCGCCTCAGCCCTGGCCAGCGAGTCGGCCAGCCTGTCACTTTCACCCACGGCGCTTCGCAGGATCGAGTTCAAATGCCCCAGCCGTTCCGCGACAGCCGCCAGCCGTGCGTCTGAGTCATGGAGCCTGTCCAGCGCGGTCTCGGCCCTCGCTTGGGCGTTGGTGCGCCTTGCCTCAGCGCCTGCCAGGGCAAACCGCTTCCGTTCGAGCTCGGCTGCGACGGCGGCGAGCCGGGTTTCGGCGTCGTCGACGGCGGCCTGAACCTCAAGCAGCGACGGCACCTTCGCGGAGCCTCCGGTGACGGTCAGTGCGGTCAGGACGTCCCCTGCGCTGGTCACAGCTGTCAGGTCCGGCCGTTCGGCCACCAGCTTGCCTGCGCCGGGCAAATCTTCAACGACGGCGAACCCGGCGAGGAGTGCTGCCACCGCCTGGCCGTCGTCGGCGGAGACCAGGTCGACAGCCCAGCGGGCACCCGCGGGCAAGGACCCGGCCGATGCGGGGTTGGGGCGTGCCAGTGGTGCAGCGGATTCCAGCAGCAGGGCGGCCCGGCCGGCGTCGTCATCCTTCAGGAGTTGCACTACGGCGGCGGCCACCGCGGGATCCCGGACCACGATCGCTTCGGAGACATCCCCGAGTGCGGCGGCAATCGCCGTCTCGTACCCTGTTTCAACAGCCAGGGACGAAGCCAGGGTGCCGCGGACACCGTCGAGGCCGGAGCTGAGTACGTGCGCCGCGCCGTCTTTGCGGTTGAGTCCAAGCTGCAGTGCGTCGCGCCGGGCCACCAGGGCCTCGCGTTCGCGGACTGCTTCTCCCCCGCTGGCAGTTAGGCCGGCAATCTCCTGCTGGACGGCGTCGAGTTCGGCGCTGGCGTCCTCGTAGTCGGCGTCGAGGCCTTCTTCTCCTTCCTCGACACCTGCCACCTGGGTTTCCAGGGCGGTGAACTCGGTCTGGGCCTTACGGCGGCGTTCCTGGCCGGCGGCGAGTGACTCGCGGAGCCTGCCCAGTTCGGCCTGGGCGGACTCCACGCGCGATCTCGCCGCACCTACCTGGCCGGCGAGCTTCGCGAGCCCTTCGCGGCGGTCTGCTGCGGCGCGGAGGACAGCCGTGAGCCGCTTGTCCTCGGCCACGGCGGCGCGTTCGGCCTCGGTCCTGGCCGCTGTAGCTGACTCGAGGGCGCTGCGCCGGTCAAGGATGTGGCGCTCGAGCCCTGTCAGCTCGTCCCGGACTCTGGCGGCCTGCCGTTCGAGCTGCTCCGGGTCCCTCCCCGAGGACGGGTCGGCGCCTACTGCCCCGAGCAGCCGGCCCCGTTCCTGGGCAAGGGCGCCGAGGGACCGGAGGCGTTCCCGTGCTGCGGTCAGCCGGTACCAGGAGTCGCGCGCTGAGTTCAACCTGGCCGTGGCCTCGGCGGCGAGTTGTTCCAGCCCGGCCTGCCCCCGGCGCCCGGCTTCCAGTTCCTGCTCCACAACCGCCCGGCGGGCTTTGAGGGCCGCCTCATCCGCCACATCCTGCTCAAGGGAGTCCTGCTCCCGGACCAGATCGTCGGCCAACAGCCGCGCACGGGCGTCGCGGACATCGAACTGGACCCGCTGGGCCCGGCGCGCCACGTCAGCCTGTTTACCAAGCGGTGTGAGCTGGCGCCTGATCTCGCCCGTCAGGTCGTTCAGTCGCTGCAGGTTCGCCTGCATGGCTTCGAGCTTGCGGACTGTCTTTTCCTTGCGGCGGCGGTGTTTGAGGATACCTGCGGCCTCCTCGATGAAACCGCGGCGGTCCTCAGGAGTGGCGTGCAGGACCTTGTCCAGCTGTCCCTGGCCCACAATGACATGCATTTCCCGGCCGAGGCCCGAGTCGGAGAGCAGTTCCTGGATGTCGAGCAGGCGGCAGCTGGCCCCGTTGATGGCGTATTCGGATCCGCCGGCACGGAACAAGGTCCGTGAGATGGTGACCTCGCTGTACTCAATGGGCAGCGCCCCGTCAGTGTTGTCGATGGTCAGGGAGACATGGGCACGGCCCAGTGGCGGCCGCCCGGACGTCCCGGCAAAAATCACGTCTTCCATTTTGCCGCCGCGCAGGGTTTTGGCGCCCTGCTCCCCCATCACCCAGGACAGGGCGTCCACCACATTGGACTTCCCGGAGCCGTTCGGTCCCACTACGGCCGTGACTCCGGGCTCGAAGTCGAACGTCGTGGCCGAGGCAAACGACTTGAATCCCCGGACGGTAAGGCTCTTGAGGTGCAAGGTGTTTCTGGCTCCTGCTCGGCGGACTGGGCGCGCTGTTGATCCGGAATATCATTCAGACATACCCGAGTGTTCGGACTCACTCGGGTGCCCGGGGGACGGCCCCGGCTACCTACAATCTACTGCGGGGCTGCGACAATTCCGCGCAGATCCGTGCGAAACCGCTCCAGGCGGCATGTGCAGGAACTAAGCAACACCGGGCATAGTTAACCCTTGGGCTTGTGCTGGATAGTGCGGTCAACCGCGGGAGTGCAGGACGAATACGAACAGGGGCTTTGATTTGACAGGGAATGCAACATTCCGGCACGACAACACCGCCTTGCTTTCGGTGAGCAGCGTCGAAGCTCCGAAGATTGTCAGTTCCGCGGATTTCGACCGAAGGCTGGCCCCGACCCTGCGGCGGCTGAAGTTCCCGCCAAAGCTGCTTGAACGGGTCGCCGGCATCACGCACCGGCGCTGGTGGGCCCCCGGGACAGCGTTCGACGATGCCGCCATTGAGGCCGGCGCGAAGGCCATGGCCGAGTCCGGCGTCGAAGCGTCCGAGGTGGGCCTGCTGATCAACACTTCGGTCACGCGGCGCAGCCTCGAACCGTCAGTCGCGGTGAAAATCCACCACGGACTCAGCCTGCCGTCGTCGGCGATGAACTTCGACCTGGCCAACGCGTGCCTCGGCTTCGTCAACGGCCTGACACTGGCGGCCAACATGATCGACTCCGGCCAGATCAAATACGCAATGATCGTCAACGGTGAGGATGCCCAGGCCACGCAGGAGGCAACCCTGGCCCGGCTACTGCGGCCCGAGACCACACGCGAGGACTTCGGCCGCGAGTTCGCCACGCTCACCTTGGGCTCCGGAGCCGCCGCGGCCGTTCTGGGCCCGGCGGACCAGCACCCCGGGGCGCACCGGATCGTCGGCGGCGTGATGCGCGCCGGCACCGAGCACCATGAACTGTGCGTAGGCGGCATAGACGGCATGGCCACCGACACCAAGGGCCTGCTCGATGGCGGCCTGCGGCTCGTCGTCGACGCCTGGCACGAGGCCCAGCCCGAGTGGGACTGGGGCTCAATGGACCGCTACGTTACGCACCAGGTGAGCAATGCCTATACACAAGCGATCATCGAGGCAATCGGCCTGGATCCGAAAAAGGTCCCCATCACGTTCCCGCACTGGGGCAACGTAGGGCCGGCATCCCTTCCCATGACCCTCGCTGCCGAAGCTCAGAGTCTGGGAACCGGGGACCGCGTGCTGTGCATGGGCGTCGGTTCCGGCCTGAACACCGCCCTAATGGAAATTGCGTGGTAGCCGCCGACTGGCCCGGCGTGGACCCCGAGTGGTCGCGCGAAATCGAGGTTGCATCCACCTCCGACACAGATGAGCCCGCAACCGTACGCCGCTGGCACCTGCTCGATAACGGCGCGCAGCTCGCACGCCGCGGCCTGACTCCGGCCGGCACCCTGCTGTGCGTGCACGGCAATCCCACGTGGTCCTTTCTTTGGCGGACCCTGCTGGCCGCCGGATCCGACCCCGCCCACCCATGGCGGGTGGTGGCGGTGGACCAGCTGGACATGGGCTACTCCGAGCGCACCGGAACGTTCCGGCGGCTAGCGGACCGGATCAACGACCTGGGCGACCTGACCGCCGCCCTGGAGCTGGCCGGACCGGTGATCACCGTCGGCCACGACTGGGGCGGCGTCATCAGCCTCGGCTGGGGCCTGGCACATCCGCAGCAGCTGGCCGGCGTTGTGCTGACCAACACTGCCGTCCACCAGCCGTCCGACTCCCCCATCCCGCCGGCGCTGCGGCTTGCCCTGCACCCTGCCGTCCACCGCTGGGGAACGACGACGTCGGACGCCTTCCTGCGGGTGACGCATTCCCTGGCGCACCCGCCGCTGGCCGCGGATGTCCGCAGTGCCTTCATGGCCCCCTACCGCCGCGCCGGCCTCCGCGCCGGGGTGGGCAATTTTGTCGCGGACATTCCAGCGGACCCGTCCCATCCCAGCTTCGCCGTGCTCAGCCACGTTGCCGAAGGACTGCGCGGGCTGAAGGTTCCTGCCCTGATGCTCTGGGGCCCCCGGGACCCGATCTTTTCGGACCGGTACCTGAAGGACCTCATCGGCCGGCTGCCACACGCGAAAGTGCACCGCTTCGAGGGTGCCGGCCATCTTGTCGCCGAAGACCGTGACATCGCCGCGCCGGTCTTCGAATGGCTGGCCGAGCTCGGTGGGGACAGTGGGCCCGGCCTTCAGGGGAAGGACATGAGCGGCGCCCCTGCATTGGAGTACAACGCCGGGACCCAGAAGTCCGGCATCGGAATCCCGCCTCTGTGGGATCCGCTCATTGAGCTGGCAACTGGACCCGCGGGCGGGGACACCGCCGTCGCGGAAATGTCCGCGGACGGTGGCATCTCCCGCTCGCTCAACTGGCGGGAGCTGGAACAGAACATTGCCGTCCTCGCGGCGGGCCTGGACGAAATCGGAGTAGGGCGTCGCAGCCGGGTGAGCCTGATGGTTCCGCCGGGCGTGGATTTGACCGTGGTGCTCTACGCCTGCCTGCGGCTAGGCGCAGTGGTGGTCGTGGCCGACGCCGGCCTGGGCACCCGCGGCCTGAGCCGCGCCGTGAAGGGCGCCACCCCGGATTTCCTCATTGGAATCGACAAGGCGCTGGCGGCCGCCTCGATGCTCGGCTGGCCGGGCAGGCGCGTCAGTGTGCGGGATCTGCCGGCCGCCCGCCGCCGCCTCCTCGGCGTCGAAACCTCGCTCACCGCCCTCGTCCGCCGCGGAACCAGCCTCCTCAGCCGCAACCCGCCGCTGCAGGCTCCGTCCCAGGGCGCCCCGGAACCGGGCGCACCGGCCGCCGTGCTCTTCACCTCCGGCTCCACCGGTCCCGCCAAGGGCGTGCTTTACACCCACCGGCAGCTGGCCGCGATGCGGGATACCGTGGCAACAACGCTGGGGATCCGTCCCGGTGCCCGCCTGGTGGCGGGCTTCGCGCCGTTCGCCCTGCTGGGACCCGCGCTCGGAGCGGTTTCGGTGACACCCGCCATGGACGTCACGGCGCCCCGCACCCTGACGGCCCGCGCGCTGGCGGAAGCCGCCGAGGCCATCGACGCCACCGTGGTTTTCG
Organism: Arthrobacter sp. UYCo732; assembly: GCF_040547265.1. Taxonomy (NCBI): domain Bacteria; kingdom Bacillati; phylum Actinomycetota; class Actinomycetes; order Micrococcales; family Micrococcaceae; genus Arthrobacter; species Arthrobacter sp. UYCo732. Next base: position 351,589 of record NZ_JBEPPJ010000001.1, on the reverse strand, counting down.
CCTCACCCGCGGCGCTGCGCAATGTCCTGGCCACCAAGGGCAGCCTGAGCGGCGCCGGGAACGAGGCACTGGGACGCGTGGAGCTGCTGCTCTCCGCCGGCGCGCCCGTCCCCGAGTCCCTCCTCGCAGAGTTGCAGCTGCTGCTGCCCAGCGCCTCGCTCCACACGCCCTACGGGATGACCGAGGCGCTGCCCGTCACCGACATCAGCCTCGAAGATATCCGCGCCGCTGAGGCCGACGCCGGCGCGGGGACCATGGCGGGGGCCGGTAACGGCGTGTGCGTGGGCCTGCCAGTGCACGGCGCCCGCGTGGCCGTCATCCCGCTCGCTGCAGACGGGACCGCGCCGGGAAACCACCCGGTCACAGATGCTGGGGTCACTGGTGAAATCCTGGTCAGCGCCCCGCATGTGAAGGATGCCTACGACCGGCTCTGGCTGACCCAGCGCGAAAGCGTGCGCACGGACGGCTGGCACCGCACCGGCGACGTCGGGCACTTCGACGCCACCGGCCGCCTCTGGGTGGAGGGACGCCTCGCGCACCTCGTGACGGCGGCCGGTTCTGTGGTGACGCCAGTGGGCGCCGAGCAGGCCATCGAACGCCTGGCCGACGTCGGCCTTGCCGCCGTCGTTGGGGTGGGCCCGGCCGGGACGCAGGCCGTCGTCGCCGTCGTCGAGACTGTACCTCCTGCCCGCCGGGCCGGCCCTGCCGCGCCGCAACTCGCCGGGCGGGTACGGGAGGCGGCCCGTCAGGCAGGCGTCAGCGTCTCTGCGGTGCTCGCAGTCCCTGCCCAGCCAACCGATATCCGCCACAACGCCAAGATTGACCGGACCCGCCTCTCCCGGTGGGCGACGACCGTACTGGCCGGCGGCCGGCCGGGCACGCCATGAGGGTCCTCGTCACAGGAGCGAGCGGCCTGCTCGGCCGTGAAGTCGCCCGGCTGCTGGTGCGGCAGGGACACGCAGTCACCACGTTCCAGCGGCGTCCCGCGGTTGTGGACGGCGTCGAGGACCTCACCGGGTCAGTTGCGGACGTCGAGGCCGTACGCCGCGCCGTCACCGGCGCCGAGGGCGTCATCCACCTCGCCGCGAAGGTCTCCTTCACCGGCCGCGCCGCGGATTTCGACCAGGTCAATATCGAAGGAACCCGCCGCCTGCTCCGGGCGGCCCGGGAGGGCGGCGTCCGGGATTTCGTATTCGTCTCCTCCCCGTCCGTGGCCAACTCCGGGACCGCCATCGCCGGGCTGGGCGCCGGGCCGGCGGACCCGGACCGGGCGCACGGCCACTACGCCAGCACCAAAGCCGAGGCCGAACTGCTGGCGCTGGCCGCGGACTCACCGGAATTCCGGGTCGCGGCGGTGCGCCCGCACATCGTCTGGGGCCCGGGCGACACTCAGTTGGTGGAACGGGTGCTGGAACGTGCCGGCCGCGGCCGCCTGCCGCTGCTCGACGCCGGCGCGGCACTGATCGACACAACCTACGTTGACAACGCCGCCTCGGCCCTGGTCGCCGCGCTGCACCGCAGCGAGCACATCCATGGCCGGGCGCTGGTGGTCACTAACGGCGAACCCCGGCCGGTTGGCGAGCTGCTGGCAGGCATCTGCGCAGCGGGCGGGGTACCGGCACCGTCGTGGAGCGTGCCGGGCAGACTGGCGCGGGCTGCGGGATCCGTGGTGGAGAAGGTCTGGATCCGGGCCGGCCGGGAGGAGGAGCCGCCCATGACCAGATTCCTTGCTGAGCAGCTCTCCACCGCCCACTGGTTCGACCAGCGCGAGACCCGCGAACTCCTCAACTGGGCCCCCGCCGTCTCGATTGACGAAGGCCTGGCGAGGCTGGCCGACTACTACGGTCCGCCATCAATTCGACTCCCCTACCAGCGTCCGTTCCGCGGGCGCGGCTGGCACACCGGGCACGTGTAGGCCGAGCGGTTCATGAACTGTTCGCGGCGAATGGTGGAGTTAATTCCGACGGCGGTGCACCGGTTGCAGGGCTGCCCTTCCCTGCCGTACGCATTAAGGGAGCGGTCAAAGTAGCCGGAAGCACCGTTAACGTTGACGTACAGGGAATCGAAGCTGGTGCCGCCGGCTGCCAGGGCGTCCAGCATGACCTCGCGGGCACACGTGAGGACGCGTTCAGCGTCGGCACGGCGCAGTTTGTCGGTAGGCCGGGCGTAGTGCAGGCCGGCCCGCCACAGTGCCTCGTCGGCGTAGATGTTGCCGATTCCCGAGACCAGTCCCTGGTCCAGGAGGGCGCGTTTGAGGCCCGTCCTGCGCTTCTTGAGCCGGCTGTAGAACAGGTCGAAGGAAAACGCCGGGTCCAGGGGGTCCCGGGCGATGTGGGCTGCCTCTTCGGCAATCAGGGGAAGCGGCGATTCGGCGAGGCCGCCGGGGCCGCCGTCGCCCGTAGGGACCATGTCCGTCACGAAGAGCCCGCCAAAAATGCGCTGGTCCACAAACCGGAGCTCGCCCGGCATACCGTCACCAGGGCTCAGGCGAAGCCGCACCTTGAGGTGCTTTTCATCCGGCACGGACGGGTCCTGCATCAGCAGCTGGCCGCTCATGCCCAGGTGCGCCATGAGGGCGATGGCAGGTGCGGCGGTTCCTGAGAATCCATCGGCGGTGGCGATCTCCGGGGCCTCGCGCAGCGGCATCCACAGGAACTTTCCGCGCCGGACCACATCCGTCACGGTGGTGCCTTGGAGGTTGCCGATGAAGTCCTCCGGGCCCAGTGTGTGACGGCGGAGGGAGCGGGGGTCCAACACGTCCACTGACGTGATGGTCCGGCCGCGGAGCCAGTTCACCAACCCGCGCCGGACCACTTCAACTTCAGGAAGTTCGGGCAACGCTTGACCTAGACGCTGGAAGCGGACTCGGCTGGTCCGCCTGCCGCGGCCGATTCCTTGGTTCCGGACAGTGCACGCCAGGCGTCTGAGGCGGCTTCCTGCTCGGCTTCCTTTTTGGAGTGGCCCGAGCCGTTGCCGTACGGCTTGCCACCGATGTTCAGGACAGCTTTGAAGGTGCGGGCGTGGTCCGGACCGGCTCCGTCGACTGCGTAGAAGATGGTGCCGAGTTGCCGGCTGGCGGCGAGCTCCTGGATGCTGGTCTTCCAGTCGGTTCCGGCGCCGAGGGCGGCTGCGTCCTTCAGGAGAGGGCCGATCAGGCGCATGACCAGCTGGCGTGCGGTTTCAATGTCGTTGGACACGTAGGTGGCACCGATGAGTGCCTCCATGGTGTCGGCCAGGATGGAGGCTTTGTTCTTGCCCTCGGTGAGCTTTTCGCCCTGTCCCAGGTAGATGTAGTCCCCAATGCCGAGGCTCCGGCCGATGCCGGCGAGAGCGCGGGTGCTGACCACCGCGGAACGGCGCTTGGCCAGGTCGCCTTCAGGCAATGTGGGATTGTCCCGGTACAGGGCGTCCGTGACGGAGAAGCCCAGGATGGAGTCGCCGAGGAACTCCAGCCGCTCGTTGGTGGGGATGCCGCCGTTTTCGTAGGCGTAGGAACGGTGTGTCAGAGCAAGACGAAGCGTCCCGGCGTCAATAGAGACACCGAGACGCTTCAGAAGCTCTTCAGTTGAAGACATCATCTCAGCCTAGGGGGCCGATTAGACGTCTGCGACCTTGCGGCCCTTGTACTCAAGGAACAGCGCAGTGCCAGCCGAGTCGGTGACGACCTTTGCCTGGTGCGGCAGGCTGTAAACAACCTGGCCGTTCTCTACGGTCTTCACCAGGTGGGGGGCAGTTGCCTTCCACTGGGAGCGGCGGGCGCGGGTATTCGAGCGAGACATTTTCCGCTTGGGAACAGCCACGGCTAACTCATTTCTCTCTAGACAAACACGTACAAATCAATTTTGCCGGTCAGGCTTAGCCATATCAGCTAGGGCAGCCCAGCGAGGATCCAAGACCTCGTGGTGGTGCCCCGGCTCGTCTTCCAGGCGAACTCCGCATTCGGAACAAAGGCCCTGGCAGTCTTCCCGGCACACCGGCTGGAACGGCAGCATGGTTATGACTGCGTCCCGCAACACCGGTTCAAGATCGATCAGATCGTACTCGACTCGACGTTGCTCTTCTTCGTCTTCTTCATCCGAAAGCACGACGCCCTCATAGAAGAAAAGTTCTTGCACATTGACCTCAAGGTCATACGCAAGGGGATCCAGGCATCGCCCGCATTCGCCCGTTACTGCAGCGATAGCGGTTCCTGATACCAGGATTCCTTCGTGTACGGCCTCAAGCCTCATGTCCAGCTCGATATCCGAGCCTTCCTGAACGCCAATCAGCGCCACACCAATATCACTTGGCGCGGGTACATGTTCTTTCAGTGTCCGCATGCTGCCCGGGCTGCGCCCGAGATCCTTGACGTCGAACGCCAAGGGCGAACTAGCATCTCGTTTAATGAGAACTCCTGTTGAACATATGACCGACGTACCATCTTAGCCTGAAGAACCGCGGGGACTCAAACCAGGCCAGTGCCCCGTGCTGGGGCGGACGTCGAAGTACCGCACTAGCTTACCCTCTTGGCAGTCGATCCTATGCCGACTCGCCAGCGAGCAGCCTTTTTTGAACCGACCGCGGCACGTAATCGGAGACGCTGCCGCCCAGGCTGGCAACTTCCTTGATGAGCGTGGAGGACAGATGCAGGTAATGCGCCTCGGCAGGCAGGAACACCGTCTCCACCCCGCTGAGCTGACGGTTCATGGTGGCCATCGGAAGTTCGTAATCGAAGTCCGACGACGAGCGGAGGCCTTTCACGATTGCCGACACTCCGCGCTGGCGGCAATACTCCGCCAAGAGGCCCTCCCCTACAGGTTCCACCACGATGCCTTGCAGGGATGCCAGGGTTTCGCGCGCCATGTCGATGCGGTCCCCGAGGCTGAATTTGTACTTCTTGGCATAGTTGTTGGAAACAGCCACGATCACTTCATCAAAAAGGCCCGCCGCACGGGCAATGACCTCGAGATGACCGTTGTGGATGGGGTCAAAGGATCCGGGGCAGACAGCGCGTCTCATGCACCGAACCTACCGCATGGGACGGCCGGGATACCATGACTGGATGCATCCACCACGGGAACTTTACCTGCCCGCCGCACCGGCTCCGTGGCAGCGCACCGCGGCCGGCGCCAACCTCCTGGGCCCGGCCGGGCAGCTTGGCGTAACCATCTTCGAGGAGATGACCACCCTGGCGTTGCAGACCGGCGCGATCAACCTGGGGCAGGGCTTTCCGGATGAGGACGGTCCCGCGCAAATCAAAGCCGCAGCCATAGCGGCCATTGCGGCGGGGGCCAACCAGTATGCGCCGGGCAAGGGCATCCTGGAACTGCGTGAGGCGGTTGCTGTCCACCAGGAACGGTTCTACGGATTGGCCCCGGACCCGCAGACCGAGGTGATCGTCACCACCGGAGCAACCGAAGCCATCGCGGCCGCCCTGCTGGCCTTCATCGGGCCGGGCGATGAAGTGCTGACCTTCGAGCCGTTCTATGACTCTTACGGCGCTGTCATCGGGCTGTCGGGCGCCACCCACATCACGGCACCGCTGCTGGCGCCCGACTTTTACCCGGACATGCCGGCCCTGGAAGCCGCCTTCAGTGACCGGACCCGGGTGGTGCTGCTGAACAACCCGCACAATCCCACCGGCGCGGTCTTCCCACGCGAGGTTCTGCAGCGAGTCGTCGAACTTGCCCGCAAGCATGACTGCCTGATCGTCACCGATGAGGTGTATGAGCACCTCACCTTCGGCTCCGGTCACATTCCGGTGGCCACGCTGCCGGGTGCCGCGGACAGGACCCTCACCATCTCCTCGGCAGGGAAGACCTTCTCCTTCACCGGCTGGAAGATCGGCTGGCTGACCGGCCCCAAAGAGCTGGTGGCAGCAGTCCGCACCGTCAAGCAATTCCTGACCTACAGCTCCGGCACCCCGTTCCAGGCCGCCATTGCGGCAGGGCTGGCCCTGCCGGATGAGTTTTACCACGGCATTTCTGCCACCCTCCAGCGGAAGCGGGACATCCTGAGCACAGGCCTCCGCACCGCCGGATTCGACGTTTTTATCCCGCAGGGCACATATTTCGTCAATGTGGACACCGCGCCCCTTGGCATTGCCGACTCCGTGGACCTTGCCCGCCGGCTTCCGGCCTTGGTGGGAGTGGCGGCCATCCCCGTCCCCGTGTTCTGTCATCCGGAAGGAGCGGAACGGACCCGCAGCCTGCTGAGATTCGCTTTCTGCAAGAAGGTGGCCGTCCTCGAAGAGGCCGCCGCCCGGCTGGCCACACTCAGCGGAAAGCTGTGATGGCGGAGGCCGGCAGCCCGCGGTCCAACCGGTTCCTGCGGACCACGGGACAGCACGCCGCCATCGAGCCCGATTCCTTCACCGACGGCGCTTATGTCCTGAGCATCGGCGGCGCCGAGCAGTCCCACGTCGATCTGGCCCGCCCGGAGGAGATTTTTTACGAATACCTGCGGCGGATCGGCCACCTGGTGGACCTTGCGGCTCCGGCGGGCAGGCCCATCACAGCGCTGCATCTGGGCGCAGGGGCGCTGACCCTTGCACGGTACATCCAGGCGACACGGCCCGGTTCGGTCCAGTACGCAGTGGAGCTGGAGCGGGAGCTCCTCGATTTTGTTTTGCAGCAGCTCCCCCTGCCCGTCGGAAGCGACCTGCACACCATCATCGGCGATGCCCGCGACGCCCTGTCCGTCCTAAATCCGGACCTTGAGTTCGACGTCGTCATCTTGGACATTTTCTCCGGGCCCGAAGCGCCGGCGCACATTGCCTGCACGGAGTTCTACGAGGAGGCCCGTGCACACCTCGGCCCCCAGGGCCTGCTGATCGTCAACGTGGGCGATGAACCCGGCCTCACGCTGGTCCGAAGCCAGGTTGCTGCCCTGCGCCGCGCTATGACCGATGTAGCCGCGTTCGCCGAAACAGGCATGTTTGGCGGCCGCTACCCCGGCAACATCATCCTGACCGGCACGCAGACGGCGTGGCCTGCGGACTGGACCGCCGAACTGACAGCGCGCGGCCCCCACCCGGCGAAGGTTATGGCGGGCGTGGACCTGGACGCCCTCGCAGGGCCGGCCGCGAGCTAAGCGGCGCGGTCCACGCCTCCGCTTCCTGACCCGCGTCAGACCTCGCCCGCTGCCTGCCCGTCAACGACAACGTCCGGCGTGATGGCGTCCGGGACGGAGGGCTCCGCGAACCACAGTTTGGTTTCACCGTATTTCTTCTCCGCAAACCGCTCCAGGCCGGCCGGCCAGGTTGGCTCAGGCGAACGCGAGGACCGTTCCACCACCACCAGCGCCGCCGGAGTGAGATGGTCTGCAAGCTTGGCCAGCACCGCGGACAGGGCAGGCTCATCCAATGGATAGGGCGGGTCCAGGAAAACGAGGTCCCAGCGGACCGCCTCCGGTGCGCGCTCCAGGAAGGACTCCACCTTGGACCGGTGGACGGTCACAACTTTGCGGGCCAGCACGCCGTTGATGAGGTCGGCGTTGCGCTGGCACACTGAACTCGCCTTGGCATCGAATTCCACGAGGTCGACGGTGTCGGCCCCCCTGCTGCCGCTCTCCAGACCCAGCGATCCCGACCCCGCGTAGAGGTCCAAAACCCGGGCTCCGGCAATGATCCCGAAGGCGTCAAGGCGGGAGAACAATGCTTCCTTGACGCGGTCCGTGGTGGGACGGGTGAGGGAACCGGGCACGCTGACCAATGGGGTACTGCCTGCGGCACCCGCAATGATGCGGCTCATGCCCGCCTGCTATCCGCGCTCAAGGAACGCCTCCTTTTCGGGGTTCAAATATTCGTCAATGGCCTCAGCCAAACGGGGATGCCGCGCCAGTGACGGGTCTTTCCGCACTACGTCCTGGGCGTCCTGCCTGGCGCGGGCAATGATGTCCTCATGCTCGAGGACGCGCAGCAGTTTCAGGGTGGAACGGCCGCCGGACTGCGACGCCCCCAGGATGTCGCCCTCCCGCCGCAGCTTGAGGTCCTCCTGGGACAGCTCGAAGCCGTCGGTGGTTGACGCCACGGCGTCCAGCCTTCGCCGGCTCGGGTGCCCGGGCTCGAGGCTCGTGACCAGCAGGCAGGTTCCGGGGAGGCCGCCGCGGCCCACCCGGCCACGCAACTGGTGCAGCTGCGAAATGCCGAAGCGGTCGGCATCGAGGATCACCATCAACGTTGCGTTGTGGACGTCGACCCCGACTTCGATGACGGTAGTGGAGACCAGGAGCCTGGTCCGGTTGGCGGTGAAATCCGCCATCGCGGCGGACTTCACCGCAGCGTCCAGCCGGCCGTGCATCGGCCCCATCGGCACACCGGCCAGGGCGGGCTCCTGCTGGAGTTGTTCGACGACGGCGGTCACCGACGCGAGCTCGCGCGCCCCGCCATCGCTGCCCAGCTCAGCCGCAGAAGGTTCCGCTTCCCCCGGACTGAAATCGCCGTCGTCGTCCGTCCCGATCCTGGGGCACACAACAAACACCTGGTGCCCGGCGTCGATCTCCTCCCGTGAACGGGACCAGATGCGCCCCGCCCAGCCGGGGTTCTCGGCGAGGCCCACCACGTGGGTGGAAATCGGTGCCCGGCCCGCGGGGAGCTCGTCCAGGACCGATGTTTCAAGGTCGCCGAACACCGTCATGGCAACGGTCCGGGGAATCGGCGTCGCCGTCATAACAAGAAGGTGTGGCGGCTTGATGGCCTTGGAGCGGAGAACGTCCCGCTGCTCCACGCCGAACCGGTGCTGTTCGTCCACCACGATCAGGCCAAGGTCATAAAACGCCACGTTGTCGCTGAGCAGCGCGTGCGTGCCGATCACAATCCCGGCCGCACCGGAAGCGGCATCGAGCAGTGCGTGTTTGCGGGCGGCGGCGGGCATGGAACCGGTGAGCAGCGTGACCTGCACAGCATTATTGGCGAGGCCGCCGAGCAGCCCGTCCGAGGACAGCATGGGATGGCGGGACAGGGAACCCAGCGTGCGGCGGATAGATTCGAAATGCTGGGCCGCGAGGACTTCGGTGGGCGCCAACAGTGCTGCCTGCCCACCGGCATCCACCACCTGCAGCATGGCACGGAGCGCGACGATGGTTTTGCCGGAGCCCACCTCGCCCTGCAGGAGCCGGTTCATGGGGCTGGCCTGCGCAAGTTCACCGGCAACGGTTTTTCCGACGGCGGCCTGCCCGGCGGTCAGTGTGAAGGGTAGCTGCCGGTCGAAGGCCGTCAGCAGCCCCTCGGCCGCCGGTCGGCGCGCAGTGGCTTCTTCGACAGCGAGCTGGGCACGGCGACGTGCCAGGGCAGCCTGCAGGACCAGGGCTTCCTGGTAGCGGAGCCGGTCCTGGGCCCGCAACCAGTCGGGCTTCGATGCGGGCTGGTGGATAAGGCGGTAAGCCTCGGCCACAGGCAGGAAATTCTCCCGGCGGGCAACGGCGTCGGGCAGTGGGTCCGGCAGCGCATCCAGATCCACTGTTTCGAGCAGCGTGGCGACCACCCTCTGGATCGACCAGCTGGTGAGCTTGGCGGTGGCCGCATACACCGGGATGGGGACGGCAGCCAACTTTTCCGGGTCCATAGGCGGCAAATCCGGATCGTCTTCGAGGAGGTGGAATTCGGGGTTGGTCAGACCCAGCGACGGGCCATACCGCTTCACTTTGCCGGAGAACAGCACACGACGGCCGGGCAGGAGCTCGGCCTTTGCCCGAAATCCGCGAAAGAAAGTGATCTTGAGCGTGCCGTGCCCGGTGCCGGGGCCTACCGCCGAAAGGCGCGGACGGCCGTGGGATTCGGCGTCGTCGGTGACGATGACGTCCGTGATGGAACCGCTTTTGGTATGCATCTTTCGGGTGCTGTTGGACAGCACCCGCGCAATCAGGGTAACTTCCTCATCCACAGGCAGCTCGCTGATGGGCGTCAGCTCACCTCGGGTCAGATACCGCCGGGGGAAATAGTTCAGCAGCCCGCCGACAGTGGTGATTCCCAGGTGCTTCTCAATGACCGAAGCTGAGCGTTTCCCGATCCGGCGTTCCAGACCCAGGTGCAGTTCAGCGCTCATGCCCGTTGGAGCCCACTGGATCTGCTTCGGGGTCGCGCGGCAGCGCCAGCTCGCTGACCGTGATATCCGTGGGGTCCCCCAAGGCGCGGATAAGCGTGACGGCCGGTTCGGCCTCTGCGACATGGACATGGACGCGCCAGCGGTAGTTGCCGACCGGATCCGCGGCGCTGCCCACCTGGCTCATGATGACGGAGTCGCCGATCTCGTCCAGCCGTTGACGGAGGGTGGCTGCGTTCAGTGGCGAGAGGCTGATGGTGCACATGACCTCCACACCGTCGTCGTCCGGCAGGCTGGTGTGGATGTGCGGGTCCTGGACGTCATAGCCGTGGAGCCCGTCCAGGAGTTCGCTCTGCAGCTCTATTCCCAGGACGGCGGAGCGGAGGCAGTCGAGGATCAGGAGCATGCCCACACCTCCCGCATCGACAACGTGCGCTGCGTGGAGGGCGTCCAACTGGTCCTCGGTGTGGACAACTGCCGCCAAGGCACCCTTTACCATCGCGTCGAGGGCAAGGCCAAGGGCGTGGTTGCTGTCGTCGCCATTTTGCCGTGCGTCCACTGCGGCGGCGGCCCGGGCCGCTGCCTCCATCACGGACAACATGGTGCCGGGGACGGGGTCGCTCAAGGCGGACCAGGCCCGGAGCTGCGCCCGGTTCAGCGCTGCGGCGAGGAGGGCGGACGTCAGCCGGGTATGGCCTGTCAGCGGCTCGGCGGCGGCGCACAGGAAGACGGAAAACAGTGTGCCCGAGTTACCCCGCGCCTGCTCCATCGCAGCTTGGCCGGCCGCCGCGAGGCAGGCTCCCACATCCGCCTGGCCGGCGTCGGAGGGGCCTGCGCCGCTGCCTTGCAGGGCACGTGCTGCGGCGCGGACGGTGAGGTAAAGGTTAGTCCCGGTATCGCCGTCCGCTACGGGGAAAATGTTGATGGCATTGATGCGGTCGCTGTGGTTACCGATGGCCGTTTCAGCCTTGTCCAACCACCGCTTCATCGCTTGCGCATTGGCGGCAACCTTAGTCTGCAAAGTGATCCCATCCCGTGGCGCCAGCGACGCGGCCCGCAATTGTGACGCCCGGGTCAATGTCGGTTCCCGGGGCTTGTACTGAGCCTATCGCAGTGAATCCGGCCGGAAGCTGAATGCCTGCAGGGAATGTAGCAAGTAGCCCGTGGTCTTCTCCCCCGCCCAGCACCCATGCCATGGGGTCACTTGCGAGGATGTCCGACGCAGGGCTGAGGCCTTCCGCGTGGCGCTTCAGTTCCACCGGGTCCAGGTCCAGCACCACACCGCTGGCGGCGGCGAGGCGGCCGCCGTCGCGGACCAGTCCATCCGAGATATCCATCATGGCGGTGGCACCGGCCGCCATGGCCAGCGGGCCAGCGGACAAGGGTGGCCGCGGGCGGCACTGCGTTTCCACGAGGGAGCGTTGCGGCCCGGTTAGGGACTGTACGGGGGTCTCCGATTCCAGGAGCGCGAGTCCGGCAGCGGCCCTGCCCACGGTTCCTGCCAGCGCCAGGACGTCGCCTGCGCGGGCACCGGAGCGCAACACAGCCCTTCCGCCGGCGAGGGTGCCCAGCACAGCCACCGTCACGGAGATTTCCCGGCCGCGGCCAAGGTCGCCGCCGGCCACCGAGCAGTCAGCGGCCCCCAGTTCCTTGATTCCCGCGCTCAGTCCGTATGCGAGGTCCTCCACCCAGCTGACTGGTGTCTCAGGCGGCAGCGTGAGGCTGACCACCAGCGACGTGGCTGTGCCGCCCATGGCGTTGATATCGCTGAGGTTCTGGGCTGCTGCTTTCCACCCGACGTCAAAGCCAGTGGTTTGGTAGCCGTTGTTCCATTCGAGGCGGAAGTCCTGGTCCTGGACCTGCGTGTCGATGGAGATCAGGGTTCGGCCGTCCGGGGCCGACACCAGCGCGGCGTCGTCCCCCGGGCCGAGCAGCGTGGCCGATCCGTGGGCGCCGCCCAAGGCCAGCAGGGGAAATATCCGGGCAAGAAGTTCGGATTCGGACAGTGCGGCGACAGTGAGAGTTTCGGCATTCAGCGGATTTTCAGGCACGCCCCTACGCTACAGCGCGGCACGGACAATGCTGCTTCTGCCCCCGGATGGCGTCCCGGCGCAGCGCGTGGCGGCGCTAGGCTTGAAGGATGCAACATGCCCTTTTGCCCCTGCCTGTCCGTGTGTCCATGGGCCTGCTGGCCGCAGCCCTGGCCGGCGCTGTCCTGTCCGGCTGCGCACCGACCGTGGATGTCACTGCCGCCGCCGATGCCGCGAACCCGGCATGCGCTCCCATGATGGTGGCCCTTCCGGATGCAATCGGCGATGCGGCGCTGCGGAAAACAAACAGCCAGGCCACGGCAGCCTGGGGGGATCCCTCCCAGGTGATCCTGCGCTGCGGCGTGAACGTCCCCGGACCGACGACGGACCGCTGCGTGAGCGTCAACGGCGTGGATTGGGTCATCAAGGAAGGGAACGCTGCCTGGACCCTGACTACCTTCGGCCGCGAGCCCGCCACCGAGATCCTCCTCACTAAGGACCAGGAGACCATCAGCTCCGCCACCGTACTCGCCGATCTGTCGGCGGCCGCCGCGAAGATCCCCGCCACGGGGAAGTGCGTGGGCCAGGCAGACCTACAGAACCTGCCCACGAGCTAGGTTTCGACAGGCTCAACCGCAAGGGTCAGCTCAACCGCCAGGGTCAGCGGAGGCCGGTCTTCCGGTTCAGGGCCAGGTAGATCAGTTCGTCGATAAGGTCCGCGTAAACGAGGCCGGAGGCTGCCCACATCTGTGGGTACATGCTCTTGGGCGTGAATCCCGGCATCGTGTTGATCTCGTTGATGATCAGGTCGCCGTCCGGCGTGTAGAAGAAGTCCACCCGGCTCAGGCCTTCGGCTCCCACGGCCTCGAACGCGGCGGCCGCCAGTTCACGCACGCGGGCGATTGCGTACTCGGGGATGTCGGCCGGGCAGCTGAGCGACGCGGCGTCGTCCTCCACGTACTTCGCGTTGAAGTCGTAAAATTCGTGCCCGCCCCCTGCGACGGAGATTTCACCGGGCATGGACGTGCGCGGCGCCGCGGTGCCGCGGCCTTCCAGGACTGCGCACTCGATTTCCCGTCCAACGATGCCAGCCTCAATGACCAGTTTGCGGTCGTGGCGGCGGGCTTCCTCGATGGCGTCATCCAGGCCCTCCATCGAATCCACTTTGGAGATACCCATGGATGATCCGGCCCGCGCCGGCTTCACGAACACGGGGAATCCCAGGCGGTCCACCTGCTTGCGGACAGCTTCCGCGTCGTTAAGCCACTGACGGTCCGTGACGGCCACGTAGGGTCCTATCTGAAGTCCGGCTGCCTCGAAGACGACTTTCATGTAGTGCTTGTCCATACCCAGGGCTGAGGCAAGCACCCCGGCGCCCACGTAGCGGGTATCGGACAGTTCCAGCAGCCCTTGAATGGTTCCGTCTTCACCGAACGGCCCGTGGAGCAGCGGGAACACCACATCAACGGTACCGAGTTCGCGCGGAACCGCGTCCGGGGAGGCCACAATCAGCTGGTGCTCCCCGCCGATTTCGGCCAGGGTCACGGTTTCGGACGACGGCGGCACTTCCGGCAGCGACGCCGCGGTCAGCGACCACTGTGCTGTATCCGCTCCGGCCAGGACCCACTGCCCGGATTTTGCGATGCCGATGGGAATAACGTCGTACTTGTCTTTATCAATGGCGCCCAGCACACCGGCCGCAGTCACGCAGCTCACCGCGTGTTCGCTGGACCGGCCGCCAAAAAGCACCGCCACGCGGGGTTTGACGCGGGAGGCCGGGTCCGGTGCGGCCAGGTTTTGGTCAGACATCGTCAGTAGTCGCCTTCAGGTTTCAGGTCCCGGGACAGCAAGAGAGGCCCCAGTTGGTTAACGGACAGTTTCCCGGCCAGGACGGCCACAACGGCAGCGGTGATGGGCATGTCGACTCCCAGCTTCCCCGCCAGGTCATTCACAGCTTGGCCCGATTTGATGCCTTCGGCGGTCTGGGTCATCTTCAGTGCCAGCTCATCAAGCGTAAGCCCCTGGCCCAGCATCCGGCCGGCCGTATGGTTTCGGGACAGCGGCGAGGAGCAGGTGGCCACCAGGTCCCCAAGTCCGGCCAGTCCGGCCATGGTCCGGGCGTCACCGCCGAGCGCAAGGGCCAGCCTGGACGTTTCCGCCAGTCCCCTGGTGATGACGGACGCCTTGGTGTTGTCCCCCATCTGCTTGCCCTCACAAATACCGACAGCCAGCGCTATGACGTTCTTGACGATGCCACCGATCTCGACGCCCACCACATCGCCCGTGGTGTACGGCCGGAAGTAGGGGGCAGTGCAGCTCCGGGCGATCCAGCCTGCAGTCATGTCGTCGGTGCACGCCACCACGGACGCCGTTGGTTCCTCACGGGCGATTTCCATGGCGAGGTTGGGACCCGAAACCACGGCAATCCGGCTTTCGGGGATCCCCAGTTCGTCGCTGATGACCTCGCTCATGCGCGCATCGGTACCCAGTTCCAGACCCTTCATCAGGGACACCACCACTGCGTCTGGTGCGATCAGCGGCTTCCATTCGCGGAGCTGCAGGCGCAGGGACTGGGCCGGTACGGCCAGGACCACCAGGTCGGCGCCGGACAGGACGGCACGCACGTCCATGGAGGCCGTGATGCTGGATGGCAGCACCGTGTCCTTCAAATACTGCACGTTGCGGTGGGATGCGTTGATCTCTTCCACCACCTCGCTGCGCCGGCCCCACAGTCTGATGCTGCGCTCCACGCCGGCTGCACTGGCAGCGTCCGCGAGGATTTTCGCGAATGTGGTCCCCCAGGAGCCTGCTCCCAGGACGGCGACAGACCGGGCCGAGCCTGGACGGGTCCTGTCATCCGTCACGTGGCGTCCGCCGCGTCATCAGGCCGTTTCCGGTCAACGAAGCGGCCATGCGTGGTTTGGTTGTTCTTGGCCGGATCCCAGCGCTCGGCCGGGCGTTCTTCGCCCCGGATACCGGCCAGCAGATCAGTCACGGCATCCATGATGGCCTCAGTGGCAGCGGTCAGCGTCGCTTTGTCCAGCGGCCTGCCCGTAAAGGGGCTGAGGTCCACGGGTTTCCCCACCACCACACGCGACGTTTTGCGCGGGAAAAGATGGAAGCGCTTCGCATAGCGCGGGAACACCTCGTGGGCGCCCCAATGCGCGATCGGCACCACGGGAATTCCCCCTTCAAGGGCGAGGCGGGCCGCGCCGGTATGGCCCTTCATCGGCCACAGGTCCGGATCGCGGGTGAGCGTCCCCTCGGGGTAGATGATGATGGCACCGCCATCGGCCACGATCTCCTGGGCGAGCAGCAGCGAGCGGTTCGCTCCCGCCGTCGAGCGTTCCACCGGGATCTGGCGGGTGGTGCGCAGGATGGCGCCGACGACCGGCACTTTAAAGAGCCCGGCTTTGGCCAGGAAGTGGGGCGCGCGCTTCTGGTTGTACAGCAGGTGCCCCACGATGAGCGGGTCGATTTCCGTGCAGTGGTTGGGCGCGGCAATAAAACCGCCCGCGGGAAGGTTTTCCAGGCCCTCCCACTTCTTGTTCATCATGCCGTTAAGGACGGTGCGCACAATGGCTGCCACCACAACAAACGTGGCCTGGCTCTTGGCCGTTTCCTTCACGTGTCCACCGCTACTTTGTCGAGGAGATATCGAAGTCGGCGCCGAGGCCGGCCAGCTTTTCAGTAAACCGTTCATAACCACGGTTGATAATGTCGATCCCGGTCACGCGTGACGTGCCGGTGGCGGCAAGCGCAGCGATCAGGTGGCTGAAGCCGCCGCGCAGGTCCGGAACATCAATGTCCGTGCCCTTGAGCTGGGTGGGACCGGAGATGACGGCCGAGTGGAGGAAGTTTCGCTGGCCAAATCGGCACGGCACACTGCCGAGGCACTCACGGTGCACCTGGATGCTTGCGCCCATCCGGATGAGCGCATCGGTGAAGCCGAACCTGTTTTCGTAAACAGTCTCGTGCACGATCGAAACCCCCTCGGCCTGCGTCAGGGCCACCACCAGCGGCTGCTGCCAGTCGGTCATGAAGCCGGGGTGGACATCTGTTTCCAGGACCAGCGGATTGAGCTTGCCGCCGCGGTGGTAGAAGCGGATGCCGTCCTCGCCGATGTCCATGCCGCCGCCAACCTTCCGGTAGGTGTTCAGGAACGTCATCATGTCCCGCTGCGAGGCGCCTTCAACAAAAATGTCGCCACGGGTGACCAACGCGGCCGAGGCCCACGACGCCGATTCGTTGCGGTCCGAGAGTGCCCGGTGGTTGTAGCCGCCAAGGTCTTTGACTCCCTCGATGCGGATGGTGCGGTCCGTCTGGACGCTGATGATGGCGCCCATCTTCTGCAGCACGGCAATAAGGTCGATGATTTCCGGTTCCGTGGCTGCACCGGAGAGTTCCGTGATTCCTTCGGCCCGGGTGGCACTGAGCAGTACCTGCTCCGTAGCGCCCACGGAAGGATAGGGCAGTGAGATCTTGGCGCCCTGCAGGCCCCTCGGGGCGGAAATGTGGATGCCGCCCGGCCGCTTCTCAACGACCGCGCCAAACTGGCGCAGTACGTTGAGGTGGTAGTCGATGGGCCTGTCGCCGATCTTGCAACCGCCCAGGTCCGGGATGAAGGCTTCACCGATGGCGTGGATGAGCGGTCCGCAGAGCAGGATGGGGATCCGCGAATCGCCCGCATGGGCATCGATCGCCGTGCTCGGGGCAGTTTTGGCCGACGTCGGATCCAGGGTCAGGTCACCGCTCACGGGATCCTTTTCAACCGTCACTCCGTGCAACTGCAGAAGGGAGGTAACAACCTCCACGTCCTTGATTTCCGGAACGTTCCGCAACACCGACGGTTCGTTGCCCAGCAATGCGGCCACCATCGCCTTGGGGACAAGGTTCTTGGCCCCCCGGACGCTGACGCGGCCTGTAAGCGGGACTCCGCCGCGGATTGTCAGAACACTACTCATATACCGGTTTCCTTACGATTACTCGCCCCAAAATCCTTGCAAAGGCTCCAGCTAAGCATAGGAGGTCGCGTTACCGAACCGAAATACGCCGTGCCGCCATCAAACAAACGCGGGGTCCCTTTCGGCCCACACCAGGGGCCAAGACGGGTAGGTGACCCCGCGTTGCAGGCTCCGCGGGTGTTTAGGAAAGCCGGGCCGGCAGCGTGGTGGGTTTGAAGGCCGGCCGGGTGGCTTCGTAGGCCGTGATGTCCTCTTCGTGCTGGAGCGTCAGGCCGATGTCATCGAGGCCTTCGAGGAGCCGCCAGCGGGTGTAGTCGTCGATCTCGAACGGCGCCACGATGTTGCCGCAGCTGACCGTCTTGGAGACCAGATCAACAGTGACTTCGGTGCCCGGGGCGTTCTCGAGCTCTTTCCAGATCAGCTCGATGTCATCCTGGGCCAACTCGGCGGCCAGGAGGCCCTGCTTGCCTGAGTTGCCGCGGAAAATGTCAGCGAACCGGGACGAGAGGACGGTTTTGAAGCCATAGTCCTTCAGCGCCCAAACGGCGTGCTCGCGGGAGGACCCGGTGCCGAAGTCCGGACCTGCGACGAGTACCGAGCCGGCGTTGAACGGCGCCTGGTTGAGGATGAAGGCAGGATCCTTGCGCCAGGCGGAGAAGAGCGCGTCTTCAAAGCCGGTGCGGGTGATCCGCTTGAGGTATACGGCCGGGATGATCTGGTCCGTGTCAACGTTGCTCTGGCGCAGCGGGACGCCGATGCCCGTGTGCGTGGTGAACTTTTCCATGGCGGTCTCCTAGGCTGCGTCGGTTACTGATTGGGCTTCGACACGGCCTGCCACCGGGTCGGGGTCTAGGTCCGACGGCGAGCTCAGCGTGCCGCGGATGGCCGTGGCAGCTGCCACTACTGGCGAGACAAGGTGCGTGCGTCCACCCTTGCCCTGCCGGCCTTCGAAGTTGCGGTTTGAAGTTGACGCGCAACGCTCCCCCACCTCGAGTTGGTCCGGGTTCATGCCCAGGCACATGGAGCAGCCGGCGAAGCGCCACTCCGCCCCGAAGTCCTTGAAGACCTTGTCCAGGCCCTCGGCTTCGGCTTCAAGCCGCACGCGGGCCGAGCCGGGGACAACCAGCATCCGGATATTCGGGTCCTTCTGCCGCCCGCGGATGATGTCCGCAGCAGCCCGGAGGTCCTCCATGCGTGAGTTGGTGCAGGAACCCAGGAAGACGGTATCCACCCGGATGTCCTTCATGGGTGTGCCCGCCGTCAGGCCCATGTACTGCAGGGCGCGCTCGGCGGCAGCCTTTGCGTTCTCATCGCCGAAATCCTCCGGCGACGGAACTGATGCAGAGAGCGAAACACCCTGGCCGGGGTTGGTGCCCCAGGTAACAAAGGGCTCCAGTGTGTCGGCGTCCAGGTCAACCTGTACGTCGAAGGTGGCGTCGTCGTCGGTACGCAGCGTATTCCAGTATTCGACGGCGGCATCCCAGTCCGCTCCCTGGGGCGCGTGCGGGCGGCCGAACATGTAGTCGTATGTGGTCTGGTCCGGGGCCACCAGGCCGGCGCGGGCGCCGGCCTCGATGGACATGTTGCAGATGGTCATCCGGGCTTCCATGGACAGCGCGCGGATGGCGGAACCACGGTATTCCAGGACGTAGCCCTGGCCGCCGCCGGTGCCGATCTTGGCAATTACCGCGAGGATGATGTCCTTGGCAGTGACGCCCGGACGCAGCGTGCCTTCAACGTTGATGGCCATGGTCTTGAACGGCTTCAAGGACAGCGTCTGGGTGGCCATGACGTGCTCCACCTCGGACGTGCCGATACCCATGGCAAGGGCACCGAAAGCACCGTGAGTGGAGGTATGGGAGTCGCCGCAGACCACAGTCATGCCGGGCTGGGTCAGGCCCAGCTGGGGGCCCACAACGTGCACAATGCCCTGCTCGGCATCGCCAAGTGAGTGCAGCCGGACGCCGAACTCGGCGCAGTTGTTGCGCAGGGTCTGGATCTGGGTGCGGCTGGTGAGATCAGCAATGGGCTTGTCGATGTCCAGCGTGGGAGTGTTGTGGTCCTCGGTGGCAATTGTCAGATCAGGGCGCCGCAGCTTGCGGCCGGTCAGCCGCAGGCCCTCGAATGCCTGCGGGGAGGTGACCTCATGGACAAGGTGGAGATCAATGAAGAGAAGATCGGGCTGGGCGTTAGCTCCCTCGCCGTCGCCCTTGCGCACCACGTGCGCGTCCCAGACTTTCTCGGCCAGTGTCTTTGCCACGGCCATCTCCCTTCACTGCTGTTTGGCTGTTAAGCTCCACTGAACCAGCAGGGCCGGGCAATATGCCACTCAAAAGATTTGCATCTCAGATAATGAGACGTCAATATCATTACATGGACAATTCTAGTGGAGTCGGCGTCATTGATAAAGCGGCCCATGTGCTTGACGCATTGGAGGCCGGGCCCACCACGCTGGCACAGCTGGTGGCCGCCACAGGGCTGGCGAGGCCTACGGTCCACAGGCTTGCCCTGGCCCTGATCCACCACCGCCTGGTCAGCCGGGACATCCAGGGCAGGTTTGTCCTCGGCAGCCGCCTCGTGGAGCTCGCGTCCGCCGCTGGCGAGGACCGGCTCATTGCCTCTGCCGGGCCCATCCTGATGCAACTGCGGGACGCCACCGGCGAAAGCTCCCAGATCTTCCGGCGCCAGGGCGATTGGCGCGTCTGCGTCGCGTCCGCTGAACGCCCCATCGGCCTTCGCGACACCATCCCCGTGGGCACGCAACTGTCCATGAAGGCAGGTTCGGCCGCGCAGGTGCTGCTGGCCTGGGAAGACCATGACCGGCTACTGGAGGGACTGCAGGCCGCCCGCTTTACGCCCACGGTCCTGGCAGGCGTACGACGGCGGGGCTGGGGACAGAGCCTCGGCGAACGTGAGCCCGGGGTTGCGTCGGTCTCGGCCCCCGTCCGGGGACCGTCCGGCCGGGTCATCGCCGCCGTCTCGATCTCCGGGCCGATCGAACGCCTGACGCGCCAGCCGGGCCGCCTCCATGCCGAGGTGGTCTGCAACGCCGGGCGGCTCCTGACCGAGGCGCTGCGTAAGACCAGCGACTGACGCAAACTGCAGACACGCTCCTCCCCGGATAGGCCGCCGGCGCCATCCACACCCTGCACGCCATGGCTATGCTGTCCGCATGAACAGCTACGCAGTCTTTCTCCGCGGCATCAACGTTGGCGGGATCAACATCAAAATGGCAGCGCTGAAGGATGCCCTCGCGTCTGCCGGGTTCGCCGGTGTCAGGACCCTCCTGGCCAGCGGAAACGTGGTGCTCGCCAGCGGGGAAAACCCTGCAGCGGTCAAGCAGAAGTTCGAAAAATGCCTGCGGGACAGCTTCGGCTACGACGCTTGGGTGGTTGTTCTGACCGCAGAACGTGTGGCCGAACTGGTCGATGCCTGCCCCTATCCGGAGGACGACACGGCCACGCACACGTACATCACCCTCGCCTCTGACACCGCCAGGCTCGACGAGCTGGACACAGCCGGGGCAGCACTCGAAGGCTCGGAGCAGAAGCGGCTCGGCCCGGAGGCCCTGGCCTGGCTCGCGCCGGTGGGCGGGACACTGGACAGTCCTTTCAGCAAGATCTCTGCCAAGGCGAAGTTCAAGACAAGCACCACCACCCGGAACCTGCGCACCATGATCAAGGTAAGGGACGCCGCCGCATCCCTCTCCTAGGTGCCTTCACGTTCCGCCTGCGGCCTTCAGCGCCGCATTGAAGGAACTGAGCCTGGTCACCTCGACTTCCACCGGCTCCACCACCAGTTCACGGGCCACTTCGCCCACTGCAGCCCTGAGGCGTTTCCGTGCCCTGGCCGCCCGCGCCCTCGCGGCCCCCGCACCGATGAACCTCCCGGTTGTGGCCAGGAAGATTCCCAGCACCACACCGCTTGCAATCATGAGCGTAGGAACAGGCCAACCGTCAATGCGAGGTACCTCCGGGACAGGCATCTGGAGGTACCCAAGCCCTGCCAGCACGCCAAGCCAGCCCAGGCCACCAACCACTACTGCCAGCGCCAGCCACTGGACCACATTGAAGACGCCCCACCACCACGATTTCCGGAAGGTTATCAGGTCCGTTCCGGCGATGGCTTGGTCAAGGGCATCCGGCAGCGACTCCCGGCCTTCGCGGGCCGCGCCGCGGATGGCCGCCCGCCACGGTCCCGGGGCACCCTCGCTGGCAGCGTCCGCGAACTCCCGGACCGCAGCATCCGTGCGGGCCCGCTCCGGGGCGCCGGCGGCCGGGAGCGAGGTGCGGTTGAGTTGGGATGGGGCCGAACTCTTCAGGTTAAGTCGCCGCAAGGGATCGGATCTGAAGCGCAGCAGCCACCGCGTCACCGGCCAGCCGGTGCGCCGCGTCGATTCCAGCCGGTAGGACGTAGCCACGGCATCCACCACAAGGGGCGCATTCGCCGCCGTGGCCAGCTCACCGGTGAGCCGGGATGTTGACGCTGGCCTCACGCCGGCCGCTTCGCCAACGCCGGAGACGTCCCTGAGTTGTTGTGAGGCCCGCGATACGTCAGCACCGAGCCGTTGTGAGAGCGCCTGCCGCTGCGTCACCACGCCTCGGATGGCGCCCCGAACCTCATCCACGCCGGTGCCCTTGAGCGCGGATGCGCCCAGCACCTGCACTTTGCCCAGCCCGTCGCGGGCCAGGATCCCCCTGAGGGAGGCCAGAACAGGCTGGACGTCCCTTTCGGGCAGCCTGTCCACCTGGTTCAGCACCACCAGGGTCACGGCTCCGTGCGCAGCCAGAGGTGTCAGGAAGTCGTTGTGAACTGCTGCGTCGGCGTATTTCTGCGGGTCCAACACCCAGACCAGGACATCAACAAGGCCCACCATGCGCTCCACGATCTCGCGGTTGGCCGCCCGGGTGGAGTCAAAGTCCGGCAGGTCCAGCAGAATCAGGCCCGTGCCCTCGTCCGCGAAACCTGTGACTGGAACGGCATGATGCCTGTTTCGCACTTCCAGCCAATCCAGCAGGGGCTCGCTGCCGTCCGCTCCCCAAACACCCGCCAAAGGTTCCGATGTGGTGGGCCGGCGGGCCGCCGCCGTCGCGATTTGAGTACCACTGACCGCATTGAACAGTGACGACTTGCCACTGCCGGTGGCACCGAAGAAGCCCACCACGGTGTGATCCGCGGACAGGGACCGCCGGGAGCTTGCCCGTTCGAGGCGCAGGAACACGTCCTCCAAAGCAGCATCGGGCAATACGCCTTCTGCCAATTCCCGGGCATCATTGAGTGCTGCGAGCCGACGGTCCAGCTGCGACGCGTCGCGGGCAACGCTATGGCGGCTCATGTGTGGTTTGCCAGCCGCGCGAGGGCAGCGGCATGGTCTGCCAGGACACGGGAGGTGTCCGTGCCGCCCGCCGGGAGCCGTTCGAGGAACTTCTGCTGCTCGGCCTGCAGCAACCGTTGGCAGCGCTCGTGGAGGTCATCCCGCGCCGTCCGGGCCAGCCGGCGGACCGCGTCCTCACCGAATACGGCTTCCAGCAGTTTTTGGCCCACGACGGCGGTGCCGCCCGCCACACCGATCTCCAGCCCGGTGAGGCCTGCGGTCATGGAAAAAACCACGATCATCAGCGCGACGCCCAGCCCGTTGATGCCAAATGAGAGCCACCTGGCCTGGGTGCGCTTACCTTGCCCCTCGGTGCGGATCAGCTCCATCAGGCCGGTCTGCCACGCCCTGATTTCCGCTGCCGTCACGTCCGCAAAACCGGCGCTGGTTCCGGACAGATCGTCGGTGCCCAGAAGCTGCCGGCCGGCCGGGTCCGAGCGCCACCGCTGGTCCGTCTCCTCGCCCGCGTTGGCGGCTTCGTCCAGGATGACGGCGTGCAGGCCCGATTCGATGGCCACCTCAACCCGGATGGCAGGGGTCGGCTCGCCCCGGAAGAACGCTCCCACCCGGTCACGCAGCCGCCCGATGTTCTGCTCCAGGGTCCGGAAGAACTCCCCCGTGCCGACAAAGTCCTGCCAGCGCGCCAGCACTTCGCCGCGGAGCAGCGCGCCGTCCTTCGTGGCGCCCAGAATCCGGGTAACGGCATCGCGGTAGGCCGCCACGGCACCGGACCTTAGCGTGGCCGCTGCGTTCTCCTGCTCGTGGACAGCCGCCGACACTGTGCCGACGCGGCCAGCCAAGGCCTTGACCGTTCCGTTGAGCGTCCGGCGGGCAATCTCCGACCGTCCTGCCGCGTCTGCGGCAAGTTCCTGCAGCCAGACCCGCAGCGGCTCCACCGACTGCTGCGGCAGCATGCCGAGGCCGTCGAGGTCCGTCTCAGGCACGATGAACAGCCCGGCACTCCCCAGTCCTTCTTTCTGCAGCAACGTGCGGAGATCGGCGCTGACTTCGGCTTCCGCATCTGCCGGTACCCGGTCCAGCACCACGGCAACCATAATGTCCCGCGACGACGCGTCCAGGAGCAGCTTCCAGGGAACCGCATCCGCGTAGCGGTTTGCTGTGGTGACAAAGACCCAGAGGTCCGCGGCGGCCAGCAGCTGCCCGGCCAGCCTGCGGTTGTCGTCCGAAATGGAGTCGACGTCCGGAGCGTCCAGCAGCGCAATGCCCTGCGGGGCTGCCCGATCGGCCACCAGCACGAGCGAGGAAATGGCCTCCGCGTCCGGTGTTGCACCTGCCTGGCTCGCCGGGACGGGCTCCGCGGAGATGGTGCCCCGGATCCGGTTGAGGGTGGGCAGCACCCGCTGGCCTTCGAACCAGCCGGCATCGGCAGGATGGTGCAGGAGAATGGGTTGCCTGGTGGTGGGCCTGATAGCCCCGGAGCGGGTGACGGGGTGCCCCACGAGCGCGTTCACCAGCGTTGACTTGCCGGCGCCTGTGGAACCCCCGACGACGGCGAGCAGCGGGGCGTGCAGGCTTCGGTATCGCGGCAGGATGTAATCGTCCAGTTGGGCGACGGCGTTCCGGACTTCCATCCGGGCCTGCCCAACATTCGCCAGTGCGAGCGGCAGTGCCACGGCGGAAAGATCCTCACGCACCACCTCCAGCAGGCCCACAGCGGCCAGCACGGACTGGTCCGCCGGGCGGCCAGGCTGGCCGCCCGGCGCTCGGGGCGGCCGGGGCGGGGGTGGTGGTGATGTAAAACCGTCGGCGGAGGTCACAGCATCATCATGCCAGTTCAACCGGCGCTTCAGCCGCGGCGTGAGCCGATCAAAACAAAAACGGCCCCGGGCTGATGCCCGGGACCGTTATCTTGTGACCCCAGCGGGATTCGAACCCGCGTTACCGCCGTGAGAGGGCAGCGTACTAGGCCGCTATACGATGGGGCCGCGTACTTCCAGGAAACTCGCGCTTCCAACCGGCTTCTGGCCGGAATGCTGAGTCAGTACTTCATAGACTCAGCGGGTGTTTCAAATCGGCGGGCCGGCTTGAAACGCCTGGTTATCAGTGCATGTTCAGCGCTCAAACCAGAGCTGGGATACCAGGACTCGAACCTAGAATGACGGTACCAGAAACCGTAGTGTTGCCAATTACACCATATCCCAATGACACTTTTGGGCCGGAGTTTCAGGCCTCAACCCGCGCTCCGTGCCCCTCAGCACGAGAAATTACTTTACCTGAGAGTTTGGGCTGGCACAAATCGAGCCGCTGAACCGGCCGTCACACGCCACGGCGCCGGGCCCCCGGGGCCGCCGAGCCACTGCCGAATCCTTGTCAGGCGTGGACGCCGGTGCTGCCCGGCTGGTCTCCGGGACTGGCGATCTGGCCGCCCGAGCGGGACAGCTGAAAAGCTCCCGGGGTGCGAACAATTCCCCCGAGGCAGGCACCGGCACCGCCGCCCTCGAGCAGGCCCTCGAGCTGGCTGAGGCGGCCGCTTCGGATCCGCTGCAGGGCGCGGTTCCGCTTGCCGCCGTCAAGGATAGGATCGCCAAAATCTCCGGCTGCGCCCACAAGCTCGACGCCTGGACCTCCGTCCTTCAGGCCGGCGCCGGGAAGCTCAACGATGGCGCGGCGTAGCTGCAGGCGGCAACGGGCCGCCTCACTGCCTGCTTCGCCACGCTGGGTAACAAGCTCAACAGCCGCGACCCGGACCAGGGTGTGGTGTTGGGAACCGAACTGCTCGCCGCCGGTTCGGCCCAGATCCGGACCGGCATGGACGGTGTTCCGGGCAACCCCGACCGTCCCGGTCTTATGAGCGCGGTCGCGATGGCAGACGGAACCACGACTTTGAACGCCTGCATCAAGGGGGATCCTGCGAAGGGTGCCGGCCGCAGGTTAGGCGGGAAGCTACGCCAGGAGCTGCGCCAGCGACCTGACCTCGTGACCCTTAAACGCCGGCACAGTCTCCCCCGCCCTGTTGAGCCAGACACCCACCAGTCCTGCCGCCGTCGAACCTTCAGCATCCAGCAGCCTGTTGTCCCCCACATAGAGTGTCTCCGCCGGAGCGGTCCCCAGGAGACGGACGCCTTCGAGATAGATCGCGGGCTCAGGCTTGGCCACGCCTACGGTGTCTGTACCCACCAGGCGTGTAATGCGCGCCAGCCCGGCGCCGTCGAGCTTCGCGCGCTGGTAGTCGTGCACGTTGTTGCTGACCGCACCGTAGGGGATGCCGGCAGTATCCAGCAGGTCCAGAAGCGGAAGCGCGTCCTCAAAAGCCCGGACATAGGAAGGCTGCAGCTGGCTGTACGCCGTCAACCACCGGTGCGACTCTTCGCCGTCGGCGAGGTCCACTCCGAAGTGGCCCAGGGCGGCCCGGCCCCGCAGCAGGCGCTGGTCGTTGAACGTCAGTTCGCCCGCGAGGTACCTGTTGTAGAAGTGCGTTGTTTCGTGCGTGAAGATCCTGCCGAAACGCTGCCACCCGGTCTGGTCCATACCCGGGAGCAGGTGTTCGCTGACCTCGCGCAGGGCGGTGGTCATGGCATATTCGAGGTCCACAAGGGTGTCATCGATGTCGAAGAGGACACCCCTGATGGTCCCGAAGCGTGTCTTCAGGACCCCGTCAGCCGCCGCCGTGCCGGTGACCGTCATCAGCCGCGGAAGGTGCGGAGCCGGCTCAGGGACGAGTCCTTGCCCAGGATCACCATGGATTCGAACAGCGGCGGTGAGATGCGGCGTCCGGAAATGGCAGTGCGCACCGGCCCGAATGCCAGCCGGGGCTTGAGGCCGAGGTCCTCCACGAGCGCCTCCTTCAGGGCCGCCTGGATGTTCTCCGGGGTCCAGTCCTGGACAGGTTCAAGGGCGGCCAGGGAAGCGTCCAGGACTTCGGTCAGGTTAGCCGGCAGCCCCTTCCTGGCGTCATCGGCGACGTCGATTGCATCGTCGGACTTGAACAGGAAGCCGAGCATCTCCGGTGCTTCGCCCAGCAGGGTCACGCGTTCCTGGATGAGGGGTGCAGCTTCCGTGAGGATCTGCTCCTCCCGTGCCGTGAGCTGCTCCCCGACGAAGCCGGCGGTCCGCAGGTACGGCACAAGCCGGGAACGGAAGTCTTCCGGATTGAGCATGCGGATGTGCGTGCCGTTGATGGCCTCCGCCTTCTTGATGTCGAACCGCGCCGGGTTCGCCAGGACATCCTGGACATCGAAGTTTTCAATCAGTTGGTCCACGGTGAAGATGTCCTCATCTGCCGACAGGCTCCAGCCCAGCAGCGACAGGTAGTTCAGCAGGCCCTCGGGGATGAACCCACGGTCACGCAGCAGGAAAAGGTTGGACTCCGGGTCACGCTTGGACAGCTTCTTATTGCCCTCACCCATAACGTACGGGAGGTGGCCAAAGTGTGGCAGGTAGCTGGCCACACTGATGGCGATAAGGTAGCGGATGAGCACTACCTGGCGGGGTGTGGAGGAAAGGAGATCCTCACCGCGCAGGACGTGGGTGATACCCATCAGGGCGTCGTCCACGGGGTTGACGAGCGTGTACAGCGGCGACCCGTCAGCGCGGACGATGACGTAGTCCGGAATGCTTCCGGCTTTGAATGTGATCTCGCCCCGGACCAGGTCGGTGAACACCACGTCCTCGTCCGGCATCCGGACCCGCAGGACGGGCTTGCGGCCATCGGCCTTGAAGGCCGCGAGTTGCGCTTCGCTGAGTTTGCGGTCGAAGTTGTCGTAGCCGAGCTTGGGGTCGCGGCCCGCGGCCCGGTGACGTGCCTCCACTTCCTCCGGGGAGGAATAGCATTCGTAGGCGTAACCGGCGGCAAGGAGCTTCGCGACGACGTCCTTGTAGAGGTCAAGCCGCTGCGACTGCCGGTAAGGCTCGTGCGGACCCCCGACCTCCACACCCTCTTCCCAGGTGATCCCCAGCCACTTCAGGGCCTCCAGCAACTGCTGGTAGCTCTCTTCCGAGTCCCGTGCCGCGTCCGTATCCTCGATCCGGAACACGAACGTGCCCTTGGTGTGCTTGGCGTGGGCCCAATTGAACAGGGCTGTCCGGATGAGGCCTACGTGCGGTGTTCCAGTAGGCGAGGGGCAGAACCGGACGCGCACCGGAGTATCGGCAGTGACGGACAGGACGGAGGCAGCAGTCGACGCAGAAGCAGTAGTCATAGTGGCTTCAACTTTACCGCTTGCCGCGGAGTGCCACTGCCCGGGCCAGGCGCGTCCTGCTAGCGCCGGACGACGGGGTTGGACAGGCGTCCGATACCTTCGATTTCCACTTCGAAGCGGTCGCCGGCCTGCACCAGCCCCACGCCGGCGGGGGTGCCGGTCATGATGACATCGCCGGGCAGCAGCGTAAAGGCCTGCGAGACGATGGAGACGATTTCGCGGACGCCGCGGATCATCTGGCTGGTGCTGCCGTCCTGCCGCAGTTCGCCGTTGAGGCGGCCCTGGATGGCCAGGTCCTCGGTATCCAGTTCGGTTTCGATCCACGGGCCCAGCGGTGCTGAGGTGTCGAAGCCCTTGGCACGGGCCCACTGCAGGTCCGTTTTCTGGACGTCGCGGGCCGTGAGGTCATTGCCGCAGGTGTAGCCGAAAATCACGTCATCAACGCGCTCTTCCGGAACGTCCTTGCAGATCCGGCCGATGACGACGCACAGCTCGGCCTCGAAGGAGACCTCCTCGGAAAAGTCCGGCAGCACGATGGGATCGTTCGGCCCCACAACTGCGGTGTTGGGCTTGAGGAACAGCAGGGGCTGGGCCGGTACTTCGTTGCCAAGTTCGGCCGCGTGTTCCACGAAGTTGCGGCCGACGCCGATTACCTTGCTGCGCGGAATGATGGGGGCCAGCAGCCGGACATCTTCGAGCTTGTGCTTGACGTGGGTCCGCTCCACTCCATTGAAGAAGGGGTCGCCGTTGATGACAGTGATCTCCTCACTGCCGGGCTCACCTTCAACAACGCCGTAGAGGGGACCAGAATCGACTACAAACCGGGCGATACGCATGGTTCCCAGCCTACAGTCTTGACCGGTTCCCCTTGGCTCCGGTCAGTCCTCCGGCCGTCCGCGCAGGTAATCAAGCTGGGCGGCGACTGACATTTCGGCCGCCCGCCGGACGGACGGTTCCACGTGGACGTAGACGGCGTCTGCCACCGCCGCCACGGCCGCATCCCGGCCAAGCCGTTCCAGCGCTTCCCGGATCTGCCCCAGCCTCTCGAGGCGGTGTGCACGGTAGGCAGCGGTGACAACTTCAAGGGACGGTAGCACTGCGCCGTGCGCCGGCAGAACGGTGGCCTGGCCGAGAACCTCCAGCCGGTCCAGGGACGCGAGGTAATCCCCCAGTGTGCCATCCGGGTAGTCCAACATGGTGGTCCCGCGGCCCAGGATGGTGTCGCCGGTCAGCACGGAGCCGTGCGCGCCGTCGTCGGGGAGGTGGAAGCACACGGAATCCGAGGTGTGGCCCGGCGTGGCCAGGACCTTGATGGACACACCGGCAGCCTGGATGGTTTCACCATCCTGCAGCGGTTGGCCGCCACCATGGC
Source organism: Arthrobacter sp. UYCo732 (assembly GCF_040547265.1). Taxonomy (NCBI): domain Bacteria; kingdom Bacillati; phylum Actinomycetota; class Actinomycetes; order Micrococcales; family Micrococcaceae; genus Arthrobacter; species Arthrobacter sp. UYCo732. The sequence continues at coordinate 322,671 of NZ_JBEPPJ010000001.1, read as the reverse complement.
AGTGGCGGGGATCCGACGCCCGGACGGGGGCGCCAGTTAGCTCATGGAGCCGTAGCGAACCCGCCGTATGGTCTGCGTGCCGGTGCGTCACCAGGATCAACTCCACCCGGCCCACGTCAGCCAGCAGCCGGAGGTGGGCGGCGTCAAACGGCCCCGGATCCACCACCACAGAAGCGCTGGCTCCGCCTGCCGAGATCACGTAGGAGTTGGTACCGTCCAGGCTCATCGGTCCGGGGTTGGGTGCCAGGAGGGACGCTGTCAGGGTGCTGGAGGGCCGGAAGCCGCCGCTGGGAATCGGGTTCACGGCACTATCCTCGCATCCCACTGCCGGCGGAGCGCAGAATAAGTCAGGTCCCCCGGCAGGTTGTGGCTGGTGAACAACGGAGGAAAACAAGGGCCTTCAGCACATCCATAACAACGCGACGGGCGCCATCGTCTGGTTCCCCACGTGGAAGAAGTACCGTGAAACCACCGATTGGCCCGAGGAAGTCGATGCTCTCGCTGAGGACCTCAAATCGGGTTCACCGCTGGTGGAAAAGGTGGCGACCCGTTCGCTCACCGGAGAGCTGGAGTCACTCGTGAAGCGCGCCGCCGCAGCCAGTGATGCGAACATCTTCGTCCAGGAACCTGACCAGGCACCTGACCCGGACCTGGGCTGTGGCCGACGCCGTCGCCGAGATAACCGGGAAGGACATGCCCTCAGGCGGCAGCACGCCGTCGGTCTTTGCCGACTACCCCTATGACGTTTATGCCCAGGATGGCGGCGCGTTCGCCACCGCGCCCTGGAACGACCTCATCGATGCCCGCCGCAACCGCGCCGTGGCCGACGAAGCCGCACGCAAGGCCCTGAAGCCTGTCTCCCGCAAAGCGCTCAAGAACGCAGCCCGCAAGGCCGCCCGGCGCTAAAACAGCCCGGCGCTGAAAACAACGCGGGGTCACTTTGCGCCCATCCCGACAGGGATATTGGGCGAAAAGTGACCCCGCGTTCCAGGAATCAGGCGTTGCAGGAATCAGGCGTCGCAGGTATTCAGGCGAGCCGCGTCAGCCAGCCGTGCCGGTCCGGCACGGTTCCGGTCTGGATGCCCAGGAGCTGTTCGCGGATGGCCATGGTGGTCTCCCCCGCCTTCGCATCCTCGGAGCCGATGAACTCGGTGACATCCTTCAGGACGCCAATGGGAGTGATCACCGCCGCGGTGCCGCAGGCAAAGACCTCGGCGATCTCGCCCGAGGCCACGCCGTCGCGCCATTCGGCCAGGGTGATCTTGCGCTCAGCCACGTTACGGCCCATATCCTTGGCCACCTGCATCACTGAGGAACGTGTGACGCCCTCCAGAATAGTGCCGGTGAGCGCGGGAGTGGCCAGTGATCCGTCCTTCATTACGAAGAACACGTTCATACCGCCGAGTTCTTCCACGGCGTCGTCGTTGAAGTGATCCAGGAAGAGCACCTGCTTGCAGCCGTTGGCTTCTGCTTCCTGCTGGGCGATCAGCGAGGCGGCATAGTTGCCGCCGCACTTAGCTGCGCCGGTGCCGCCGCGGCCCGCTCGGGCGTATTCGCGGGAAATCCAGATCGAAACCGGCTTCAGCTCGCCGCCAAAATAGTTGCCGGCGGGCGAAGCGATCACGCGGAAGGAGACTTCGCGTGCGGCCCGGACACCCAGGAACGCCTCGGTGGCGATCATGAACGGGCGCAGGTAAAGGGCCTCGCCGTCGCCGGCAGGAACCCATTCTTTGTCGGCGGCCACGAGCTCCCGGATGGCGCCCAGGAAGTACTCAACGGGGAGCTCTGGCAGCGCCAGCCGGCGGGCCGACTTGTTCAGCCGGGCCGCGTTCGCCTCGGGCCGGAACGTCCAGACGGACCCGTCGCCGTGGCGGTAGGCCTTGAGGCCTTCAAAAATCTCCTGGCCGTAGTGAAGCACTGCTGCCGACGGGTCCAGGGTGATGGGCCCGTACGCTTCGATGCGCGGGTTGTGCCAGCCACCGGCGCCCTGTTCGTCGACCGAGTAGTCCACCACGGCTGTGTGGTCGGTGAAGTAGTTGCCAAATCCCGGGTTCGCCAGGATAGCTGCACGCTCGTCAGCTGACTTCGGGGTTGCCGAGGGCTGCTGGTTAAATTCGACGCCATGGGCAGTCTGAGTCATGGTTCCTCCGCGATCGGCCGCCCGTGAACATGGTTCGGCAGTGAACCGCAGGGCAGCATTTGGTGATTCGAAAATAAGCTTACGCCCGTTAACCCAGTCCGAAGGGCAGTCCCTGGGGAGCAGGCCTAGAGCGCTGCCGCGATGGCGTCGCCAACGGCACTGGTGCTGCGGGCGCCGCCGTCGCGGTTTTCGATGTCGGCAACCACCGCAGCCTCAATCTTCCGGGCTGCCCCGGTGTAGCCGAGGTGGTCCAGCAGGAGCGCGGCGGACAGGATGGCCGCGGTGGGATCGGCCTTCTGCTGGCCGGCGATGTCCGGGGCTGAGCCGTGGACCGGTTCAAACATGGACGGGGCGGTGCGGTCCATGTTGATGTTGCCGGAGGCAGCCAGCCCGATGCCGCCGGTGATGGCTGCGGCGAGGTCTGTAAGGATGTCGCCGAAGAGGTTGTCCGTGACAATGACGTCAAAGCGGGAGGGGTCGGTAACCATAAAGATGGTGGCAGCATCCACGTGCAGGTAGTCGTGGGTGACCTCAGGGAACTCCTGGGCAACGGCTTCGACCGTGCGCTTCCACAGGTGGCCGGCGAAGACCAGCACGTTGTGCTTGTGCACTAGGGTAACGTGCTTGCGTTCCCGGGCGCTGGCGCGGCGGAAGGCATCCCGGACCACGCGCTCCACGCCGTACGCCGTGTTCAGGGAGACCTCGGTGGCCACCTCGTGCGGGGTACCGGTGCGCAGTGAGCCGCCATTGCCCACATAAGGACCCTCGGTGCCCTCACGGACCACGATGAAATCAATGACGCCGGGATTGGCCAGCGGGCTGCCCGCCTTTCCGTACAGGCGCGACGGCCGCAGGTTGACATAGTGGTCCAGGCTAAAGCGCAGCTTAAGGAGCATTTCCCGCTCGATGATTCCGGACGGGATCCTGGTGTCGCCGGGGGCTGCACCCACCGCGCCGAACAGGATGGCGTCCCGAGTACGGATGTCCTGCAAGACCTCGTCCGGCAGGGTCTCGCCGGTCGCCAGCCAGTGCTCCGCACCGAGCTTGTAGTGGGTCTGCTTGAGGCTTACGCCCTCGGCGGCCACGGCCTTCCCGAGGACTTTCAGTGCCTCAGCGATGACCTCAGGGCCAATGCCGTCACCTGGAATAACTGCGAGATCGATAGTGGGTGCGCTCATGGTCCAAGAATATTAACAGAATCCGAATGCCGGACAATCAGTCTCACTAATTGAGATGGTATCGATCATTAGAGGCGTCAGGAGAGTGGAACGCTCATGTCCGGTGAGGCCACCACCACGACGTTCGTGCCCCAGAAGTCATCCGTGTAGCAGGAAATAAGAACCAGCCGGTTGGGCGCCACCTGCCAGATGGGACTGTTCTTCAGGCCCGACTTGTTGTAAGTGGCAATCGAGTCCACTCGGTAAGCCAGTTCGCCGGTGGCGGTAGTTACCGTGAGCCGGTCACCTACCGCGGCCCTGATGCTCAGCCGGTTGAAGGGCGCATCCCTGTCCACCCAGCTGTGGCCGGCCACATAGGTGGTGTTTCCGGAGCCAGCTCCGGGTACTCCGTAAGGTGTCAGCCAGTAGCCGTCCATGGTGGGCGGAGGCACGATGGTCTGGGTTGCCTGGTCCGTTCCGCTGGGTTCGAGGGGGTGGATCACCACGTCGATGTCCGCCGCCGGATAGATCAGCCGCTCCGGCCGTGCCGCCGCGGGGCCGGCCGGAACTGCCGCCGTCGGGGTGCCGGCGGGCGTCGGCATCGGGGTGCCAGTGGGCGTCGGCGTCGGGGTGGCAGGAGCAGTTGCTGCCGGCATCTGCCGGACAATGCCGCTTACGTCGCCGGGTGGGGTATCGGGCCCGTTGAGGAGGGGAAGGGCCGCGAAGGCGAAGTAACCCACAAGCCCGCAGAGGAGCACGAACAGGATGCTCCTGGTATTGAACGTCCGCCGCCGCCTGACGGCCGGCCCCGGCTCCGGAGAATCGGCCCCGGGGGAATCCCCTTCGGGAGAATTAGGGAAGAGTGACTGGCGGATGCTGTCCATCGTTCACCTCACACAGTCGTGGGAATCTGCCTGGTTGACGGCAGGCGCCGTGCCCTTCCGGCCACGGCGCCTGCCAGGATATTACTCAACGCCCTTGCGGGCGCCCGGTACCGGGGTTAGTCCTTGCGGTCCCCGGACGCGCTGCCTACCGGCAGCACTCTTCGGGCAGCCACGCCCGCCACTGCCAGCAACATCACGATCAGGCCGGCTGCCCAGGGGGCAAGCACCGTGCCAGAAGGCGCAACGGCAGTCTGGACGTTGAACCCGGGGTTGTTGGCAACCACGACTCCTGCCCCGGCAGGCGGCCCGACCACGGCGCCAGTGGGAGTTTCAACCGGAGTCACCGGAGTCACCGGCGTCACCGGAGGAGTCTCCGGCGTCACCGGAGGCACCGGAGGAGTCTCCGGCGTCACTGGAGTCACCGGAGTCACCGGAGGAGTCTCCGGCGTCACTGGAGTCACCGGAGTTTCCACTGGTGTCTCCACAGGCTCCTCAGGAGTGACAACCTCAGGCGGGCAGGGAACGCAGCCGTTGTTGTAGGTCGCTTGCCCGTCCTCGTCCCAGTTTTGGCCTTCCCACTTGCTGTTCCCAGGAATGATGTCATCACCGTGCTGGGCATGCGCCTTCACGCCCTTAAAGTCAACCGTGATCTCCACATAAGGGTTGCTTTCCGAGCCGGTGGCGTGGCAGATCGTGACCTTGTGGCCGTCTTCGCCGTTTCCGTGGCCGTGGCCGTTTCCGTGGTCTTCGGGGACCGCGCAGCCGGCATTCCAGATGTCCAGCTTGTCCAAGTTCTGGCCCCAAGGAAGAACCTTCCCGTCGTTGGCCGGGATGATATCGTCCCCGTTCTGGTGGTCCAGGTGGGCTTTGAGCGCATGCAGGTCGATCGTCACCGACACGTAGGGGTTGCTTTCCGAGCCAGTGGCGTGGCAAATCGTGATCTTGTGATCAGCTTCTGCCTCGTCAGTTGCTGCAGCCGGAGCGGTGGCACCGAGTAATGCGAGGCCCGTAACGCCCAAGGCGGCAAGGATACGTTTCATTTCCGTCTCCATCCATTGTCTGGTCCAAACTGATCAGACGGGAGGAAAAACCGCGCCCCGATGCAAGAGCGAAAAAGGCAAACAGATTGCACCGGTGCGACGGTTCTCCCAGATGCGAATCATCAGTTTGCTAACCCGACAAGGCTATGCAGCGGCCACCGGCGCGTCTCCAGTACTCGATACCCACATTCCGGGACTGTCCGTACTGACATTGCCGGAACCGTACTCAGTCCGGCTACCAACGAGTAGCCGGCCGGGAAAATCCTAGGCCTCGGCAGGCCCCTCATACTTGGGAAACACGGGCGCGGGTGCGGGCAACGCCGTTCCGGCGACGATCGGCGTGGACAGCGCGGCGAACTGGCGTGCTTCGCCCTCGGGCTGGCCCAGGGTGTCCAGCAACGCTGCCGTGGCGGTGGGCATGACCGGCTGTGCCAGGATGGACACAATCCGCAACACTTCCAGGGTGACGTACAGGACGGTGTTCATGCGTTCGACGTCGGTCTTCCGCAGCACCCAGGGGGCCTGCTCAGCGAAGTATGCGTTCGTGTCCCCCAGCACACCCCAGATGGCTTCCAGCGCACGGCTGAACTCCTGCTTCTCGAAGGCAGCCCGCGCAGTGGCGAGGAGGCCGTTGGCCTGCGCCAGGATAGCTGCGTCTTCGGCGGTGAAGGCGGCAGGGACCGGGACCTTGCCTTCGCAGTTCTTCGCCACCATGGACAGCGAACGCTGCGCCAGGTTGCCGAAGTTGTTGGCCAGGTCCGAGTTCATCCGTCCGACAATGGCCTCGTGGTTGTAGCTGCCATCGGCGCCGAACGGGACCTCGCGGAGGAAGAAGAACCGCACCTGGTCCAGGCCGTACTGTGCCACGAAGTCCGCAGGGGCCACCACGTTGCCCAGGGATTTGGACATCTTCACGCCGTTGTTGTGGAGGAAGCCGTGGATCATAACCCGCTTGGGCAGTTCGATGCCGGCGCTCATCAGGAACGCGGGCCAGTAGATGGCGTGGAACCGGGAGATGTCCTTGCCGATGACGTGCACATCGGCTGGCCAGAACTTGCGGAACTGCTCCGACTCAACGTCCGGGTAGCCCACCCCCGTCAGGTAGTTGGTGAGTGCGTCGACCCAGACATACATCACGTGCTTGTCATTGCCGGGCACGGGAACGCCCCAGTCAAAGGTGGTGCGGCTGATGGACAGGTCCTCGAGGCCACGCCTGACGAAGCTGATGACTTCGTTGAACCGGGACTGCGGGGCGCCGAATTCGGGCTGTTCCTCGTACAGAGCCAGCAGACGGTCCTGGTAGGAGGACAGCCGGAAGAAGTAGCTCTCCTCCGCGGTCCACGTCACTTCGGTGTCCGTCTCCTTGGAGTAGCGCACGCCGTCGTCCTTGACCACGGTGTCGTCCTCCACGTAGAACGCCTCGTCCCTGACGGAGTACCAGCCCTCGTATTTGGACAGGTAAATGTCCCCGTTGGCTTCCATCTTCTTCCAGATGGCCTGGGACGCCGCGAAGTGGTCCGCGTCCGTGGTCCGGATGAAGCGGTCGAACGTGATGCCCAGCGCGGCGTGCGCAGCCTTGTACACCTCGGCGTTGCGGTCAACCAGTTCCTTGGGCGTAACGCCTTCCTTCTCCGCCGCCTGCGCAATCTTCATGCCGTGCTCATCCGTACCGGTCAGGAACATCACCTCATGCCCGTCAAGCCGCTTGAAGCGGGCCATGGCGTCGGTGGCAATGTACTCGTAGGCGTGACCAATGTGCGGCACGCCGTTCGGGTAGGTGATGGCCGTGGTGATGTAGAACGGGGTTTTCTCTGAAGCAGTCACGTGCGGACGGTACCTTCGGTGCGGAGGGGCGGGTTAGATAAGTTCGGTCAGGGTATCGCTCAGGCGGACCAGTTCGTGGTCGTGCGAAGCGACAAGAACCGCAATTCCATCCGAGGTGGTGTCCTTGAGGATGCTGATGATGCGGTTGGCGGAGGCCCTGTCAAGGCTGGCGGTGGGCTCATCCACCACCAGCACGCGGGTGCCCAGGATCAGTGCCCGGGCGATCGCCACACGCTGGCGTTCACCGCCGGAAAGCTGCGCGGGGCGGTGGCGCATGCGGCGGCCCAGGCCCACCAGGTCCAGGAGGTCCTTGGCCATGTCGCGGCGCTGGTCCACCTCGCCGTCTGGCACGGCGGGCAGGAGGACGTTCTCCAGGGCGCTCATGCCGTCAATCAGGGCGCCGCCCTGATCCACATAGCCGATCAGAGCCCGACGGCGGTCGGCGATTTCGTCGTCGCCCATGCTTTCGAGCGAATCGCCTTCCCAAAAGACGCGGCCCGACGTCGGCAGCGTCAGTCCGGCGCCGACGGTCAGGATGCTGGTCTTGCCCGAGCCACTTCGGCCGGCGACGCAGTGCATCTCTCCCGCGTGCAGGGCCAGGTCGAAGCCCTCCACCACGCTGACGGAGTCGGCACCGCTCTTACCACCGCCATAGCGAATGGTGATATCGCTCAGCTCCAGCGGGGTCCCGTGTTCCGCGGCCTTGACGATGGTGTTGGCACGGGTCTGCAGGGGCGTCTCAGCGGCGCCGGACCTCCGGCTCCGGTGAACATTCGCCTGGTTTGTCATTGGACTACTTTCGTTGCAATCGGTATCCAGCAAAGTACAGCCACGAGGCCGGCGACGCCGGCCCACAGCGCGGCATACGGGGCGAGGAGGAGCCCGATGCCCAGCGCGCCCAGGACGCCCAGTGGCAGGGCCACCGTTCCCACCAGCGCATTTTCGAAGAGGCGGACCTGGCGGAGCATGTCCGGGTTCCAGCCCATGGCTTCGAGGATGCCCAGGTACTGGCGTTTGGCGTTTAGCTCAAACCGGCCAGTGACCAGGGTCAGGACGAGTCCCACCGCGACCCCGGCGAGAGCCAGGAGCATGCTCGGCAGGGCTACGCTGGCCGCAGCCAACCCGCTGAGGGCACTGGCGCCCGCAGCCCGGGGAATGTCAATCAGCAGAGCCACCAGCCCGCCCACTGCTGCCCCGAACACGCCAACCGCGACGGCCAGGGAAACCGTGTTGAACTTGTTGGTGCTGAGCTGGCGGTTGGCGAAGGTCAGGGGTGAATCCACGGGGATCAGCCGGTCATCGTGCTGCGGTTCCTGGTCCACCTCGTCGCGGTGCCGCAACTGCTGGGCTGCAAAGAACGCCGCTGCCGCGTAGAGGGCCAGAACGGCGGCTGAGACGACAGCTGTAGTCAGGCTCCAGCTCACCAGGCTCAGGATGATCCCGGCCACAGCGAGCAGTGCCGCGCCGACGCCGAATTCCTCCAGCACCCACATGCGGATCCGCTGCTGGGTCCAGCCCATGGCGCGCAGGGTTCCGGCTTCGCGTTTACGTTTCCTGATGTAGCTGACGGTGGAAGCGCCGGTCAGCAGGGCAGCCCCGCACAGGGTGAGGAACAGCAGCGTGACATTGGTTCCGGTCAGTGAGCCTGTGACGGCGTCGGCCGCGTTCTGCCGGACCCAGGACTGCTGAACCGTACCCAGCGGAGATTCCTTGCCGGCGTCGTCCTTGGAGTAGCCGGGGACAAAGATGCTGGCGTCCTCGCGCGCTGAACCGGCCACGACGGTGGCTTCCAGGCCCATGTCACGGATCGCAGCGGCGAGCTTTTCGACGTCGGGCTGGGCTTCCTTCCAACTGCCGGGAGCCTTGGCCCGGACCCGGACGGCGTCGATCACGGCCGCGTTGTCCTTGTAGCCGCGGGCAGCGGCAAGGCCGTAGTAGTCGGTGATGGCGCCGGCCGACTGGCTTGCCAGTCCGGTGGCGCTGAGCGAGGGCTTGAGCTCCGTGGCGGCGGTGGCCTTGCCGTTGGCATCCTTGGTGAGGGTCAGCGGCGTCGGGTCGTAGCCACCCAGCGGGAGCCGGTTGACGTCGCCGGCGGCCGCTTTCACTGCCGCGGGGTCAAAAGTTCCGTAGACCATGGCCAGCGGAGCGGCGAGCTTCTGCCCTGTTGCCAGGTTCTCGCGGTAGGACCGTTCGTCCACGGGTTCACGCTGCGTCTGGTCCACGGGGGCTCCATTGGCGCCCTTCTCCGGCAACCGATTGACCGTGACCCAGTCCCCCGGAGTGGCGGATTTCTGGACTGCCCCGTTGGCAGCGGCGTCGCCGTCAACGTACTTCGGCGCGGCGGCAAAATCGGTGGTCCAGGTGGCCGGAGTGTAGAGGCCCTGGTTGAAATTGCCCTGGGCGCCCAGCAGCGATGAGTGGTCGGTGGAACCGGGCCAGGAAAGGGCGAAGGGGTCCTTGGAAACGAACGGCAGGTAATCCTTGTCCAGCGAGCGGGTTGCCGTCCCGACGTCCTTGACCACCTTGCCGGCGCCGTCGATCTCCTCGATCTTGACGTTGTACTTCAGGTCCAGGGACGTGCCGGAGCGCACGATCAGCGGGATGCCCTGGGAGTCGGCAGTCAGCTGTCCGCTGCGCTTGGCCTGCTGGTACTGGGTCATCAACGGGGCCCAGTACTTGAGCTTGACGCCCAGGAAGTCCGGGCCCTCTTCCAGCTGTTCCAGGCTGATGCCGTTAGTGAAGAGGCTCTCGAAGTGGCGGCCGATGGCGCCGGCGTTCCGGGCGCCGGCGGGCGGTGCTTTCTCCAGCGGAGCCAGGAAGTCGCCCGCGGAGCCCAGCAGTGCACGCTCGGCCACGGGGTCGACGGCGACGACGGACTCGGTCACCTCGGGTGAGAGGGGCAGGGACACCGAGAGGTTGAAGAGATTGTGTTCGGAGCCACCGGCCGGGGCGGGGAACTTGATTCCGTTCTCCCCTGCCGGTGGTGCGATCCGAATGCTGGTGCCGCCGACCGTTTTTTCCTCGACGAGTTTGGCCTTGCCCAGCGTGCCCTCCGCGGAGGACTTGAACAGGACCTGTTCGGAGACGCCGTCGGAACTCACTGCGCTGGCGGTGAGCCGGTATTTCTTTGGGGTGTCGCTGAGCACTGATTCGGCCGCGGGCCACTTGGCGGGGTCTGTGGCGCCTGCCGCCTTGTCAGTGGTGGCGGTGCCTGCGAGCCCTGCGTTATAGCCGAGGAAATCCATGGCATCGAGCCGGGGAGCTTCCAGGTTCTGCGTCACGCGTGACACCAGGCTGATGGGGGCTGCCACGGAGGTTTCGGACAGCTTCCGGATGGACGCCAGCTGGTCGAAGCTGATGCCGCCCCCGCCACTGGCGATCTCCGGCTGTATCAGCGCAGAGGACCCGGCCTTGGCCTGGACAAGGACGTCGTACAGCCCCCGCGAGTTCTCATCCACCGTCCGGTGAAGGGCTGCCTGGGACTGACTTTGGACGAGGACCGACAGGCACATTGCTGCGATCAAGATGGCCGCGGTCAGCAGTAGCACTTTGCTTCTGATGAACCTCTGGACGGCGTTCATTGGGCTCCCTGAAACCTGGATTGCGTGCGCACACCACGGTCCGCGGGCGGCGGACATCATGGAATTCCTCCGGGTGTGCAAAAAATATTGGCCGGTCTGCCGGCGCTGTCCTGAAACAGGACCTAGCCATTGTAGGCAGACCGACCAATCATACGTGGCGGGGTGAAGCCCCGGTCACGCGTTATTCATGGCGGTGAGGAACTCAGTCTTCGAGGTCCACTTCGCGGACCATGTCAGCGCCGATGCCGGCCTTGATGGCGTCAAGCACCTGCTGCGGCACGGACGTGTCGATGGTCAGCAGGGCAAGCACCTGGCCACCCTCAGCCTGGCGCGCCACCTGCATGCCGGCGATGTTGATGTTGTTCATGCCCAGGATGTGTCCGATGGTTCCGATCACGCCCGGCCGGTCGGCATAGGAGACCACCACGAGGTGCTCGCTGATGGGAATTTCCACCTCGTAGCCGTTGACACCCACCAGCTTCTGGATCTGCTTCGGGCCCGTGAGGGTACCGGCCACGGAGATCTGGGATCCGTCGCTGAGGGCACCGCGGAGCGTCAGGACGTTGCGGTACGATTCCGTGTCCGGCGTGGTGATCAAACGCACGTTGATGCCGCGCTGCTCCGCTATGACCGGGGCGTTGACGTAGGAAACCTGTTCGGTCACCACGTCGGCGAAAATGCCCTTCAGTGCCGCGAGTTCCAGGACCTTGACGTCAAGGGCAGCGATTTCGCCGGCCACCTCCACATCGACCTGGGTCAGGGAAGCGTGCGTCAGCGCGGTGAAGATCCGGCCCAGCTTCTCGATCAGGGGAATGCCCGGCCGGACATCCGGGGCGATGACGCCGCCGGCGACGTTGACGGCGTCAGGCACAAGCTCTCCTGCCAGTGCGAGGCGTACAGACTTGGCAACCGAGACGCCTGCCTTCTCTTGGGCCTCGTCGGTGGAGGCACCCAGGTGCGGGGTGACTACTACGTTGTCGAGGGCAAAAAACGGCAGGTCCGTGCTGGGCTCCTTGACGAACACGTCGACGGCGGCCCCGGCGATCTGGCGGTCCTCCAGGGCCGCGTACAGCGCTTTCTCATCCACGAGGCCGCCGCGTGCGACATTGACCACATAGGCGGTGGACTTCATCTTGGTGAAGGCGTCTGAGCCCAGCATGCCCACGGTCTCCGGCGTCTTGGGCATGTGGATGGTGACGAAGTCCGACTGGCTCAGCAACTCGTCCAGGGTGACGAGCTTGACGCCCAACTGGGCGGCGCGGGCTGAGGTGATGTACGGGTCATAGGCGAGGATCTCGGTGTCAAAGCCCTGCAGGCGGGCAGCTACCAGCGCGCCTATACGGCCCAGGCCGACGATGCCGATCTTCTTCTCGAACAGTTCGATGCCTGTGTACTTGGAGCGCTTCCACTCGCCGTTTTTCAGTGCGGCGCTGGCCTGCGGGATGTGGCGGGCCAGGCTCAGGATGTGGCCGACCGTTAGTTCTGCGGCAGAGATGATGTTCGACGTAGGGGCGTTGACCACCATCACACCGGCCTGGGTGGCGGCCTTGATGTCCACGTTGTCCAGTCCGACGCCTGCACGGGCAATGACTTTGAGGCTCTTCGCCGCGGCGATTGCTTCGGCATCGACCTGCGTGGCAGAACGTACCAGGATGGCGTCCACATCCACGATGGCCGAAAGAAGCTGGGAGCGGTCTGAGCCGTCAGTCTGGCGGATTTCGAAGTCCGGGCCCAGAGCCTCTATCGTGGCGGGCGAAAGTTCTTCGGCGAGCAGTACTACGGGTTTTGACACGGGCGATCCTCTGCGTTGCAGTCCTTTGGGATGTAACAAGTCTAGGCGGACGGAAGGCCGGGCCCACATTATTAAGTGAACCCGGCCTCAGTTGGCACCGGTTGGGGCGCCGGCAGAGCAGCCTTAGCGGGCTGCAGAACCCTCTACGTAGTCCGCATCCTGCTGCTGCCAGGCGAACAGGGAGCGCAGTTCGCGGCCAACGCCCTCGATGGGGTGCTTTTCAGCCTTGGCGCGGAGTTCCTTGAACTCGACGCCGCCGTTGTCCTGGTCGTCGATGAAGCGCTTGGCGAAGGCACCGCTCTGGATATCCGCGAGGACCGCCTTCATGTTTTCCTTCACCTCGGGGGTAATGACGCGCGGGCCGGAGACGTAGTCGCCGTACTCGGCCGTGTCGGAGACACTCCAGCGCTGCTTGGCGATGCCGCCCTCCCACATGAGGTCAACGATGAGCTTGAGCTCGTGGAGCACCTCGAAGTAGGCGATCTGCGGCTGGTAGCCGGCTTCGGTCAGGGTTTCGAAGCCGTACTGGACCAGCTGGGACACGCCGCCGCACAGGACGGACTGCTCGCCGAAGAGGTCGGTTTCGGTCTCTTCGGTGAAGGTGGTCTTGATGACGCCCGCACGGGTGCCACCAATGGCCTTGGCGTAGGACTTGGCCAGGTCCCAGGCGGAACCGGTGGCGTCCTGCTCCACGGCGATGATGTCCGGGATGCCACGGCCTGCTTCGAATTCGCGGCGGACGGTGTGGCCCGGAGCCTTCGGCGCGATCAGGATCACGTCAACGCCTTCAGGCGCCTCGATGTAGCCGAAGCGGATGTTGAAGCCGTGGGCGAAGGCGAGGGCCTTGCCGGCGGTCAGCTTGTCCTTGATGGAGTCGTTATAGATGGCACGCTGGTGCTGGTCCGGAGCCAGGATCATGATGACGTCGGCCCATTCGGCGGCGTCGGCAACAGTCTTGACCGTGAAGCCGGCGTCCTGGGCCTTGGCGATCGAGGACGAGCCTTCCTTGAGGGCGATGACAACCTCAACGCCGGAGTCGCGCAGGTTCAGAGCGTGGGCGTGACCCTGTGAGCCATAGCCGACGATTGCGACTTTGCGGCCCTGGATGATGGTCAGATCGGCGTCGTCGTCGTAAAACATTTCAGTCACTTGCGTAACTCCTTTTGAGTGGATTTTCTGGTGTAGCTAGTCTGTGGTGCTGCGGTACTGCACGGGCGTTGCGCCGCAGGGGGCCGGAGCCCGCCCGCGTATTAAGCGCTGCGCAATGCCCTGTCACTCATGGAGCGGGATCCCCGTCCAACGGCCAGGGTGCCGGACTGCACAATTTCGCGGATGCCGAAGGGTTCAAGCACTGACAGCAGTGCCGTGATTTTTTCGGGGTGGCCTGTTGCTTCAATGACCACGGAGTCTGTGGAGACGTCAACCACTGAAGCTCGGAACAGGTCTGCAGCCTGGGTCACCTGCAGACGAGTTGCGGCATCCGCACGTACCTTGACCAGGATGTGGTCTCGCTGTACGGAAGATTCGGGGGTGAGCACAACTATCTTGATCACGTTGACCAGTTTATTGAGCTGCTTGGTGACCTGTTCAATGAGCTCACCATCGGCGTCGACGACGACGGTCATCCGGGACATGCCCGGGACTTCCGTCGGGCCGACGGCCAGGGAATTGATGTTGAAGGCGCGGCGGGCGAACAGGCTCGCGACGCGCGTCAGTACACCGGGCTTGTCTTCAACCAGAACGGACAGTGTGTGGCGGGTCATGATCAGTCCTCCTCTTCCCATTCGGGGGTCATGTTTCGGGCAAACTGGATCTGGTCGTTGCTCACGCCGGCGGGCACCATCGGCCACACCATGGAGTCGGGGCTCACCACAAAATCGATGACCACGGGGCGGTCATTAATCTCGAGGGCCTTCTTGATGGTCGCATCAATGTCCTCGTCACGTTCGCACCGGAACGATGCACAGCCGTACGCGTCCGCCAGCTTGACGAAGTCCGGGATACGGACGGTTTCGTGTCCGGTGTTCAGGTCCGTGTTGGAGTAGCGGCTCTCATAGAAGAGGGTCTGCCACTGGCGGACCATGCCCAGCGAGGAGTTGTTGATGATGGCAACCTTGATGGGAATCTTGTTTATGGCACAGGTGGCCAGTTCCTGGTTAGTCATCTGGAAGCAGCCGTCGCCGTCAATCGCCCAGACCACTCGGTCCGGGTCCCCCACTTTGGCACCCATGGCAGCCGGTACTGCATAGCCCATGGTGCCGGCACCGCCGGAGTTCAGCCAGGCATGCGGGCGCTCGTACTTGATGAACTGCGCGGCCCACATCTGGTGCTGGCCCACGCCGGCAACATAGATGCCTTCGGGGCCGGTAAGTGCGCCGATACGCTCGATGACGCGCTGCGGGGCGCTGAGGCCATCCTCCGGTTCGGTCCAGCCCAGCGGGTAGGTTTCCTTGAGGTTGTTAAGGAACGCCCACCACGTGGTGAGGTCCGGCGTGCCGGCGGACTCGAACTGTGAGCGGACGGCCTCTGTCAGCTCGGGGATGATCTCCTTGACGGATCCAACGATCGGGACGTCGGCAGCACGGTTCTTGGAGATTTCGGCGGGATCAATATCCGCGTGGATCACCTTGGCGTGCGGCGCAAAGGACTTCAGGATTCCCGTGACGCGGTCATCGAACCGTGCCCCCAGCGTGATCAGGAGGTCGGACTGCTGCAACGCGGTCACGGCCGAAACCGTACCGTGCATGCCCGGCATGCCGACGTGCTGCGGATGGGAGTCCGGAAAGACTCCGCGGGCCATCAACGTGGTGACAACGGGGGCGCCGGTCAGTTCGGCCAACTCCCGCAGTTCAGCAGAGGCGTGGGCTTTCACCACACCGCCGCCCACATACAGGACGGGTTTGCTGGCAGCAGCGATCAGCTTGGCTGCTTCCCGGACCTGTTTGTTGTGTCCCCGGGTCACCGGGCGGTAGCCGGGGAGGTCGATCTTCGGCGGCCAGGAGAACGTCATTTTGCCCTGCTGGGCATCCTTGGCCACGTCCACCAGCACCGGACCGGGACGACCGGTGGAGGCCAGGTGGAACGCTTCGGCCATGACGTGCGGGATGTCATTGGCGTCCGTCACCAGGAAGGAGTGCTTGGTGATCGGCATGGTGATGCCAACAATGTCGGCTTCCTGGAATGCGTCGGTGCCGATCACGCCGCTGGATACCTGGCCGGTGATGGCCACCACGGGTACGGAGTCCATGTGGGCGTCCATGATGGCGGTAACGAGGTTGGTGGCACCGGGGCCGGAGGTGGCGATACAGACGCCCACCCGGCCGGTAACCATGGCATAGCCTTGCGCGGCGTGGCCGGCTCCCTGTTCGTGACGGACCAGGACGTGGTTCATTCTGGAGGCCATCAAGGGGTCATAGGTAGGCAGGATCGCGCCACCGGGCAAACCAAAAATATCGTCGACGCCGAGTTCTTCGAGCGAGCGGACAATAGCTTCTGAGCCGGTCATCACCGTTGGGGGTACAACGTTGTTCGGCCCAAGGACAGGAGAGACAGCAGCAAGATCAGTGACGACGGCGGCATGGTCAGCCGTTCGGTCGGCACGTTCCGAAGCCTTGGGGGCTCCAGCGGACTTGGTAGCCATCAGCGAGGGGCTGATGGGCGATCCTTTGCTCATCGGACTCTTCCTTGTGGATCATTTGTTTCTCGAAACTGCGGAAAATAAAAAAACCCCTCAGCCTGGCGGCTCTTCGAGGGGTTGCGCGTGACGGTACGTTACCAGTCGGGCTATTCAGCCACGCGCTTGGTAAGGACGACCACTGCATCTGCAGCGGCGCAACTGGCAACGTTTGCGATCATGCGTTCAGTTTTCCCTCTGGGCGAGATGCATGTCAACGGGGGTGGTGCACATCTCACCATATGGACATCATCGTCCACGTATTGATCCTTTAATGGAAGGATCCAACCGCAGCCCGACCGCTTCGGCGGAAGGGCTTAATAAGGGTGATGCCAAGGGGCCCCTTTTCTGAGTCGCTCAGCGCCTCAGAAAAGGGGAAGGGTTCACCCGCAGTAGGCGCCGGTGGAGGCGCTGTGGACGAGCTTGGCGTACTTGGCCAGCACACCCTTGGTGAACTTGGCCGGCAGCGGCTCCCAGCCGACCTTGCGGGACTCGAGCTCGGCCCCGTCGACCAGGAGGTCGAAGGAGCGTGCGCCGATGTCCACGCGGATCCGGTCGCCGTCCTTGACGAAGGCAATGGGTCCGCCGTCGGCCGCTTCCGGTGCAACGTGGCCGATGCACAGCCCGGTGGTTCCACCGGAGAAGCGTCCGTCAGTCAGGAGCAGGACATCCTTGCCGAGGCCGGCACCCTTGATGGCACCGGTGATGGCGAGCATTTCGCGCATGCCCGGGCCGCCTTTGGGGCCTTCGTAGCGGATAACGACGACGTCGCCGGCCTTGATCTTGCCCTTGTCGAGCGCATCCAGGGCACCCTGCTCACGCTCGAACACGCGGGCAGTACCCTCGAACACGTCTGCGTCGAAGCCGGCGCTCTTGACGACGGCGCCTTCCGGAGCCATCGAACCGTGCAGGATGGTGATGCCGCCGGTCTTGTGGATCGGGTTGTCCATGGCGCGCAGGATCTTGCCGTCCAAATCCGGCGGGTTGATCGCTGCGAGGTTTTCGGCGACGGTCTTGCCGGTGACGGTGAGGCAGTCACCGTGCAGCAGGCCGGCGTCCAGCAGTGCACGCATGATGACCGGTACGCCGCCGATTTTGTCGACGTCGGTCATCACGTAGCGGCCGAACGGCTTCAGGTCACCCAGGTGCGGGATCTTGTCGCCGATGCGGTTGAAGTCCTCGAGGTTCAGCTCGACTTCAGCTTCGCGGGCGATGGCCAGCAGGTGGAGGACAGCGTTTGTGGAACCGCCGAAGGCCATGGTGACGGCGATGGCGTTTTCGAACGCCTTCTTGGTCATGATGTCCCGGGCTGTGATGCCGAGGCGGAGCAGGTTGACCACTGCTTCGCCGGACTTGCGGGCAAATTCATCACGACGGCGGTCTGCCGAGGGCGGAGCTGCGGATCCCGGCAGTGACATGCCCAGCGCTTCGCCGATGCAGGCCATGGTGTTGGCCGTGTACATGCCGCCGCAGGCGCCTTCACCCGGGCATATGGCGCGCTCGATGCGGTCCAGGTCTCCGAGGCTCATCTTTCCCGCGGCGCAGGCGCCGACAGCCTCGAAGGCGTCAATGAGCGTGACTTCCTTCTCCGACCCGTCCTCGAGCTTGACCCAGCCCGGCATGATGGAGCCGGCGTAGAGGAACACGCTGGCCAGGTCCAGGCGGGCTGCAGCCATGAGCATGCCCGGCAGCGACTTGTCACAGCCGGCCAGCAGGACCGAGCCGTCTATGCGCTCAGCCTGCATTACGGTTTCCACGGAGTCGGCGATGACTTCGCGCGAGACCAGGGAGAAGTGCATCCCTTCGTGGCCCATCGAGATGCCGTCCGAAACGGAAATGGTGCCGAACTGCATGGGGAAACCACCGCCGGCGTGGACGCCTTCCTTGGCGCCCTGGGCAAGCCTGTTCAGCGACAGGTTGCAGGGTGTGATTTCATTCCAGGAACTTGCGACGCCGATCTGGGGCTTCGCGAAGTCGTCATCACCCATACCCACGGCACGGAACATGCCTCGCGCGGGAGCTGCGTGAATCCCGTCGGTGACGACCCGGCTGCGCGGCTTGATGTCAGGCTTGTTCTCAGTTGATGTTTCGCTGTCGGCACTCATGGGTCAAAGTCTATGACTCCGATCGGAATCGAACGACCAGGCGCCGCCGCAGAATCCCAACTTTGGGGAATAATTCGTTCAAATAGTGGACTTCCATCTCAAATATTGAGACGGCATGGATGCGGACTCTCCGACGGATGGGGCCTCGCCACGACACAAGGGCCAGTGACCGCCGTCGAATCAACAACCCCCGGCCGGTTGCAAACTCCAGCTCTGACCTGCGGCGACTTGGTGCGCTGACCTGCTGCGACCTAGACAGCCCCGTTCACGCCGACGTACCGTCAGAGAACGGCAACCATGCCATCTGGAATGAAGGGCCCTGTTATGGATTTTGTCTTCTGGATCATTGCGATTGTGCTGATTGTGGGCGTTGTGTGGTGGCTGCTGAACCGCAACAGCTCCGCCAACACCGGCGGCGCGGCCCCACGGACAGAGAGTGGCCGGGCAGAGGGCGGACTGGCCGGCGGCAGCGCGGCCGCCTCCGCTGACGCCGCCGGTACTGCCGGCCTCCCCAGCGCGGCGGGATTCGGCCGCCCCGCGGAACCGGTTCCCCCCACAACCGCGGACGACGAACCCGAACTCTCCGACTCCGCCAGGAAGGAAATGGCCGATGCCGGGCAGCAGACCGTCGCTCGGCCAGACGCCGCAGTCGCCCCGGCCGCTGCCGGGCACCGGACTGATGTCCAGCCGGAGGCCGCCGCCGAAGAGGGCATCCCTGCTGAAACGGCTGCGACGGCCGGCCAGTCTGCCGCCGCCTGGCACGAAGAATTGTCCGCCCACGAACCTGCAGCACCAGCGGACCCGCTGGTCCCGGAGCACCCCGTTGCCGCCGGGCCTGTGCCGTCCCACGACGCCGGGGCGCACATCGACTCCGCACGCTCGGAGCCGGGCGCCACCGAAGAGGCCGCGGGCCGGCCGGCAGAGGACGAATGGGAAACGCAGTGGTCAGAAGCCAGCGGGTCAGCCCCTGCGGCCAGCCACCGGCCCGCGGCAGACGTATCCAGCGGGAGCGCCGGCGCCACAGAACCCTACGGGGAACCCACCCAGGACACCGGCTACGTCCATCACACCGAGTACACCGACCCGCACTCCCCCACACTGCCCGGAGCAGAAACGGCCGCCGCAGAAGCAGCTACAGCCGAAACATCCACATCGGAAACAGCAACGCCCGATGCTTTCACTAGGGACTACCCCGCAGCCGACGGTCGGGGCCCGGCGCCCACGGAGATCGAGCCCCCGGAAGAAGCTATGGCGCCGCCCGCAGAACCTATGGCGGCACCATCGGAACCGATGGCGCCGACGGCGGAAGCTATCGGCCACCTGGCCGCGGACCAGCCCTACGGCGCCGGATCGGCGTCCCCCGGTCCGGGCGGCAGTGGCCCGGCCGATTTCGTGGTCAAGGGCGATGCACGCGCGATGGTCTACTACGAGGAAGGGCGCCCTGACTATGAGCAGACCACTGCAGATGTCTGGTTCGAATCGGCGGCCCACGCCGAGGCCGCCGGATTCCGGGCTCCCCGGAGAACCCGCCTTTAACCACACTGGGATGTTCGGCTGGCCCTTGCCAGCCCCAACGCGCCGCGCGGGCGCATTGGCGCTTTGCGTGGCGCTGTCGTTGTCCGGCTGCACCGGGAACGGAAACGACGCCCCAACCGGCATTATGACGGGCACGGGCCCCGGGACCGCGACGGCGGCACCGGGGACCGGAAATGCCGTTTCACCCGAGGTTCTGAAACGGCTTGATCTACAGCTCCATATTCCATGGGCCGCCGTATTTCTGCCGGACGGCACGGCCGTTATTTCCGAGCGCGAGTCGGCGCTGCTTAAGGTAGTCAAGGATGGCCGCGCAACCGCGATAGGCCAGGTCCCCGGCGTCATCCCGGCCGGCGAAGGCGGCCTGCTGGGGCTGGCACTGTCCCCCGGCTATTCAACGGACAACTACCTTTACCTATACTTCACCTCAGCCCAGGACAATCGCATTGCCCGGGTCAAGCTGGCAGAAGAGCCCGGCGGGGCCCTTTCGTTTGGCGAGCCTGAGGTTGTTTTTACCGGTATCCCCAAGGCTTCGACGCACAACGGCGGCCGGATCCGGTTTGGCCCGGACGGCTTCCTGTACGTGGGCACGGGTGACTCCCAGCGCCGGGACCAGCCGCAGGACCCGAATGCTCTGGGCGGGAAGATCTTGAGGCTGACAGCGGACGGCACGCCCGCACCCGGCAACCCCTTCGGCAACGCCACCTACAGCCTGGGCCACCGGAATGTCCAGGGTCTTGCGTGGGACGGCCAGGGCCGGCTCTGGGCGAGCGAATTCGGCCCGGATGTGAATGATGAGCTCAACCTGATCGTACCGGGCGGCAATTATGGCTGGCCTGTGGTCACAGGCGCGCCCCACCGCCAGGGCTATTGCGACGCGAAAGTGGTGTGGCCTTCGACGGCGGACTCCTCCCCCAGCGGCCTGGAAATTGTGGGCTCCACGGCCTTCGTCGGTGCCCTGCGGGGCGAGCGCCTCTGGACCGTTGCCCTCAGCGGCGAGGAAGCCCACGCGCCTGTGGCCCATTTCACACGCGAATATGGCCGGATCCGCGACGTCATCCGCACTCCCGAAGGCAGTTTATGGCTGCTCACCAACAACCAAAACCCTGATTTCGTGCTGGTTTTGGCCCCTCCGGCCTGAGCGGCAGGAGTTCCACGGCTGCGATTTCACATGGGCCGGAAGTTCGTGTAGAGTTTCATGTCGTTGCGGAGAACAACCGGGAAAGAAAAAGCCCCGGGGATCGCCGCACAGAGATGCACCTCTAGCTCAATTGGCAGAGCAATTGACTCTTAATCAATGGGTTCCGGGTTCAAGTCCCGGGGGGTGCACCAAGGGGAAAACAGCCTCTGGCAGGCGGAAACGCTGCCAGAGGCTGTCTTTGTTTAACATCCAGGACTTCAGGACCAAATAAATCCGGCACCACCGCCGCAGACACGCAGCTGTGATGCCGTGGGATATTCCGGAATCCAGTTTTAGCCGAGGGGGGCGCCGTCCACCAAGGCACGGGTAGCCGGCGATACGAACTGGCGGGCAAGCTCGCTGACAACAGCCTGAAGTTCCTGTCGCAGGAGATCGGGATCGATGGTTGCCGCGGCCAGCACCGAGCGCTCCATTTCCACAGCAGCAACTGCTGCTTCCCGGCCGCTGTCGGTGAGGGAAACCACCTGGCTGCGGCGGTCAGAGGTGCTGCGCACGCGGGCGATGTGTCCGTGCGACTCCAGCCGGGTCAGCGTCTTTCCCATGGTCTGGGCCTGGACCCGCACAAACTGGGCCAACTGGGCCTGGGTCATGGGGCCCTGGGCTGCGAGCACTTCGATGGCGATAACGCCGGCGTGTGTCAGGCCAATGGCGCTGAGTTTCTCGTTCCAGGAGTGTTCCACGAGGCGCGCCGCGGTGGACAATAAGCGCCCTGTGGGCCAGCGATCCATGTCAGGCATACATGCAAGTATAGCCAAGGCCCGGTTCGCACCCGTTCTGGATGCTTACTAGAGTGGTATTTCCCGCCTGCAACGAGGAGACCAACATTGGCTGACAAACTCTTGACCGGCGCCGTGGCGCCCGGTTTCACCCTGAAGGATTCGACCGGTCAGGACGTGAGCCTGGCCTCGGGCAGCGGCGCGAGCACCGTCGTCTATTTCTACCCCGCTGCTTCCACGCCCGGCTGCACCAAACAGGCGTGCGACTTCCGGGACAACCTGGCGTCGTTTAAGTCGGCCGGCTACCGCGTGCTGGGGATCTCGCCCGATTCCGTTCCAAAGCTTGCCGCCTTTGCCGCCGAGGAAGATCTCAGCTTCCCCGTGCTTTCAGACGAGGACCATGCCGTGGCGGAGGCCTATGGGGCCTGGGGTGCAAAGAAGAACTACGGACGGGCCTACGAAGGACTGATCCGTTCCACCATCGTGATTGATCCCGACGGCAAAGTGGCGTTGGCCCAGTACAACGTCCGGGCCACCGGGCACGTGGCAAAGCTGCGGCGCGACCTCAAACTGGACGCGTAGCACTGACGCGCCTCCAGGGGACGCAGGACCCAAGGCGGCAAGGACTGACAGGATCCTCCCCCGCCCGAGGCTACAATGGAACCTGGCATCCGCCGCCGTATGTTTTTTATTCCCGTCCAGTCAGCTGGCGGGGAGCGGAAATGACGCCGGACGCCAAAGCGCGAGTGGTGAAATTGGCAGACACGCAGGATTTAGGTTCCTGTGCCTTCGGGCGTGGGGGTTCAAGTCCCCCCTTGCGCACACAAACAGAGATCCCGGGCCCCACGGCCCGGGATCTCTGCCGTTAACCCAAAATCAGCGGCGCAAAAAAGTATTTTCAATCCACCCATCCATTTCGGCACTCCGCCCGAATACCCCATGAGACACCAGCCAAGGGCAGGTGCCCGATAGTCGGAAAAGCCACAAGCAGCGCCACGTCTGCAGCAGGCAAGAAATCGGCACAAACAAGGAGAACCGAAATGCAGTCATTCAAGCGCACATCCTTCACCGTCGCAGGCGTAGCTGCTGCAGCCCTGCTAAGCCTCACGGCTTGCGGTGGATCAGCAACAACAACCCCGAGCTCCTCCGCTCCCGCCGCCGCGCCGTCGGCCTCCAGTATGGCTCCGTCGCCGTCCGCCAGTGCAAAAACCATGGATCCCGCAGCGAACCTCGTGGGTCCGGGCTGCGCCGGCTACGCCGCAAAGGTCCCGACGGGTGCAGGTTCGGTGGCCGGCATGGCACTTGACCCGGTAGCAGTCGCGGCATCCAACAACCCCATCCTCACCACTCTCACGGCCGCCGTCTCCGGCAAGCTGAACCCGAAGGTTAACCTGGTGGACACTCTCAACGGAGCCGAATTCACGGTCTTCGCCCCGGTGGACGACGCGTTTGCCAAGCTCGATGCAGCCACCATTGAGACACTCAAGACCGACGACGCCCTCCTGAGCAAGATCCTGACCTACCACGTGGTTCCCGGCCAAATCACGCCTGACAAGATCGCCGGCACCCACGCCACCGTCCAAGGCGGCTCTGTCACGGTGACCGGCAGCAAGGATGCCCTCATGGTTGATGGCGCCAACGTCATCTGCGGCGGCGTGAAGACCAAAAACGCCACGGTCTACCTCATCGACTCGGTGCTGATGCCCAAGTAATCCAGCATCAAGGCGGCCCGTTCCGACAGGAACGGGCCGCTGTCATGTGCACACGACCCTCCGTGGGATAACAGGGAACCCCAAGGCTGGTCAATTAGACTGTGTCCCTGGCCCGCAGTCGGCGGTGCCGGCCAGGAACAGCCCAGAGGTGATACACGAGTGCCCAGCAGTACTTCGCGGCGAACGGTCATCAAGACCGGCGCCGTCTTTATGGCGTTAGGCCTGACCGCCTGTACCGGCACTCCCCCGCCGTCACCTTCGGCAACCTCCCCTTCAACGTCTCCTACCGGGTTGGAGCCCACCGAAACATTCACATTCGGTACAGCATCCCAGCCCCTGGGACTGGACCCGGCGCTCTCCAGCGACGTTGAAAGCTACCGGATTACCCGGCAGATCCTCGAAGGCCTCGTGGGCGTGGATCAGACCACCGGCAAACCCACCCCGCTACTGGCAACGGAGTGGACCGAATCCAACGAAGGCCGCAGCTACACCTTCAAGCTCCGCAGCGGCGTCACGTTCCAGGACGGCACACCGTTTGACGCAGATGCCGTGTGCCACAACTTCAACCGCTGGTTCGCTTTCTCCGCTGACCTCCGGGCCAAGGCGCCGGGGATTTCCTTCAAGAGCGTGTTCAAGGCGCATTCCGACGACGCCGCCCTGTCCATTTTCAAGAGCTGCACCACGCTATCCCCTGATACCGTCCGGATCGACCTCACCCAGCCTTTCACCGCGTTCCTCCAGGCACTCACCATGCCGGCCTTTGCCATTGCTTCGCCCGCAGCCCTGGCCGCAGGCACCGCGGATGTCCTGAACCAGACACGGCACAGCAACTCCGTCTCCGCCTTCGCCACCAACCCAGTGGGAACCGGACCCTTCAGCCTGGCGGCCTGGGACGAAACCACCGTCCGCCTGCTCAGCCACAAGGACTACTGGGGTGACCGAGGACAGATCGCCAGCATCAATTTCGTCACGTACGACCACCCCCAGACGCGGCTCCAGGCCCTCCTCGACGGCAGGATCGACGGATACGACGCCGTCACGGTAGGCAACTTCGATCAGCTCGTCAAACGGGGGATGCAGATTGTCCAGCGCGACCCGTTCTCGGTCATGTACCTGGGGATCAACCAGGAAGTCCCGATCCTGCAGAACCTCAAGATCCGCCAAGCCCTTGAGCTGGCGATCGACAAAGACACCCTGATCCGGAAGTTCTTCATCGACAACACGGCGAAGGCCACACAATTCGTCCCGCCCAAGATCAGCGGCTTCAACAACGTAGCCCCAGCGTTGGGCCACGATCCGGTTAAAGCGAAGGCCTACCTTGCCGAGGCGGGCTACATGGGGGAAGAACTCAAGTTCTACTACCCGCTCAACGCCACCCGCCCGTACCTCCCCACGCCGGAGAAGATCTACGCAGAGCTCAGCCGGCAACTGACCGCCGTCGGGTTTAACATCAAGCCTGTCCCCGTCAACTGGTCTGACGGCTACCTCCAGAAAGTCCAGTCCCGCGGCGAGCATGCGCTGCACCTGCTCGGCTGGAACGGCGCCTACTCTGACGCCGAAAACTTTGTGGGACCCCTGTTCGGCGAAAAGAACGGTGAGTTCGGCTACCAGGACCCGCAGGTCTTCTCCAAGATCAACCGGGCCCGCGGCCTGCCCGCCGGAAGGGAACGTGACGAGCAGTACCACACCATCAACACCCAGATCGCTGCCAC
The DNA here is from genome assembly GCF_040547265.1 of Arthrobacter sp. UYCo732. Lineage (NCBI taxonomy): Bacteria > Bacillati > Actinomycetota > Actinomycetes > Micrococcales > Micrococcaceae > Arthrobacter > Arthrobacter sp. UYCo732. The sequence goes on along the minus strand of NZ_JBEPPJ010000001.1, from coordinate 297,601 downwards.
GGTCCCGGCCGTTCCCATCGCCTTCCCCATCTCGGCCCTTGCATTGTCCGACCGTGTCAGCAGCTACCCGGCGTCCCCGGTGCTGAGTGAAGTTTTCACCAAGGTCGTGTTAAGGCCTTGACGGGAGGGACCAATTTCAGTTAGTGGGCCGTGCGGGGATATTCTTTGACAGCCAGAGCCGCTGCTATCGGAGACTGATTGTGACCTTCATATCAAAGACCCAACATGCCGACGTCGTACTGATTGGCGGCGGCATCATGAGCGCCACCCTTGGGGCGTTCATCAAGCAGCTCGAGCCGAACTGGACCATTTCCCTGTTCGAACGCCTTGACCAGCCGGGGCTGGAAAGCTCCGATCCCTGGAACAACGCCGGAACAGGCCACGCCGCGCTGTGCGAGCTCAACTACTCCCCTGCGGCCAAAGACGGCTCGGTGAACCCTGCCAAGGCCCTGCTGATCAACGAACAGTTCCAGCTGTCGCGGCAGTTCTGGTCGCATTTGGTTCAACAGCAGCTGATCGGCTCGCCGAAGGGCTTCATCAACACCGTCCCGCACATGAGTTTTGTGATCGGTGACAACAACTCCAAGTTCCTCAAGACCCGCTACGAAGCGCTCAAGTCCCACACGCTGTTCCACAGCATGGAGTACTCCGAGGACCACGCGCAGATCGCCAAGTGGGCGCCGCTGATCGTCAAGGGCCGCGACCCGAAGCAGCCCATCGCCGCCACGCGCGCAGCGGAAGGCACCGACGTCGACTTTGGGGCACTGACCCGTGAGCTGACCACGTACCTCGGGAACAACGGCGTCGAAGTAAACTACGGCCACGACGTGACCGGCATTTCAAAGGCGTCCGACGGCGGCTGGGACCTCTCGCTGAAGCATCCGACTTCCGGGGAACGCGGCACGATCCACGCCAAGTTTGTATTTGTCGGTGCCGGCGGCGGCGCGCTTCACCTCCTCCAGGCTTCCGGGATCCCGGAGAGTAAGGGCTACGGCGGGTTCCCCGTGTCCGGCCAGTTCTTCCGCTGCACCGACGAGGCTCTCGCGGCACAGCACAGCGCCAAGGTCTATGGCCAGGCCTCCGTAGGCGCCCCGCCCATGTCCGTGCCGCACCTGGACACCCGTTACGTGAACGGCAAGCGCTCCCTCCTGTTCGGCCCTTACGCCGGCTTCTCCACCAACTTCCTGAAGAACGGCTCGTACCTGGACCTGCCGCTGTCCATCCGTCCCAGCAACATCATTCCGATGCTTGCCGTTGCCAAGGACAACATGGACCTGACGGCCTACCTCGTCAAAGAGGTGGCCAAGCGCCATGGCGACAAAGTTGAGGCGCTCCGCGAGTACTACCCCGAGGCCAAGGACGGCGACTGGGAACTGATCGCTGCCGGCCAACGTGTACAGATCATCAAGAAGGATCCGAAGAAGGGCGGGGTGTTGCAGTTCGGGACTGAAGTCATCGCCGGCCGCGACGGCTCGATCGGCGCCCTCCTCGGTGCCTCGCCCGGGGCCTCCACAGCGGTGCCGATCATGATCGAACTACTGCAAAGGGCGTTCCCCAAGGACTTCAAGGGCTGGCAGGGCAAGCTCAAGGATATGATGCCCGGTTACGGCGTGAAGCTCGACGACAACCCGGGCCTGGCTGCCGAGCTCGAAGCCGCAACCGCCAAGGCACTCCGGCTGGAAAACGTTCCCGCCAACAACTGACGCATCGCCGGCCCTGGCGGGCAGGTCCGGTCCCAGCACTCCGACAACCCCTCAGGAGACCACGCGATGTTCCGGCTGGCACAACTTTCATTGGCAAACCGGGCGCTGATCGCGCTGATCACCGTCTTCGCATCGGTGTTCGGCGTGATCACCATGTCATCGCTGAAGCAGGAACTCATTCCCTCCATCGAGTTCCCGCAGATCACCGTGCTGACTGCCATGCCCGGCGCCTCGCCGGAAGTTGTGGACAAGCAGGTCAGCGCGCCGCTGGAGACAGCCCTGAACGGGGTTGAGGGTCTGAAGTCCACGTCTTCGACGTCGCGCAACGGCACCTCTCAGATCACCATGGTCTTCGCCTACGGGACGAACCTTGACCGTGCCCGAAACCAGATCGACCGGGCCATCTCCAACGCCAAGCGTTCCCTGCCGGCGGATGTGCAGCCGCAGGCTTTCGCCGGGAGCATCAGCGACTTCCCCATCGTGTTCCTCGCCGTGTCCTCGGACAGGCCGCTCAGCGAACTGAACGCGGACCTTCAGCGACTGTCTGTTCCCCGGCTCCAGAAGATCGACGGCGTCCGCGGCGCCGATGTGACCGGCGGGCCCACCCAGCACATCGAGGTCCTCCCGCGGCCGGAAGCGATGGCTGCCAGCGGCGCCACCATCGAATCCATCCGGAACACGCTGGGCAACAACGGCGCGCTGATCCCGGCCGGCACGATCGAGGAACAGGGCAAGACCCTGTCCCTGCAGATCGGCAGCCCGGTGGACTCCCTCGATACCATCAAGTCGCTGCCGTTGGGCGGGGCAGCCAAGGGTGCCACGATCGGTTCAGTGGCGGACGTCAGCCTGCAGGACAATGAACGCACCTCCATCACCCGGACCAACGGCGAGGAAACGCTGGCGGTGTCGGTCACCAAGAAGCCCGAGGGCGACACTGTGGGCATCTCCCACGCCGTGAACGATTCGCTGGACGAGCTCGAGGCGGAACTGGGGTCCAACGCTAAGTTCACCGCCGTGTTTGACCAGGCGCCCTTCATCGAAAAGTCCATCAAGGACCTCACCACAGAGGGGCTCCTCGGGCTGGGCTTTGCCGTCGCCGTCATCCTGGTGTTCCTGATGTCCGCCCGCTCCACCCTGGTGACAGCGGTGTCCATTCCGCTCTCGCTCCTGGTGACCTTCATCGGTCTTTCGGCGACGGGCTACTCGCTGAACATCCTGACCCTTGGCGGGCTCACCATCGCGATTGGGCGCGTGGTGGACGACTCGATTGTGGTAATCGAGAACATCAAACGCCACCTCAGCTACGGTGAGGAGAAAGTCGCCGCCATCCTCACCGCCATCCGGGAAGTGGCCGGCGCCATCACCGCTTCGACGCTGACCACCGTGGCGGTCTTCCTCCCCATCGCCTTTGTGGGCGAGCTGGCCGGCGAACTGTTCCGCCCCTTCGCACTGACGGTCACCATGGCGCTGCTGGCATCCCTGCTGGTTTCGTTGACCATTGTCCCGGTCCTCGCCTACTGGTTCCTCAAGAGTCCGGCCGTCGCCGCGCCCGGATCTGCCGCTGCCCGCGAAGCGGCTGCCGCCGCCCGGGCCAAGGCACACGAGTCCGAACAGAAGAGTCCGCTCCAACGCGCGTACCTGCCGATTCTCAGCAAGACCCAGAAGCATCCGGTGTGGACCCTCGTCGCCGCCTTGCTGGTCCTCGGCGGCACGGGCGCCATGACGCCACTGCTGGCCACCAACCTCCTCGGCGATTCCGGCCAGAACAGCATGACCGTCCGCCAGGTGATGCCGGCGGGGACAAGCCTGGCCGACACCAGCTCGGCCGCGGTAAGGCTTGAGGAAGTCCTCCGCGGCATCGAGGGCGTCAAGAATGTCCAGGTGACCTCCGGCAACGCCCAGGCGGGCTTTGCCGCCCTGACCTCCTCCGGCTCCTCCAACTCCACGTTCACCGTGGTGACCGACGAGAAAGTGAACCAGGCCAAGCTCCAGGAAACCGTACGAACGGATCTGGGCAACATGCCCGGTTCCGGGAAGGTCACTGTCGGCTCCCAGCAGGGCGGCTTCGGGACGTCCTCCACCGTGGACATCACCATCAAGGCAGCAAGCTCCGAGGACCTCCGCACAGCCAGCGACGCCATGGTGGGCGCCATGACCGGCGTGCCGGAAACCAGTGAAGTGGCAACCAACCTAGCGGGCCGCCAGCCGGTGGTCCAGGTCAAGGTGGACCGGGACAAGACCGCCGCCGCAGGACTCAACGAGAAACAGGTGGCCGGTGTCCTGGCTGCCACGATCAGCCCCATTCCGGCCGGGACAGTCCGGATCGACACCAACGACTTCCCCGTCCAGATCGGCAAAGGAACCCGGTTCACCAGCATCGATGCGGTGCGCAGTATCGCTTTGCCGGCTGCGGCCAGACCGGTGACCCTGGGCAGCATCGCCACCGTGGAGCAGGTGGAAGTGCCAGTATCCATCACCGCCAGCAACGGCCAGCGGACCGCGAAAGTGTCAGTCACGCCGTCGGGCTCCAACCTTGGCGCGGTGAACACTGAGGTGCAGAAACGCCTCACGGAAGTCACCCTCCCCGCGGGAGTCACCGCGGAAATCGGCGGTGCCACCACCCAGCAGGCAGAATCCTTCCAGCAGCTGGGCCTTGCCCTCCTCGCGGCCATCGCTATTGTCTACGTCATCATGGTGGCAACCTTCAAGTCCCTGATTCAGCCCCTGATCCTGCTGGTCTCCGTCCCGTTTGCGGCCACCGGGGCCGTTGCCCTGTTGCTGGCCACCGGCGTTCCCCTCGGCCTGCCGTCCCTGATCGGCATGCTGATGCTCGTGGGAATCGTGGTCACCAACGCGATTGTGCTCATCGACCTCATCAACCAATACCGGCAGCCCCGCAACGGCCTGCCGGGGATGAGGGTGGCGGACGCCATCACGCATGGCGCGAGGCAGCGGCTCCGCCCCATTCTGATGACCGCCCTGGCCACCGTATTCGCCCTGACGCCCATGGCGCTGGGCCTGACCGGGGGCGGCGGCTTCATCTCCCAGCCGCTGGCAGTGGTGGTGATCGGCGGCCTGGTTTCCTCCACCGCCCTGACGCTGGTGCTGGTACCCGTGCTGTACCGGCTTGTGGAGGGGCGGCGGGAACGCAAAGCGCTGCTCCGTGCCATGCAGGGGCGCCCGGAGTTTGCGGCCGCGAACGACGTCGACGCCGAGTTCAGCGACTGGACTACCGGTGCGATTCCCAAAGTAAGCGGCCGCCGCGCGGGGCCTGGCGAGCCCGAGTAGCGTCCTGGAATATTCTCGCCCGCGAGGCGTTTTACCCTGCGATACATGCAAATGCATGAAAATCAGCTATAGTAGGAGCCACCCCAGAGAAGTCCAGGATCGGAAGGCCCACCATGCAGATCGGCGTATTCAGCGTCAGCGACATCACCACTGACCCCACCACCGGCCGGACGCCCACGGAGAATGAACGCATCAAGGCGTCCGTAGCGATCGCCAAGAAGGTCGAAGAAATCGGCATGGATGTCTACGCCATCGGCGAGCACCACAACCGCCCATTCTTCTCCTCCTCCCCCACCACCACCCTCTCGTATATCGCCGCGCAGACTGAGCGGATCACCCTCTCGACGGCAACCACGTTGATCACCACCAACGATCCCGTCAAGATCGCCGAAGATTTCGCCATGCTGCAGCACCTGGCCGACGGCCGTGTGGATTTGGTACTTGGCCGCGGCAATACGACTCCTGTGTATCCCTGGTTCGGCAAGAACATCCATGACGGCGTGGAACTGGCCATTGAGAACTACAGCCTGCTGCGCCGGCTGTGGGACGAGGACACTGTCAACTGGTCCGGCAAGTTCCGCACCCCGCTGCAGAACTTCACCTCCACTCCCCGGCCGCTCGACGGCGTTGCCCCCTTCGTGTGGCACGGTTCCATCCGCACGCCGCAGATCGCCGAAGTGGCCGCGTACTACGGCGACGGCTTCTTTGCGAACAACATCTTCTGGCCCAAGGAGCACTACCAGCAGCTGATCAGCCTTTACCGTGAGCGCTACGAGCACTACGGCCACGGAAAAGCGGACCAGGCCATCGTGGGCCTCGGCGGTCAATTCTTCATGCGCAAGAACTCCCAGGATGCCGTCAAGGAATTTCGGCCCTACTTCGACAACGCTCCCGTTTACGGCCACGGCCCGTCGCTGGAGGACTTCACGTCACAGACGCCCCTCACCGTGGGCAGCCCGCAGGAAGTCATCGAAAAGACCCTGGCGTTCCGCGAGTACTTCGGCGACTACCAGCGCCAGCTGTTCCTGATCGATCACGCGGGCATGCCGCTGAAGACTGTCCTGGAGCAGCTCGATCTGTTCGGCGAGGAAGTCCTCCCGGTCCTGCGGAAGGAGTACGCCGCGCTGAAGCCTGCCCACGTGCCGGATCCTCCCACCCACGCTGGCCGCGTTGCTGCCCTCATGGCATCCCGGGCCAGCGACAAAGCTTCTTCGGAGGCGTGATGGCTGGCGAAGATAAGGAGGCTCGGAGCCGGCTGGCGGCGGAAACCTGGGAATCCTTGTTCCGGGCCCAGGTTGCGGTCATGCGGAAACTCCAGGCAGGCAAGGCCTTCAAGAATGTGGCCATCACCGAGTACGACGTCCTGTTCACGCTCTCCCGGTGCACGTCCGGCTGGCTGCGGCTCAACGAACTCAATGACCACGTCCTGCTGAGCCAGTCGAGCCTGAGCCGGCTGGTCGAGCGGCTCGAAAAGCGCGGACTCGTGGTCCGGCAGCCCGCCCCGGACGACGGCCGTGGTGTGCTCCTAAAGCTGACCGAGCAAGGCGCCGCGCTCCAGAAGGAGATCGGCCGTGAGCACGTACGGGACATCTCCAGCCTGGTGGGGCCCGCACTGACAGCTGCCGAGCAAAAGGAGCTGCAGCGGCTGACTGACAAGCTCCGCAATGCCGTGAGCGCCCGGCCCGGAAAGTGACTGGCCGCAGGGCTGCAGAGCAAAGCTAGCCCAGGACCACCAGCCGGGCAGGATCCTCGGACGGCAGCGTGCCGTTAACCACAGCGGTGACGCGAAGCTCGTTGAGGGTCAGGCGGCCGCCCACGGTGGACAGGAACGCGGTGTCGGCCGAGTCCCGGCCGGCCGTAATCCGCAGCATCGACTCCCGCGGGGCCAGCCCCGTGGGGTCGATGACATGCCATGCACCATTGACGTGGGCCTCTGCTACGGCGTGGAAATCCATCGGCGACAGCCCCGGCGCGTAGACGGCGCTCAGCCGTGCCGGGATGTCCTTTGAGCGGAGGAGCGCGATGGCCAGATGCGCGAAGTCCCGGCACACGCCACGACGGTGCAGGAGCGTCTCCACGGCACCGTCCGTGCCCCGGGAGGAACCACTGATGTACCTCAACTCGCCGTAGACCCAGCTCCGCACGGCCTGGAGCAGTTCCACACCGTGCAGGCCGCCAAATTCGGCGTAGGCGGTGGGAAGGAGCCTGTCGGATTCGGCGTAGCGGCTCGGGCGGACATAGCGGATGAGGTCCGCCAGTGTGACCTCCTCAGGTACTGCCTTGCCCGCCACAGTCGCAGAGTACTCCACTGTCACTTCGGCGGGCTCGGCGAACTCCATATAGTGGAGGCGGCCACCGTGATGGTCGGCAAGTTCACGCACCGGAACCGGATCCCCGCCGGCCGTGACTGTCAAAGATTCTTCAAACGATGTGTAGCCGGAATTTTTGGCTACGGCGATGGCCAAGGCTGCCTTGGTGTCGGCCACGTTCCTAAAAACCATGCGTGCGGCAACAGTGCGTTCCATGTCTCTCCGGGGTGTGAGGTAGTGGCAGAACAGCCGCCCTGGCCCGGCGTGGGATGGAGCCGGCGGCGGACTAGTTTTTGATCTCCAGAGACATTAGCATCCGCTGCACGTTCGCGAAGTCCGAGCTCTCGTCAACGTACTTTGCCGCCTGGTCCAGGGTGTCAAACGCCCTGGCCGGGGCCACCTTTTCGTCCGCAGCGAATACTTTCAGGACCCCGACGTCCCCGAACGAGTAGTCCCCTTTGCCGGCGGGCCCGCGGACCACGTTGCGCAGCTCGCAGGCCTGTCCGTCCGATCCGCCCACAATGTTGGTGATGCCGTACGAACCGAAGTACCGGTAGCCCTGGATCACACGGAACACAGCATGCGGCGCGATGGTACCTTCGCCCATCAGTCCGGGAAGCTTCACCGGCACGCTGCTGATGACGAGGTAGGGCTTTTTCCCGGCGTCCGGGCAGACGGACTCCGACGGCGGCAGGCCCGTCCGCAGTGCAGCCACAAACGTGCCGTCCTGCTTTTTCACCTCGATCTTCAGCGCACCCGGCAGCGTCCCCTCCCCGGGGGTGACGGACTGGGCGATCCATTCTTCGGGCAGGTCAAAACCGACTGTCTTCCCGGGGTCGGTAAAGGTTTTCCAGGCTGATGCTGTCGCGGCCGGCCCGGAAGTTGTGGAGGGCGATCCACTAGGCGTAGCCGCGGGACCCGACGCCGGTGCGCTGGCGCCGGACGTGGGCGCGCCGGTGCCGGTGGAAGTGCCGGGCTCCGCAGTCCACGCAGTGCCGCTGCCGCCAGGGGCACTGCTGCACCCGGCCACCAGGGCGCCCGCCATCAGAAGCGCCGCGGTCCGCAGTCCCCAGGATGTCGCCGTGCTTGTCATGCAGCCAGCCTAGCTGCGGACGGCGGCGCGGCGGGGGCCGGCGCCGCGTGTCGCCGTCGGAGGTTCCCCCCGGCCAAGGGTTAGGCTGGGGGCTATGTCGGAAGATGAGCAGGGTGTGGACCACGGGAGCCTGGCGGACATCTCCGCCCTCGACATAGCCGACTGGCGGCTGCGGACGTTTGCCCTGTATGACACCGTCCGGAAAATTGCGGCGGAAAGTCCGGAGGAAGCCCACTCCCATTGGCGGCACGAACGTGACCGCATGTTTGCAACGCATCCGGCCTCAGCGCTCACCGCACAGGACAAGGCCCAGTTCTCCGGCCTGAAGACTGCCGACTACGACCCCATCTACCGGTTCTACGTGCCACTCACCCTTGAGGGTGCGGGCCGGGAGAAGAGCGTGGAGACAGCCACCGACGGGGTGGTGCACCTCGTCCGGCTGGGCACGTTCGACCTTCCCGAAATGGGGCAGCTCGGCGTCTGGAAACTGAAAGGCTATGGGGGCGGGATCTTTGTGCCGTTCCGGGACGCCACGGCGGGGAAACCCGGCGGAACGTACGGTGCCGGCAGATACCTCCTGGACACCATCAAGGGTGCATTCCATGGCGTCCATGGCTCCGGGCCCGGCGCGGAGTACGTGCTGGATTTCAACTTCGCCTACAACCCGTCGTGCGCCTACAACGAGGCCTGGGCCTGCCCGCTCCCGGGCCCGTCCAACCGGCTGGCTGTGGAAATCCCGGTGGGCGAGCTTTACTGAACGGGTTCCGCCGGGCGGTCTGCCTGCCTGCCGGCACCGTCGAGGACGTAGGATGTCATCATGACCGCCAGCGCTCCCCGCCGCATTGCCCGAGTCCGCCCGCTCTCCGCCGCAGCTCCCGGTGAACACTTCTTCGTCGCCAACAATGCCCTGGACTTCGACTCCGTGGCCGGCCGTTACTGGACCGTTGTTGATTCCCCGTTGGCGGCATCCCGCGCCAATACCAACAGCCGGGCACGGGCCGGCTGGGAGACCGGTGCCACCGTGGCACAGGATTCCTTCACCTTCCTGGCGCCGTCGGTCCCGGTCAATGTCCTGGGCATGGCCCACAACACCGGGCAGCCAGGCCGCGATCTTCCGCCGCAGGCGTTCCACAAGGCCGCGTCCAGCGTGATCGGCCCGGGCGACGCCATCGAACTGAGCTCCACCGTGGGGTACGTCGACCCGGAAGCCGAACTGACCGTCGTTATCGGACGCACGGTGCGCGGCCTGACGCTGGAAACCGCCCGGGGCGCCATCCTCGGATTCACCATCGGCAACGACGTCTCCGCCCGCGACCTGCAGAAGTCGGACGAACTGTGGATCAGCGCCAAGAGCCAGGACACCTTCACACCGCTTGGCCCCTGGATTGTCACCGGCCTCGACGACTCCAGCCTCTCCATCGGCATCGTCCTCAACGGCACCGCACTGAAGCCCGCGTCCAGCTCGGATCTTGGCTGGAAGGTGGACGAAATCCTGGTCTACCTCAGCTCCTTTATGACGCTCCACGCCGGCGACATCATCCTCACCGGTTTCCCGGCCGAATGCGCACGCATCCACCCCGGTGACACTGTGGTGTGCCGCGTGGAGGGGATCGGCGAACTCAGCAATCCGGTCAAGGCTGCGTCCTGGGAGGAAACCCCGGCCTGATATGTCAGGCTTGACCCATGGAATCGTCTGCTGCGCCCGCCGCCCAGCTGGCGCAGCAGCACACCCGCGGCGCCCCGGCCACCAAACATTACCGCGGCATCTTCAGGTTTCCCGTAGTGCGTCAACTCCTCCGCTTCACCGGAGTGGGCCTGATTTGCACGGCAACCTCTCTGGCGCTTTACGCCCTGCTCCGCCAGTGGATCGACCCACAGCTCGCCAACGCCGCGGCCCTGATCGTCACGTCAGTGATGAACACCGCACTGAACCGCCGGCTGACCTTTAAAATCACGTCCACCAGGAAGAGGACGCAGGACCACCTCAATGGGTTGATGGTGCTCGCCATCGCCCTGGTCATCACCGGCGGCAGCCTGGGGATCCTGCACTGGGTCCACCCTGCAGCCACCGTGTCCGATGAGCTCTGGACCACCACACTGTCCGGTTTCCTCGCCACGGCTGTCCGCTTCACGCTGCTGCGGCATTGGATCTTCCGCCGCGCCCGCCACATTTAGGCCACTCCCCCACCTTGGGTTAGTTGCGGCCGAGGGTGCGGACGCTTCCGACGGCGGTGCCCACGGCTTCGGCGGCCGCGGCCAGGTCAGCGGCGCTGACGGTGGACTCGAAGCTGAACCGCACCGCTGTCTGGGCCACTTCCGCCGGGAAGCCGAGCGCCGTCAGGACCGGCGACGGCGCGTCGGAGCCCGCGGCGCATGCTGAGCCGCTCGAACACACCACGCCCTGCCGCTCCAGCCCCAGGAGGACCGATTCCCCGCTGGTTCCGGGGAAGCAGAAGGACGCCACGGACGGGAGCCGCTCCGTGGGGTGGCCGGTCAGGACAGCACCGGGAACGGCGTCGAGGACGTTCCGGATGAAACCGTCCCGGAGCGCCGACACATGTTCTGCGGTCTGCAGCTGCGCGGATTGTGCCAGAGTCAGGGCGGTGGCGAGACCCACAGCACCGGCCACATTCTCAGTCCCGGACCGCCTGCCCCGCTCCTGGCCCCCGCCGTGCAGCAGCGGTTCAATGCGGGTCCGGCCGCGGACGTACAGCACACCGCAGCCTTTCGGAGCCCCCAGCTTGTGGCCGGACATGCTGAGGGCATCAACACCCAGTGCTTTGACATCCAGTGGAAGCCAGCCAGCGGCCTGGACCGCATCCGTATGGAACGGGATGCCTTGGGCACGTGCCAGCTCGGCCAGTTCCGCCACCGGCTGGATGGTACCCACTTCGTTGTTCGCATACATGATGCTCACCAGCGCCGTCTCCGGCCGGAGCACGGCGGCGAGCGCCGCGGGCGTCACCAGCCCGGTGCTGTCCACGGGCACAACGTCCACGGCGAACCCATGGAACCGCGCCAGGTATCGCGCGGATTCCTCGACGGCTGGGTGTTCGACGGCGCTGATCACCACCCGATTGCGCGCAGTGTCCGCCGCCTGCCGGGCCAGGGCGATGCCCTTAACAGCCAGGTTGTCCGCTTCCGTGCCGCCCGAGGTGAAGGTGACCTCCCCGCTCCTGCAGCCCAGTACCTTGGCGACCGCACTCCGGGCGTCCGCGAGTGCAGCGGCAGCGGCCTCGCCGAGGGTGTGATGGCTCGAGGGGTTGCCGAATTCACCGGTCAGGTAGGGCCACATCGCATCCAGGACCTCGCGGCGGACAGGCGTGGTGGCGGCGGCGTCGAGGAAGATCATGGCCGTTTCAGCCTGCCCTCAGTTCGACGTCCAGGCCAAGGTCCAGAGCGGCAACCGTATGGGTGAGCCCCCCGATCGCGATGACGTCCACTCCCGCGGCGGCGATGGCCGCCACGGTGCCCAGGTTAACATTGCCGCTGGCTTCGACAATCGCCCGCCCGGCCACCTGTTTCACGCCGGCGCGCAGGTCCTCAAGGGAAAAGTTGTCCAGCATGATGGTGTCCACGCCCGCGGCGAGGACCGGTTCGATCTGGTCGGCGCTGTCCACTTCCACCTCAAAGTGGGTGGTGTGCCCCAGCTGGGCTTTCGCGGCGGCCAGCAGGGCGGTGAGCCTGGCCGGCTCTCCCCCTGTCATCACGGCGAGGTGGTTGTCCTTGGCCAGGACGGCGTCGGACAGGCTGTAGCGGTGGTTCGCTCCCCCGCCGCAGCGCACGGCATACCGCTCCAGCACCCGCAGGCCCGGGGTGGTCTTGCGCGTATCAGTGATGCGGGCCTTGGTGCCGTCGACAAGTCGGACGAATTCGGCCGTCTTCGTGGCGATGGCGCTCATGCGCTGGACCAGGTTCAGCCCCACCCGTTCGGCGAGCAGCACTGAGCGGGCACTGCCCGTGACGCGCGCAAGGTGCGTCCCGGCGTCGAACGATTCTCCATCGGCAAGCAGCAACTCCACTTCGGTGTCCGGGTCCACGAGCTTCATGGCGTCACGGAACACGGTCCCGCCGCTGAGCACACCGGACACCCGGGCGTTGAGCACCGCGGTGGCACGGGCGTCAGCCGGGATCAGCAACTGCGAGGTGATATCGCCGTTGGGCGCGTCCTCGGCAAAGGCACGTTCCAGGATGTCCCGGACGGGTGCTGCGGGGAGGGTCAGGCTAGTCATTGACGAGGCTCGCTTTCCGGCTCATGGTGTAACGCTGGTCAAAAGGTTCGACGGCGGTAGCGGCCGCCCTGCTGTCGCTGCGGTAATGCGCGCCAAGGGATTCCCGCCGCTCCCGGGCGGCATGCACCAACAGCTGCGCAGCCAGCAAAAGACTGGCATCCTCATGCTCCTCCACATCAAAGGAGTCAGGCACGTTCAGAGGATTCTCAACGCCGGCCCAGGCCGCCAAATCCGCGCCGGCCTCCCGCAACAGCCCGCCAGTACGGAGGACGCCTGCCTTCGCAGTCATCAACCGACGAAGAGCCCCCCGCGAAAACGGCCCGGGATCCGCACAGGACACCTCAACAGGCCCAGGAGCCGGGTCAAGCTCAAACTCCCAGGCGATGTCGGCGGGGGCTTCAGTAAGTGCACCCAAGGTGACGGGTCTGCCGTCGACACCTCTCAACGGGAGCGATGCATCGTCGCCCGAGGGTGTTCCGGAAGCGGGCGTCAAGGGGAGGCCGCCCGCGGCCGTGGACCCACACGATCCGGGTTCCCTGGCCGAGCTTGCGAGGTTAGGGAGATCGTGGGGAGCGAGCGGAGGAACAGCGTCGGGCGACACCCAACCAGCGCCGTCGCTTAAGAAAGCAGCAACAGCCCGGCGCCCGAAGACAAGGCCTTCGAGGAGCGAGTTGCTGGCAAGGCGATTAGCCCCCTGCACCCCGGTACAGGCGACTTCCCCAGCAGCCAGCAGCCCGGGGACAGAGGTCCGGCCGTGGAGGTCCGTGACAACGCCGCCCATCCAGTAGTGGGCCGCAGGAGCCACGGGAACGGGTTCACGGGTCCAGTCGATGCCGGCGTCGCGGGTGCGTGCGCTGATGGTGGGGAATCGCTTGGCGAGGAAACCTTTGCCCCTGCCGGCCTCGATCACACGTGCGTCGAGGAACACGTGGCCGTTGGGGTCGCCGAGGGCCGCGAGGTGCAGGGCGATGCTCCGGGAGACGACGTCCCGGGGCGCTAGTTCGGCGTCGGGGTGGTAGGCGGGCATAAAACGCTCACCTAGGGCGTCCACCAGGATGGCGCCTTCGCCGCGGACAGCTTCGGAGATCAGGAGCGGCTCTGTTCCGTTACCGCCAGCTTCGGCTTCGCGGGCGCCGCCGGGACGGACCATGCAGGTGGGGTGGAACTGGAAGAATTCGAGGTCCGCCACGGCGGCGCCCGCCCGCCAGGCCAGGGCGAGGCCGTCTGCGGTGGCCACGGCGGGGTTGGTGGTCTGGGCAAACAGCTGTCCTGCTCCCCCGGTGGCCAGGAGGACGGCGTCGCCGTGGACTCCCAGTTCCCGCCCGTCGTGGAGGAAGTTGACCCCGGACACGCGGCCTCCGCTCTGCAACAGGGACGTCACCAAGGCGTTCCCGATCACCTGGATTGTTCCAGCTGCCTGGACGTCCTGTACGGCGCGGATAAGAGCTTTCGCCACACGGGCGCCGGTGGCGTCGCCGCCGGCGTGCAGGATCCGTGGCGCGGAGTGGGCGGCTTCGAGACCCAAGGCGGGATCGCCGTCGTGGTCCGGATCAAAACGCACGCCGAAGCGCTGCAGCCCGGCAATGTCGAAGCGGGCCTCGGTGCAGAGTACCCGGACGGCGTCCTGGTGGCAGTGCCCGCCCCCGGCCTTCAGCGTGTCCGCGATGTGGGCGGCCACGGTGTCCCCAGGCGCGGGCTCGTCCAGGACGGCGGAAATGCCGCCCTGGGCGAAGTAGGTGTTGCTGTCCGCGAGCGCCCCCTTGGTCAGCAGCACCACTTGGGCACCCGCTTCGGCGGCGAGCAGCGCGGAGTACAGTCCCGCAATGCCGCTCCCGACGACGATCAGCCGCCGGGGTGCCGTACCACCGGCTGGGTTCGCTGCGCTCATGTGGGGCTCGTTTCCTCCGGTACTACAGCTACTACAGTGGACGCGCCGCGAGCATGCGCTCGAGCGCGGTTTTGGCGTGGTCCTGCACGGATTCATCCACGCTGATGCGGTTGACGATCCGGCCCTCGACGAGTTCCTCCAGGACCCAGGCGAGGTAGCCGGGGTGGATCCGGTACATCGTGGAGCACGGGCAGATGACCGGGTCCAGGCAGAAGATGGTGTGCTGCGGGTATTCGGCCGCGAGCCGGTTGACCATGTTGACCTCGGTGCCGATCGCGAACGTAGTGGGATCGGTGGCCGCCGCGATGGCCTTCTTGATGAAGTCGGTGGAACCGGCCGAATCGGCAGCATCCACCACCTCCATGGGGCATTCGGGGTGCACGATCACGTTCACGCCGGGGAACTCGGCACGGGCCTTTTCGATCTGACCGACGTTGAAGCGTTTGTGAACCGAGCAGAAGCCGTGCCACAGGATGACGCGGGAATCGAGCAGCGCCTGTTCGTCGTTGCCGCCGAGTTCCTTGCGCGGGTTCCACATGGGCATCTGTTCCAGCGGCACGCCCATGGCCTTGGCGGTGTTGCGGCCCAGGTGCTGGTCGGGGAAGAACAGGACCCGCTGGCCCCGCTCGAAGGCCCATTCCAGGACCAGCCGTGCGTTGGATGAGGTGCAGACGATGCCGCCGTTACGCCCGCAGAAAGCCTTCAGGGCAGCGGAGGAGTTCATGTAGGTGACCGGGATGACCGGGACGCGGCCGTCGTCGTCCTTCTCCGAACCGAAGATCTCCTCGAGCTGTTCCCAGCATTCCTCCACGGAGTCGGTGTCTGCCATGTCCGCCATGGAGCAGCCGGCGGCGAGGTTGGGCAGGATGACTGCCTGGTCCGGCGTCGAGAGGATATCGGCAGTCTCAGCCATGAAGTGCACGCCGCAGAAGATGATGGCCTCGGCGTCAGGCCTGGTGAGGGCGGCGTTGGCCAGCTGGAAGGAGTCGCCCACGAAGTCGGCGTACTGGATGACCTCATCGCGCTGGTAGAAGTGGCCCAGGACCACTGCCCGGTCGCCCAGCTTGTCCTTGGCCGCGCGGATGCGCACATCGAGTTCAGCATCGCAGGCGAGCTTGTACTCTTCCGGCAGCTGGCCCTGCCGGGGGGTGGCTGCGGGCGCGACGTCCGAACTGGAGGCGCCGGGCCCGTACGCCGGGGCACCGGCGAGCGCCTCGGCGAGGTCGTACTCCCACGGGCCCTTGGCCAGGGCCGGGCTGCAGGTGGCAGTTGCTTTGCCTGCAGCCGCGGTCCGTGCCGCGGCGCCTGCCGCGCTTTCGGCCTGTTCGCGCGTGATCAGCTGGATTGCTGTGTTGACGCTGCTCATGGTGTGCTCCTGTTGTCGGGGTCGAGGCCGGGGCGGCCGGTGAAGCGGTAGAGGCGTGGTGGGCGGTGTCTGCCGCCTTGGAGGTATTCGCCGGTGTCCTCGATCTCCGGCGTGGATTTCAGCTGGCGCCGGAAGTTGGCCGGATCCAGCCTGGTGTCCAGGACGGCTTCGTACACCTCACGGACCTGGGCAAGCGTGAAGTACTCCCCCAGGAAGTGATAGGCCACGGAGCCATAGGCCAGCTTGTTCCGCAGCCGCCACAGGGCGTAGTCCACGATGGCGTTGTGATCGAAGGCCAGCTCACCCACCTTGTCTGCCCGGAACCACTTCACGTTTTCCGATTCGTCGGCCAGTGCCGCTTCGGTGGGTTGGACCAGGGCCCAGTAGACGATCGATACGACGCGCTGGGTGGGCGAGCGGTGCAGGCCGCCAAAAGCGTAGAGCTGCTCCACATAGCTCGGGGCCAGGCCGGTGGTCTCCCGAAGGTTGCGCGAGGCCGCGTCCTGCAGGGATTCCGTGTGGGTCAGTGGTCCGCCGGGAAGTGCCCAGAGGTCCTTGTACGGCTCACGGATTCTGCGGACCAGGGGAATCCAAAGCGTGGGGCGGCCCGAGGATTCACTTGGCCGGAGGGCAAAGATGACGGTGGAGATGGCAAGCGAGGGTGCGGCCGTGGCCCGCTCCGACACATTTGCTGAACTGCTGAACATGGCGACTCACCCGCCTCCTGTTGCTCCGTGGTCTCTGTGCCGCATTGCACCATGCCCAAGTTATGGTCAATTTGACTAGAACTGATGCTACGGCCATTTTCCCGCGATACAAAATGTTGCTCCTTCTGCGCGGCTTACGCCGTTCCGTTTCTGGCCGCGGCTTCGGGCAGGTTGAGCGTCCTGCCCTGGAAGTAGGTATTGAGGACGATGACCATCGACGCCCGAAGCACCGTCATCGTGGCGATCATGGCGTCAAGAACCCGCTGCAGGTCGGCATCGGACCGCGCGGCAATCCTGGCCATGAGATCTGAACTGCCCCAGACCGTGTGAACCTCGATCAGTTCCGGGATGGCAGCTAGTGCGTCGGCCACCCGCCCGTGGCCCAGGCCCAGGCCCAGGCCCTGCGAGGCTTCCAGCACCGACGCCCGGGGCGTGTCGCTGAAGAATCGCACAATTTTGGCGTCCAAGGACTCGAATTTCACACAAACTCCCCTGTGAATCGCTGCTTCGTAGGGCAGATTGCCAGCCGTGGGGCGGATTAGTCATACACTCCGCACCCATCGTCGTACGCCCCGTGCCGCGGGGCCACCGGCAGAGGCGGTAAATTCAAGTGGTCCCTTTCGCGGGCACCCCCTACCCCGAGAAAGTTCACAGGCATGACATCGAAGTCCACGGCAGTGCGTCCGGAAGCCCAGCTCGGCCACACCATGAAACCACGGCAGCTCACCATGATGGGCCTGGGCAGCGCCATCGGCGCTGGCCTGTTCCTGGGTTCCGGGGCCGGCGTGCAGGCAGCCGGTCCGGCCGTATTGGTGTCCTATCTGGTGGCCGGCACGCTCATCATCCTGGTGATGTGGGCGCTGGGCGAGATGGCTGCGGCCAATCCCACCAGCGGCGCCTTCTCGGTGTACGCGGAGCGGGCTTTGGGCAAAACGGCCGGCGCCACGGTGGGCTGGCTTTGGTGGCTCCAGCTGGTGGTGGTCATCGCCGCCGAAGCCCTCGGCGCCGCGGGCCTCTTGTGCACCGTGTGGCCCGTGATCCCCGTCTGGGCCCTGGCACTGGTCTTTATGGTGGTCTTCACCGGCATCAACCTCACCGGTGTCAGAAACTTTGGCGAGTTCGAATTCTGGTTCGCCATCCTCAAAGTTGCCGCCATCGTCCTGTTTCTCGCCGTAGGTGCCGCCCTGCTGCTGGGACTCCTCCCCGACGTGGCGTCGCCAGGCCTGTCAAACATCACCACCGACTTCGCTCCTGCCGGGCTGGGCGGCGTCGCCACGGCCCTGTTCGTGGTGATCTTCGCCTTTGGCGGGACCGAGATCGTGGCCGTAGCCGCAGCGGAAACCGAGGATCCGGAGCATAGCATCGGCCGGGCAGTCCGGACCGTACTGTGGCGCATCCTGGTCTTCTACATCGGATCAGTCTTTGTCATCGCGGCCGTGCTGCCGGTCAGCTCCGAGGGCTTGGCCTCGCCGTTTGCGGGTGTGCTCGACGCAGCCCGGATCCCGGGTGCCGGCACGGCAATCACCCTTGTCGCCGTCGTCGCGCTTCTCTCTGCCCTGAACGCCAATCTCTACGGTGCATCCCGCATGGCGTATTCACTCTCCGAACGCGGCGAAGCGCCCCGATTCCTGTCCCGGTTGAGCGGCGCCAGCGTGCCCATGATCGCAGTGGGTATCTCGGTGGCCTTCGGCTTCTTCGCCACCGTCCTTGAGCTTCTCTTCCCCAACCGGATCCTGCCGGCCCTCTTCCAGCTGGTCGGGTCCACGTGCCTGGTGGTGTGGGGAACGGCCCTTGTGTCGCAGCTCATCCTCCGGCGCCGGGCAGACCGGGACGGGACCGCGCTGCCGCTGCGGATGAAGGGCTTCCCTGGCCTGACGACATTCGGATTGGTACTGCTCGCGCTGATCTTCGCCGTCGGCTTCAGCGCGGAAAGCAGCCGGATTCAGCTCCTGAGCACCTTTGCGTTGGTTGCGTGCCTCGCCGGCGCCTGCTGGCTCGGCGCGCGGCTCGCAGCCCGCGGGCGCCACCCGAAGTAGGTCGCAGCAGACGCAAATCCGCTGCTGAACGGCGCAGTCCGCAGGCAGGTAAAGTGGTGCGTACCTTCGGGGGCCAGACGACAGGATCAATGTCGGCGGGCCGCTGATCGTGTTCGAGGTTCCGGACAACACCGCCGGAATCGTGGGCACAGTCCCGAAGGATGACGCACCGGAGCGCCGGGTCCGCCTGAGCGCCGTACTTGACGAGGACTGACACTATGAGCGGCAGGCACACCGGCGAACTGCATTCGCACACCGTTGAGGGCACGGACCCGCAACTCTATGTCGAGGTGCATGATCCTGCTGCTGATGCGGGGCTCCGGCCTGTCCTGCTGATCCACGGTTTCTCTTCCTCCAGCAAACTGAACTGGGAGGACACGGGCTGGCTGGCTGCACTCCTGGACGCAGGACGCCGGGTCATTACCGTGGACCTGCCCGGCCACGGCCGCAGCGGCGCCCCGGAGGACATGGACTCCTACGCCCCCAGCCGGATCCGAGCCGATCTCTTGCAGATAGCGTTCGACGCCGGTGTGCGGCCGGTGCACGACGGCGACCCCACCAGCGGGGTTGACGTTGTGGGCTATTCCCTGGGTTCCCGGCTCGCCTGGGAATTCGGCGCCACACAGCCCGAGCTTGTCCACCGCATGGTCCTGGGCGGACCGAACATCGCTGATCCGCTGGCCGAGTTCGACCTCATCGCAGCCCAGCGCTACCTGGCCGACGGGACGCCCATTGCGGACCAGTCCACGGCCGGGCTGTTGAAAATGGCGATGCTCCTGCCCAGCAACAACATCTTTGCGCTCCTGTCGCTGGTGGAGGCCATCAAAGCCGAGCCGTTCGATCCTGCCGAAGCCGTCCCGCATATGCCCATGCTCCTGGTGGCCGGCGACAAGGACGAGCGCGCGGGCACCATGCCGCAGCTTGCCGATCTCGGCGTCCGGGCCGGCTCCATGGCGGAACAGCTTGTGCTGCCCGGCCGGAACCACACCAACGCCATCACCAGCCGGGCCTTCAAACAGGGTGCCATCGCCTTCCTCGGCGTCTGATTCCTGACAGGGGTTTCATAGCTCCCGCATTGGTCCGGCTGCAGGGAGCGCCGTCGCTCACTTCAACAGGCGCTCAAGCCCGTGCCGCCTCCGCCGCCGTCAACGCGGACCTCGACGCGGGCATCGAAGCTGTTATCGGCGCTGACAGCGCATACCAGGCGGGTGTGGCGCTGTGGATGCAGCCCGTGGCTGGGTGCCTTCACCTCGAGCCTCCAACTCCAGGCCATGGTCCAGGAGAGCAATAACGATTCGTGGACCCTGCTCTTAGAGGCTGTGGGCCTTTCCGGCCTCTCGGACTACGCAGCCGCCATCGATGTCTCCGACCGCCCGGACGTGAACACCCTTTCGACCTCCGATAAGGCCCACCTCCTCGTGGAACTGTTTGACGGCCATCTGCTGGACCCGGAGCACACTGCGCAGCTACTGTCCTACATGCAGGACACCGCTAACGAAAGCCTGATTCGAGCCGCGGTCCCGGACGGCGGTGATTCGGGAAATCACCATGGCCGTTAGCGCCGCACTGCCCTGACTCCACGGCGCCCGGCGACAAGTTCACCGCTTCCGGCACGGCAGCAGAGGGTACGCTGGAAGAGTGCGGAGACAGCCGGAGAGAGGCCAATGAACACGCGTTTTGAAGACCGCACCGATGCCGGTGAGCAGCTGGCGGCGGTCCTGACGCAATTCCGTGAACGCCCTGACGCCATTGTGCTGGGCCTGGCTCGGGGCGGGATCCCCGTGGCGGCCGCAGCTGCCAAGGCGCTCTACCTGCCCCTCGGGGCTGTCCTGGTCAGGAAGCTCGGCATACCGGGCCACGACGAAACGGCGTACGGCGCCCTGGCGTGGTCCGGTGGACGAGTGGTGAGGCTGCTGAACCGCCCCCTCATAGGCCGGGTCCTCGAGCACGGTGTCCGGCAGGAGTGGCTGGATGAGGTGGAACAACGCGAGCGGGCCGAACTGCTTCGCAGGGTGGAGACTTATCCTGGAATCAGCCATGATCTCACGGCCAGGACAGTCCTCCTGCTCGACGACGGCCTGGCCACCGGCGCCACCATGCGCGCCGCAGTGGAGGCCGTCCGATCCGCCGGAGCAGGAACTGTGGTGGTCGCCGCTCCGGTGGGGTCGGTGGAGGCCTACACGGCCGTGTCCCGGGTCTGCGATGCCGTGCTGTGCCTGCACTTGCCAGGCAAGTTCCGCGCTGTGGGGAGCTTCTACCGGCACTTCGAGCAACTGACCGACGAGGACGCCATCAGCCTGCTGCAGCCCTAAGCGGGATGCTTCCCTGAGCGGGATGCTTCCCTTAGCCTTGGCGTTTCCTGAGCATGGCCGCAGCAGCCGTGCCGAGTACAAACAGCGCACCGGCGGCAGCAAGGGGAACCACGAACGCGGCCCGGTAGCCATCCTGCTGGGCAAGCTGGCCGGCAACGGACGCTCCGAGCGCCGTGCCCGCCACGATCCCGCTGGCCAGGGCGGTCATCACTGTTCCCAGCCTTTCCGCGGGGGCCACGATTCCGCCGATGGCAAATACGGTGACCATAACGGGCCCCACCGGCAGTCCCAGGACCAGCAGCACGCCGACCATTCCGCCCAGCGAGTCCGGCACCAGAAGCAGGAGGGCGAGGCCGGCCATGAGTGCCGCACTGGCCATCCAGCGAGCGGCCGGTTTGAAACTCCGGGGCCAATAAGCCACGGACAGGGCAGCGGCGGCGGAACTCAACCCCATCACTGCGTACAGAAGGCCCGCGATTTCTGAGGTGGCGAAGCTCGCGGAAAAGGAACTCAGGGCCGTTTGGGTGGATCCGAAGAAGGTGCCCATGGCCACCATGGCCAGGACAGGAAGGGCGACGGCGGCGGGAATCCTGCCGGCACGGGATTCAGTGGCACTGGCCCCGGTGGCATTGGCCCCGGTCGCCTGCTTCACGGGCACCGCCCGGTGCGTGGGGTGCACGGCAAAAGCGGGAACGAGCGTGATGGTCATGACAACCCCCAATGCCAGCGGCAGCCATGGGGCCACCATGCTGGCGAGGATTCCCACGAGTGCCGGGCCCAGAACAAAGGTGAGTTCGTCGGCCGTGCCCTCGTAGGACAGGGCAGTATCCAGATCCTGGCCCGCTTCCTTGCCTTTCCCCCGGGAGGTCAGGGCCATCCAGCGGACGCGGGCGAGCGGCCCCACCTGCGGGCAGCTTGCGCCGGCGAGGAAGGCTGCCACGATCAGGGCGACCGGAAATCCGTCTGCCGGAATAGCCCAGGACGCGCCGATGAGGGCCAGCACCGCCAGGGCATTAAGCCCGGCGGTCACCAGCAGCACGGGACGCTGCCCGCGGCGGTCCGCCATGGCTCCGAAAATCGGCGCTCCGAGCGCAGATCCGATTCCTACAGCACCGGCGGCGGTGCCGCCTAAGGCGTAGGAGCCGGTGACCGATGTGACAAGGGTGAGGGCGCCAACGGTGAGCATGGCCAGCGGCAGACGTGCAAACAGGCCGATGGGGATAAAACTGCGGCCAGCAAGCTGCGGGAGCCGGGCAAAGCGGCCGCTTGGCGGTGACGGCGGTGCTGCCTCAGGCAACAGCGCGGCCTCAGGCAGCAGTGAAGGTGCCGGGTCATCGGATACTTCGTGGGCAGCTGACAGGGAAGACGCTGGTGAAGGGTTCAAGATTTCGGGCTCGTTCAGTCATGCGCACCGTCCCTCCTCCCGATGCGCGCGACCCGGTAACTGTCCCATTGTATACGGGCTTACGGGCCGCCCCGGCTTACACCAGCACCTCGGCGGCGTCGGATATGCGGAGGGTGGAACCGTTGCGGCCCTTGAGGACTTGGAGTTGCGTGCCGATGCGTTGCTTCATCTCCCCCACGTGGCTGACGAGTCCCACAACGCGCCCGCCGTCGCGGAGCCCTTCCAAGGCATCCATGACCTGTTCCAGGGATTGCTCGTCCAGGCTGCCGAAGCCTTCGTCCACAAAGAGCGTGTCAATCTGGATGCCGCCGGACTCCTGCTGGACGACGTCGGCCAGGCCCAGTGCCAGGGAGAGTGAGGCCATAAACGATTCGCCACCGGAGAGCGTGGAGGTATCCCTGCGGTGCCCGGTCCACTGATCCACCACTTCCAGGCCCAACCCGGATTTCGCCCCACGGGCAGCCTTGGCGTCGGAATGCTGCAACAGGTAACGGCCGCCGCTCATGGCAACAAGGCGCTCCGAGGCAGCCGACGCTACCTGCTCCAGCCGTGCGGCGAGGACGTAGCTGTTCAGGCTCATGCGGTACGTGTTCTCGCCGCGGCCGGCCGCGGTGTCGGCGAGCGCTGAGAGCAGTTGGGCGTGTTCCCTGGGCCCCCGTCCGGTTCCGGCGAGTTGGTCATAGTCGTGGCGGATCGTGGCCAGCGACGCAGCGCAATGTGCAGCCATCCCGGCGGCGAGGTCGGCGTCGCGTGCCTCCTGCGCGGCGTTCGCGGCAGCGTCCTGAAGTTCCGCAAGCAGATCCTCGTCCACCACCGGATCTGAAGCCGATTCCTTCAATGCCAAGAGCAGCTCATCCGATGCGAAAAGCTCGGTAATCCGCGCCTGCTCATCGTGGCCGGCCCGGACCTCACCTTGCAGGGCTGCTGCTTCTGCGCCCGCCAGTAATTGTTCCCTGGCTTCTCCGGCAGTATTGAAGCCGGCCTCGGGCAGGGCCTGCTCGAGCTGGAGACGGGCTTCCTCCGCCCGGGCTTTGGCCTTGTCCAGAAGTTCCCGGGCCGCCACAGCCTTTTCCAGCGTGGCCGCGGCGTCCTGCAACGACCGCAGCCTGCGGGTGAGGCTGCGGTGAGCGCCACGCAGGCCGGACAGAGCCTGGTCCAGGGATGCCACCGTGTCCGCCACCTCCGCCATTGCAGCGCTCACTTGGGCGAGCTCAGCCACACCGGTGTTCTTCGCGGCCTCCGCGGCTGCAATCCGGGCCTCCACAGCATCAATCTGATGGCGGAGTTCCGCAAGATTCTTCACGGCGAGCTGGGACCGTCCGGCAGCGTGGCGGGCCGCCACCACACCCTGAACAGCCTCGTCCTCGGGAGTGTCACCGCCCTGGCCGGCAAGGACGGCCACCACCTGGTTTGCCTCACCCAGCGCGGCGCTGAGCGCCGCCAGCTTCGCCTCTGCGGCCTCATAGGCCTGTTGTGCGGCTTCCTCTGCCTGGCTGAGCCCCAGCGCGGACGCTGCTGCCTCCGCGGGAGCCGGGTGGTCCTCGCTTCCGCAGACCGGGCACGCGGCCCCATCGGCCAGTTGGGCCGCGAGTTCGGCTGCGGCATTGGCAAGTCTTTCCTCGCGCAGGTCCAGCCAGCGCGCCTTCGTCCCAAGCTGGGTCTCACGCCCCGCCGAGTGGCGGTGCGCGGCCAGCTCCTGTGCCGTGACTGCCGCCCCGTACCTGCGGACAATGTCTAGGAGTTCGTCCGCCGCGGCGGCTTCCTTCGCGTGTAGGACGGCGGCGGACGCAAGTACATCCAAGGGCTGCAGTCCGGCCGTCAGGTCTGCCTGCTCCGCCCGCAGGATCCCCAACCGCTCATCCAGTCCGGTACTGGATTGGGTCAGTTCCTTCTGCTGTGTCCCGAGCGAGGTGCGCCTGGCGGCCAGGGCATGGAGGCGCTCTTCGTCCGGCAACCTGGCTTCAACGACGGCCAGCAATGACCGGATGCTGCTCAGCTCGCCGGCGATGTCAAGGGCTACGACCGACTCGAGGGTGACAGCCACGTCAGTGGCGGCTACAGACTCCACGTCGACGACGGCGTCACCCTTACCTTCGGCGGGCCCGCCGCCGGTGCCTGCCGCGTCCAAAGCAGACAGGTCCAGGTGTTCCAGCTCCGGGTCTTCGCCCGCCGCCATCCGAAGCAGCGTGATGGCGGATTCCATGGCGCCCGCCGCGTGCCTGACCTGTGTTTCGCTGGACTGGACAGCCTGCAGTTGCCCGGTGAGCACCTCGGCGCGCCGGTGCTGTTCGAGCCGCGCCGCCTTCATCCGCAGAGACGGAAGAGTCTCCTCAGAGGCCGCCTTCCGCACCTCGGCAGCAGCCAGCCTGCGCCGCCGATCCCGCCGTGCCGCTTCACTGTCGAGCCGGGCCGATGAGAGTTTACTCACCGACGCCGCGGCCTCCGCTGCGGCAGTCAGGTCCGCTGCGTGCCTTGCCACGGCGGCCTGGAGCCACCCGATCCGGGCACCGGGTTCCTCCGGGGAGGGTAGGCCCCCACCCACACCAGCGGCATCACCGGCAGGATCACCGGCCGAGCCAGCGAAGGCTGCGTCATCAATCGCCAGCGCCGAGGCCTCGGCTTCCGCACGCGCGGCAAGCAGTTCAAGCTCGCCATTGAGCTTGGCCACATCGTTGCGCGCGGCCTGCGCCTGGGCGGACAGCTCCTGCTCCAGGGCCTCAAACCGCTGAGTTCCGAAAAGCTTCTGCAGCAGTTCCAGGCGGTCCGTTGCCTTGGACCTCAGGAAAGCGGCGAAGTCACCCTGGGGCAACATAACCACCCGGGTGAACTGTTCCCGGTCCATGCCCAGCAGGGCAGTGATTTCGGCGCCGGCTTCGTCGTTGCGTCCGGACTTGTCCGTCCACGCCCCGCCCACACGTTCCCGCAGGAGCGTTTTGGCCTGCTGGGCAGTGAATCCGTTCTTCCCGCGGGCGCTGGGCTTGTCCCACGCGGGAGACCTGGTGACCTCGAAATGGCGTCCCTGTGCGGAGAACTCGCAGGTGACCGACGGCTCCAGGGCCGGCTCGGCGTGGTCGCTGCGGAGGCGCTTGGCGTCCTGGCGGGCGCCCGGCACCGATCCGTAGAGTGCGAAGCAGACAGCGTCCAGCACGCTGGTTTTACCGGCTCCAGTGGGTCCGTTCAAGAGGAAGAGGCCGTGGGCACTCAATCTGTCGAAGTCCACCTCTTCGGTGCCGGCAAACGGCCCAAACGCGGAGAGGGTCAGGCGGTGGATCCTCACAGCGATGCCTCCCGGAGACGCACGTTCTCGAGCGCACCGGCGATTGCCAGCCGCTCGGCGTCGTCCGCGTCCCGACCCCGCACGTGGTCCAGGAAACCGCAGCAGACCGACACGTCATCCTGGGCCTCGGCGAGCCGGGTGCTGTAACTTGTGGACGCCTTCGCGGTGCCGCCCTGCGGATCAAACCCGAGAACCAACGTGTCCGGAAAGCGCACCCGCAGCCGCTCCATGGCCTGCTGCGGCCGTTGCGCGTCCGTCAGCGTGACCTGGCAATACGCATCCTCGGCCCACGCGTGTTCGCCGGACTCCAGCAGTTCGGAAATCCCGCCGCGGAGCACCGCCAGCTTCCGGGGCGCCTCCCAGGCCAGTCCGGAGACGCCGGTGACGCCGTCCGGGCCAACGTCGATAAGCCAGCTTCCCTTGGTGTGCTTGGCTTCGGAGAACGAGTAGGCCAGGGGCGAGCCGGAATACCTGACCTGCGGCGACAGGGTTTGCCGGCCGTGGAGGTGGCCCAGGGCCGTGTAGCTGAAGCCATCGAACAGGTCCAGCGGCACGGCACCCACTCCCCCGATGCTGAGGTCCCGCTCGCTGTCTGAGCTGATGCCGCCGCTGGCGAAAGTATGGGCGAGGACCACCGAATGCACGGTTCCCTTGGCGCTGCGCCGTTCAAGGTCCGCCCGGATGCGGCCGGTCGCCGCGCGGGTCACCGCGAAGTGGCTTGCCGGCTCCGCACCGAGCGGCTCCGCGACGAGCCGTGGTTCGAGCCACGGGATCCCATAGATGGCCAGGACGGCGCCCGGCTCATCACTTGCGCCGGGCCCGCCGGGCTGCCCGCCGGCTTTAGTTCCGGATTCCAAAGGCAGGACGAGAGGATGGTCCAGGTCCGCCAGCCTGGTCCGCAAGTGCACGCCGCCACGCTCAAGCAAACGGGAGGCGAAGCCCAGCCGGACGGCGGAGTCGTGGTTACCGCTGGTCAGCACAACCGTGGCGCCTGCCGCGGTCAGCCGGACCAGGGCCTCGTCCAGCAGGCGCACGACGTCGACGCCGGGCAGGGCGCGGTCGTAGACGTCGCCGGCAATCAGGACAACGTCAACGGCATGCGACGAGACAGCGCTGACGAGCTGATCAATAAATGACCGTTGGGCGTCCAGCATCCCGACGCCGTGGAACGACCGGCCCAAATGCCAGTCCGAAGTGTGCAATAACCGCATATTCCTACGCTATAGGCTGCCACTGACAGTTAAGGAAACCGCCGCAGCTGCCTGTCGCCCATCCGTCCCCGGTGACCCCGCTGCCCCGGCCCGGGCCGGCTAACCGCGCTTTCCGTCGAAGAATTCCTGGGCCTCGTCGCGGCGGGCGGGCTCTGCCACGGCAGCCGCTGTGGGGACCTCCGGGGTCCCGGCGTCGCGGTCCGCGGCGGCTTCAACGACAGCGTCGTCGTCAGCCTTGTCACCGTCCGCAGAATCAAAGTCGTCAGCAAACGGAACGGTGGCGGGAGCGTCCGATGCCGCGAAGCCCCGGAAGACAAGGCCGGTGATGGCCGCGCCCACAACCGGCGCAACCCAGAATAGCCACAGCTGTTCGAGCGACCAGCTGGAACTGAACACGGCGGAGGCGGTGGCGCGGGCCGGGTTGAACGGGGCGTTGCCCACCGCCAGGCCAAGCTGCAGCAAAACGGCGAAAGCGAGGCCGACAGAAAGGGCAGCGGCGGCCTTGTTCACGTTGTTGCGGGCCGTCGTGCCCAGGAAGACGGCTACCAGGATGGCGGCGCCGAGAACTTCCAGCAGGAGCACACCGGCCAGGGGCGCCTGGATGATCGAGTGCTCGCCGAAGCCGGCTGTGACGGTGTCGAACGCGGCCCTGCTGTCCTGGATGCCCGGGAGGGTCCGGAGGATGCCGAACAGTGCCAAGGCACCCAGCAGTCCGCCCACCAGCTGTGCGGCGATGTACGCCGCCGCATCACCCAGGCGGATCCGGCCTGCGACGGCGTGGCCAACTGTCACGGCCGGGTTGAAGTGACCGCCGGAGACATAGCCGAAGGCCAGCATGGCCGCAGTCACGGCCAGGCCTGCCGCGAGCGCTGACGGCAGGGGGCTCGACTGGGGAATGGAGAACAGCGGCACGCCCAGGCCCGCCACCACAATGAACAGGCTGCCGAACGCTTCCGCGGACAGCCTGGACACCAGCCCATGCCGGACGTCAGCATGGTTGCTTGCTGCCGGCCCGGAGGCTGAATCACGGTGGACGGGAACAGGCGTGGTCATAAGGGCAGTCCTTATCGTTGGAGCGTCGCTGGGCGGCGAAGTCTTGAGGGTGCCGGCGGAACGTGTCCGCTGCGGCCCCTGTATTGTGCCAAGGAATTCTGGGCGTTGGCTGAGTCCGAGCTTAGTGGATGGCTGGTGCGGCAGCGGGCGCCCCCGCCTCCGCTTCACGGTAAATTGGCTGGTATGAGCAATGATCCGGGCGCCGCCGTGCCCTCGCTGACATCCCGCATCCACGGCTGCCTGCTGGGCGGCGCCCTGGGCGACTCGCTGGGTTATGCCGTGGAGTTCGATTCCATCGAGGCGATCCGTGGCCGCTTCGGCTCCGCCGGCGTGACGGACCTGGCAATGCTCGAGCGCGGCAGCCACTTTTCCGACGACACGCAAATGACGCTCTATACGGTGGACGGCCTCGTGGAGGCGCTGGAATGGGCCAACGACGGGGTGGGCGCCGATGTTAATGCCTGCCTGTGGCTGGCATACCTCCGCTGGCTGGACACCCAGGGCGAGTCAGTGCCCCCGGCGGCCCCGGCGCAGCCGAAGCGGTGGATTGACAGCAATGAGGTCCTGCGGCACCGCCGGGCCCCCGGAAATGCCTGCATCAGCGGACTGGCCACCGGTGAAATGGGGACGGTCTACCGGCCGGTCAACCCGGATTCGAAAGGCTGCGGCACCGTGATGCGCTCAGCGCCGTTCGGCCTGATACCCCACATAGCGTCCGACGCCGTCTACAAGTTGAGTGCCGACGCCGCCTCCCTGACCCACGGCCATCCCTCCGCCAGGCAGAGTGCCGGCAGCTTCAGCCTGCTGATCCACCGGCTGGTCTCCGGCGAGAGCCTGCAGGACGCCGCAGCGGCGGTCCTTGAGGAGGTGCGCGGGCTGAAGGATGTGGCGGCCGAGCTCCCGGAGCGGCTCAAGGCAGCCATCCGCTGTGCAGAATCGGGCGTTTTGTCCCCGGAGGAACTCGTGCGGCAACTGGGAGAGGGCTGGGTCGCGGAGGAAGCGTTCGCCGTCGGGATGTACGCTGTCCTGGCTACTGCGCCGGGGGCTGGCTCCACGTTGTTGCCCGAAGACCATTTCCGGGCAGCCGTTGCGCTGGCCGTCAACCACAGCGGGGACAGCGACTCAACGGGGTCCATCGCAGGGAACATCCTGGGCGCCCTGTACGGCGAGCAGTGCCTGCCGGCCGGATGGCTGGAAGCCCTGGAAGCACCGGAAGTCATCCGCGGCATGGCCGACCTGCTGGTGGGGGTCACGACCGCCTGAGCGCGACGTTGTTGCAGGCCTCGCAGACGTCCTCCGGGATCAGGCCCCGGCGCTGGAGGAATCCGAAGATCACGCAGCCCAGGCAGAATCCGGCGAAGGCTTCCAGCGAGGCGGCCGCTATCAGGACTGCCAGCACAATCCAGGCGGCCGGCGCGGCCCCGGCGACGAAGAGGATCAGCGCGAGGGTGGAGACCACCGTGCCTATGCCCTGGGCGAATCGTTTCGGCGGCCCGGGAACCAGGCGTGCACGGCCCAGCCGGGGCGCGAGCACCTTTACTGACAGCAGGGCCAGCGGCGATATCCGTGGCCCAAAGAGCGCCCGCAGCCAGAATCCCACGGCGATCAGGACCAGGCCCCCACCGGATCCGGACAACAGGGTGGCGCCGGCCAGGAGCACCACGAGGCCGGCGGTGATCCGGGCTGCGTATTCGTTGACGGGATTCGGAAAGGCAAACACCGCGGGCCAGTTGATACTGCTCTCGGGGCCGTGCGTCGGTTTGCTCATGCTGCAAGGCTAGGAGTGCCCCGCACGGCTGGGAAGATTTGTTGCGCCGGATGAACTAGACGGCAGCCGCGCCGGCGCAGCCGCCCACCATCTGCACAAACTCTCCCTCGGAGAGAACCTCAATGGGCTGCCCACGGTCATGAAGTTCCAGGACGCGGCGTGCCTTGCCCGTCAGCCGTCCGGACCGCAGGTCCGAGGCCACAAAACCGTCGCCCACCACCAGCACCGTAGTGCGGGCGGTCACCCGGCTTTCCGGTCTGGCCCCCATCTCAGCAGATCGCACCTTGGCTTCCGGCCGGCCCATGGCCAGCTGGCCTGTGAAGACCACGGTCTGGCCGTACAGAGGATGCGACGGTTCGGCGTCGGCGTTGGGAAGGGGGTTGGCCCCCTCCTCCGGCCAGCCGGACAGGAAAGGCCGCACCAGCCCGGCGCGGCCGCCGGAAAGGGCGGCGCGGCTGGCTTTGGACAAGTCGTCGTGCGCCGGGTCGAACGCTTCCTGGCGGGGCAGCTCCAGGCCCAGCGAGAGGTAAAGCTCGGCAATGCTGTTTGCGTTGTTCCGCGCGGCGATGTCGATCAGGATGCCGGCGCAGGCACGGGCGTCCTCCGCGGCATCGTGGTGGTTGACCAGCGGCACACCAGCTTCTTCGGCGGCGAACGGCAGGGAATTGGAGACCAGTGAATAGCAGCGCCGGGACAGCATCACGGTGCAGACGAATTCGTAGGCGGGACCAGCCAGGCCTGAGACTTCAAGGCCGGACCGGATCACGCCGAGATCAAAGGCCGCGTTGTGGGCAGCCAGGATGTCCCCGCCAATAAAGGCGCCAATCTCCGGGAACAGGTCACCGAACCGGGGCAGGCCCGCAACGTCCTCTGACCTGATGCCATGAATCCGGACGTTGTGGTAGTCGAAATGGTCGTGGTTCGCCGGGGGACGCATCAGCCAGGACGCTTCATCCACAATGCGCCCGCCCCGTACCTTCGTCAGGCCCACCGCGCACGGCGAGCCCCGGAAGCCGTTGGCAGTTTCGAAGTCAATCGCCGTAAAGTCCAGTCCCACGGCCCATACTTTACCGCCGGGCCGGGCTGTCCCAGTGTCAGCGGGGCGGCCCTGTCATGGATATCACCCGTCCGGCGGCGGCCGGCCGGGGTGCGTCAAGTACCCTGAGTAGGTGAACTTTCTTGCGATCAGCGACCTTGCCGTGCCCATGCTGGGCGGTGCGGGATCGATCCAGCCACAGCTGGCCTCGTTCCTGCCCGATTGGCTGAACCCCGACGTCTTCCTCCGTGATTCCCCGCTCGGACCGTGGGTAGTCCTGGTGGTCTGCGCCATCGTGTTCGCCGAAACCGGCCTCCTGGTTGGGTTCTTCCTGCCTGGGGATTCGATGTTGTTCACCGCTGGCCTGCTGGTCTCCACCGGCGCCATCGACTTTAACTTATGGGGCATGTGCGGGCTGATCATTGTGGCCGCAATTCTGGGCAACCAGTCCGGGTATCTGATTGGGTCAAAAGCCGGCCCGGCGATCTTCAATAAGCCCGAGTCCAGGCTGTTCAAGCGTGAAAATGTGGAAGGCGCCCATGCGTTCTTCGAAAAGCATGGCGGCAAGGCCTTGATTCTGGCCCGCTTCGTCCCCATCATCAGAACCTTCGTGCCCGTCATCGTGGGTGTCGCCCAGATGGACAAGCGTAAATTCTTCCTTTACAACGTCATCGGGGCGTTGCTGTGGGGCGGCGGGGTCACGCTCCTGGGTGCCTGGCTGGGCCAGTTCAGCTGGGTGGGCAACAACATCGACATCATCTTCATCGCCATCGTGCTGGTCTCCGTGATCCCGATCGGCATCGAAGTCCTCCGGGGCATGTCAGCCAAGCGCAAGGCTACGCACTTTGGAACGGACCCGGTGGACGAGTTCCTCGAAGAGCACGAGCCCCACGAGGAACGCAAGACCAACCTGGACTAGCTCCACGACGCTCACCCCTGCCTACCACCCGGAGTTTTTGTCCAGATATCGCCCGTTCCAGCCCCATTTAGCCGCGATATCTGGACAAAAACTCACGGAAGGTCAGGGCCGGGCGAGGGCCTCCACGACGGCTGGCAGCAGTGCCCGGAAGGCCTTGCCGCGGTGGCTGATGGCGTTCTTCTCGTCCGCCGAGAGCTCGGCACAGCTGCGGTCCTCGCCCGCAGGCTGCAGGACGGGGTCATAGCCGAAGCCGCCGCTGCCCCGCGGCTCGCGAAGCAAGGTGCCCTCCAACTGGCCGTACTCCACTACCTCGTGGCCGGCGCCGCCCGCAGCAGGAACGGCGAGTGCCGCGGCGCAGACGAACGCCGCACCGCGGTGCGCATCCGGTACATCACTGAGCTGGTCCAGCAGGAGCCTGAGGTTGGCGGCGTCGTCTCCGTGCCGGCCTGCCCACCGGGCGGAAAAGATTCCGGGCGCCCCGCCCAGGACGTCAACGGCCAGGCCCGAGTCGTCGGCTATGGCCACCAGGCCGGTGGCCTCCGCCACGGTCCGGGCCTTCAGGAGCGAATTCTCGGCAAAGGTCACGCCCGTTTCGACGACGTCCGGCGCACCTGCCGCCGCGGCGTCAACCACCTGGGTGTCGACGTCGAGCCCGGGCACCTGGCCACGGAGCAGCTCGCGGAGCTCCCGGAGCTTACCTTTATTGTGTGACGCGAGGACCAGCCGCGGCGCCACACCGTCCGGGGCCGCGCTGCCGGGGGCAGCCACACTCACAGGGCGTCCGCGAGGGTTTCGCGCTGGATCGCCGCCAGTTGTGTGGTGCCCAGAAGAGCGAGGTCGAGCAGCTGGTTGAGCTCGTCGCGGTCGAAGGGAGCACCCTCAGCGGTGCCCTGGACTTCGACAAACTTCCCGGATCCAGTGACCACAACGTTCATGTCGGTCTCCGCGCGGACGTCTTCAACGTAGGGCAGGTCCAGCATCGGCACGCCGTCAATAATGCCAACGGAGACGGCAGCAATCGTGTCCACGAGGGGCTGGGCGTTCTTGGCGATCAGCTTGTTGTCGCGGGCGAAGCGGACGGCGTCGGCCAGGGCCACGTAGGCGCCCGTGATGGCGGCGGTGCGGGTCCCGCCGTCGGCCTGGAGCACATCGCAGTCCAGCACGATGGTGTTCTCGCCCAAGGCCTTGGTGTCGATGATGGAGCGCAGCGAACGGCCGATCAGGCGGGAAATTTCGTGGGTCCTGCCGCCGATTTTGCCTTTAACCGATTCGCGGTCGGAGCGGGTGTTGGTGGCCCGGGGAAGCATCGCGTATTCGGCCGTGACCCAGCCGCGGCCTTCGCCTTTGAGCCAGCGCGGCACGCCTGCCGTCAGCGAAGCCGTGCACAGCACCCGGGTGTTGCCGAACTCGATGAGGGCCGACCCTTCGGCCTGCTTGGACCAGCCGCGGGTGATGCTGATGGGGCGGAGTTGGTCGGGGGCGCGGCCATCGGCACGCACTACGGGCACTGCGGTTGCTTCAGAAGTCATGCCTTTAGCTTATCGACTGCCTTGCGTCCGAAATTCCAGCGAACCGCGGACGAGGTGCCCAACGGATTGCGCATCCCCCAATGGTCCTGGGATGGTCTTGTGACGCCGGGCGGCTCGAGCGCTGCCTAAACGGTGTAGTGCACCCCGGCTACGGCCACTGCAACGTGCTGTCCGAACACTTCTTTCGCCTCGGCCATGACCGTGCTCGGCGATGTCCAGACGGGAATGTGCGTCAGCAGGAGCCTGCGGGCCCCGGCAGCGGCTGCGGCCTCACCGGCGCGCTTTCCGGTCAGGTGCACGTCCTTAATGGCGTCGTCGCGGCCTTCCTCGAAGGCCGCCTCGCAGAGGAACAGATCCGCGTCCCTGGCGGCTTCCTCAAGCCCGGCAGAGACGTCGGTATCACCCGAATATGTCAGCACGCGGCTGACCGGGTTTCCTTGCTTGTCCGGCTCGGTGACATCCACCCGGAGGGCGTAGGCCTCCTCCACCGGATGGTTCACCGCGAACGGCGTC
This sequence comes from Arthrobacter sp. UYCo732, assembly GCF_040547265.1. Taxonomy (NCBI): domain Bacteria; kingdom Bacillati; phylum Actinomycetota; class Actinomycetes; order Micrococcales; family Micrococcaceae; genus Arthrobacter; species Arthrobacter sp. UYCo732. The sequence continues at coordinate 263,956 of NZ_JBEPPJ010000001.1, read as the reverse complement.
ACGGTGAACGGGCCCACCGTGACGGGTTTCCGTTCAGTCCAGTTGGTGAAGTCGAATTCCTCGTGCATCCCCGGGTCCAGGTCCAGCCCGTAAGCGGTGGCCATCCGGTCCGCGGTGGCCGCCGGGCCCCACACCGGAATCCGCCCGCGCCCCCAGCCACCCGGCTTCCAGCGGACCGCCACGTGCAGGCCGCAGAGGTCCATGCAGTGGTCCGGGTGGAGGTGGGTCAGGAAAATCGCGTCGATGTCCTCGAGGTCCGTGTAGCGCTGGATGGCGCCCAGGGCGCCGCTGCCCAGGTCCATCACGATCTTCCAGGTCCGCTCGCCGTCGTTGGCGGTCAGGAGGTAGCACGACGCCGGGGATCCGGGACCGGGGAACGAGCCGGTGCAGCCGACGATGGTGAGTTTCACTGGGCAGGGCCTCCGGCCCGGTGGCCGCCCACGAAGTTGGAGATCCGCGGCCCTGACCTGCCGGAGCGGGCACTGGCACGCTGGGCGGCCTCGATCATTTCCGGGGTGATCCGGGCCAGGCTTCCGGTGGGGTACTGCGCGGCCACGTGGTCCACGTGCCGGACGGACAGGACTTCCGGGCCCAGGAACCTGCGGGCCAGCGCCTCAAACTGGGCGGCGTCTCCGGTGGCAATGAAGTGATGCTCCGGGGGTGCTGCGATGGTGCGCTGCAGATCGTGGTTGGCCAACGCCCGGTACACATCCTTGGCCGTCTCCTCGGCGCTGGACACCAGCGTCACGTCGTCGCCCATCACGAAGGAGATGACGCCTGTCAGCAACGGGTAGTGCGTGCAGCCCAGGACCACCGTATCCACGCCCGCGGCCTTCAGCGGAGCCAGGTATTCCTCGGCAACGGCGAGCAGCGCCGGACCGGTGGTGATGCCGGCCTCCACGTACCTGACGAACTCGGGGCAGGCCACGGACGTGATGGCCAGGTCCGGCGCGGCGGCAAAGGTGTCTTCGTAGGCGCGGGAGCCCACGGTGGCGGAAGTTCCGATGACGCCGATCCGGCCGCTACGGGTTGCCGCTACGGCGCGGCGGACCGCCGGCTGGATTACTTCAATGACGGGAATGCCGTATTTCGCGGTGTACCGTTCGCGGGCGTCCCGCAGGACAGCGGCCGACGCCGAGTTGCAGGCGATGGTAAGAAGCTTGACGCCGGAGTCCACCAGTTCGTCCATCACGCCGAGGGCATTCGCCCTGACTTCGGCGATGGGCAACGGCCCGTAGGGCCCGTTGGCGGTATCCCCGACGTAGAGGATGGACTCATTCGGAAGCTGGTCAATGATGGACCGCGCCACTGTCAGTCCGCCGACGCCCGAGTCAAAGACGCCAATGGGCCGGGATCCCACCAGGCCGGCTCTGTTGCTGGCTGCGGTTTCCCTTGCTGCTGTTGCTGCCGGGTCCATGCTCGAGGCTGTTGTCATGATTATTCGAGGATAGGTCTTCCCTGGGGCCGCAGCCATCACATTGTGGCGCCGCACTCATGTCGCATATGTCACAGTGCGGCCTCCACAGGGACAACACGGGGAGCGCACTGAACGGTGAACCGGCAGGTCAGGCGCGTGAATCCAAGGACTGCAACATGGCCTGCACCAGGGACTCCTGCAGCCAGGTAGTGAAGTTGTACACCAGTGCGAGGTAGCTTTCCACGTCCTCGGCCTGGGACCAGTCCTGCATCCGGTGTACGTGTTCGGCGTCTTCCTCGTCCTGGATGTCCAGGCGTTCCGCCAGCACCAGGCGGACATCGTTCAGGGCCATGGACCAGTGCCTGGCCCCGTCGGGGGTCAGGACCACTTCGTCCTTGTCCAGGTCCAGCGCGGCCGCGCGCAGCGCGCCAATCTTGGTTTCCCGCAGCGAGCGCTCGGTGAGCTGGCGAAACTCCAGTGACGCGCCGTCGTCGTTCTTCATGACGTTGGGCAGGAGCCGCTTGACTGCACGGTCCGTGGGTTCCTGGACATCCATGTCAAGGCCGATCAGGGCGGCCAGGGGATCCTGGCTGGCGTGTTCGGCCGGCTGGAGCATGGAGATGACATCATCGAGCAGGCTGCGGAGAAGCTCACGCTCGGCGGGTTCCAGGAACCCGGTAATGCCCTTGAGCCCATATTTGAATGCCTTAGCCACGTTTCCCCTTGCCCTGCCCGGACCCGCCGGATTTCCCAGCGTTTCTGGAATTTCCACCGTTCCCGCCGGTGGCTTTTTCCACCGTGGCCCACAGCCCGAAGCCGTGCATGGCAACGGCATGGCGTTCAACCTGTTCCTTGCTGCCGTGGGCAACGATGGACCGGCCCTTCTTGTGGACCTCCATCATGAGCTTGTTGGCCTTGGTCTCGGAGTAGCCGAAGTAGCTCTGGAAAACATAGCTGACATAGCTCATCAGGTTGACGGGATCGTTCCAGATCACCAGGTTCCAGGGGATGTCCGGGGCGGTCAGGGAGTCTGTGGACGCCTCTGTCCCGGTCCGGGTGCCCTCCTGTGTGTCAGGGCCGAGCGCAACGCTTAAGGTCATCTGTCCATTCTATGGGGAGTGTGGGCCCACGCCGGCGAGGGCCCCGCGGCGAAGCGAAGCGAGACGGGGGAGCCGGTGGGGACTAGAGTGAATTTCGTGAGTAACTCTGCCGGCTGGGACCATCCCCGCGCGTCCCTGTACACAGACCACTACGAACTGACCATGCTGCAGGCGGCGCTTCACTCGGGCGCCGCGCACCGCCGGTCGGTCTTTGAGGCCTTCGCGCGGCGGCTGCCTGACGGCCGGCGGTACGGGATTGTGGGCGGCACAGGCCGGCTCCTGGAAGGCCTCGCGGACTTCCGCTTCGGTGACGCCGAACTCGACTTCCTGGGCCGCACCGGTGTGGTCAACCAGGAGACGCTGGACTATTTGGCGAACTACCGGTTCACCGGCGACATCTGGGGCTACCCGGAGGGCGAAGCGTATTTCCCCAACTCCCCCATTCTCATCGTGGAGTCCACGTTCGCCGAGGCCTGCATGCTGGAGACCTACTTCCTGTCGGTCCTGAACCATGACAGCGCCATCGCCTCGGCGGCGTCTCGCATGATCACGGCAGCCGGCAGCAGGCCGTGCATTGAAATGGGATCCCGCCGCACCCATGAGGAGTCGGCCGCGGCTGCCGCCCGCGCCGCGGTGATAGCGGGCTTCCACAGCACGTCCAACCTCGAGGCAGGCATCCGCTACGGCATCAAGACCGTGGGCACCGCCGCGCATTCCTTCACCCTCCTCCACGACTCAGAGCGGGACGCGTTTGCGGCGCAGATCGCCTCGCTGGGGGTCGGCACGTCGCTGCTGGTGGATACGTACGACGTCGAAGCGGCCGTGCGTGCCGCCGTTGAGTTGGCAGGACCAAAACTGGGCGGCGTCCGTCTGGACTCCGGTGACCTGGTGGCGCAGGCCTCATGGGTCCGCCGGTTGCTGGACGAGCTAGGCAACGAAAACACCAGGATCATGGTCACCTCGGACCTGGACGAATTCGCCATTGCCGCGCTGCAGTCCGCTCCGGTGGATTCCTACGGCGTGGGCACCTCGCTGGTTACCGGTTCGGGGGCTCCCACCGCCAGCATGGTCTACAAACTGGTGAGCCGCACGGACGACGCCGGCAATTTCGTCTCCGTGGCAAAGGCGGCCAAGAACAAAACCAGCATGGGCGGCCGCAAGTACGCGCTGCGCAGGCTCAACGAGCGCGGTATCGCCACCCAGGAGATCGTGGGCATCGGACACCGCCCCGAAGACGACGGCAATGACCGGCCCCTGCTGCAGCAGTTTATGAAGAACGGCGAGCTGTTCCCGGGCTGGACCGGCCCCGAGGGCGTGGTCCGGGCCCGCCAGCGGCATGCGGACAGCATGGCCGAACTGCCGGCCGTGGTCAACCGCCTGCAGCGCGGCGAAGCAGCCATTCCCACCACCTACGAGGAGTACTGATGTCCCGCGCCCTGATCATTGTTGATGTCCAGAACGACTTCTGCGAGGGCGGTTCCCTTGCCGTAGCCGGCGGTGCCGACGTAGCCGGAGCCATCAGCGAGTTCGTGGACGCCCACCACGGTGAGTTCGACCACATTCTGGCCACCCAGGACTGGCATATCGATCCCGGCGCACACTTCTCCGGGACGCCTGACTTCAAGGACAGCTGGCCGCGGCACTGCGTCGCCGGCACCAGCGGCGCGGAGCTCCATCCGGACCTGGACACCGAATACATCCAGGCCTATTTCCAGAAGGGCCAGTTCGCCGCTGCGTACTCCGGATTCGAAGGCCTGCTGGCGCCCGAAGATGCCGTGCCTACTGGGGAACGCCAGCCCGGTTCGCTGCCCGCCGACGCCGACGCCTTCGCGGCCGCCGAGGACGCGATCGGCCTGGACGACTGGCTGCAAAGCCACGATGTGGAAGACGTTGTGGTGGTGGGGATCGCGACTGACTACTGCGTCATGGCAACGGCGCTGGACGCCGTCCAGGCGGGTTACTCCGTGACGGTGATGCGGTCGCTGACTGCCGGCATCGCTGCGGACTTGGACGATGCGGTTGCCGAGATGGAGCTCGGCGGCGTGGACGTCGCCTGACAGAAACCTGAATGCAAGGGCGCCCCGGTGCTGTGCACCGGGCCACCCTTCATCCGAAGCACTGCTACTTCCGGAAACTGCTATTTACGGCCGATAAACCAGTCCTGAAGCTTCCGCAACCTTGACTGCAGCTGCTCCTCGTTCGCCTGGGCCACGGCCGGGCCACCGCAGACCGTCCGCAGCTTGGTGTGCACCACACCATGCGGGGTCCCGGTCCGGGCGGACCAGGCGGCCACGTTCTTCGCCAGCTCATTGCGCAGGTCCATCAGCATCCGGTGGTCAGGTATGGCCGGCACCGGAGCGGCAGGCTCGGCTGCGGGTGCGCGGCGATTCTTCCGGTTGAGCTGATCGTGCTGCCGCTGCCGCAGCAGTGTACCCACCTGCTCGGCGTCCAGAAGCCCGGGGATGCCAAGAAAGTCCAGCTCATCCTCGGAGCCCACCTCTCCCCCAGTACCGAACTCGCCGCCGTCGAACAGCACACGGTCAAAGGACGCCTGCGAATCGAGGGCCTCAAACTTGCCCTTGGTGAGGCTGTCCGACGCCCTGTCCTCCCGGTTGGCATCAGCCATCAGCGAGTCCTCGGGATTGAACAGGCCGTCGCTGTCGTCCTTGTCGGGGCGGTCCAGCGCGTGGTCCCGCTCCATTTCCATGGAGTTCGCCAGCGCCATCAGCTGCGGCACGGACGGCAGGAAGACCGACGCCGTCTCACCGCGTTTCCGGGCACGCACAAAGCGGCCCACCGCCTGGGCGAAAAACAGCGGCGTGGACGTGGACGTCGCGTACACCCCAACGGACAGCCGGGGCACGTCAACACCTTCGGACACCATCCGGACGGCAACCATCCACCGTTTCTCGCTCGCGGTGAACTCCTCGATCTTCTCAGAGGCCTTCGCATCGTCCGAAAGAATCACGGTGGGCGACTCGCCGGTGATGCGCTTCAGCTGCCCGGCGTAAGCCCTGGCAGCCTCATGGTCCGTGGCGATGACCAGGCCGCCGGCGTCCGGAACCGAGCGGCGCACTTCACTGAGGCGTTTGTCCGCTCCGGCGAGGACCGCCGGTATCCACTCGCCGGTAGGGTTTAGCGCCGTACGCCAGGCATGCGCTGTGACGTCCTTGGTCACCGCGGCTTCGCCGAGGGAGGCGGCCATCTCCTCGCCGCCGCTGGTGCGCCAGCGCATCTGCCCGGAGTAGGCCATAAACATCACTGGCCGCACCACGTGGTCGCGGAGGGCGTTGCCGTAGCCGTAGGTGTAGTCCGCTTTCGAGCGGCGGATCCCGTCCCGGTCTTCCGCGTATTCCACAAAGGGGATGGGTGAGGTGTCGGAGCGGAATGGCGTACCCGTGAGGGACAGCCGCCGTGCGGCAGGATCAAATGCCTCGCGCAGGCCATCGCCCCAGGACAGGGCTTCGCCGCCATGGTGGATCTCGTCCAGGATGACCAGGGTGCGGGCAGCCTCCGTTTTAGCTCGGTGCAGCATGGGTTTGCTCGCCACCTGGGCGTACGTGACGGCCACGCCAATGAAGCCGCGGCCGTGCTGGCCATCGGAATTCTTGAAGTTCGGGTCGATGGCAATACCCACCTTGGCGGCGGCGTCGGCCCACTGCCGTTTCAGGTGGTCTGTGGGCGCCACGATGGTGACGCGGTTGACCGCCCCGGATTCGATGAGCATTGACGCGATACGCAGGGCGAAAGTTGTTTTACCGGCGCCGGGGGTTGCTACCGCCAGGAAGTCCCGGCGGCCGGACTTGAAGTAGAGGTCTAGGGCTTCCTGCTGCCAGGCACGGAGTTTTTGGGCGGTTCCCCAGGCTGCACGTTCCGGATACGCCGGGGGCAGGGTGGGGCCGCCAAAGAGCGTCTCCGTCACTACTTGTTGTTGCCTGAGTCCCCTCCGGGACCCTTGCCGCCGTCGCCGCCCGGGCGGAGGCCTTCGTAGACCTCTTTGCACTCAGGGCAGACCGGGAACTTCTGCGGGTCCCGGCCCGGGGTCCAGACCTTGCCGCAGAGGGCGATGACAGGCTCGCCTGTCAGCGCCGACTCCATGATTTTTTCCTTGCGCACGTAGTGCGAGAAGCGTTCCCGGTCACCGGGCTCCACTTCCTGGCGCAGCTCTTCGCGCTCAATGGTGGCCGTGGACGTTCCAGCCCCGGAAAGCTCACGCATCGGGTCGTTTTCGAGAGGGTCCGTCATGCTAGTCATGGCATCCATCTTAGCGTCCAAGGGCGGCTGACGTTCGACGCCGGGAGGGCCGTTTGCTTCCACCGCACCCTCCGCCGTCGTGCGGTCCCTATAAATCCGCTGGTTGGCGGCCGCCGCGGTGTGTCAGGTGTTACAGCCCCTGCCACGAAGGCTTGTGGTCATGGGTATGCCGGTAGAAGTCGGCAAGCTTCAACGAGGATGCCGCGGCCTCATCGACCAGGATGGTGGCGTGCGGGTGGAACTGCAGGACCGAGGCCGGGCAAAGCGCGGAGACCGGCCCTTCCACAAAGTCGCGGACTGCCGGCGCCTTCTGCGCCCCGGTGGCCACCAGCACAACATGACGGGCCTCAAGAATGGTGCCCAATCCCTGCGTCACCACATGGTGGGGCACCTCGGCAAGGTTGTTGAAAAACCGGGCGTTGTCGCGGCGGGTCTGCTCGATCAGGGTCTTGATCCGCGTCCGGGAGGCGAGTGAGGAGCCCGGCTCGTTGAAGCCGATATGGCCGTCCGAACCCACCCCCAGGATCTGGAGGTCCACGCCGCCTGCCGCCCGCATCCGGTCCTCATAGGCCCGGCATTCGGCCGGGATGTCCGCCGCGGACCCGTCAGGGGTGTGCACGTTCTCGGGGAGGATATTCACCCGGTTGGTGAACTCGCGCCGGAGGACTTCCCGGTAAGACTGCGGGTGCCCGGTTGGCAGGCCCACATATTCATCCAGGGCGAAGGCGTGCGCGGCGCTGAAGTCCAGCCCGCCACGCTCGTGCCGTGCTGCCAGCTCGTCGTAGACAGGCAGCGGCGAGGTGCCCGTGGCCAGCCCCAGGACAGCACCTGGCCTGCGCCGGAGCAGGGCCTCGACGGCGTCGGCCGCCAGCTTTCCGATCTGTCTGCCTCCTGGGAGGATGACAACTTCCACTGCCGGCCACCTTTCGGGTGTTCTGCTGCTCTCATGGACTGCGGGGTCAGCGGTTTACGGTCAACTGGGCCAGGAGTTCAGGTCCGCGGGCATCGAGCCATTTGCCACCCAGCCGGATGCCGGCCACAAACAGGCAAAGTCCCAGGACTGTCCCGACGGCCAGGTTGATCCAGCCGAAGGCGGCGTTGCCGGTGACCTGCTGTGCGATAAACAGGCCGGCTTCGGGCAGGACCAGCAGGCTTAGGACGCCCATGCCGCCGAACTGCACCGCCATGGTCTGGCCCACGTTGCCCGGCGGCTTCTTGAACGGGTTGTCGCCGGGCAGCGGCACGGCCACAGTGTAGCGGGCCGACACCACGGAGGACAGGCCCAGACCGGTGAACAGGATGCCCAGGCTCAGCCCCAGCTGGCCCGGCAGTGCCTCCCAGCCGCCGGTAAAGAAATACTGGCCCACAGCGACGATCAGCACCACAGGCAGTGCAAAGGCAAGGCATGCCAGCGCCCGTCCCAGCCGGTCGTCCACGCCCCTGACACCCGTAGCCACATGCAGGGCAAACGCTGTGTTGTCATAGGAAACATCCGCTGAGATGGACCACGCCAGCAGGAACGCCGCCAACGGTGCCGCCACCGCCAGGGCCCCGAAATCACCGGACTGGCTACCCTGGAAAACCAGCAGGACAGGCAGCAGCGGGACAACCACCAGCGAACCGGAATAGCGGGGATCACGAAGCCAGTACGTCAGCGACCGCGCCGTGGCAGCACCGGCCGGTGTGGCCGGCAGGAGGGCAAACAAACCCAATTTTCCGCCCTTCCGGCTGCCGCTCCCCGCGTACGGCGGGTTGACCAGGGCCCGTTCGAGAAGCAGCTTCCAGCACCAGGCCAATGCAGCGAGGGTGGCCACTGCCATCAGGAGTTTGATGGCGGCGGCGCCGAAGCGCCCGGCAGCGACATCTCCGCCGAGGGACCATGTAGCTCCCACGGGCGTCCACGAAAGGGTGGCCGCCAGGTCCGGCAGGAATCCGGCCGACGCGGAAACACCCCTGCCAACGCCGGCCACAATCGGCCCCATCAGGACCAACGGGATCATAAACGCAATGGCACTGATGTCCTTGAACCGGCGCGACGATGCCAGGCTGGCAGTGGCCGTGGTGACCACCTTGGAAAGGACAACACAGCTCAGGACGCCGACGGCGGCACCCACCAGTGCCGCACCCGCGGGCAGGGGGCCGCGGGCCCAGGTCCACACGGTGGAAAGCGCAACGAGCGCCGTTGCGAGCCCGGGAATGCCGATCAGCCCGCCGAGGGCCAGCCCGGCCAGGAGTTGGCGCATGGGGATCGCGGAGCTGGTGAACCGTGCGGGATCAAGGGTCATGTCCGCTGCCGAGGCTGCCACGGGAATGACGCCCCAGCCCAGGAGGGCGGCCGAGCCACCCAACACCACAACCGTCTGGGCCAGCCCGGTATCTGCGCTGCGCAGCAGGACCAGGGCCACCACCAGAGTCCCCACCAGGCCCAGGGCGTACAGCCCGCCGATGGCCATTCCCACCAGTTGCCAGGGGCTGCGGCGAAGGCCGTTGCGGAGCAGGGTCAGCTTCAGCTTTAGAAGGTGCGCAACCATTCCAGGCCTTCCGTGTGGTTGCGTCCGCCCACCAGCTGGACGAACCGCTCTTCCAGGGACAGCCCTGCCCGCACCTCGTCCACCGTCCCTGCAGCCAGCAGCCGTCCGGCTGCCACTACGGCAACGTGGTCGCACATGCGCTGGACCAGGTCCATCACGTGGCTGGAGACGATGACGGTCCCGCCGGAAGCGACATAACTGTCCAGGATGGACCGGATGTTGGCCGCCGAGACGGGATCCACGGACTCGAACGGTTCGTCGAGGACCAGCAGCCGCGGTGCGTGGATCAGGGCTGAGGCGAGAGCGATCTTTTTTGTCATCCCTGCCGAGTAGTCCACCACCAGCGTCCCGGCATCCTGGCCAAGGTCCAGGGCGGACAGCAGTTCCCCAACACGGGTGGCCACTACGTCCTTGTCCATACCGCGGAGCAGCCCGGCATAGGTGACCAGCTGCTCGCCGGTGAGGCGGTCAAAAAGGCGGACGCCGTCCGGGAGGATGCCCATCAGCTTCTTGGCCTCCAGCGGCCTGGCCCAGACATCAACGCCGTGGACTACAGCCGCACCGAAGTCCGGCCGCAGGAGTCCTGTGGCCATGGACAGCGTCGTGGTCTTGCCCGCGCCGTTGGGTCCCACAATGCCGAAAAACGAGCCCGCCGGGACATCAAGGCTGATGCCGTCCACCGCAATTTTTCCGCCGAACCGCTTGGCGAGACCGCGGATGGACAGTGCTGGTACCGGGCCGGAGCGCGGCACCGGATCTGGATTCGGAGCAGTCATACCGCCAGCCTAGTCCCGCGCCTTCGCCGGCGGAGTCCTCCTGAAGGGGTCGAGAAAAACGCGGAAGACCGCACTGTGGGCCAACCTGGCCGGATTGTCCTACCGCACCTTGCGGATGCGGATTGGCCCTTTGGCAGTGGACGGGTCAACCACCGAACCGCCCTGGGTGATCTGGACCTCGCCCGCATCCACCAGCCGCCGCGCGGCCTTTCGGGTAGGCTCCATGAGGTCGCGCCAATTCTCATCTCCAACAGCCCGGGCAGCATCCGAGGGGCAGATCGTGGAGGTTGCGGCCCTTGCAGCCAGAAGTTTTAGGATGCTCTCTTCCAGCTGCATACCAAGCTTGTCACTGGGTTTCTCATCAGAGGACTGCGCCTGTTCGCGCCGTTGGTGGGCCATCATGTGGGCGGCAGTCAGAATGAATGCCGCGGTACGGCACGGTCATACTGGGGTGCCCACTTGATGTCGTGGCCCAGTTCGAACGCCGCCCGGAGCCACCAGTGCGGGTCCCGGAGGGCGGCCCGGGCAATAAAAACCCCGTCGGCCTGGGCAGTCGCAACCGCGTGTTCCGCCTGCCCGGCGGAGGTCAGGAGACCCACGGTTCCGGTGGGAACACCGGTTTCGCGGCGGATACGGGCCGAGAATCCGGTCTGGTAGCCGGGGCCGGGAGTGATGTCCTGGTGGGCTACGGCTCCCCCGCTGGAGACGTCAATGAGGTCCACACCGTGTTCGTGGGCCTGCTTGGCGAGGCGGACGGATGCCGCGATGTCTATCCCGTTTGCCGCCCAGTCGGTGGCCGAAATCCGCAGCAGCAGGGGCATGGCTTCGGGGATGACGTTGCGGACGGCATCAACCACGGCGAGCGTCAGGCGGTTCCGCCCGGCCTCGTCCCCGCCCCAGGAGTCGGTCCGGGTGTTGATCAGCGGGCTCTGGAACTGGTGCAGGAGGTAGCCGTGCGCGCCATGGATTTCGAGGGTGTCGAACCCGGCGTCAACGGCACGCACGGCGGCCGCGGCAAAATCGGCGATGACTTCCACAATCTGCGCCTCGGTCATTGCTGCGGGTTCGGCATAGCCGTCAAACGCCGACGCCGACGGACCCACCGTGGCCCAGCCGCCGTCGGCTTCGGGCACGCTGCCCCGCTGCCCTGCGAACGGCCAGTAGGTGGAGGCCTTGCGTCCGGCGTGCGCCAGTTGGGTGCCGATCTTGGCCTCTGCGACGCCATGCCGGTGCACAAAGGAAGTGATGCGCGCCCAGGCCCCGGCCTGTTCGTCGTTGTACATTCCGGCGTCGCGGGGACTGATCCGGCCCGCCGCATTCACGGCGGCGGCCTCGGTGAGGATCAACGCGGCACCGCCCGCGGCGAAGGATCCCAGATGCATCAGGTGCCAGTCATTCGGAACCCCCGGGGCGCCGTCGGGACCGCAGCTGTACTGGCACATCGGTGACACCCAGCCACGGTGTGTTAACTCAAGCGACCGGAGCTTCAGCGGCTGGAACAGCGCGGACATCTAGAACAGCACCCGTGCCAGGGCCTGCCGGGCTTTCGCCACACGGTCGTCGTGGGTGCCAACCACGTCGAAGAGTTCCAGGAGCCGGACGCGGGCAGTTTCCCGTTCCGGACCAAAGTTCCGCCCGATGAAGCTGACCACCCGGTTCAGGGCGTCCTCCACATGCCCGCCGGCCACGTCCAGGTCCGCCACGCCCAGCTGGGCATCAATGTTGTCAGGTTCATCGGCAGCACGGGTGCGCAGAGCCTCAGTATCCTGGGCGGAAAGCGGCTGGAGCCGTGACATCAGCTCCACCTGTGCCAGGCCTGACTTCGCCTCGGTATCGGCCGGCATTTCCAGCAGGGCCTGGCGGTAGGCCACGGCAGCCGCCTCGTAGTCCCCGGCTTCGATGGCGTCGAACGCCGCCTGATGCAGCGGCGGCAGGGGTGCCGGTCCGGCATCCGAGGGTGCCCCCCCGCCGAGGCTGCCGGTGACGCCGTTCGCGGCGGCCACCTTTAATAGTTCATCCAGGAGCGGCCGGATCTGGGCTTCGTCGGCGGCGCCCTGGAAGAGCGGGACCGGTTGGCCCTTCACCACGGCCACCGCGGTGGGGACGGCCTGGACCTGGAATGCCTGTGCCAGCTGCGGGAAGGCGTCGATGTCCGCGGCGCCGAGCACCAGGCGGCCGCCATAGCTGTTAATGACCTGCTCCAGCGAGTCCACCATCGAGGTGGATTCGGGCGAGTAGGCGGCCCACAGCGCGAAGACCACCGGTACCTGGGCCGAAAGCTCCACGAGTTCCTGGAAGTTACCTTCGGTGACGTTCACCCGCAGCGGCGCGGCGCCGCCGTCGGGGGTTCCGTTGGGGGAGGTTCCGTTGGTGGCACTGGCACCCGCGACGGCACCCGCGCCACCGGGAACGGGCGGATTGCCGCCACCCGCGGGAGGCGCCTGGCGCTGTTTCAGGGCGGAAAGGTCGACGGCGCCACGCAGGTTAAGCAGGCTGGCAGCGGCTGGAGGGACTGGGCGGGAAGCTGGCGAACTCATGCTTTCCACTCTAGCCACTCCGGCCGCTGCCAGGAGTACTGAAGTACGCTTCCGGGGCTACTTGAAGCTTGCCCCCACGAGCCCGCGGGTAGCGGCAACCAGCTTCATGGGATCCGTGGAGCCGGCCGGCGGCACGTAGACGGCCATCGATTCAGCAAAGTTCAGCACCATGCCGGTGGTGGTTTCCTTGCCGCCGGCGAGCGCCGCGGCGTCGTCTCCGATGGTGAGTTTGTCGCCGGAGGCCTTGGGCGTGCCATCAAAACCGAAGTTGATCCGGCCCATCACCAGCGCGCCGCCGTCGGCGGTCCGGAACACCACGGTGCTTTCCGGCACCACGTTGTGGGTGAAAGAGAAGTTGCCGTTGGCGCCCGACGCAACCACCTCGGCCTGGTAGGACAGGGTGTCAGCGATGTACGGCGAGGATGCCCCCTCCACCAGTTTGTCCTTGAAGCTCGACTCGGAGTTGGTCAGGCGGTCGGCCAGCCCGGCGAGGGCTTCTTCGCCGCTGTACAGGAGACCGTCCTTGCCGTTGGCGGGCAAGGTATCGGTACCGTCCCGGCGGATGGCGGGGAAGGTGGTTCCCGGCTGCAGCGGAGTGGTCCCGGTCAGCCTGTAGTTCTCACGGGCTGAGGGCTGGACCAAAACGAGCAGCTGCGGGACCACGTTGCCGTCACCCTGCGTGACGGCCAGGACAGAGCGGGGCCAGCTGTGGTCGCTGGTGACCACCGTGGTGAGGAGCTTGGTGGAACGGACAGGCATCCGGGCTTCATAGGTGCCCACCTGGGAACGGATCTTGTAGTTCTGGGTGCGGACCTCAAGTTCTGTCCCGGCCACGCGGCCGGCCAGTTTGGCGGCGTCCCTGGCGGCGTCGCCGGCATCCGTTGCACTGGAGACCTGCTCGAGGATCCGGCGGAACTGGGCGTCCAGGAGCACGGGCGAGGACGGCTGGGCCGGGGCGGTGGACGCTGATTCCATGGAGGGGGCCGGGGCGGGCGACGTGGCAGCGTTTGCGGGGGCACCCGATAGTGCCACCACGGCGGCGGTCACAGCAGCGGTCACCATGCCGCCGGAAACCATGCTGAGCCGTGAGGAGGGCCTGGCCTCAACGTTGGCCCGGGCACGCCGTGCGAACAGGCTGCCCCGGCTGTCGCCTTCACCGTCGCGCTTGCGTGCGGAAAGAAATGCCAGTGCGATGCCGGCAAGGATCAGCAGTCCGCCTATAGCCATCAGGGGGACGGCCCACGGGGTGGAGGTGTCATTCGGGAACGTCATGGAGATCGACGACGGCGCCGGCTGGCTGCCGTCGGCGGCCAGCATCAGCGACCATTGGCCGTCAGCGGGAGGGGTCCACGTATATTCCAGCTGGCCGCTTGCGCTCTCGGTGGAAACCCACAGATCGGAGCCCGCCGGATTCGGTGCCGTGGCTTCGCCATCGGCGTGCTCCACGACGAGTGCGTCCTTCTTCCCGGAAACCCCCGTGACGGTGTTGTGGGCGGTCTTGCCAACCCAGGCATCCACGTCGTCGGGCCGGCCGACGGCAAGCAGGAAGTTGCCATCGCCCTCGATGTTGATCTTCACCGTTCCGCCCTGCTGGGTGCGCAGTTTCTGGTCGATGACGGTCAGGGGTGCCGCGGCGGCATCTGACGGGGCCGAAGCCGTGAAGGTCGCGGAGGGAGCCCAAATGGTTTTCTGGCCGACGCCGGCCAGAAGTGTCAGGAGGCCGAGCAGCACGAGTGCGACTGCAGTCTTGAAACGCAAAGGAAACACCAATCATCAGCGGGGGTTTAGTTTCAATAGTAACCGTTTTGTTACCGGAACCCCCGTTGGGGTGGGGCACAGCCCCCGGTGACAGCGGACCTTTCATCCTCTTGCCGGGCGCCCTCGCTCCTGCTGACAGGGCGGCTGATAGTGTTTGCGATGATCATCACACCGCCCGCTCATGCGGCGCCACGCACGGAACAGGCCTCAGAATCCAGTGACTGACAAGACGGAAGAGTCCTCCACGGGACACGACAATCACGCGGCTGCCGGCACCGGGCCGTCACTGCCGGAAAGTCCTGGGCCCCGGACTCACAGGGGGACGGCCGGCCGGGCACTGGGCGTAGTGATGCGGCGCCTGCGCCAGCCGTTGCCCGGCGCCCAGCCCAGGCTCCGGTTTGAGATACCGCCGGAATACATCCACACCGAAGACCAGGCCGCGGACTCCGACGAATCAGGCCGGCAGTTCGGCCGTCCGGGCCCCCGCATGTCTATGCAGCACCCCCTCTATGTGGGATTCATGGGCACCGTGGGTGTGGGCCTGGCATTGCTGGTCTACTGGATCGGCTCCAACACCACGCAGTTGCTCCTGTGGATTGTGGCCGCCCTCTTCATCGCCCTGGGCCTGGAACCGGTTGTCGGCTGGCTCGAAAACCGGAAGGTCCCCCGCCCGGCGGGCATCCTCGTGTCGGTGACCGTCCTCATCGGCGCTGTCGCCGGGTTCTTCGCCACGCTCATTCCCACCATCGTCCAACAGGTGACCCAAATTGTGGAGCAGGCACCCACCTGGGTCCGGGACTTCATCGATTCCGACTTTTTCCGCAGCCTGGACGACCAGTTCGGGGTGCGGGACCGGATCAACGAGGAACTGGATAAGTTCGTCAACAACCCCGAGGCCATGGGCGGGATCTTCGGCGGGGTGGTGGGCTTCGGCTCCACCCTGGCGAACGGACTCTTCGGCACCCTCATTGTCCTGGTGCTGAGCCTGTACTTCCTCGGGGCACTCCCAGCCATGAAGAAATGGGGCTACCGGCTGGCGCCGCGGTCCCGCCGCGCCCGCGTGGAGGCACTCTCCGAGGAGATCACCCGGTCCGTAGGCAACTACGTTATCGGGCAGGCCTGTGTGGCCTTGCTGAATGCCACGTTCGCTTTCATAGTGATGACTATCGTGGGCGTCCCGTTTGCCCTCCTGCTGGCCTTTGTGGTGGCGCTGCTGGCCTTCATCCCCCTGGTGGGCGGCATGATCGCAGGCATCGTGGTAGTCGTTATCTCACTGACCGCGGGCTGGCAGACGGCTGCCGCCTACGGCGTCTGTTACTTCGCTTACCTCCAGTTCGAGGCCTACTTCATCTCCCCGCGTATTATGCAGAAAGCCGTGGCGGTGCCGGGCGCGGTCGCCGTCATTTCAGTCATCGCCGGCGGCAGCCTCCTCGGCGTGCTGGGCGCCCTGATCGCCATCCCGACGGCGGCGGCCATCCTGCTCCTGGTCAAGGAGATTTACATCGCCCGCCAGGACAAGCACTAGGACCCGGCCATCGGCCCTGGCAATCACCGGGACCAGGCCACCCGGACCAGCCGCCGAGCGCCGATATTAGGCAGCCGAAGTAGCCACCGGACCGTTCCACTGCGTGGTTAGGCCGTGGGGACCGGAACCTGCTTCGGTCACCTCATCCACGATCTCGTTGAGCGCCCGGGAAGCGTACTTCTCCCCCACCCACAGGTGCTTGGCGCCGTCGACCCCCACCACCCGGGCCTGCGGCACCAGGCTGAAACGTTCAGCAGCAGCGGCGGGCTGGAGGTAGTCGTCATGCTCGGGCACCAGGACCGTCAGTGGCTTCGCGGCCTCCGCCCAGAGCCGCAGGTGCGCGTCGGTGGCCCGGTGCAGCGGTGGCGACAGCAGCACGGCACCCTCAATCTGGCTTGCCACCGGTTCAACCGCCCCGTACATCAGCGCCAGTTCGGTTCCGAAGGACCATCCCACCAGCCAGCGGTTGGGCAGTTGGCGTTCGACGGCGAAGCGCACGGCCGCCTCCACGTCCAGGCGTTCACCGATCCCCTCTTCGAACGATCCTGCGCTGGTGCCGCGCGGCGATGCGGTCCCGCGGGTGTTGAAGCGAAGCACGGCCACCCCGGCCAGGGCCGGGAGCCGGTAGGACGCCTTCCGGTAGACATGGGAGTCCATAAACCCTCCGTGGGTAGGGAGGGGATGCAAGGTGATCAGCGTCGCGGTGATGGGACCGGATTCCGGCAGCGCCAACTCCCCTACGAGTTTGTAGCCGTCCTCGGTGTGGAGTTCGATGTTCTCCCGCTTCGCCGGCAGGACCGTGGAAGCGCGGATGGGTGACGGGCCCGTGGGCTGGCTGAATTCGTACGACGCCGGATCAAAAGTCATGCCTGCCAGCATAGCGACTCCGGGCTGGCCCCGTCCCCGCTGCACTGCCGCAACTCAGCGGTAGCGGTACGTCCGGGACAGCCAGCAGTTGGTGTGCCAGTGGCGGCGTTCGGCGAGGCCTGCGGCGGCGCCGAACAGGTGGTCGTCCTTCCACACCACCAGGTGGGCCACGCCGGGAACAACTGCAGTGGAGCAGCCAGGGCAGATGTAGGTCTTTTCCGCGTTCCTGGCGGTCATCGTCCTGACCATCCACTCGCCGTCGGGGGCGCTTTCCCGCCGCGCAATCCCTGCCCGTGCGCGTTCCAGATCCAGCTCCGGGACCTCGCCGTTGCCCTTCTTGCCGGCCACCTTGCCGGCAAGGCTCCCCTTGGCGGCCGCACCCTTTCCGGCGGCAGGGCGGCGGGGACGGTTGGAACGCGGCATGCCTCCATTCTGCCCTAGCCCCGGTAGTGTGTACGGCGTGCGACTTGTCATAGCCCGATGTTCAGTTGATTATGTTGGCCGGCTCAAAGCCCATCTCCCCCTTGCCACCCGGCTCCTGCTGGTCAAGGCCGACGGCTCCGTGCTGGTCCATTCAGACGGCGGTTCCTACAAGCCGCTGAACTGGATGAGCCCGCCGGCAACCCTGCGCGTGTCCACGCCTGAGGATGTTGACTTGGAGCTTGGCGTGACCGAGCAGTGGACTGTCCAGTCCGCCAAAACCGATGACCGCCTCATCATCAACATCCACGAGCAGATCCATGAGTCCTCCCACGATCTGGGGGTTGATCCAGGCCTGATCAAGGACGGCGTCGAAGCGGACCTGCAGCGACTGCTTGCTGACCAGATTGAAACCCTCGGAAGCGGCTTCTCGCTGGTCCGACGCGAATACTTCACCGCCATCGGGCCAGTGGACATCCTGGCCCGGGACGCCAACGGCGCCACTGTAGCGATCGAACTGAAGCGTCGCGGCGACATCGATGGCGTGGAGCAGTTGACCCGCTACCTGGAACTGCTGAACCGGGATCCGCTGCTGGCACCTGTCCGCGGAATCTTCGCCGCCCAGCAGATCAAGCCCCAGGCCAAAGTCCTGGCCAACGACCGCGGCATCGACTGCATCACGTTGGACTACGATGCCATGCGTGGAGTGGACGACACCGAATCCCGGCTGTTCTGACGCCCGGCACATGCCCATCTGTGCGAATAGGCCTCTGACGAGGGGATTCATGCTGTTTTTACCCAAGATTGTCCGGCTTGGCCGTTGACCAGACGGGGACGGCATGAAATTCTTAGATCAGTCTTTGTGTACGTGTTTTTTCATGCTCGCAAGACAAGTTGCGAGCGCGAAGTGTCTGCACGGCCTGTTCAATCGGGACGGCAGTGAAGGATTCTTCTCGCGGAGTGACCAAGTCCAGCACGAGGTGTGCCGGACTTAGACAAATCCATCATGAGGAGAAACAAATGGCACAGGGAACCGTCAAGTGGTTTAACGCTGAAAAGGGCTTCGGCTTCATCACCCCGGATGACGCGGATGGCGATGTCTTCGTTCACTACTCCGAGATCCAGACCGGTGGCTTCAAGACCCTCGACGAGAACCAGCGCGTTCAGTTCGAAATCGGTCAGGGCGCCAAGGGCCCCCAGGCTACCGGCGTAACGCTGGTCTAGTACGTGCAGGAAGTCGCCGCGTTGCGGCTTCCAGCAATAGGATCCCCGGCACCCGTGCCGGGGATCCTTGTTTCCGGCCGGATCAGCCCACCAGTTCGCGGACCAGCCGTGCGCCCTGCCGCAGGGAGAGGCCCGGCAAGTAGGCACGCGTAAGTGCCCGGCCAATGGCGGGCAACTGCAGTGGATCCTGGTAGTACAGGTACAGGGTCCGGTACTCCGGCTGGAAACGCGATTTGAAGGCGGCCAGGGACCGGAACCCGTAGACAGGTTCCAGCGCATGGCCCACCACGTCAAGGATGCGGACCAGGTTCTCGGCGGGTACGGGGTCCTGCGGGGCAATGCCCCCGGGCGCCCCGTCGCCGGGCTCCGCGCCGTCCGGCAGGCTCGCGAGAGGCGAGCCGGAGAGCGAGATCACGGGTACTGAGTCACGCAGTTCCACCACCGCCGCGGCGATCAGGAACTCCATGACGCCGGGAAATCCTTCAGTGCCGCGCCGCATCACATCCAAGGTACGGCTGACCAGTTTCCCGTCCTCGTAGACCGGCAGCCAACTGGTAATCCCATGCACGTTGCCGTCCGTGTCCACGGCAAGGCAGCACAGGACTTCATCGTCCATCAGTTCATCGATGGTGCCCAGGGTAAAGCCCATTTCCGGCACCGTCTTGGCTGCGGCCCATTCCTCCGATACTTCGCTGAGCCTGGCCCGCAGAGCCGACGGGAGTTGGTTATACGTCCCCCAGACAGCGGTGACGCCCGACTTGACCGCCCTGTTCCGCGCGGTGCGAACGTTCTGCCACTCCTTGCCCTTGAAGTCAAGTTCCCGGACGGCCAACCTGGTTTCCTGCGCTACCGCCACCCGCTGAAAACCCAAGCCGCGAAGCAACGGCCACAATGCGCCGTCACAGGAGTAGAAGGCCGGGGCCAGGGCGCGACCGCCGCAGTAGTTGATGAAGCCCTCGGCGGTCCGTTCGCGGGAGGTGCGGGGGCCAAACGGGCCGGCAAGCGTCAAGGCCACGCTGCCGTGCTGCTGGTACGCCACCGCGCCCCGGCCATCGGGGCTAAACCAATAGCGGTTCGGTTCCCAAAGGGCCATCCACGACAGGGAGTCGCCGCCCTCGTGGAGCAGTCGGCGGGCTGCGGCCCGGTCAGCGTGCCCCGAATTGCTGACATGGTGGCGCCCTACCAGCACTATCCAGACGCCGACCAGCGCCACCAGCCAGAAGACCGGACCGGCATAACCGAAGATCAGCGCCTCCACGCTGTCGCGTTCGGCGAAGACCCTGCGGTAGAGGTTCGGCAGGGGAACCGGAAGGTACTGCCTGGACAACTCGGCCAGCAGACCCAGCGGGCCGCCATCGCGCATCATTCCACCCGCGGCCAGCCAGGCCAACGAATAGGCACCAACCAGGACCAGCCACACACCGCCCACCACCACGCCCAGCCGGCGACGGGCCGCGGGGACGGTCTCCACGCGGAACTGGCGCCGGTTGACCCACAGCAGCACGGACAGCACCAGGGGTACCGCGACCAGGGGCAGGATATGGGCAAAACCTGACCCCATGGCGGCGGTCTGCGGCCGGGACGGATAGTGCGGAATGACGGCGAACAGCCCCAGGTACACGGCTGCGAGGGCCGTAACTGCCAGCTGGATGACCAAGGTGATACGAAGTGCCATGCTGCGTCCACGGCGCATGCCGTCGGCACAGATCAGGAGCAGGACTACCGGAACGACGGCCAGGGCCAGCCCAAAGGGGCCCGCGAAGCCCGCGCGCCCCACCTCCAAACAACTGGCCTCCACGGTGGACCCGCAGTTCGCCTCCAGCTGGCCCAAGGTGGGCACCGGATTCAGCAGCACGTCCCGTAGCAGGGCCAGCGGACCCGTAGGCGTCCGGGCGATAGCTGTGAGGATGGGTCCGACGGCGAAGACGGCTACCGTGAGCGCGAGCAGGTTCCTGGTCTCGCGGCCCGTCGAGCGGGGTGCATGGAGGGGGCCGAGGTCGACCTCCTGCC
Source organism: Arthrobacter sp. UYCo732 (assembly GCF_040547265.1). Taxonomy (NCBI): domain Bacteria; kingdom Bacillati; phylum Actinomycetota; class Actinomycetes; order Micrococcales; family Micrococcaceae; genus Arthrobacter; species Arthrobacter sp. UYCo732. The sequence goes on along the minus strand of NZ_JBEPPJ010000001.1, from coordinate 243,537 downwards.
ACCAGCTGACTGCAAGGCCCACCAAGGCCCCGACCAGCCCGATGACCGTCTCCGCATGCCCGACGTACAGGACCAGCAGCAGTGCCACGGAAAGAACGAGCGTCCACAGCCGGCGCCGCCAGAGAACCGGCAGCCTGCCGCTCGCTGCCATGGAAACTGCGAGGATTGCGGCGTACGGACCAATCAGGGCGTTCTCCGTCATCAGGCCCAGCCAGCCGTCCCCCACATAGTGGGCCAGCTGAGTCAGCAGCAGGAACACGGTAACGGCGGCAAACTGGCCCGCCAGGAGGAGCGCGGCAGTCTGGAGTGCGCCAAGCTTCTTCTCCGCCACGCCCAAAAGCAGCAGGATCATCACAGAGGCCACGACATAAGCCAGCGGATTCGTGGCAAAGAACAGTGACGTCACCAGGGACCACCAGTTCCCGGCCCGCAGGCCGGGAGCGCTGACGCCGGCGAGCGGCAGGAGCTCCTCCGGCGGCCCGCCGAGGAAGCTGTCGGTCAGTAGTCCCGCCACCAGGAACAGACCAAGGAATCCCAGAGTCAGGGGCACCGACCGGAGATAGCCGGCGAACCGCTGAACAGCCGGCACCCCCACGGTGGACCAGAACAGGGCCGGGGCAGAGGCTTCACGGACGGTCTTCAACGCTCCCACCCCCAGTGCTGGGCAAGCAACTCAAGCCCATTATCCATGCCCGGCGTCAACATGTCCCAGGAATGGCCGGTCTTTTGAACCGCGTCCGTCCGCACAGTGAATCCTGCCCCGCTCGCCGCCGTCGCAAGGGTCTGCATGTTTGCCACAAACTCCTGATCGTTGGCTCCCGCGGCGAAGTAGCCCACCTTGCCGGAATAGTCACGTTCGCCGAGCAGGGTCAGGGGAAGCTGGGCATCGAAGGCCTCGGTGTCCCCATGGAACGCGGCATCGATAGTTTTTTGACGTTCTTTGGCAACCGCAGGCTCGCGTTCGCTGGCGAAGGCGAGGAAACCTGTATAGCGGTCGGGATGGCGGGTCACCATCTGAACGGCGCACGTGGCCCCAAAGCTGAAACCGCCCACCGCCCATTGCCGGGGATCCTGGTCAACGTCCAGGGTGTGCACGATCCAGTCAGGCACATCCACCGAGAGATAGGTGTCCGCTTTGGCAAGGTCACTGTCCATGCACAGATTGTTGGCGTTTTGGCTGCCGTTGGGATCCACCACCACCACCACGGGCGCCACTCCCCCGTGCCGGTCTGCGAAACTCTCCATCCGTGGCAGCAGGGAGCCGCCTGTAAGCCAGTCAGCGGGACCACCGGGCTGGCCGGGAACCAGCACCAGGACCGGAAGGCTGGGACGGTTCGCGGCGAAGTAGGCCGGCGGAAGATAAACGTAGGACGTACGCGTCTGGAGCCCGGAAGCGGTGCCGGGAATGGACACGGTGCGCAGAACGCCGTTGTCAGGCAGTGTACCGGCGGCCGTCCACCCGGTGAACGGCAGGGCAGGTGTTCCGGGCTGGTGCATCAGGGCGGGTTCAAGGGCAGGGATGCGGCTAATGGCGGTGCCCGTCAGATCAGCGATGGTCCGGTTGAGGCCGAAGTAGGCGTTGACCTGCACAGTTGACAGCAGGAGGACGGCCGCAAACGCCACCACGTCGAGCCCTCGGCGCCGCCATGAATCGAAGCGAACGCGGAGCAGCAGGACCAGCAGCGACGCAGCGGCGGCAAAAACCCACGTCAGAACGGCGTAGGGTACGTCGTTGGGGAAAACCGACGTCAGGTAGATCAGCATCCAGTGGATCAGCAAGACCAGGCCTGCAGTGACGGCCAGGGCGGCGGCAACGCTGAGTAACCAGCGGCGGCGGCCAGGAAGCCTCGGAAGCCAAAGCAGGAACGCCGCTCCGGCAGCACCAAGTACCCAGGCGGACCAATACAGCGGCCCGCCCGTCAGCCGGATATCCTCGACCCAGTCCACGTGCCTAGCGCCACGTGCCGACGCCGATGACAGGACCGGCTTCCAGCCAGGAAGATAGACCCGTGTAGGCATCGAACTTCATGGCCAGCCGCAGGTCCTGGCCTTCGCAGCGCAGTTCCACGATCACGACGTCGGGCTGTACCTTGACTGCCTCGGCTTCGGTGGGCTTGCGCCGGCCCAGAAGTTCCAGGGAACTGCGCTTGAACTTATGTTTGGGCCGCAGGCTCAGGGACGCCAGGCGGAACCATTCAAGGTCGTTGTCCTGGTAACGACAAACCCCCATCTGCCAGCTGTTTCCAACCGTGCAAATGGAGGCGTCCACCGTGCCGAGGGCACGCCGCAGATTGAAGCGGCGCACCCCCACAAGGCACAGGGCAAATATCAGCAATCCAAAGGTGATTGCCAGGGCGATGAACGTAAAAGTGGGCGCGTCCATCAGGGTCGTGCTAGCGGATCCCAGCAGTAGCCGCGTCACCCAGTTGGGCGTTGTCAGCAACAATCACCACGCGGTTGTTGTCGACGGAGAAAAATCCGCCGTCAACAGCCACGGCAATGCGGTTCCCGGAAACCGGCTCAATGGCCAGTTCACCTTCGGCCAGGATCGCCAGCAGGGGCGAGTGGCCGGGCAGGATTCCGATCTCACCATCACTGGTGCGGGCCTTGACCATCGTGGCCGCTCCGGACCACACGAAGTGGTCCGCTGCGACAATCTCAACCTCAAGCTCAGCCATATTACTTGGTCTGTTCCTGGATCTTGGCCCACTGGCGCTCAACATCGTCCAAGCCGCCGACGTTGAAGAACGCCTGCTCTGCAATGTGGTCAAGCTCGCCGTCGCAGATGGCAGTGAAGCCTTCAACCGTGTCCTTGATGGTGACGGTAGAGCCCTCGACGCCGGTGAACTGCTTGGCGGTGTAGGTGTTCTGGGAGAGGAACTGCTGGATACGGCGTGCACGCGACACAACGATCTTGTCCTCTTCCGACAGTTCGTCAACGCCAAGGATGGCGATGATGTCCTGGAGTTCCTTGTTCTTCTGCAGGATCTGCTTCACGCGGACAGCCGTGTTGTAGTGGGCCTGACCGATGTACTGCGGGTCCAGGATGCGGGACGTCGACGTCAGCGGGTCAACGGCCGGGTACAGACCACGGGAAGCAATTTCACGAGAAAGTTCCGTGGTTGCGTCGAGGTGTGCGAAGGTCGTGGCCGGGGCCGGGTCGGTGTAGTCATCTGCGGGAACGTAGATGGCCTGCATCGAGGTGATCGAGTGGCCCTTGGTGGACGTGATGCGCTCCTGGAGGAGGCCCATCTCGTCAGCCAGGTTGGGCTGGTAGCCCACGGCCGACGGCATGCGGCCGAGGAGGGTGGAAACCTCGGAGCCTGCCTGGGTGAAGCGGAAGATGTTGTCGATGAAGAGCAGCACGTCCTGGTTCTGCACATCGCGGAAATACTCCGCCATGGTCAGGGCAGACAGTGCAACTCGAAGACGCGTTCCCGGCGGCTCATCCATCTGGCCGAATACAAGGGCGGTGTCCTTGAGGACGCCTGCCTCTTCCATTTCGACCCAGAGGTCGTTACCTTCACGGGTACGCTCGCCAACACCGGCGAATACAGAGGTACCACCGAAGTTACGGGCCACACGGGTGATCATTTCCTGGATCAGAACCGTCTTGCCCACGCCGGCGCCGCCGAACAGGCCGATCTTTCCACCCTTGATGTACGGGGTGAGAAGGTCAATGACCTTGATGCCGGTTTCCATCATCTCGGTGGAACCCTCAAGCGTCGCAAAGGCCGGGGCCTTGCGGTGAATGGGCCAGCGCTCGGTGATCTCGAGTTCGGCCTCCGTCACGTCAAGCGGCTGTCCGAGGACGTTGAAGATGTGCCCCTTGACGACGTCGCCGACGGGCACGGAGATGGGGGCACCGGTATCCACCACAGCGGTACCGCGGACCAGTCCGTCGGTTGCCTGCAGGGAGATGGCGCGAATCACGTTGTCGCCGAGGTGCAGGGCAACCTCGAACGTGATGGTCTTGGTCTCACCGTTGAGGGTAATCTCGGTGGTGAGTGCGTTGTAAATCGAGGGGATTGCGTCAGCCGGGAATTCGACGTCGACAACCGGGCCAATAACACGTGCAATACGGCCGGTAGCACCGGTCGTCGCGGCTACGTGTTCGGTAGCAGTGGCAGTCATCTCTCTCACTTCACTCAGTAGATGGCGTGGGGTTAAGTTTGTTCTTTAGTGCAGGTACAGCTGGACCGGACCGGGCTAGGACGCGTTCAAGGCGTCGGCACCGGCAACGATTTCAGAAAGCTCCTGCGTAATTTCAGCCTGTCGGGCTGTGTTGCGCAGACGCGTGTACTTCTTGATAAGGTCCGTGGCGTTGTCGCCGGCAGACTTCATCGCCCGCTGGCGGGCTGCAAGCTCGGAAGCTGCGGCCTGCAACATGGCGGCAAAAATGCGTGACTCGATGTAGCGCGGCAGCAGGGCATCAAGGACCTGTTCCGCCTCCGGCTCGAATTCGTAGAGCGGCAGGAGGTCCGACTCGGACGCCGCCTGCTCTTCAACAACCTCGAGCGGCAGCAGCCGGATAACCGTCGGCTCCTGCATCACCATGGACTTGAAGCGGGTGTAAACGACATGGATCTCGTCCACGCCACCCTCTTCATAGTCTGCCGCGAAGGCTTCGAGCAGTGCCGCGCCGACTTCACGTGCAGTTCCAAACTCGGGCGCATCCGTGTTGCCGGTCCACACCCGCTCGTAAGGAAGGGTGCGGAAGTCAAAGTACGCCTGCGCCTTGCGGCCCATCACATACGTCTTGACTTCTTTGCCCTCTCCGCGGAGCAGTTCGTTGAGGCCAACCGCCTGCTTAAGCACACTTGCCGAATAGGAACCGGCAAGGCCGCGGTCAGCACTGATGACCAGGACGGCGGCCCGGCGGATCTGCTCCGGTTCGGTGACCAACGGGTGGTCGATTTCGCTCTGGCTCGCGACAGCAGAAACGGCACGCGTAATCGCGTTTGCGTAAGGCAGTGAAGCCGCTACGCGTGCGCGGGCCTTGCCAATGCGCGAGGTAGCGATCAGTTCCATCGCCTTGAAGATCTTGCGCATCGACGTGGTCGAGCTGATCTTCTGGCGGTAGACCCGAATCTGGGCTCCCATACTTTTCCTTTCCTAAGATCCCGATGGCCGGGACTGCCGGAACCTCAAAGGTCCCGGCAGTCCCTGCCAGCGAAACTAGCGCTTCTGCTTGACGATTTTTTCCTGGTCAACGTCACCCTCGGAGATAGCGTCGTGCTCCTCGTGGCCGGCGCCTACCAGGCGGTTGTCACCTTCACCGAAGAAGCCCTTTTTGAAGGCCACGATTGCAGTCTTCAGTGCTTCGGCAGTGTCATCGTCCATAACGTTGGTCTGCGCCAGCGTGGTCAGGATGGAGGACTTGTGCTTGAGGTGCTCCAGGAATTCGGTCTCAAAGCGGTTGATGTCCTCAACCGGAACCTCGTCGAGGTAGCCGTTGGTACCGGCCCAGATGGACACAACCTGGTTCTCGATCGGGAACGGAGAGTACTGGCCCTGCTTGAGCAGCTCCATCAGGCGGGCACCACGGGTCAGCTGCTGGCGCGATGCGGCATCAAGGTCCGAAGCGAACATGGCGAAAGCCTGCATGTCGCGGTACTGGGCCAATTCCAGCTTCAAAGTACCGGAGACCTTCTTCATGGACTTGACCTGTGCAGCACCACCAACGCGGGACACAGAGACACCCACGTCGACAGCCGGACGCTGGTTAGCGTTGAAGAGGTCCGACTGCAGGAAGATCTGGCCATCGGTAATGGAGATCACGTTGGTCGGGATGTAGGCAGAGACGTCGTTTGCCTTGGTCTCGATGAGTGGCAGGCCGGTCATCGAACCGGCACCGAGCTCGTCAGAGAGCTTGGCACAACGCTCCAGCAGGCGGGAGTGCAAGTAGAAGACGTCGCCCGGGTAAGCTTCGCGTCCCGGCGGGCGGCGCAGCAGCAGTGACACTGCACGGTACGCCTCGGCCTGCTTGGAGAGGTCATCAAACACGATGAGGACGTGTTTGCCGCCGTACATCCAGTGCTGGCCGATGGCCGAACCGGCGTACGGTGCCAGGTACTTGAAGCCTGCGGGGTCAGACGCCGGGGAAGCCACAATGGTGGTGTATTCCAGAGCGCCGTTGTCCTCAAGGGTCTGACGGACAGCCGCAATGGTGGATGCCTTCTGACCGATTGCCACGTAGATGCAACGCACCTGCTTGGTCACGTCGCCGGAAGCCCAGTTGGCCTTCTGGTTGATGATGGTGTCGATAGCGATTGCCGACTTGCCGGTCTGGCGGTCACCGATGATCAGCTGACGCTGGCCGCGGCCGATCGGGATCATGGCGTCGATAGCCTTCAGACCGGTCTGCATCGGCTCGTGGACCGACTTACGCTGGGTCACGCCGGGCGCCTGGAGTTCCAGAGCACGGGTGGTTTCGGCCTTGATCTCGCCGAGGTCGTCGATGGGCTGGCCCAAGGGGTCAACCACACGGCCGAGGAAGGCGTCGCCTACCGGTACGGACAGAACCTGACCCGTACGGTGGACTTCCTGGCCCTCTTCGATTCCGGTGAAGTCACCGAGTACGATGACACCGATCTCGCGGACGTCAAGGTTCTGGGCCAGGCCCAGGGTGCCGTCTTCAAAGCGAAGCAGCTCGTTCGCCATGACCGAGGGAAGGCCCTCAACACGGGCGATGCCGTCACCTGCGGTTGTTACACGGCCAACCTCTACGCGCTCTGCGTTTCCGGGTTCGTAGGACGCCGCGAACTCGTTCAACGCATTACGGACGTCGTCGGCGTTGATGGTCAATTCGGCCATCTGCAGTCCCTGCTCTCCTGTTTTCGTGATCATCGTTGCTCACGATGACCGGGGTTTCGTTTCGTTAAGTTGTGCTTGTCCGGCTAACCGGCCAGTTGGCGGTGAAGCTGACCCAGCCGGGTTATAACCGAAGCGTCAAGCACTTCGTCACCCACCTGGACGCGGATTCCACCGATCAGTTCAGGATCAACGGTGAGGTTGATCTTGAGCTCGCGAGCGTACAGGGAATTAAGCCCTGACTGGAGGCGGGCGAACTGCGTTTCCGTCAAAGGACGGGTGACACTGACCGTTGCAATCCAGCGCTGCTGCCGCTTGGCTGCCAGCTCGGCGAACCGGGCTACCAGCATGGTCGGCTTGATGCCGCGGGGCTGGGAAACCGCCTGCGCAATGAGGACGTTTGCTTCCTCGCCTGCGCCGGTATGCAACTTCTGCGCCAACCCGGTCTTCGCTGCAGCACTGGCCTGCGGCTCAGACAGAGCACGTTGTACCTCGTGGTTGGAGGCAACGGCCTGGTTGAAGGAGAACAGATCGTTCTCCAGCTCTTCCAGCCCAGAGATTCCGGAGGCAGAAACGGCCGACTTGTTTTCAGCAACGGCGATAACCACCGTTGCGGCAAGCGTCTCGAGTGCATCGCCGATATCTCGGGCCGATGCCCAGCGTGAACTGGCCAGTCCGCCCGCGATGTCCGCAGCCTCAGCGGAGACTTTTCCGCCAACCAGCTGCCTGACAAGCGCCGACTTTTCGTCACCGGTGCGGGACGGGTCAGTCAGGGCGCGGCGCAAGCCAGCCGAGCTGTCCACCGTTCCCAGGATTCCGAAGAGTTCCTTAGCCAACTGCAGCGAGGCCAACGGAAGCTTTGCTTCCAGTTGGGTCAGCGCCTTGGTCAGCGATTCGCTCGATACACCTGACATTACTTAGCTGCACCTGCGTTCTGGTTCTCCAGATCTGCCAGGAAGCGGTCAACCACACGGGCAGAACGCTCGTCATCGTTGAGTGCTTCGCCAACGATGCGGCCTGCCAGCGTGGTGGCCAGCGTGCCTACCTCGGAGCGCAGGGACACAACTGCGGCCTGGCGCTCCGATTCGATCTGCACGTGTGCCTGTGCCGTGATGCGGGCAGACTCAGCGGCAGCCTTTTCCTTCAGATCTGCAAGGATCTGGGCGCCTTCAGCACGGGCTTCCTCGCGGATGCGGTTAGCTTCCGCGCGGCCTTCCGTGAGCTGCTGCTTGTACTCTTCGAGTGCTGCAGAAGCCTCTGCCTGCGCCTTTTCTGCCTTAGCAATGCCACCTTCAATGGCCTCGGCACGCTCTGCAAACGTCTTCTCGAACATCGGGACAACGAACTTGACCACGATGAACATGAGGACAGCAAAGCCGACGAGGACAACGCCCATTTCCCAGACGTTGGGAACGAGCGGGTTGGTCGCCTCGGCGCCTTCCACGGCGGCTGAGATGATCGTTTGATACATAATTCACCCGTCCTTATCTACTCGGTTCTGGATGTTCGCTTGGTTCTGAAGGTTTACTTGAGAACGAAGGCGAAGACCAGGCCGAGGATGGCGAGGGCTTCAGTCAGGGCCAGGCCGAGGAATGCGATCGGCTGCAGGACGCGCTGGGCCTCCGGCTGACGTGCTACGCCGTTGATGTAAGCGGCGAACACGAGACCCACACCGATACCACCACCGATGGCGGAGAGGCCGTAGCCGATGAGGTTGAGGGAGCCGTTGATGGAGCCGTTCATGGTTTTCCTTTCAAGATGCCACCCATGTGGCAGGTTGTTTGGGTTGCTTCATCCCCGTGAGGGGAAGATTGTAGGTGCCTTAGTGGCTGTCCGCGTGCAGCGCGCCTTCGATATAGATGGCAGTCAGCAGCGTGAAGACGTACGCCTGGAGGGCCATGATGAGCGCCTCGAGCATGTACATGGCGATGGAACCGGCCAGGACGAGTACCGAGGCTCCCTTGAGAAGGACGCTCTCCTGCATGATGAGGAACTCAATGCCGGAACCGGCGATCATGACGATCAGGTGGCCGGCCAGCATGGTGGCAAACAGACGGAGGCTGTGCGTGACGGGCCGGACCAGGAAGTTCGAGATGATCTCGATCGGGATGATGAGCGGGAGAATATAGACCGGTACACCGGAGGGTACCGTGGCCAGCTTGAAGTACTTCAGGCCGTTCTTCTTGATGCCAATGCCAATCCACGTGACGTACACAATGCCCGCCAGGACATAGGCGCCGCCGACGTGCGAGAAGCTCGGCAGCTGAATCACGGGAATGGCGCCGTAAATGTTGTTTACGAGGATAAAGAAGAAGAGGCTGAACAACAGCGGCACATACTTCATAAAGTCTTTGCCACCGATAATGTCCTTGGCGATGCTGTTACGCACAAAGCCATAGGCCATTTCACCAGCGAACTGGAGCTTGCCGGGAACAAGCTGCTGCTTCCGCGCAGCTAGCAGAAAGAATGTGGCGATAATGACGACCGACAGGATTACGAGCAGCATCTGCTTGGAGAATCCGTCAGCCACCCCCCACGGCAGGATTGCCGGCAGGTGCATTTCTTCAATTCCAGGAGGATTAAACTCTCCTGAATCTTGGGCCGGGAGCGCAAGCGCGATCAACGCGTTTCCTCTCTGCAGTGTCCATCATTGGGCGTTGGTCGAGGACCCGCGGATTTGTGCTCCGCAGCTCCCCCTGTGAAATTATTTGGCATTTGTGTTTCCGTCCGCGGACGGGCCGCTGTCTGCTCTGCTCTTACCGGCCGTGGTTCTGGAACTGGTAAGGCCATGCATGTGGGAAAGATAGAAACCCCCGAGAGCTCCAAGCAGAGCGCCTGCGAGCACGATCCAGCGGGTTCCCCACAGATTATCCAGACCCCACCCTATCAAACTCCAGACGATGATTCCGCCAATAATGTAGCTAAAGACGGCCATTCCGGCGTTGTATCCGCCGTCGTTGTTTTCGGCCGACACCCCCATCGTGGGAGCAGCGTTCTTGGGCGCGGAAGAGCCGTTTTCGGCTGGTCGTTTCCGCTCAGACATCGTGCGGCTCCTTCGGCTCCGGGTCGTTGTAAATCTGCAGGCGTGCCTTGCTGAAGCCGTAGATCTCGGCGGCCTGCCAGAAGACAACAGTGGCAACAGCACCGATCAGGAACCATCGGCCGTGCAACCAGGCGGGTGCTCCGATCAGGAACAGCACAACGGCGAAACCCACTACTTTGACAAAGTAGGTGGCCACGAACATTCCGATGGCACCGGACGGGTTATTGCGCCCCATGAAGTGGCCGACCAGGAGGCTGATAGCGAAGAAGACCATGACCAGGAGGCCGCCCAAGGTACTGGACAGGACGCCGTCGGGCCCATTCAGGATGACAGCCGGAATCCCCGCCAGAATGATCGCGCCGGCACCGGCAGCTGAACTGATGGCCAGGAGGCGCAGCCACAGCGACCGGGTGGGACCGGAGCCACCAACGGATCCGTTGCCGGACGCGGGTCCGGGGTCGGCGTTGGAGGTCATGAGATCCCAATCGTCGGCGCCCTGGGGCTGGGTGGAGGGGCAGCTTTGGCTGCCCCTAAATTCTACACGAGATAGAAATGAATCCGAACACGGTTACGTGGCCGGCTCGTCGCTCCCCCGGCGCAGGTACGGCCATGCCGTTAGCTGGCCCATCACCAGCGAGGCGAAGAGGTCAACGGCCAAGACGTATTGCCAGGGGAATACAGCAAAAGCCAGGCCGCCGAATGACAGCACCGCGGTCCACAGGTACATCAGGATCACAGCGGTCCGGTGGGAGTAGCCGATGTCCAGGAGCTTGTGGTGGAGGTGTCCACGGTCTGCGGACCAGGGCGAACGCCCCCTGGCCGTTCTGCGAACTACGGCTAATCCAAGGTCCAGCAACGGCAGGAAGAGCACCGCGAACGGCAACAGAATAGGGATCACGGTGGAGATACCGTTGGCTCTGTCATACAGCCCGGAGGTGATCTGGCCGGTGGACACGATACCCGCGGCGGCGAACAGCAGCCCGATGAGCATGGCACCGGAATCGCCCATAAAGATCTTCGACGGGAACCAGTTGTGCGGCAGGAAACCGATGCAACTGCCCACGACGACGGCCGTCACCAGCGTGGCGAGGTCCGAATAGTCCAGCAGGACGGCGTTGCGGTGCACCCAGTAAGCCGTGAAGAAGAACGCGGTTCCGCCGATGATCGCCACGCCGGCGGCCAGCCCGTCCAGGCCGTCAATGAAGTTGAAGGCATTCATGGTGGTGACGATCAGCCCCGCGGTCAGCACGGTGCGGAGCATGTCGTTCTCGAGGACAATCGGCTCCGGCACCCACGGGACAATGGTCATCCGCACTCCCCAGATGGCCACCACCAAAGCTCCCACGCTCTGGCCAATGAGCTTGACCCACCAGCGGATATCCAGGAGATCATCCGCCACCCCCACCAGCACGATCACCGCCGCGCCAGCCAGGACGCCCCACGGCGAGAAGTTGTTCCGGTAGATGTCTTTGACGAAGAAGGACTGGCTGGCCACGATGAGGGCAACAAGCACGCCAAGAAAGATGGCCACACCACCCAGCCGGGACACCGGGACCGAGTGCATGTCACGGCTGCGGATAGGCATGTGGAGTTGCAGCCTGTTGCCCACAACGCGGGCACCCCAGGTGCCCCCATAGGAGACGACGGCGGCCGTCAGCCCCATGAGCAGGTACATGATCATGCGACAGGTCCCCCGGTCAGCCGCACATCGCGGAGCGGATAGATCCCGTTGAGGACCTGCTCGTTGCTGCGCGGCGCTTTCATCCCGTGCAGCAGTCCCCGCAGGAGCCCCTTGAGGAGCAGTCCCTTGTTGGGAGAGCGAGCGACGGTCCGGGTCCAGTTACGGACCGACGCGCCGGAGTACAGGATCTTCTCCCACGGGGTGAGGGCCGCGGACCGGGTATAGACCCAGATTTTGTTGCGCACTTCGTAGTAGAAGCGTGTACCGGGATCGGCTCCCGCGTCCCCAAAGGACTTGGTGTGATGGTTCGCGACGGACTTTTCCACCGAGATGGCATTCCGGTGCCGGGAGATCCGGGCCGTGTATTCCAAATCGTCGTTCCAAATGAAGTAGTCAGCTATGGGAAGGCCATAGCGCCGGATTTCGCCGGCATCGATGAGGATCGAGACGAACGACGCCGTCCTGATCTGCACTCCCCCTGCCCGGCCCGCGAGCTCGCGCTCCTGGTCGGTGGCACCAATCCTCGGGCGCATCTTGTTCATCGGGTGGTCGCGGCCATCAGTCCACACGACCCGGCTGGCCACAAAACTTGGCTCATCGCCGGACACCGCGGCGTAGGACTGCGCTGCTCCGAGGGCTTCGGCGAGGGCTCCGGGCTGCGGCTCCGTATCGTCATCCATGATCCAGACATAGTCCGCTGCGTGGTCCAAAACCGCCCGCTCCATGCCTACTACAAACCCTCCGGCGCCGCCCAGGTTCTGCTGCAGCCGCATGGTATCCGTGGCAACGGGACCGGTGTATCCGGCCAGGAAATTCTCAGTGCCGTCAGTGGACGCATTGTCGACGATGACTACCGTGGAGGGCAGGACCGTTCCTGTCGTGATGCCCCGGAGCGTGGTTTCCAGGAGCTCCCGCCGGTTGTATGTGACCACCACGGCGACGACGTTTCCGGTCATTTGCTTGCCCCTGCAGTCATGGCTCGTAATTTGCGGCCGGCCAGGACGACGGCCAGCTTCCAGGGTTCAAAGAACACACGGCCGAAAACCCTTCGCGGGGAGTGGACCAGGCGCCAGAGCCATTCAAAGCCGAGCCGGCCCAGCCACCGCGGGGCGAGCCGCTGGTGTCCGGAGATCTGGTCCAGCGCGCCGCCCACAGCGCCATAGACGGCGTCCGGCAACTCATCACGGCGCTGCCACAGGAAGGATTCCTGCAGCGGCATGCCAAGCCCCACCAGGACCAGGTTCGGTCCAAAGTCCCGGAGTTCATGTACGACGGCGAGTTCCCGCTCCGGGTGCCAGTCCTCCCCCGCCCAGCCGAGCACCTTAGTTCCGGGCAGGAGTGTTTCGAGCTTGCGGCACGCTGCGGCATTGCTGAGGCTGTTTGTTCCCACTACAGCCACACGGTCCAGGCCGGTCACAGAACCCAGGTGCTTGATCCAGTCAGTCGAACCCACCCGGAAACTGGAATCGGCCGTGGCCGCGTGTCCCTGAAGCTTCCAGGCTGCGTAGACCGGAGCGCCGTCCAGGAGGACAACGTCAGCAGAGTCATACAGCGCTTTGAAGTCCGGCAGCGTGTGGTAGAGGTAGCAGCTGTGCAGGTTGTGACCGACTACCGTGCGCCGGCCTCCCGTTGCAATGAGGTCACCGAGGACGCCGGCCATGCGCTGTTCCGGCAGGGCAGTGACCTCGACATCCAGCAGTCGTAGGCGGTCGCGGCCAAGGATCATGCCTCCGGATCCTTTTCGGCGGGCACTACGGGTGCCCGCACGTCCGGTGCACCTGCGGCCGTCTGAGGCTCTTGGCGTTCCGCCGGCTCTGCTGCTGCTACAGGTTCGGCTGCAGGCCCGGGCCCAGCAGCCTTGTCCTGCGCTGCATTCTCCGCTTCAGCTTCCCCAGGCGCAGCTTCTTCAGTCTCAGCCATCGGAATTTCACCCAGGCCCAGGACGCCCGGAACATGCTCCCGGAGCCGGTCCAAGGACACGGCACCGTTGCGCACCACCCGCAGGATGGGCCCGGTGGCATCAACGATGGTGGATGCCACTGCGTCCGTTCCTTCCAGCGGCCGGAAGCCGCCTTCAAGGTAGACCTCCACCGATTCCGCGAGCTGGGCCCGCGCTTCGGCTGCGGTCTGCGCGGGGGCCTGGCCGGTGCGGTTGGCGGAGGACACCGCGAGTGGACCGGTTAGGGTCAGGAGCTCCTGGGCCACTTCGTCGGCGGGCATGCGGAGGGCTACTGTTCCCTGGGTATCGCCAAGGTCCCAGTCCAGCGACGGCTGGGCGTGCAGGATCAGGGTGAGGCCGCCGGGCCAGAATGCCTCAGCCAGCTTGCGGGCATCTGCGGAAATATCCGTCGCCAGTCCGTCCAGGGCATTGATCCTTGGGATGAGTACGGGCGGCGGCATGGCCCGGCTGCGTCCCTTGGCGACCAGCAGCGTGGTGACGGCCTGCGGCGAGAAGGCGTCGGCCGCGATCCCGTAGACAGTGTCGGTGGGAAAGACCACGCACTTCTTTTCGCTGATGGCACGCTGGGCATGCTCCAGGCCCAGGGCGCGCTGGTCCTCTGACGTGCAGTTGTAGGTTGTGGTCACTGGCCTATTCTTTCATCAGTCGTGGCGCGGACCGGCAAGCACGGCACTGGTGGCGCGTTCCTTGCCGTTGAGGTCCAGGTGGGTGGTGATCTCGGTCCAGACACCGGTGCGCTTCATCATGGCGGCGATCCAGCCGGCCTGGACTTCGGCGTGTTCCATCACGAAGTAGCCGCCGGGAACCAGCAGCCGGGCTGCCGAGGCGGCCGCCGCCGTCGGCAGTTCCATGCCGTCAGCTCCCCCGCCGTACAGGGCTTCGGGAGGATCGTGGAGGGCCACTTCGGGTTCATTGGGGATGGCTTCGGCGGGAATGTAGGGCGGGTTGGAAACCACGACGTCGAATGTTCCGTTGAGTTCAGGCAGTGCGTCGCGCAGGTCCCCCAGCATGAGCCTGACGCCCAGCGGAGCCAGGTTTTTCTCGGCCCATGCGTGCGCGAACGCACTGAACTCCACGGCGTGGACTTCAGCGCCGGGTACTTCGTGGGCGATGGAGCCGGCAATCGCTCCGGAGCCCGTGCCCAGGTCCACAATCCGCGGATGGGCCATGCCCTTGACGTGGTCGATGACCAGTTGGACAACGGATTCCGTTTCGGGACGCGGGATAAACACTCCGGGCCCCACGGCGAGCTCGAGATACCTGAAGTGGGCCACGCCCGTGATGTGCTGCAGCGGGATCCGCTGTGCCCGTTCGGCCACAAGTTCGGCGTATCCCTCCGGCACGGGGGAATCACCCAGCATCATGGCCCGGAGCCGGCCGAGCCCCACCCCCAGCAGGTGGTCCGCCAACAGCTCGGCATCGACGCGGGGACTGGGGACGCCGGCGTCCCGAAGGACCGCGGTGGCCGCCCTGACGGCAGCAGCCAGGGACTCTTCCGGTCTTGGTGTCATGGCTGTGTTGTTTCCAGCAACAGGCTATTCGCCGATGGCGTCCAGGCGTGCCTGTTCGTCCATCTCGATGGCGGACTGGATGACCGGCTCCAGGTCGCCGTTCATGACCTGGTCCAGGTTGTACGCCTTATATCCGGTGCGGTGGTCGGCGATCCGGTTTTCCGGGTAGTTGTACGTGCGGATGCGCTCGGAACGGTCCATGGTACGGATCTGGGACTTACGCTGGGCCGAATTCTCGGCGTCGATGATCTCCTGCTGGTGCGCCAGGATGCGGGCGCGGAGTACGCGCATGCCTGCTTCGCGGTTCTGCAGCTGCGATTTCTCGTTCTGCATGGCCACCACAATGCCGGTGGGAAGGTGCGTGATGCGGACAGCGGAGTCAGTGGTGTTCACGGACTGGCCGCCGGGGCCGGAGGAGCGGTACACGTCGATCTTCAGGTCGTTCTGGTTGATGTCCAGCTCTTCGGGCTCGTCCACCTCGGGAAGAACCAGGACGCCGGCAGCGGAGGTATGGATCCGGCCCTGGGATTCGGTGACGGGCACCCGCTGCACACGGTGGACCCCACCTTCGAACTTGAGCCGCGCGTAGACGCCCTCGGCAGGATCGTTGGAGCTTCCCTTGACGGCCATCTGGACGTCTTTGTAACCGCCCAGGTCAGACTCGGTGGCCGAGATAAGCTCGGTCTTCCAGCCGCGTGATTCCGCGTACCGGGTGTACATCCGCAGGAGGTCGCCGGCGAACAGCGCAGCTTCGTCGCCGCCTTCGCCGCCCTTGACCTCCAGGATCACGTTGCGGGCATCGTCAGGGTCGCGCGGGATGAGCAGGCGCCGCAGCTTGGCTGAAGTAGCCTCCATGGCCGCCTCCAACTCAGGCACCTCGGCAGCGAACTCAGGGTCTTCGGCTGCCATCTCCTTGGCAGCCGAAAGGTCATCCCGAAGCCCTTCCCACTTGTGGTAGGCCTCAACAATGCCGTTAAGTTGGGCCGAGCGCCGCCCCAACTTCCGGGCCAGCCGCTGATCAGCATAAACAGCAGGATCCCCCAGCTGTGCCTGGATAGCATCATGCTCGTCAAGCAGGCCCTGTACGGACTCAAACATTTCAAAACCTCTTTCGACTCTCACAAGTCTAGTAATGCCGCGCGTTGGGTGGGACGAACGCAGGTCGGTCGGTTTTTTGCCGCCCCGGGAGTGGCTTCGGGCCTGCCGGAGCGTGGTGGCCCAGTCCGTCAGGAGGAGGCCGCCACGCGTAAGTGCTGGGGCGGCAAAAAACCGAACGACAAAGGGGTGGGGCCGACGAAACAACCGACGGCCCCACCCCTGGTTAATCTACTTGTCGTTATCCGACTTTGCACCAAGCGTCGTCTTCTGGACCTGCATCAGGAACTCAACGTTGCTCTGGGTCTCCCGGATCTTGTTGGTCAGCAGCTCAAGGCTCTGCTGCGTTTCGAGTCCGGAGAGGACGCGGCGCAGCTTCCACATGATCTTGACTTCCTCGGGGGAAAGCAGGTTCTCCTCACGGCGGGTGCCGGACGCGTTGACGTCCACCGCCGGGAAGATGCGCTTGTCAGCCAACTGGCGGGAGAGGCGGAGCTCCATGTTGCCGGTGCCCTTGAACTCTTCGAAGATGACCTCGTCCATCTTGGAACCGGTCTCCACGAGGGCCGTTGCCAGGATGGTGAGTGAGCCACCGTTTTCGATGTTGCGGGCTGCACCGAAGAAGCGCTTCGGCGGGTACAGCGCGGCGGAGTCCACACCACCGGACAGGATACGGCCGGAGGCCGGTGCTGCCAGGTTGTAGGCGCGGCCCAGTCGGGTCATGGAGTCGAGGAGAACCACTACGTCCATGCCCATCTCCACGAGGCGCTTGGCGCGTTCGATGGAGAGTTCGGCCACGGTGGTGTGGTCGTCTGCGGGACGGTCGAAGGTGGAGGCAATGACCTCGCCCTTGACGGTGCGCTGCATGTCCGTAACTTCTTCGGGACGTTCGTCAACGAGCACCATCATGAGGTGGACCTCAGGATTGTTGGTGGTGATGGCGTTGGCGATGGACTGCAGGATGAGCGTCTTGCCGGCCTTCGGCGGGGAGACGATCAGGCCGCGCTGGCCCTTGCCGATCGGGGCAACCAGGTCGATGACGCGGGGCCCGATCTTCTTGGGGTCGGTCTCCAGGCGCAGGCGCTCGGACGGGTAGAGCGGGACCAGCTTGGCGAATTCGACGCGGTCCTTGAGTTCTTCCGGCGTTTTTCCGTTGACGGAGGTGACGCGGACCAGGGCATTGAACTTCTGGCGGGCGGACTGCTGGCTGCGGTCTTCGCCTTCACGCGGTGCACGGATGGCGCCAACGACGGCGTCGCCCTTGCGCAGGTTGTACTTCTTGACCTGGGCGAGGGACACGTAGACATCGTTCGGGCCCGGCAGGTAACCGGAGGTGCGGATGAACGCGTAGTTCTCCAGGACGTCCAGGATGCCGGCAACCGGCAGCAGGACGTCGTCCTCGGTGACCTCGACGTCGTCGACGTCCGGTCCCTGGGCGCGTCCCCGACGGCGGTCGTTGCGGTCGCGGAAACGCTCGTTGCGGGAGTTGTCCCGGCTGTCCTGGCCGCCGGAGCGGTCATTGCGGTCGTTGCGGTCACGCCGGTTCCGGCGGTTCCGGCGGCTGCCGCCGTCGGAATCGTCGTTGTCGCGGGAATCGTCACGGCGGGTGCCTTCACGCTGGCCTGCGTCGCGGCTGCCGGCGTTGTCGCGGCCGCCATCGGCGTTCTCCCGGACATTCGTGTCGCGGGCGGTGCTGTCGCGGGCGGTGCTGTCACGGGTGCCGGAGTCACGGGCGTTGCTGTCACGGGTGCCGGAGTCACGGGCGTTGCTGTCACGGCCGCCGCGGGTGCGGCCGCTTTCGCGACGGTCGGCACGCTGGCCTTCGCCGGATTCAGCACTTTGGCCTTCGGTGCGCGGGGTTTCGGTGCGCTGGGTCTCGGCGCGGTCTGCCTGCCGTTGTTCAGCGGCAGGCTGCTCGGACGGCGCTTCGGTAGCCTCGCCGGCCTGCGGGGACATGGCTGCTGCTTCGCCGCGGCGGCGGTTGCGGGTCCGCGGCTGGCGGCGTTCGCCGGCACCTTCGGCTGCTTCGCCGGACCCGGCGGGGGCGGCTGCCGGAGCTTCAGCGGGAGCGGCAGCCGGGGCTTCGGTGGCTGCGGCGGGAGCCGCCACAACGCCGTCGCTGACAGCGCGCCGGCTGCGGCCACGGCCACGGGCGCGGGTTCCCTCGGCGGCAGGGGCCTCCGAGGTGTCTCCGGCAGCAGCAACCGGAGCAGCAGCAGCAGCTACGTGGTTGTCAGTGGCCTTGTCGGTAGCCTTGGCCGGGGCCTTGCTGGCCGATGTGCCTGAGCGGTGGGCGGAAATGGCGTTAACCAGGTCCCCCTTGCGCATGCGGGAACCACCGGAGATTCCCAGCTGGCTGGCAAGTGCCTGCAGCTGGGCGAGCTTCAGGCCGGCGAGGCCACTGCTCTTGGCGGGTGCGGCCGTTGACGATCCGGCTGCAGAAGTTGATGTGTCCACAGCTGAAGACAGCTCAGTGGTTTCGGTCACGAAGGATCCTTCCCCCTCGACGGCGTCCAGACTGGGAGCTGGACGCGATGATTTGATCTGGGCTGCAGTTCAGATCTGCAGCCGGGAGTTTCGGCCTTGCCGGTTGGATTTCGGCCAGCAGGGCCGGATACTGATTCACCTCACGCACCGATTAATGGCGGAACGCTGGGCTGTCGGTTCAGGGGCAGACACTTCTTGCTGCAGATTCCTGCGACAGACCAAGCAGGCGGCACCGGAAAATATTGCGCAGTAGGAGATCTATGAGCAACTGAATGAGCCGCAGATCAGATAGGCGGAATTAACGCCGGTGCATGTCCACCTTAGCACCTTCGACGTCCACTGCCAGCTTCAGCACGCGCCAGCCGATACCCGGCGTGTTGGCCGCCGTAAACGACTCAATCAGCGCAAGCACTTCAGTGGCTTCGGCTTCGCCGTTGGCGAGGACCAGCACGGTGGGTCCGGCACCGGAAACGACGGCTGCGTGACCTGCAATGCGCAGCGCCGTGATGAGCAAAGCGCTGGGTCGCATAGCTTCGGCCCGGTAGCTCTGGTGGAGGTAGTCCTCCGTTCCGGCGAGCAGGAATTCCGGCTTCCGGGTAAGCGCATGGATGAGCAGCGCTGCCCGGCCGGAGTTCATCGCAGCGGCGTGGTGGCCAACCGACGCGGGCAGCAGTGCCCGCGCGGCCTCGGTGGACAATTCAAAGTCAGGAACTGCCACAATGGGGATCACGGAACCAACCACTGTGGCGCACGTGCTCCTGTACTGGTCACTGTCCTGCCATGACAGCGCCAATCCGCCAAAAATCGCGGGTGCCACGTTGTCCGGATGGCCTTCCATCTCGCTGGTCAGTTGCAGGATCCAGTCGCGCCCTCGTTGTCCCGCGGCGGGCACCATGGCGTTGGCGGCGGACACTGCCGCCACCACGGCCGATGCCGACGACCCCAGGCCGCGGCCATGGGGATTCACATTTGTGGCCGTAATCCTGAGCCCGCCATGCCGGAAGCCAAGCCGGGAAAAGGCAGCTTCCATGGCCCTGACCACCAGGTGGCTGGGGTCGCGCGGAAGACTGTCCGCCCCCTCGCCGCTGAGCTCGAACAGCAGCTCATCGGTTTCGAGGCTTTCCACCGTCAAAGTGTCGTGCAGTGCCAGGGCAAGGCCGAGGCTGTCATATCCCGGACCAAGGTTGGCGCTGGTGGCCGGGACCCTGATGGTGACGCGCTGTCCTGCCTCGATGAGGGGAAGGAGAACGGCGGTGGGCGTGGTGGTTTCCAAGGCTACTTTTCTTCCAGTCCCAGTTCAGCTGCAACGGTGACGACGTCGTTGGAGACCTTGACGGGCTGCACTTCACTGCCGTCCTCGGTACGCAGGGCCCACTGGGGGTCCTTGAGGCCGTGGCCCGTGACGGTGATAACGATGGTTTTACCTGCCGGAACTTCCCCGGCGGCGTGCTTCTTGAGCAGTCCGGCCACACCCGCGGCGGAGCCTGGCTCGACGAAAACGCCTTCGCGGGCGGACAGCCAGCGGTGGGCCTCAAGGATCTGCTCGTCAGTCACGGCATCGATAAACCCGCCGGACTCATCACGGGCAGCGATGGCACCGTCCCAGGAAGCCGGGTTCCCGATCCGGATGGCCGTGGCGATCGTGTCAGGTTCGGTGATGGGGTGGCCCGCCACGAACGGGGCAGCACCGGCGGCCTGGAAGCCCCACATCTGCGGGGTCTTGGTGGAGACGGCGGGAAGGGTGCCGGCCGTTGCGGACTCGAACGGTGCCGAATACTCCTTGTAGCCCTTCCAGTACGCCGTGATGTTGCCCGCGTTCCCGACGGGCAGGACATGGATGTCCGGGGCATCGCCCAGCGCGTCCACAATCTCAAATGCGCCGGTCTTCTGGCCCTGGATACGGGCGGGGTTGACGGAGTTGACCAGGAACACCGGGTAGGACTCCCCCAACTTCCGGGCGATGTCCAGGCAGTTGTCGAAGTTGCCGTCCACCTGCAGCAGCGTGGCGCCGTGCGCGATGGCCTGGCTCAGCTTGCCCATGGAGATCTTGCCTTCAGGAACCAGCACGGCGCACTTCAAACCGGCGGCAGTAGCGTAGGCGGCAGCGGAGGCGGACGTATTGCCGGTGGAGGCGCAGACAACGGCCTTCGCCCCGGACGCCACGGCCGCCGTCATGGCCATGGTCATGCCGCGGTCCTTGAACGAGCCGGTGGGGTTCATCCCCTCGACCTTCAGGTACACGGTGGAACCCGTCAGTTCAGAGAGCTTCTGGGCGTGGACCAGCGGGGTGCCGCCCTCGCCCAGGGTGATCACCCTGGTGGATTCCGTCACGGGCAGACGGTCAGCGTATTCGCGGATAACGCCGCGCCATTGGTGAGCCACTTAGACTCCTTCTACCCGCAGAACGGATGTAACTGAATTGATGACGTCCAGGCCCTTCACGGCCTCGACGGTGGCTGCAAGGGCAGCCTCGGATGCACGGTGCGTGACGATCCGCAGTTCTGCTGACTCCCCCTTGGAGTCGGCGTCCCGGTGGATGGTCTGCCGCATGGTTTCGATGGACACGCCGTGCTCAGCGAAGAGCTGGGCGATGCGTGCCAGGACACCGGGCTGGTCCGCGACATCCAGTCCGATGTAGTAGCTCGTGGTTGCCGCGTCGATGGGAAGTGCGGGCACGTGACCGGTGGTGGTTTCGGTCCGCTGGGGTCCACCCAGCACCAGCCGGCGGGCCGCGGAGACGAGGTCACCCAGGACGGCAGACGCCGTCGGGGTGCCGCCGGCTCCCTGGCCGTAGAACATCAGTTCGCCGGCGTTTTCCGCCTCGATGAACACGGCGTTGAACGCGCCGCGGACGGCAGCAAGCGGGTGCTCACGGGGCAACAGCGTGGGGTGTACGCGCACCGAAACGCCTTCGACGCCGTCGGAATCGGTGAGCTTTTCGGCGATGGCGAGGAGTTTGATGACGAAGCCCGCGTCCTTGGCCGCCGCAATGTCCGCCGCGGTGACAGAGGTGATGCCCTCGCAGTGCACGTTTTCGAGGGCGAACCGGGTGTGGAAGGACAGCGTGGCCAGGATGGCGGCCTTGGCGGCAGCGTCGTGGCCTTCAACGTCGGCGGTGGGGTCAGCTTCCGCGTAGCCGAGGCGCTGGGCTTCGGCGAGGGCGTCGGCGAACTGGGCGCCGGTGGAATCCATCTGGTCCAGGATGAAATTGGTGGTGCCGTTGACAATGCCCAGCACCCGGGTGATGTGGTCGCCGGAGAGGCTGTCGCGGATGGGGCGCAGGATGGGGATGGCGCCGGCTACGGCTGCTTCGTAGGACAGCTGCACGCCGGCTTTGTCAGCCTCTTCGTAGAGGGTGGGCCCGTCCTGGGCGAGCAGCGCCTTGTTGCCGGTGACCACGCAGGCGCCGTTGCTCAGCGCTGACAGGATCAGCGTGCGGGCCGGCTCAATGCCGCCCATCAGCTCGATGACCAGGTCTGCATCCTTGACGAGGGTCTCGGCGTCGGTGGTGAAGAGTTCCTGCGGAAGCTCCACGTCCCGTTTGGAGTTCACGTTGCGCACGGCGATGCCGCTGAGCTGCAGGCGTGCACCGGTGCGGGCGGCCAGGGCGTCGGCGTCCTCAATGAGAATCCGCGCAACCTGGGCCCCAACGTTGCCACAGCCCAGGAGGGCTACTTTCAGGGTTCGCAATTCGGTCATTCAGACTCCCATGTCGCGGTTGAGCAGATCTTCTTCGGTTTCCCCGCGGACAATCAGCCGGGCAGATCCGTCGCGCACCGCGACAACGCCCGGCCGGGCCAGATAGTTGTAGTTGCTTGACAGGGCCCAGCAGTAGGCGCCGGTCCCCGGTACAGCAAGCAGATCACCGGCTGCCACGTCCTCGGGCAGATATACATCTCTAACAACTATGTCGCCGCTCTCGCAATGTTTGCCCACCACTCGGGACAGCCGAGGGGCAGCGTTGGAGGCGCGCGAGGCCAGAATCGCCGAATAATCCGCGTCGTAGAGCACCGGACGGGCGTTGTCGCTCATCCCGCCGTCAACTGACACATAGCGCCGGGGGTGCGTAACGTTTTCGTCCGCATTTTCGCTGGTTTCGCCGGTTCCGGCTGCCCCGGCTGAGGGTGCGTCGACGCGCACGGTCTTCAGCGTTCCCACCTCATACAGCGTGAAGGTGGTGCTGCCGACGATGGCACGCCCCGGTTCGATGGAGATCCGGGGAGACTTGATGCCCAGGTCCGCGCAGGTGGAACGCACGACGGCGGCCATAGCCTGTGCGATCTCCGCTGCTGGGCGCGGGGTGTCCACCGAGGTGTAGGCGATGCCGTAGCCGCCACCCAAATCCAGTTCCGGCATCACGATGGAGTACTTTTCCTGCATGGCAGCAAGGAAGCGCAGGAGCTTCTCGGCAGCCAGCGCGAAACCGTCCGGTTCGAAAATCTGGGAACCAATATGGCAGTGCAGTCCGAGCAGGTCGATGCTCGCGTGGCCCGTGGCCGCCGCTACGGCCTCTTCCGCTGCTGAAAGGCCGGCCTGTTCGGTGGTGTCCTCCGCCATGGACAGCCCGAACTTCTGGTCCTCGTGGGCGGTGGCGATGAACTCGTGGGTGTGGGCGTGCACCCCTGGGGTCAGCCGCAGCATGACCTTGGCCAGCTCGCCGCGGCTGGCGGCAATTTTGGCCACTCGCTCCAGCTCGTCCAGGCTGTCCACCACTATCCGGCCAAGTCCCATGTCCAGGGCCCGGTTGATCTCGGCGTCCGATTTGTTGTTGCCGTGCAGCGCCACGCGCGCGCCCTCGATGCCCGCGCGTGCTGCCACCGCCAGTTCACCGCCGGATGCGGTGTCCAAGCGCAGGCCTTCTTCCTCCACCCACTTCACCACCGCCGTGCACAAGAAGGACTTGCCGGCATAGTAGACGTCCACTCCCCCGCAGATGTCCTGGAAAGCAGCGTCGAAAGAGTCCTTGAACGCCCGGGCCCGGGCCCGGAAATCAGCCTCATCCATGACGAACAGCGGTGTGCCGAACTTTGCCTTGAGGTCGCTGACGGGGATGCCCCCGACGGCGAGCTCGCCGCCATCGTTACGCTGGACGCTTCCTGCCCACATAGGTTCGTGGAGGGCGTTGAGGTCGGCGGGCACCGCCAGCCACTCTGGTGCCAGGGGGGACCCGCTGTTTCCGGCCTGCACAGTCAGTGCGCTCACATCCGCTCCGGCGCGGAAACGCCAAGGAGGCCCAGCCCGTTGGCCAGCACCTGGCTGGTGGCATCGTTGAGCCATAAGCGGGTCCGGTTGACGTCGGTGACAGCTTCCTCGCCCTGCGGGGCAACGCGGCAGGCGTCGTACCAGCGGTGGTAGGCGCCGGCAATGACCTCGAGGTGGCGGGCCACGCGGTGCGGCTCGCGGAGCTCGGCGGCTTTGGCCACAATCGAGGGGTAGCTGCCGAGGTAGGAGAGCAGCTCGTTTTCCGTGGCGTGGTCCAGCAGCGAAGCGTCAAACGCGCTCCGGTCGACCCCTGCGGCCACAGCATTGCGGGCGGTGCCGCGGGAGCGTGCGTGGGCGTACTGGACGTAGAACACCGGGTTCTCGTTGCTGTGCTTCTTGAGCAGGTCAGGGTCAAGTGTGAGCGGGGAATCCGCCGGGAACCGGGCCAGGGAGTAGCGCACAGCGTCCTTGCCGAGCCAGGAGATGAGGTCCTTGAGCTCAATGATGTTGCCCGCACGTTTGGACAGCTTGGCACCGTTGACGGAGACCAGCTGGCCGATCAGCACCTCGATGTTAACCTCGGGATCATCGCCCGCGCACGCAGCGATGGCCTTGAGCCGGTTGATGTAGCCGTGGTGGTCCGCGCCCAGGAGGTAGATCTTTTCGGTGAAGCCGCGGTCCTTCTTGGACAGGTAGTAGGCAGCATCAGCGGCGAAGTAGGTGGGCTCGCCGTTGGCCCGGATCATGACGCGGTCCTTGTCATCGCCAAAGTCGGTGGTGCGCAGCCAGACCGCACCGCCGTCGTCGAATACGTGGCCCTGCTCCCGAAGGCGGGCAACGGCACTTTCGATCGCACCGGCGTCGTGCAGTTCCTGCTCCGAGAAGTAGACGTCAAACGCCACGCCGAAGTCAGCAAGCGTGTCCTGGATGTCCTTCATCTGGGCCTTGTAGGCGGCCGAGCGGATGACCGGAAGCGCGGCGATTTCGGTGAGTTCGCGGATGTCCGGATGTTCGGTGAGGACGTCATGGCCGAGGTCCGCGATGTACTGGCCCGGGTAGCCGCCGTCGGGCACGGGGCGGCCGTGGAGCCGGGAGTAGACGGAGTTCGCGAAGACGTTCATCTGCGAGCCGGCGTCGTTGATGTAGTACTCGGCGGTGACCTCTGCACCGGAGGCACGGAGCACGCGGGCTATGGCGTCGCCCAGGGCGGCCCACCGCGTGTGGCCGATGTGCAGCGGGCCGGTGGGGTTCGCCGAAACGAATTCCATGTTGACCACGTGGCCTGCGAGCGCGGTGTTGGTGCCGTATTCCACGCCAGACTCCACGATGGCCCTGGCCAGGGCACCTGCAGCGGCGGCATCCACGGTGATGTTCAGGAAGCCGGGGCCGGCGATGTCCACGGCCGAGACGCCGTCGATGGTCTTCAGCCGGGCGCTAAGGATCGTGGCGAATTCACGCGGGTTGGTGCCGGCCTGCTTGGCCAGCTGAAGGGCGATGTTGGTGGCCCAGTCGCCGTGATCCCGGTTCTTCGGTCGCTCCACGCGGACGTCTTCAGGAACAGCTGACGCGGACAGCCCGATTTCGCCGGCAGCGACGGCGGCTTTCAGGCAGGCGGATATGGCGAGGGAGAGTTCTTCGGGAGTCACCCCTCTAGCCTACCGGCGGCCGCCACGTGGACGAATTTGAGCTCCCCGCGTGACCGGCCGGGTCCTGATGGCGTACAGGCGTGAACGCGCACAGCGGTGATCGCGTACAGCGGTGATCGCGTACAGCGGACGTACGGCTGTTGCACAGGGTGAACCATTACGCTGAATCCGACGTTGAGTAAACCGTAAGCACCAGCCCACGAAACGAGCCCCGCTATGAGACCGTCAGTCCGCACGAGTGTTTTCGCCGGAATCGCGGGCCTGTCCCTCGTTGGGACGGTGGCTGGCTGCGCGCCGTCTGCCTCGCAGGGCGCCCCGGCCCCAGCCGCCGACACCAGCTCCACCGGGCCCACCACACCGTCGGGCAGCTCATCCTCGCTGGCCGGCAGCGGTTCCCTATATCAGGACGGAACGTACAGCGCCGATGGCACGTATGTCTCGCCGAACGGCACCGAAACCGTAGGCGTGGAACTGACGCTCGCCTCGGGAACAGTCACTGCCGTCAACATCACACAGCACCCCTCCAATCCGAACACCCGCAAGTTCCAGGGCGAATTTGCCGGCGGGATCGCGGCGCAAGTGGTGGGCAAGAGCATCGACGAGCTCACAGTGTCCAAGGTTGCGGGCTCCTCCCTCACCAGCGGCGGCTTCAACCAGGCGGTAGAAAAGATCAAGTCGGAGGCCCAGTAGGCCGTGCCGCAGGCTGACCGGGAGGCCTTCCGCTTCGACGGGATCGGTACCCGTTGGGAAATTTCCACACCCAGACCGCTCGCGGCCAGCCTCCGCGCCCGGCTGCTTGAGGTAGTTGAACAGTACGACGGCGTGTGGTCCCGTTTCCGGCCGGATTCCACTGTCAGTGCCCTGGGCCGTAAGCCGGGGCGGTATGAACTTCCTGCGGAAGCTGCGGCACTTGGCCGGCTGTACCGCTCGTTGTACGACATTACGGCGGGTGCCATGACTCCCCTGATCGGCGGCAGCCTCGACCGGCTTGGGTACGACGCTGCCTACTCGCTGCAGCCTTCAGGGTCGCCGGTGGCTCCACCCCGTTGGGAAGATGCCCTGGACTGGGACGGCGCCGTAGTGACCACTTCTGTGCCGTTTGTCCTCGACACCGGAGCCGCTGGGAAGGGCCAACTGGTGGATCTCCTTGCGGCCGAATTGCGGTCCGGCGGCGCAGACAGCTTCCTTATTGATGCCAGCGGGGACCTCTTCCACTGCGGGGGGGCCCCCGTCACTGTGGCCCTGGAGCACCCGTACGACCCCACGAAAGCAATCGGCACGGTATCAGTCTCCGACGGCGCCTTGTGCGCCAGCGCCTCCAACCGACGTGTGTGGGGCGACGGCCTGCATCACGTCCTGGACGGCACCACCGGGCGTCCGGTCACCACGGCCGTGGCAACCTGGACCATGGCGGCGAGCACCATGCTGGCCGACGCACTGGCAACGGCCCTGTTCTTCGTCCCCGGCGCAAAGCTGGAGCAGACATTCGATTTTTCCTGGCTGACCATGTTTTCAGACGGTAGTGCCGCGTATTCGGCCGGGTTTGAAGGGACACTGTTCACATGAGCCCCGTTGAAACTCCGAAGGCTGCTGTACCGGCAGGACTGCTGGACACCCTGCTGGGAAAGTACACTATGTACCGGCTGATCCTGCTGATCCTGGCCGCCCTGGCCGCGTTCAGCCTCCTCCTGAACGCGCTCGGCTGGCTGACGTTTGGCATCCCGCAGATGCTGACGCACCTGGCCCTCTGCCTTGGCCTGACGTATGCCTCCAACCGCGCGCTGGCTGCGCTGTTCCATGTGCGGCCGCATTCCGAATCGTCGCTGATCACTGGCCTGCTGCTGTATTTCCTGTTTTGGCCGTCATTCATGCCCATGGACGTGGCTGGCGTTGCGCTCGCCTGCGTACTGGCTTCTGCCTCCAAATATGCGCTCGCTTGGCGGGGCCGGCACCTCTTCAACCCTGCCGCGGCCGGCGCATTTGTGACCGGGCTGACCGGGCTGAATGTCGCCACGTGGTGGGCGGCCACCCCTGCGATGTTGTGGTTGCTCGTACCCGGCATCCTGCTGGTGCTGTACCGCACGCGGAAATTCCTGATGGCGGCCGTCTTCCTGGTGGTGTCCACGTCAATCGTGACTTCGGAACTCCTGCAGGCGGGGACGCCCCTCGGCGGCTCGCTGTGGCAGGCCCTGGCGCAGCGGCCGCTGCTCTTTTTCGTCGGCTTTATGCTGGCCGAGCCGCTGACCCTGCCGCCGCGCCGCTGGCAGCAGCTCGCGCTTGCTGCGGTTGTTGGGGTGGTGTTTGCCGTGCCGTACAACTTTGGCTTCATCGCGAACTCCCCCGAACTGGCCTTGCTCGTGGGGAACCTGCTGGCCTTCTTAGTGGGCCAGCGGGGTGGGGTAAATCTGACGTTCGCGGGCTCCCGGGCTTTGACGCCCAGCACGACTGAGTTCGCCTTCGAACCGTCCCGCCCAGTCCGGTTTGTGCCCGGACAATACATGGAGCTGGACCTGCCGCACGCCAATTCGGACGGAAACGGCCGACGACGGGTGTTCAGCCTGACCAGCGCTCCGGGTTCTGGGACGGTGAAGTTCGGCGTCCGGATGTCCGAACCCCTGTCCGCCGCAAAGAAAGCACTCCTTGCCCTGCAACCGGGTGACCGCGTGACAGGGACGTCCGTGGGCGGTGACTTTGTGCTCCCCCGCGATCCCCGGACCCCGGTACTGCTCATCGCCGCCGGCATCGGAATCACCCCGTACCTTGCGCATTTGGCCGCCGGCGCGGGCCGGGACCGGGACACCGTTCTTCTGCTGCTGGCGCGGAACGCGGAAGAAATTGCCTACGCGAGCGAGCTGGAGGCGTCCGGGGCACGGATCCTTGCCCGCGTCGCCGACGGTTCCGCCCCGCCGTCGTTCATGACTGACGCCGGGCCCACGGTTGCGGGTGACGGCAACGCATTTTCGGGTGGGACTGCCGCGTGCGCCCGGCTGGACGGGGCGACCCTGAAAGCTATAGTTCCGGACATTGGCGGCCGCACCGTCTACATCTCCGGGTCTCCTGCCAGCGTCGCTTCGCTGCGGCAGGCGGCGATGAACGCGGGCGCACGCAGCGTTCATATGGACTCATTTTCCGGCTACTGAGGTTTCTGCGCACTGATGGATCTGCATACCGGAGCGGCTCGCGGAGCCACGTTTTTCGTTGCAGGCCACCTTCCTGCTAAGCTCTAGGACGTCCCGCCAGCAACGGCAGGATCCCTGAATTGCCCTCGTAGCTCAGGGGATAGAGCGTCTGCCTCCGGAGCAGAAGGTCGTTGGTTCGATTCCAATCGAGGGCACAGAAGGAAACCCCCGCTGCTCGGGAAAGCAGCGGGGGTTTCTTGCGTCTTGGGTCCGGCCTACTGCGGGACCTACGGGACGGATGCCGCTCCGGGGCAACCTTGGCCCCTAGGGTTTTGGTTGCAGTCATCAGCGTAGTTGCGGGTGATGGACCGCCAGACGCTGATGGTTTGGGGCGGTGCGGTGAACTGCCCCTGGCCGGGGATGGGTAGTGGCGGCCCGGTGTTGACTGAGTAGGTCCCCTGGAAGGACGCAGTGAGCACCACTTGGAAATCGCCGGTTTCGGGGAAGGCGTGGCTCGTGCGCGTCTTTGCGCCCCAGCGCTCCTGCGGGAGGGGACCGCCCCTGGACTGTTGAGGTCCCAGGATGGTCCCGTCGCCATAATTCCACGTGTACTGGACCGGCGTGGCGACTACATGGACCTGCTGGCCGAACATCGTGATATCGAACTGCTGCTCGGCTGAGTCCGCGAAGAAGTTCGTTTCCGCACCGCGAAGAGTGTGCGGGCTGGGCTGGGCTACGACTGTCCCGGCATTGATGGGGAGATTTTCGAACTCCCGCTGAATGTCTGCTGCGATTCTCGGCAGCAGATCCTCGGGCTGAGCGTCGTAGAGGCACGTTGGGCCGGAGTGGATTGCCCAGACGGCACCCGGGACTCCGCGGGGCATTGAGTACCACATGACAGGAATGCCGTCATTCCCATCCGGCCGATTTCGGCAATCCAACTGCCTGCCAAGGCAAGGCGTATCGAAGTCACCGCCGCCCAGGTGGCACTGTAGTTCGTACTTGTAGATATTTGGGTCTGTAAAGTTTTGGCCCAGTGGGATAGGTACAAGCTCGCCCGACTCTCTATCAACGGTCCAGGCGTCCGTCGCCACGGTCAAGCCCTTTTCTTCGTACCCAAACACGATGGGCGGGTCATCGGCCCTCGCAATTGAAGAGCCGACGGAAATGAAAAGCAAAGTTAAGCAAAAACCATTAAGACCCCCAAGTGCTTTGCCCATTGCTACCTGATAAGTCCGAGGTCAGCAATAAGCCAGCCAGTTTCCCCGAAGGTGGCTCCTGCACGACTTCCGACGTTGGTTGCCGCAGCCGGGTCTTGATAAAGACTTCCGTCGGGCTTCCTTATCTCCATCGCCTGCTGAAGGACCTGAACCACTGCCGACGCGGACAATCCAGGATTGACTTCGGCGGTGATAGCGGGTGTCTCGATCTTTCCTCCGTTCACCCAGCGGCCGTCCCTCCACGCGGTCGTGATGCCCTCCCTCAGCCCGGAACAGAAAACGCAGTTTGGCCCGCTGATGGTCGCAAGATTCCTGGTGTCCCCAGTCTCGTATGCATAGCTAAGTGTTGAGTACCAGTAGGCAGTGAATGCCTCCAGGCCTTCCTTCGTCTCCGTCTTCGCCACCTCAGGCAGCATCGGCACCGGGACGTTCTCAGCGGGTCCACTCGCTGACGCTGGTTTGTAGGCCGCAGTTGCAGTGGGCGCCGGCGTAGGGCTGGGGACGACCGACTCGGTAGCCGCCGGGGATGGCGAGGCAGTTTGGTTCGGCTCCCCACCGGCGTTACATCCAGATAACGCCAGTGCTCCTACCACTGCGAAAGTGAGCGCGAGCGCCCGCCAACGTTGGGACATATAGAAGTTCTGCGAGGTCATGGGCCGCTATTCTCCCAATAGTTTCAAGACGGCAAGCTCCGGGCAATGCCTTAAGGGTAGACCAGATCACATTTCTACGATCAAAGTTATCCACAGATATCGGTACTACCATTGGCCGATTCAGTTGCATAACGAGTGCCTGGCGACAGCAGCCAAGAACAATACAAATGGGGTCCGTTCCCGAACGTTCACGCCCAATGGCGAAATACCGAGTAGCGACAACCCAACCGTTTCAACCCCAGACGCGCCGTCACGGCTACACGCGCTCGGGCACGCTCAATGCATGGCCACGGCTGCTGCGGGATTCCCAGTTGACATCGTGTCGGAAGGTCGCTTTCTGCGCGCTATCATTCCAAGGGCACCGGCGTGCTTTGGCGTGTTTGCCCCAGCAGGGTTGGCAAGCCTGGCCATTGCGGCGGCCAGGTGGGTGGTTCCCAGTCGGGTTGTTCGCTTTGGTAGTGCCGCCCGGCGGGTGAGATCCAGCCAGGTGGTTCGTTTTTGGTGGGTTCGGTGGGTTTCCAGGCGGTGGTGTGTCTGAGCCGGTGATGGCGGGGGCACGGCTGTCCGAGGTTAGCGATCCCGGTGGTCCCGCCGAGAGCCCAGGCCAGGACGTGGTCCGCTTCGTTGTCCAGGGAATGGTTGCTGCAGCCGGGGAACGGGCACTTTCCGTCCCGCAGGCGCAGCCACTGGCGTTGGGCTGTGGTGACCCGGTAGCTGGTCCGCCCAATCTCCAGCGGCGCCCCGTCGCGCGGGTCTATCAGGACGCGGTGGAAAGACTCGGCGCCGTTAGCGATCAGTTGCCGGGCCATCGACGGCGGGATCGGCCCGTACCCGTCGAGCATGGCCGGTTCCTCCGTTACGCCCAGGAGCGCCAAGACCGGGACGGTGACCAAAACCTGCGCCCTCGGCGACAGGACATCCGCAGTATCACCCGTGGAGGCGCAGGAGGAGTCGGCAACCGGCAACGCACCGCGGGCACCGTTGGCACGCCCAGTTGCACGAGGGTCACGGCTGGCCCCGACGATGCTGTCGCCAGCACTGCCGCCGGCGTTACTGCCGCCGGAGGTGCGGAGGAGCCAACTGGCGGCTGTGTCGGCCCGGAGTTGGGTGAGGGTCCGGGCCTCCTCGGGGCACTGCATGGCCCGGGCTGCTCTGGTCAGGCGGTCCCAGATCCCCGACGCGGTACCGGCCGGCAGGTACGCCGAGAGCCAGGCCATCCCGTCCCGGTCCGGGGCATACATCACCCGCCGATCGGCGGCGCACTTGATGTGGCGTTTTTCGATGCTCACCGGATGGTGCCGC
Source organism: Arthrobacter sp. UYCo732 (assembly GCF_040547265.1). Classification (NCBI taxonomy): domain Bacteria; kingdom Bacillati; phylum Actinomycetota; class Actinomycetes; order Micrococcales; family Micrococcaceae; genus Arthrobacter; species Arthrobacter sp. UYCo732. The sequence continues at coordinate 211,805 of NZ_JBEPPJ010000001.1, read as the reverse complement.
TCCCGCCAGATCCGGGCTTTTTGCCGGAACAGTCCAGCGGCCATCTCACCGGCCGGGCAGCCGCGGGCCGGGTTCGGATCATCAGGGTCCAGGAAATGGGCCTCCAACGCCTGCGCCCCGCCCGGGCCCAGGCTGCCGGCCTCATCGACCATAATCCGGGCATGCGCCCATGAAATCGACCCCGCCTCCAGCGCGGACATCGTCAACGGCAAGGTGGTGGTCAGTTCGTAGGCTTCGGCCAGCAGATCGGCCGCGGCCGCCTCACGGATCGCCAGCACACACGCCACCTCAGCCACCACAGCCATCTCCTGGGCGGTCTCCTCCGGCAGCGACAACCCAGGAGGCGCCATGGCCCGGGCAGCGCGGGCGCACCGGGCAACCGTCCGGACTTTCCGGGCAGCTAACTTCGCTTCCTCACGCACGATCCCGGCCAGCGCGTCCAGGGACTCGTCGTAATCCCGGCGCAACAGATCCGCGTCACCGCCCAACGGGGCACTCAAAGATCCGGTGTCTTCCGAACCGTTGCGCGCCACGCCAGCCAACCCGGCACGGGAAGCATCATAAGCTTCCACCGTCTCCTCGGCCGCGCTGCTGTCCTGGATTCGAGCATCACAGGCGGCATCGGCTTTCGAGCTATTGCCGGCCAAACTGGGGGTGCCTTCCATACCCAAAGCATCCCAGCAGGGGCCGACATTGTGGGCCAACAAAATCGTCTATGTGCATAAATGGCCGCCAGCGGGACTGATACGCCGAACTACCCTTGTTCGAGCCCCGACCGCCCTAGGCTCGGAGTCGTGCCCCAAGCACGGAAGCCTCCGTTTATTCTTGATCGAGTGCGCCTTCGTCGGATTGTCGGTGACTCCTCGTAGTCTGTTTTTACGATCCGAGGGGGTACGTCATTCAGCCAATGGTCCAGCATCCGCCAGCCCAACGCCCACCGTCCCTGCTTCAATCAACCGGCCGCTGTTTCATCATTCCGCCTTACCTGCTCCGGCGATTGGCCCGCCAGGACGCGCCGCAGTTCTCGGCCGCCGCACGGGCGGCCAAGGAAGCACTGAGCCACGTGCGGTCGGTCCAGTCCGCCCGCACGTCGCCGGTGCCCGCCGCGCCGCCGGCACTGCGCGAGGCCCAGCCAGGCCTTCCCAACCGGAGCATCTACGACGCCGCGGGCTCCGAAAACGTACCCGGGAAACTGGTGCGCAAGGAAGGGTCACCCGAGTCCGGCGATCTGTCCACAGACGAGGCCTACAGCGGCCTGGGAAACACCCATCGCCTGTTTGTGGAAATCTTCGGCCGCAACTCCATCGACGGCGGAGGCCTCCCCCTCGACGCGACCGTTCACTTCGGAAAGCTTTACGACAATGCGTTCTGGGACGGCCGGCAGATGGTCTTCGGCGATGGCGATGGCGAAGTCTTCGAACGCTTCACGCGGTCTTTGAGCGTCATCGGGCACGAACTCACGCACGGCGTCACCCAGTATTCCGCCGGGCTGGCCTACCGGAACCAGGCAGGTGCTATCAACGAATCCGTGTCCGACGTCTTCGGTGCGCTCGTCGAGCAGTACGTGAAAAGGCAGTCCGTGACCGAAGCGAGTTGGCTGATCGGCGAAGGACTCTTCACGGCGCAGGTGGGAGGTTCCGCCCTGCGGTCCATGAAAGCGCCAGGCACCGCTTACAACGATGACGTGCTGGGTCAGGATCCCCAGCCGGACTCGATGGACTCGTACGTGCGTACCAGCGCGGACAACGGCGGCGTCCACATCAACTCCGGCATTCCCAACCGGGCCTTCTACCTCACGGCGGAGTCTTTGGGCGGCAACGCCTGGGGAGCGCCGGGCCAGATCTGGTACGACACGCTCACCGGCGGGTCACTGCCTGCCACGGCCACCTTCAGCGTTTTTGCCAGAGCGACGGCCGCATCCGCCGTCGAGCTTTTCGGGTCCGGTTCCGCCGAGCATGACGCCGTCCGCAAGGCGTGGGAAACTGTGAAGGTCAAGCTTTAAGCCAAGCCCGGCTGCCGAGAAGCCGGGCTGTAGGGAAGCCCAGGAACCAGGCCATGAAGATAAGCGTGGAGCGCACCGGCGGGATCGCCGCAATGACACGGCTGTGGACGGTGACAGCCGAGACGGAGCGCGCCAAGAGCGAGTGGCAGCCGATCGTCGAGGCCTGCCCGTGGGATGCAGTGCCCAAGACCTTACGCGCAGCAGCAGCCGAAGCGGCGGACAGCCAGCCGGACCGTTTTATTTACGCCATCCGGGCGGGCCAACGCCGCGCGGCCCTGCCGGAGCAAAGGGTTACCGGACCCTGGCGGGTGCTCGTGGACAGCACACGGGCAGCTTCTGAAGAATCCCGCTAAACAACGGCGTCCAGCTGGCCGCGGAATGCCCGGCGGGAGGACTGGGGGCTCGTGTCCAGTACCTTGGCAAAATGGTGCCGCAACAGCACCGGATGACCGAAACCGGATTCCCTTGCAACCTCGTCAATGTTCAGGTCCGTGGATTCGAGGAGCTCCTGCGCCCTAAGCACCCGTTGGGAGTTCAGCCAGGCCGCGGGAGTTGCCCCGGTTTCGGACCTGAACCGGCGTGCAAAGGTGCTGGCGGACATGTGCACCCGCGTGGCCATGTCACCGACGGTGTGATCCTGGTCAAGATGCTGCACCATCCAGCGGAGCAGCTCTTCCATCGGCGCCGAACCGCCGGCCGTTCAGCAGCCTCGCGCGGGCCAGTGCGAAGGCGCCGGAGCAGATGGACATCACCCAGGCTCCGCGGGCGTCTGCGGCGCGCAATGCCTCCAGAACGGACTCGGGGAGGTTCTCCTCCTGGGCGTCCTCCACTTCGTGCTCCACCCATACATCCATGAACAGCGGACATCCCGCGGGCCTGGCCGCCGTCTATTCGGCCCAGACGGAGCCGGCCGCCGAGGGCCGGAATCAGGCGTCGCCCCAGTAGACTGGCTGCAGCCATGACATTTCATATCTCCTATCCTGCCGAGCTGCCCGTTTCCGAGCGCCGCGAGGACCTGATGGCTGCCATTGCAGCGAATCAGGTGACCATCATCGCCGGCGAGACCGGCTCCGGCAAGACCACCCAGATCCCCAAAATGTGCCTGGAACTGGGCCTGGGCGACAACGGCCTGATCGGGCACACCCAGCCGCGGCGGCTCGCTGCCCGCACGGTCGCTGAGCGCATCGCGGAGGAACTCGGGGTGGAGATCGGCCAGGAAGTCGGCTTCCAGGTGCGGTTCACGGGCGAAGTCAGCCGCGCCACCAAGGTCAAACTGATGACCGACGGCATCCTCCTCGCCGAGATCCAGCGCGACAAACTGCTGCGTAAGTACAACGCCATCATCATTGACGAAGCACACGAGCGCAGCCTGAACATCGACTTCATCCTGGGCTACCTCAAACGCATCCTGCCGCAGCGGCCTGACCTGAAGATCATCATCACCTCAGCCACCATCGATCCGGAGCGCTTCGCCAAGCACTTCGGCTCTGAGGATGACCCCTCCCCCATCATCGAAGTCTCCGGGCGCACGTTCCCGGTGGAGATCCGGTACCGTCCGCTGTCCCAGCCTGCCGGCGGCGCCGATGACGAAGCGTCCGACGACGAACTCGAGGAGGACCGAGATCCCCTCGACGCCGTCTGCGACGCCGTGGACGAACTCGCCACCGAGGCACCCGGCGACATCCTGGTCTTCTTCTCCGGCGAGCGCGAGATCCGCGACGCCGCCGACGCGCTCAATGCCAGGATCCAGTCCAACCGGCGGCTGGCCGGCACCGAAGTCCTGCCGCTTTTTGCCCGGCTCAGCCTGCAGGAACAGCACAAGGTCTTCCACCCTGGCGGCAAACGCCGCATTATTCTCGCCACCAACGTGGCGGAGACGTCCCTGACCGTACCCGGCATTAAGTACGTCGTCGATACCGGCACCGCCCGCATCTCCCGGTACTCGCACCGGACCAAAGTCCAGCGCCTGCCCATCGAGCGCGTGTCCCAAGCGTCGGCGAACCAACGGTCCGGCCGGTGCGGCCGCGTGTCCGACGGCATCGCCATCCGGTTGTATTCGGAAGAGGACTTCGAATCCCGGCCGCTGTTCACGGATCCCGAAATCCTGCGCACCAACCTTGCTGCCGTCATCCTCCAGATGACCGCCATGGGTGTTGCCCGCGGGCCCAAGGACGTGGAGAATTTCCCGTTTGTGGAGCCCCCGGATTCGAGGGCGATCAACGACGGCGTGACGCTCCTGCGCGAGCTCGGCGCCTTGGGTGCCATCCGTCCCGGTGACGCAAAGAGCGGCGGGCTCACCGCCGTCGGGCAGCAGCTTGCCCAACTGCCGGTCGATCCGCGCCTGGGCCGGATGATTGTGGAAGCCGGCAAGCGCGGCTGCGTCCGCGAAGTAATGATCCTGGCCGCAGCGTTGACTATCCAGGACCCGCGCGAGCGTCCCACAGACAAGCAGCAGCTCGCCACCGAGAAACATGCCCGCTTCCGCGACGAGAACTCGGACTTCACCGGCTTCCTGAACCTGTGGAACTACATCCAGGAGAAGCAGCAGGAACTCTCGTCCACCCAGTTCCGCCGGCTGTGCCGGACCGAGTTCATCAACTACCTACGGGTGCGCGAGTGGCAGGACCTGTTCGCCCAGCTCCGCCAGCTGGCCCGCCCGCTGGGTATCAGCCTGGACAACAAACGCCTCGCAGATCCTGTGGGCAACCACGAGGGCGTCCACATCAGCCTGCTGTCGGGTCTGCTCAGCCACATCGGCATCCTTGACGAGCGCAAGCGCGAGTACGCCGGCGCACGCGGCAGCCGGTTCGCAATCTTCCCCGGTTCGGCACTCTTCAAAAAGTCCCCCACCTTCGTGATGGCTGCCGAACTGGTGGAAACAAGCCGGCTGTGGGCCAGGGTCGCCGCCAAGTTCGATCCCGTCTGGGCCGAACAAGTGGCGCCGGACCTGGTTAAACGCAGCTATAGCGAACCCCACTGGTCCACCAAAATGGGTGCGGTCATGGCGTATGAGAAGGTCACCCTGTACGGCGTGCCCATCATTCCCCAGCGCCGCGTCAACTACAGCCGCGTGGATCCTGTGCTGGCCCGTGAGCTGTTCATCCGGCATGCCTTGGTGGAGGGCGACTGGAAAACGCACCACAAGTTCTTCCACCGCAACCGCGCCCTGCTCCTGGAAGTGGAAGAGCTCGAGGCCAGGATGCGCCGCCGCGACCTGCTGGTGGACGACGAAACGCTGTTCGAGTTCTACGACGCACGGATCGGCCCCGACGTGGTGTCCGAGCGCCATTTCGACAAATGGTGGAAGGACGCCCGGCAGAAGAACCCGGACCTCCTGGACTACGACAAGTCGCTGCTGCTCAACGAAGAAGCCGACAACCTGGACGAGGCCGCGTACCCCAAGACGCTCCTTCACAAGGGCTTCGAGCTGCCGCTGACCTACGAGTTCCACCCTGTAGCGCCGGGCTCGCCGCCCAACCCGTCCGACGGCGTCACGGCCGAAGTGCCGGTGCTTTTCCTCAACCAGCTGGACGACAAGGCCTTCCGCTGGCTGATCCCCGGCCAGCGCGAGGAATTGGTGACTGCCCTCATCAAATCCCTGCCCAAACAGATCCGCAAGAACTTTGTCCCGGCCCCGGACGTGGCCCGCCAGGCCGTGGCCGCACTTGAGGCGGACTTTGACCCTGCGAGCGATGAGCTGGAAGCATCGCTTGAACTGGCCCTGCGCCGAATCCGCGGCCAGGTCATCCCGCCGGGGTCCTGGAACTGGGACACCGTTCCCTCCCACCTGCGGGTGAGCTTCAAAGTGGTGGACAGCAAGGGCCAGGTGCTGGACGAGGGCAAGGACTTGGCTGCTCTGCAGGAGCTGCTGGCCCCCGCCACGCGCCGCGCCATTGCGGAATCTCTGGGGGCGACGCCCGGGACCACCGCGCCGCCGTCACGTGGAAAATCCGCGTCAGCCGGAAAGGCCGGCGGTACCGGACCCGCTGTATCGGCAGGCGGAAACTCTTCCGGCGCTGGCGCCGGCACGGGCTTCAGGGAACAGGGCGGCCTGACCGAATGGACCTTCGGGACAGTCCAGCAGCAGGTGAGCAACGTGGTCAACGGCCATACAGTCACCGGCTACCCAGCACTGGTGGACGAAGGAACGTCCGTTGCATTGCGCGTGTTCCAGACGTCGTCGGAACAGCAGGCGGCCATGCGGGGCGGCGTGATCCGGCTGCTGGCATTGCGCGTTCCTTCGCCGGACCGCTACGTACTTGAGCACCTCAACAACACCGAAAAGCTCACGTTCAGCCAGAACCCGCACGGTTCGGTGTCAGCCCTGATCGCCGACTGCGCCCTCGCCGCAGTGGACAAGCTGACCCCGCCGGACGTCCCGTGGGACCGCGAGTCCTTTGACGCACTCTACGAGCAGGTCCGCGCGGAACTGATCGACACTGTGTTCAGCGTGACGGCCGTGGTGGAACGCATCCTGGCCAGCACCCGGCGGATCGAAAAGCAGCTCAAAGGAACAACCAGCCTGGCCTTGATCAGCGCGCTCAACGACGTCAAAAGCCAGCTCGAACAGCTGGTGTTCCCCGGATTCGTTGCCCGCACCGGCTTCGCCCAGCTGAGCCAGCTCCCCCGGTACCTGGCCGCCGTCGAGAAACGCCTCGAAAGGCTTCCCGGCAACGTCCAGCGGGATGCCCTGAACATGGCCGCCGTCCAGCGCCTGGAAGACGACTACGACGACGCCGTGTCGGCCCTGTTGCCCGGGCGGCGGGTGGGTGCCGAACTGACCCAGGTGCACTGGATGATCGCAGAGCTCCGGGTGAGCCTCTTCGCGGTCGAATTGGGAACCGCCTACTCTGTCTCCGAAAAACGGATCAGGGCCGTCCTGAACAAAGCACTCGCGCCGGCCTAGCCCTTCGAGTCAACGGTCAGGCAGGCCGGCGCGAGCGCAAGGCCTAGCTCTCGGGCACGAACTCCGCGTAGCCCGCGGCCCGGAGCCCTGCGCGGAGCTTTTCCGCGTTGGCGTCCAGAACTGCCGGGTCCGGGTTGTGGTCCGCTGAGGCAAAGTCGAAGTCAGCCATGCTCCGGGACGGCCACACGTGGACGTGCAGGTGGTTGATCTCATAGCCGGCCACGATCAGGCCCGCCCGCTCGGCTGGGAAGATCGCCAGCTGGACGGCACCGATCCGGCGGGCCACTTCCATCACCTTCGCGAGGGTTTCCGGGGAAGCGTCCGTCCAGCGGTCCACCTCTTCGGTGGGGACAACCAGGGTGTGCCCATCGGCCAGCGGACCCGTGGTCAGGAAGGCCGCAACATCGGCCTCCCGCCAGACGAAGCGTCCGGGGATCTCGCCGTTGATGATCTTGGTGAACAGGGTGCTCATGCGTCTGCCTCCTCGGCCGGGGCCTGCAGCGTGCTGGTGTCCAGCACAAACCGGTATTTGACGTCGCCTGCCACCATTCGGTCGTAGGCCTCATTCAGCTGGTCGGCGCGCACCAGTTCGATGTCCGCCACCACCCCATGCTCGGCACAGAAGTCGAGCATCTCCTGCGTTTCGGCGATGCCGCCGATCAGCGAACCTGCATACGCGATCCGCCGCCTGATCAGGGCCCCCGGATTCACCGGAGGCATGGCCTCGGAAGGCAGGCCCAGCTGGAACAGCGCACCGTCCAAGCGCAGGGTGCGGAACAAGGGGTTGAGATCGTGGGGAGCCGCCACGGTGTCGATGATGAGGTCGATGGTGCGGTTCGCGGCGGCCATGGCGTCCTCGTCGCGGGACAGGATCACTTCGTCAGCTCCGAGCTCCAGCGCGGCCGGCACCTTGCCTTCAGAAGTAGTGAAGACCTTAACCACGGCCCCCATGGCCTTGGCCAGTTTTACGGCCATATGCCCGAGACCGCCGAGGCCCACCACGCCCACCACGTCGCCTGGCTCCACGTCGAAGTGGCGCAAGGGAGAGAACGTGGTGACGCCGGCGCAGAGCAACGGTGCGACGGCGGCCGGGTCAAGGTTGGCAGGCACGCGGACCACGTAGCGGCGGTCCACTACCATGGCAGACGAGTAGCCGCCCTGCGTGATGGCATCGCCGTTACGCGGATCCTTGGCGCCGTAGGTCCCGGTCAGCCCGTTTTCGCAGTACTGTTCCAGGCCGTCCAGGCAGCTGTCGCATTCGCGGCAGGAATCGACCATGCAACCGACGCCCACACGGTCGCCCGGCGCGAAGTCATCCACGGCGGAACCGACGCGGCTGACCGTTCCCACGATTTCGTGCCCGGGGACCAGGGGGTAATTCTGGTTCCCCCATTCACCGCGTGTGGCGTGCACATCCGAGTGGCACAGGCCGCAGAATTCGACGGCGATCTCAACGTCATCCGCTTTGGGGGCACGGCGGGCCAGCGTCAGGGGCACAAGACCACTGTCTTCGGAGACTGCACCATACGCGGCCGACATCAGTCCGGCGTCCTGATCGGATGCAGGGGTATCGGCGGGCAAAACCGGGCGGGCAAGGGGCGGCGGTACGGGGCGTCCTGGGGTCATACCTGCGACGCTACCCTCGCAGGCCGCGGCATTTCCACTCGGGGCCGGTCAGCCCGGACGTCAGGGCAGGGCCGTCATTGCCCCGCTGGCGTACCGGGTGTGCTTCCAGTTGCCACGGGAAGATCAGGATTGTTCGACCATTCCGAGAACGAGCCCGGGTAAAGCGCGGCCCGGAATCCTGCGATTTCGAGGGCAGCCACCTGGTGCGCCGCGGTCACACCCGAGCCGCAGTACACGGCAACAGGAACATCGTCCCGGATGCCCAGGTTTTCGAACCGGCGCCGCAACTCGGATGCCGGCAGGAAACGCCCGGCGCCGTCCACGTTCTCCGTCGTCGGGGCACTCAGGGCGCCCGGAATGTGCCCGGCACGCGGATCTACGGGTTCGAACTCGCCCCGGTATCGCTCGCCGGCCCGGGCATCCAGGAGGATGCCCGTTTTTGGCCAGTCCGCTGCAGTGGCTGCCGGAATAGCCCGCATGCCGCCCTCGAAAAGGGAAACGTTCCCCGGCACCGCCTCCACTGCTCCGGATTCCAGCGGGAGTCCGGCGCCCTGCCAGGCGGCCAGGCCGCCGTCGAGCAGGTAAACGTCCGGGAACCCGGCGTTGCGGAGCATCCACCAGACGCGGGCAGCGGCCATGTTACCGCTGTTGTCGTAGGCCACCACAACGTCGCCGTTGTTGATTCCCCAGCGTCGAGCGGCTGCCTGGAATTCCGACACCGGTGGAAGCGGGTGGCGTCCCCGCGCCGGCGCTGCAGGCGAAGCAAGCTCGGTGGCAAGGTCCACAAAGACTGCACCGGGGATATGCGCTTCAAGGTAATGTTCCCGGCCATGCGGGTCACCCAAAGCCCAGCGGACATCCAGCACCACGGTGCGCTGGCCGGCCTCGAAACGCGCCGCCAAAGCCGGGACAGCCATTAGTGGACCCATTGTTCTCCTTGGCAAATTGTGCTGGTGAGGTTTAGTCGCTGGACCAACTCTAGCTAGAGTTGGTCCGGTGAAGAACGCGAGCGCGGACCGGGCATGGGCCGACGAGGCCATCAGGAAAGTCAACGCAGAAAACAACCGGTCCGCTGATACCCATCTGTACTCGGTACCGCTCCCGCGGCACTGGGGCGTCCAGCTTTACCTGAAGGACGAATCCACGCACCGTTCGGGGAGCCTCAAGCACCGGCTGGCCCGTTCGCTGTTCCTCTTCGGCCTGGTCAACGGCTGGATCCACGAAGGTACCACCCTCGTGGAGGCATCCAGCGGCAGCACTGCGGTCTCCGAGGCATACTTCGCGCAGCTTTTGGGACTGCCGTTTGTCGCCGTCATGACCAGCACAACGAGCCGGGAGAAGATCGCCCTGATCGAACGGTTCGGCGGCTCGTGCCTGTTGGTTGACCATGCGTCCGAGGTTTACGCCGCGGCAGCAGACGTTGCTGCCACATCCAAGGGCCACTACATGGACCAGTTCACGTACGCGGAGCGGGCCACGGACTGGCGCGGCAACAACAACATCGCGGAGTCCATCTTTGGGCAGTTGGAGCTGGAGGAAGGCCCCGTCCCCCGCTGGATCGTGGTGGGTGCGGGGACCGGCGGAACCAGCGCGACCATCGGCCGTTACCTGCGCTACCGCGGCCATGACACCCGCCTCGCGGTAGTCGACCCGGAGAATTCCGCGTTTTACCCCGGTTGGCTGAACGGTACGGGTGAAACCACCGGCCTGCCCTCACGGATTGAAGGCATCGGCCGCCCGCGGATGGAGCCGAGCTTTGTGCCCGGCGTCATCGACCACATGATCCAGGTTCCCGATGCCGCCTCCATCGCAGCCATGCGGCACCTGCACACCTTCGCCGGCCTGCACGCCGGACCGTCCACCGGCACCAACCTGTGGGGTGTCTGGCAACTGGTGGCGGAAATGGTCGCCGAAGGACAGCGCGGCAGCATTGTGTCGTTGATGTGCGACGGCGGCGACCGCTACGCGGGCAACTACTACAATCCGGCGTGGCTTGCAGCCCAGGGCCTGGACCCCGAGCCGCATGAGGACGTCATCCGACGGTTTTTCGAGACCGGCATCTGGACCGCGTAGCCGTTCAGACCTCCACAGATTCACGCGGGGCAAGATGCGTGAACGTAGTGCCGTACTTGCCACCCAGCCGGGCAACATGGCCTTCCACCATCTTCAGGCCCGTTTCGTTCAGCAGGCCGTCATGGATCTGGAATGCGCGCGGTGCGCGGACCCCGATCACGAAGTCCACCACTTCGCCGGCTTTGTTCCACGGTGCGTGGATCGGAACCAGAAGCGTCTGGACGCTGGGGCCGTCCGGGATGATGAAGGAATCCCCCGGGTGGTAGACGTTCCCTTCCACCAGGTAGCCAATGTTGGCCACCATGGGAATCTGCGGGTGGATCAGCGCGTGCTGGCCGCCGAAGCTTTGCACGTTGAAGCCGGCAGCGTCAAACATGGAACCGGGTTCAACGGCGTTGATCCGGTCAGCTGCCTGCGGCGCTTCCTGCCGCAGTGCGGCAGCCACGCCGGCCGGAGCGAACACGGCCAGGCCGGCTGCCGTTCCGAGCGCCCGGGTTATGGCTGGGACGTCCACGTGATCAGGGTGCTCATGGGTGATGAGCACGGCATGCGCGCCGTCCAGGGCTTCGGCTGTCTCCGAGAACGTTCCCGGATCAAGTACCAGGACCTTTCCATCCTTTTCGAGCCGGACACAGGCATGGGTGTATTTTGTCAGCTTCATAGCGCCAGCCTAGGTTCCGGCTCCTGGAGTTCCAAGGGGTGATGATGGCCGGACTGTGCCGACTGGTAATCTTGATGTTTGCCACCGTCCCTTAGGGAAGCGAGTTTCTCCATGCCGTTCGGCACCAAAGCTGACGCGACGCCGTCGAACGCTCCATACGGTGCCGGTGCGGGGGCCGGAGCCAACCCGGCCAAGGAGCAGCGCGTCACCAAGCAGCGCGTGGCCGTCAGCACCGCCCTGGACGAGCTGGACGACTTCGTCAGCACCCAGGAGCTGTACCGCATCCTGCAGAACAAGGGCGTCTCGGTGTCCCTGGCAACGGCTTACCGGATCCTGCAGTCCCTCGCCGACGACGGCCTGGTGGACGTGCTGCGCAACGGCGAGGGCGAAGCGGTCTACCGGCGCTGCGCCGTGACCGGGCACCATCACCACCTGCTCTGCCGCAACTGCGGCAAGGCCGTAGAGGTTGAAGCCCCGGCAGTGGAAACGTGGGCTGCCAGGACCGCCGCCGAACACGGCTTTACCGAGGTGGCGCACACCGTGGAGATTTTCGGCCTCTGCCCCGACTGCACTGTCCTCCGGGCCGCCGGCAAACTCTGAGGGCCCAGGACCGCTGCATCAGCGCGCCTGCAGCAACCGCCCGTTGATGCCTTTCCGGTCCCGGGCGCCGCCGATAATGCGGCACACCACGTAGATCAGGAATGACAGGGTGGTGACATAGGGGCTGATCGGGATGCGTCCGCCCAGGGCAAGCAGGATTCCGCCCACGGTGGCCGTGACGGCAAAGATGACGCTGAGGATCACCAGGGCTACGGGCGAAGACGTCACCCGCAGGGCCGCCGCCGCCGGCGTGATGAGCAAGGCCAGCACCAGCAGCGCGCCCACCACTTGGATGGACAGCGCCACGCTCACACCCAGCAGCACCATAAATACGATTCCGAGGGTTCGGACGGGCACACCGCGGGCCTCGGCCAGTTCCGGATCCACGCTGGCGAAGTTCAGCGGCCGCCAAATGAGCACCAGCGCAGCGACCACCACCACGGCTGCGCCGGCGAGGACCTGCAGCTGGACAGTGTCCACGGAGACGATCTGTCCCGTCAGGAGGCCGAATTTGTTGGCGGCGCGGCCCTGATAGAGGGAGAGGAACAGGATGCCCAGGCCCAGGCCGAAGGGCATGATCACCCCGATGATCGAGTTTTTGTCCCGCGCTCTGACCCCCATCAGGCCCAGGAGCAGTGCCGCCGCCACCGAGCCGATCAGGGAGCCAAACACAATATCGGCGCCGATCAGCAGCGCGAAGGCGGCGCCGGCGAAGGAGAGTTCGGAGATGCCATGGACGGCGAAGGCCAAATCCCGCTTCATCACGAAGGTGCCCATCAGGCCGCCGAGCAGTCCCAGGATGGCGCCTGCCCAGATGGAGTTCTGGACAAGTGCCAGGAGTTCGCCGTAGTTTTCGAAACTGAAGATCGCAGCGATGATGCTGTCCGCATCCATCAGGCCACCTCCCCCGCCGTTGCGTGGACATCGTCGTGGTGGTGGGTGGTGGCGTCAGGCAGGCCGACGACGACGATGCGCCCGTTCGCGTGGATGACTTCCACGTGGCTGCCATAGAGTTCCGAGAGGACCTCCGTGGTCATGACTTCCTCCGGTGTTCCCACCATGAAGCGGCCGCCGGCCAGGTACAGCACCCGGTCAACGTAATCGATGACCGGGTTGATTTCATGGGTGACAAACACCACGGCACTGTTCTGCTCGTGGCATTGGTTGTTAATCAGGGAGCTGACGGCCTGCTGGTGGTGCAGGTCCAGGGACAACAGGGGTTCGTCGCACAGGAGGACCTGGGGGTCGGTGGCCAGCGCCTGGGCGACGCGAAGGCGCTGCTGCTCGCCCCCGGAGAGCTGTCCTACCGGAACCTTGGCGTAGTCGGTTGCTCCCACAAGCTCGAGGAGTTCGTCAATCCTGCGGTTGACCCGGGACATGCCCAGCCGCAGGCCCCACCGGTGGCCGTCCACCCCGAGCCCCACCAGGTCGCGGGCCCGCATGGGTGTGTCCGGGGCTAACGACTTCTGCTGGGGGATGTAGCCGATCAGGCTGCTCCCCCGTTCCACCGGCCGGTCACCGAGGGTGGCGCTGCCGGACTGCAGGTTCTGCAGGCCCAGCAGTACTTTAAGGAAACTGGTCTTGCCGCTGCCGTTGGGGCCCAGGACGGCGAAGAACTCGCCGGGCCTGATGTCCAGGTCGAGATCCTCCCAGAGCGTGCGTTTGCCGAACTGCAGGGACGCCCCGCGGAGGCTCACCACCGGTTTCACCTATTTGTCTCCAAAACTTTGCTGACGTTGTCCACATTGTCCGTCATCCACTGCAGGTACGTCTTGCCTTCGGGCAGGGTTTCGCTGAAATCGATCACAGGAACGCCCGCCGCCTCGGCTGCCTTCTTCAGCGCCTCCGTCTGCGGTCCCGCGGTCTGGTCGTTGTAGGCCAGGAACCTGATGTCCGGTGATCCTGCCATTTCGGTGGCGGCCTTCAGGACGGAAGGCGGCACATCCGAGCCTTCCTCAATCGCGGCGGTGTAGTCCTCCGGTGTCCGGTTCTCCAGCCCTGCCGCCTCGAGGAGGTAGACCGGAACGGGTTCCGTCACAGCGACCGGCCCGCCGGCCCCCTTGGTTTTCAGTGCAGCGAGCCTGGCGGTCAGGCCTTCCACCCCGGATTTGAAGGTGGCGGCGTTGGCGGTGAAACGGGCGGCTGATCCGGGTTGCAGTTCGCCAAGTTTGGCCGCGAGGGAATCGGCGAGTTTGCTCATGGCATCCAGGTTGTACCAGACGTGCTCATTGAACGCAGCGTGCTGGTGATCGTGGGTGTCTTCACGGGCGGCTGGGGCCGTCCCGGCGTGTTCCTGCTCCGGCGCAAGGCCTGCTACGTCCACGACCGTGAGAATATTGCCGTGCCCGATGTTGCTGTCATCGGCCATCTTGTGCAGGAAGGCGTCGTAGCCGCCGCCGTTCTCGATCACCAGGTCCGCTTTGGAGACCGCCAGCCGGTCCTGCGCGGTGGCCTCATAGGAATGCGGATCCTGGCTGGTCTTGGTGATGATGGCGGTGACGTTGACCTGGTCGCCGCCGATCACTCCGGCGATGTCACCGTAGACGTTGGTGGAGGCCACAACGTCGATGGCCCCGGATGACGCTTCCGTGCCGGACCGGACGGACGGCCCGCCACCAGGACTGCACGCGGTCAGCAGGAGGCTGAAGCCCGCGAGGGCCGCAAGGGACGTTCGGATGGCAGCGGAGTGGCGCACGGAAACCTCAGATCAGGACGGGGAGACTCTTTGACTCTTCACAAAGTCTACTCCTAAATAGGAATGATTCCTATTTAGAAAAGCCTGGCCGGAACGTTTGATCCGGCCCGGCTCGTCGTCACGCCAGGCTAGGTGCCGTTGGGCTGGCCGAGCCGCCTGATGCCGGTGGCCTGCGTAGCGTCCCTGATCTCTCCTACGAGCTGTTCGATCACGTCTTCCAGGAACAGGACGCCGTGGGTCTGGCCGTCCGCGCCGATGACGCGGGCCAGGTGTGACCCCGTGCGCTGCATGACCGACATGGCCGTTTCAACCTCGTCGCCCAGGGCCAGGTTGGCCAGGGAACGGATCCTGCTCTCGGCAATGGGGTGCTGGTAGTCCTCGTCGGGAATGGAGAGCACATCCTTCACGTGCAGATAGCCGGAGAGTATGCCGTCCCCGTCCACCATCGGGAACCTCGAGAAGCCCGTCCTGCTGACAGCCTTTTCGAACTCCACCGGCGTGGTGGCTTCCTTCAGCATGACCAGTTTCTCCACGGGCACCATGATGTCGGACGCCTTATATTCGGAAAACTCCAGGGCACCGGCGATCAGGCCGGCGTCGTCATCCACCAGTCCGTGACGGGTGGATTCCTGCACGATCGATTGGACTTGTTCAAGCGTGAAGGACGAGTTCACTTCATCCTTGGGTTCAATCCGCAGGAGTTTGAGGATGTGGTTGGCGGACCAATTCAGCGCAAAGATGACCGGGTTCACCAGCCGGGCCACAAACATCAGCGGCGGCGCGAGCAGCAGGGCAGCTTTATCCGCTGCCGACACCGAGATGTTCTTTGGGACCATCTCACCGAACGTCACATGGAGGAAGGTCACCACCATCAGGGCGATGGCAAACGCCGCCACGTCGGCAACCTCCACCGGCAGCCCCACTGCCTCCAGCGGAGCAGCCATCAGATGGTGGATGGCCGGCTCGGCGACCTGCAGGATCAGCAGCGAACACACTGTGATGCCCAGCTGTGCACAGGCCAGCATCAGCGAA
Source organism: Arthrobacter sp. UYCo732 (assembly GCF_040547265.1). Taxonomy (NCBI): domain Bacteria; kingdom Bacillati; phylum Actinomycetota; class Actinomycetes; order Micrococcales; family Micrococcaceae; genus Arthrobacter; species Arthrobacter sp. UYCo732. Next base: position 196,210 of record NZ_JBEPPJ010000001.1, on the reverse strand, counting down.
ACATTTTCCATGGCGCGCAAAGTGGTCTGCGCGCGTTTGGAACCGGCGTCGGCGAGGGGTTCGATCTGGCTCCGCCGCGCTGACATGACCGCAAACTCGGCGCCGACAAAAAACGCGTTGCCCAGCAGGAGCACAGCCAGCCAGGCTATTCCTGCCCAGTCACTCATGGCGCACTCCTGTCATCCGCAACGGCCTCAGGCTCAGGAGCAGCCGGGTGGAAGCAGATCCGCTCGATCCTTCGGCCGTCCATGCGGGTCACGCTCAGGATGCCGCCGCCCACAGGGACGGTGTCCCCGACGACGGCAATGCGGCCCAGTTCACTCATGACATAGCCGCCCACAGTTTCGTATGCAGCCTCATCCGGGACGGTGAGTCCCGGGATCTGTTCGGACAGTTCGTCGGGCCGCAGCAGCCCGGGGAAGTACCAGTCCCCGGAGGCGCTCTGGAGCAGTCCCGGACGGACCTTGTCGTGTTCGTCGGACACTTCACCCACGATTTCCTCCACAAGGTCCTCGAGGGTGGCGATGCCGGCGGTTCCGCCGTATTCATCGAGAACGACGGCGAGCTGCAGGTTCCCTTCCCGCAGTTCGGCCAGGAGCGCATCAAGGTGGATGGTTTCGGGCACCCTGAGGACATCGGTCATGATGGCACCGGCCTCCAGGTTGGCGCGCCGGTCCCAGGGCACGGCCACTGCCTTCTTGACGTGGACCAGTCCCTTGATGTCATCGGCGGAGTCGCCGATGACCGGGAACCGGGAGTAACCGGTGCGCCGTGCGGCGTCCAGGATGTCCGAGACCGGCTGGTCGGCGTCGATGGTTTCCACCCGGATACGGGGGGTCATAACGTCGGCGGCCGTCCGGGCCGAGAAGTTCAGGGTCCGCGACACGAAGTTCGCCGTCCCGGCGTCGAGCGTTCCCATGGCGGCGGAACGCCGCACCAGGGAGGCCAGCTCGGCAGGCGTCCGGGCGCGCGAGATCTCTTCCTTGGCCTCGAGGCCAAAAACGTTCAGCACCTTGTTGGAAAAGCCGTTCAACAACACGATGGCGGGCTTGAAGATCGCCGTAAAAATGAGCTGCGGCCGCGCCAGCGCCTTACCCACCGGGAAGGACAGCGCGATGGCCATGTTTTTCGGTACCAGTTCGCCCAGCAGCATGGACAGGAGCGTCGCCAGTACCATGGCAATCACCAGTGAAACGGATACCGCCGCCACATCGGGAATTCCGACGGCGGCCAGCGGGCCTTCAAGAAGGCGCCCCACGGACGGTTCCATGACGTAGCCGGTCAGGAGCGTGGTGAGGGTGATACCGAGCTGGCAGCTGGAAAGCTGGGTTGAGAGGGATTTCAGGCACTTGAGCAGCGGCACGGCCCCGGTGTCGCCGTTGTCGATGGCGTTCTGGACCGTGGCCTGGTCAAGGGCAATCAGGGAAAACTCGACGGCGACAAAAAAGCCGGTGCCGGCGATCAGCAGGAAACCTGCCGCGAGGAGCAACCACTCCATTCAGCATCCCGCCTGGAAGCCGGGGGAAACGGAGTGAGTCCGGGGGAAACGGCCCGGCGGAGGATGGTCGGCCGAAACCGACGCTGTTTCCATAGGGGCTCCGCCGGAGTGAACCGAGGGAGAGTGATGGGCGCGTGTTCGGGGTTTGCCGGCTCTGCGGGGAGACTGCGCGAAACTGTTTTTCATGCTCCGCTGACAGCCCCCAGGCCGGCACCTAGATTTACTGTCCATAAGAAGGTCAGTCTACAGGAGCGGATTGCGCCTTCCGCATGCCCCCGGGGCCGCCACATTTCGTGATCTCGACGTCATTCCATGATTTGGGTCACCGTTATTGGCAGTTAACACAGAATGCTCATTAGACTGGCAAAGGTCCGGGTTCAGGACGCAGAGACTGGTTCGATTGTTGTGCTGAGGCACCTTGGCGGCCAGAGATAAACCAAACTCATGGAAGAGGCGTATTTCAAGTGCCAGAGCAGCCTAGCCACCGTCTACCAGAGGAATTTGGCGGAAATGAGTGGCTCGTTGACGAACTGTACGAGCAGTACCAAAAGGACAGGAACACTGTGGACACCAAGTGGTGGCCGCTGTTCGAATCCTTCGACTCGGGCAGCGAATCGTCTTCCAACGGGAGCACGTCAGCCGCCGCAGCCAACCCCGCCACACGTGAAATGCCTGCCGTAGCTCCGGCTGCGGCGCCTGCTGCAACTGCCCCGGCACCGTCGCCGGCCGCACAGCCTTCAGCACCGGCAGCCGCTCCGGCAGCGGCTCCGGCAGCGGCAAAGAAAGCCCCCGCAACGGTCGCCCGCGATGGCGCGAAAAAGACCGAGCCCGGCACCAGCGCCCCGCCGATTCCCGCGCAGCTGCCCAAGAACGTCAAGGCACCCACAGCCCCCGAGGAAGACGTGGTCTCCGTCCTGCGGGGTCCGGCCAAGGCCATTGCCACCAACATGGTCACCAGCCTTGAGGTCCCCACCGCCACGAGTGTCCGTGCCATCCCGGCCAAGCTGCTGATTGACAACCGCGTTGTCATCAACTCCAACCTGGCCCGCGCCCGCGGCGGCAAGGTCTCCTTCACCCACCTGATCGGCTACGCCGTCATCCGGGCGCTCTCGCAGTTCCCGTCCATGAACGTCTACTACGACGAAGTGGACGGCAAGCCTGTTGCTGTCCAGCCGGCACACGTCAACTTCGGCATCGCCATTGACATGCCCAAGCCGGACGGCACCCGCCTGCTGATGGTGCCGAACATCAAGAAGGCGGAGACCCTCAACTTCTCCGAGTTCTGGCACACCTACGAGGACCTGATCAAGCGCGCCCGCGCCGGCAAGCTGACCGCTGATGACCACTCGGGCACCACCGTGTCCCTGACCAACCCCGGCGGCATCGGCACCGTCCACTCCGTGCCGCGCCTGTCCAAGGGCCAGGCTGCCATCATCGGCGTCGGCGCGCTGGACTACCCGGCCGAGTTCCAGGGCGCGAGCGAAAAGATCATCGCGCAGAACGCGATCAGCAAGGTCCTCACGCTGACCTCCACCTACGACCACCGCGTCATCCAGGGTGCCGGCAGCGGCGAGTTCCTGAAGCTGGTACACCAGCTGCTCCTCGGCGCCCAGAACTTCTACGACGAAATCTTCGAGTCGCTGCGCATCCCGTACGAGCCCGTGCGCTGGAGCCTCGACCTGCAGGTTGACCCCGCTGACGAAATCAACAAGGTCGCCCGGATCCAGCAACTGATCCACTCCTACCGCGTACGCGGCCACCTGATGGCGGACACAGATCCCCTCGAGTACGTCCAGCGCAAGCACCCGGACCTCGACGTCCTGACCTACGGGCTCACCCTCTGGGATCTCGACCGCGAATGGCCCACCGGCGGTTTCGGCGGCGCCCCCATGCTCAAGTTCCGCGACATCCTCGGCGTACTCCGCGACGCCTACTGCCGCACCACGGGCATCGAGTACATGCACATCCAGGAGCCTGAAGAGCGCAGATGGTTCCAGGACCAGCTGGAGCACGAGTACTCGAAGCCCAGCCGCGAAGAGCAGCTGCGCATCGTGTCCAGGCTCAACGCAGCAGAAGCGTTCGAAACCTTCCTGCAGACCAAGTTCGTCGGCCAGAAGCGCTTCTCCCTCGAAGGCGGCGAATCCCTGATTCCGCTGCTGGACGCCATCATTTCCGACGCCGCTGACGATGGCTTGGACGAGGTCGCGATCGGTATGGCCCACCGTGGCCGCCTGAACGTGCTGACCAATATCGCCGGCAAGACCTATGCCCAGGTGTTCCGCGAATTCGAAGGCACCCAGGATCCCCGCTCCGTGCAGGGTTCCGGCGACGTGAAGTACCACCTTGGTACGGAAGGCACGTTCACCTCCGAGAACGGCAACGAGACCAAGGTTTACCTGGCGGCCAACCCGTCCCACCTCGAGGCGGTGGACTCCGTCCTCGAGGGCATCGTCCGCGCCAAGCAGGACCGCCTGGACCAGGGCATGGCTTTCCCGGTCCTGCCCATCATGGTCCACGGCGACGCTGCCTTCGCCGGCCAGGGCGTGGTTGCCGAAACGCTGAACCTGTCCCAGCTCCGCGGCTACCGCACCGGCGGCACCATCCACGTGGTGGTCAACAACCAGGTGGGCTTCACCACCGCCCCGTCGTCGTCGCGCTCGTCCACGTACTCCACGGACGTCGCCAAGATGATCCAGGCACCGGTGTTCCACGTGAACGGTGACGATCCGGAGGCCGTGGTCCGCATTGGCCAGCTCGCCTACGAGTTCCGCCAGCGCTTCCACAAGGACGTTGTGATCGACATGGTGTGCTACCGCCGCCGTGGCCACAATGAGGGCGACGACCCCTCGATGACCCAGCCAATGATGTATAACCTGATCGAAGCCAAGCGCTCCGTCCGCAAGCTGTACACCGAGGCGCTCATCGGCCGTGGCGACATCACCGAGGAAGAAGCAGAGCAACTGCTCCGCGACTACCAGGAGCGGCTGGAGCGGGTCTTCGCCGAAACGCACGCAGCCCAGACATCCCCGATCCCGATTATCACGGCTGATTCTGCCGCCGTCTCGGACATCGAGCGTCCCATCGCCCAGCAGGCCGATTTCGGCACGAACGCCCCGGCATCCACCGCCATCTCGGTGGAAACGCTGGCACGGATCGGCCAGGCACACGTCGAAATCCCCGAGGGTTTCACCGTCCACGGCAAACTCAAGCAGCTGCTTGAGAAGCGTGAGCAGATGTCGCGCGAAGGCGGCATCGACTGGGGCTTCGGCGAGATCGCGGCCTTCGGTTCGCTGATCATGGAAGGCGTGCCTGTCCGGCTTGCCGGCCAGGACTCACGCCGCGGCACGTTTGTGCAGCGCCACGCCGTGTTCCACGACCGCGCCAATGGCAGCGAATGGCTGCCCCTGGGCAACCTTTCGGACGACCAGGCCAAGCTGTGGATCTACGACTCCCTGCTGTCCGAATACGCGGCCATGGGCTTCGAATACGGCTACTCGGTGGAACGCCCGGATGCACTCGTGCTGTGGGAAGCGCAGTTCGGCGACTTCGTCAACGGCGCGCAGACCATCATCGATGAGTTCATCTCCTCGGCCGAACAGAAGTGGGGCCAGCGCTCCTCCCTGGTCCTGATGCTCCCGCACGGCTACGAAGGACAGGGCCCGGACCACTCCTCGGCCCGGATCGAACGCTTCCTGCTGATGTGCGCCGAAGAGAACATGATCGTCGCCAACCCCACCACGGCGGCATCGCACTTCCACCTGCTGCGCCGCCAGGCCTACAGCCGGCCGCGGAAGCCGCTGATCATCTTTACGCCGAAGCAGCTGCTGCGCCTCAAGGCTGCCGCGTCGTCCGTGGAGGACTTCACCACCGGCGGCTTCCGCCCCGTCATCAGTGACCATGAGCAGCTGGCGGCAGACGCCGTCGAACGCGTACTGCTGGTTTCCGGCCGCCTCTACTACGACCTTCTGTCCACGCGGCAGAAGACCGATGACAAGACCACCGCGATTGTCCGCGTGGAGCAGCTGTACCCGTTGCCCCACGAGGAGATCGCTGCGGAACTGGCCAAGTACCCGAACGCCGAGGTTGTTTGGGCACAGGACGAGCCCGCCAACCAGGGTCCATGGCCGTTTATGGGCCTGCACCTCCCGGAGGCGCTGGACCGGCGCGTCCGACTGGTGTCGCGTCTGGCCTCGGCCTCCACGGCCGCCGGCTCCATGAAGCGGCACGCTGTCGAGCAGGATACGCTCTTGAAGCAGGCATTTGCACGGAAGTAACAGCAGTGGCTGCCCGGCCGGACGTCGAAATACCAGACTCCGGCCGGGCAGTTCTGTTTAATGGGATGGACCATAGCCACGCCGATTGGCAACAGTCGGCACGGACGTTAAGAGGGACTTGTGGAAGACAGGAAGCTGCGGCTCGCAGCTGTTGGAGATGAACTGCTGGCCGGGCTGGGCGATCCCAGGGCGCTCGGCTGGCTGGGCCGCGTACTGGCCCGCACTCCGCAGGACGGCGTGGCCATGGAAAGCTATGCCCTCCCTTGTCCCCAGGAAGGAACGGAGGGGCTCGCCGCCCGCTGGCTGGAAGAGGCCGGGCGCCGCTTCGGCGCCCACCACGAGAACCGCCTGGTGATCGGCCTTTCGGGCCGGGACATCGAATTTGGCCTCTCCACGGCGCGGAGCCGCCTGAACCTGGCCAACATCCTCGATACCGCGTCACAAAACCGGATCGAGGTGTTCGTGGTGGGGCCGCCTCCCACGCTGGACCCTGCCCAGAACCGCCGCCTCGCCGAGTTGAACACCGCCTTCGCGGACGTCACCACACGGCGCAAGCACCTGTACGTGGACACCTTCTCCCCGCTCCTGAACCACGAACAGTGGCGCCAGGACCTCGCCGCAAACAGCGGTACCCCCGGGCAAGCGGGTTATGGGCTGATGGCCTGGCTGGTCCTGCACCGCGGCTGGTTCCAGTGGCTGAAGATGGACGCGCCCGAGTAGCTCCGGCCACACCCTCTCTCACTTACTGCAGGTTATTACCGGACGCTCTCTCACTGTCTTGAAGACAGCTGGAGAGCGTCCCTGGAAAACCCGCAACAAGTGAGAGAGCGTTGGGGGTGGGAAGCGATCCGCTTTACTCCACTCGCGATATATCTTGACCTGCCGAGCAGCGCGTTGTATCTTGGGATATCAGTCACGATATATCGCGGCCTTGGAGGGCTCATGGCAGAGAACAGCTGGACCGTCACAGGCCCGCAAGTCATTGACGTTGACGATGTCAAATCGCTGAAGCTCGGCATGGTCCGCGGGAGGTTTGACGTCGTCGCGCACGCCGGCTCCGTTGCCCGTGTGGAGATCAACGACGTCCAGGGTGATCCGGTCGCAGTTTCCCTGACAGAGGGCAGGCTTGAGGTCCGCCATCAGCTCCATGGCCCGCAGGGCTGGTTCAAGAACCTAATGGGGACCGTCAACCACAACAGCAACAATTCGGCAGTCATCAGCATCGCCGTGCCCGCAGGCGTCGAGGTGGAGGCCGGCACCGTAAGCGGAGATGGCCTGGTCTCCGGCGTCAGCGGCCGTACCCGGCTCAACACCGTATCTGGCTCCGTGATGGCTGACGGGACGTGCGGGCAGCTGCACGTCAACACCGTCAGCGGCGAAGTCATCGCCCGGAACCACGACGGCGTCCTCACCGCCAAGAGCGTCTCCGGCGAGGTCACGGCGTCCGGCCGGTTCAGCAACATCCGCGCCAACACCGTCAGCGGTGACATGAGTTTCGATCTGCTCAGCTTCACGAATGACTTCGGTGCGAATTCCGTCTCGGGTGATGTCACCATCAGGCTGCCGCACGACGTCGGCGTGGACATCGTGGTCAAGTCCGCCAGCGGCGTTGTGGTGATCGATGACCATCAGTACTCACAGCCCGGCGGCAAGGTGGAAACCATTGCCGGCCCCGACAGCAAGCTGATGCTGGTCCGCACCAACTCGGTGTCCGGCAAAACGTCCATCTTCCACGGCCAGCCCGCCCGGAACGAGCAAGCACAAGATCCGGAAGCAGGGCACTAATGCCCCCAGTGTTCGCCCATGGTGCACTGCGGCTCTACCTCCTGGCGCTGCTGGAGTCCGGGCCCAAGCATGGCTATGAGCTGATCAAGGCACTCAGCGAGCGGTTCGGCGGCACCTACTCCCCCAGCGCCGGCACCATCTACCCCCGCCTCGGGAAACTTGAGGAGGCGGGGCTCGTTGCCACCGAGTCAGCCGGCCGCCGCACCAACTACCGCATCACTGCAGCAGGGCTCGCGGAACTGAACAAGCGCCGGGACGAACTCGCCGGCGTCGAGAATGACATTTCCGCCTCGGTCCGCCGGCTGGCGGACAACCTGCGTGCGGACATCCGCGCCAACATGCGGGGCCTGCGGGCAGACCTGGCCGCCACGGCCGAAGCGGCACGCTCCACGGCCCGCGCCGCCGACTTCAGGAAGGCGGCCACCCGGCAGTCCTCCGAGGGGATCCGCGAACTCAAGGAGGCCGAGATGCTGCTCCAGGCATTCCGGGACGATCTCCGCGTTGAGCTGCGCCTCCAAGCCAGCCGTCAGCCGCTCAGCCCCGTTACTTTGGAGACGGTGAGGGCAGTCCTGGACCAGGCGCGCATTTCCATCCGTAACTCGCTGCCGGGCTGAACGGCCGGGCGCCGTCGTTCAGGGGGACGCGTTTCGCGGCGTGTCCCATGGTGTGGGAGACTTGAGGGCAGCTCTTTTGAGTACCAACATTTAAGGAGGCCAGCTATGAGCAAGCGTGCACGTAAACGTCGTGACCGTAAGCGTGGCGGCGCGAACCACGGGAAGCGCCCCAACGCCTAAGCCAATGCTTGGAGTAACGGTTTAGGCGAAGGACCCCGGAAGCCACCTGGTTTCCGGGGTCCTTCGTCTATGCCTGCAATTCTGTATCAGGCAGCCACCATGTGCGGGCGTCCAACCAGTTCAGGCGTCCACGGGCCGGATCGAGTGGATCCGGTCGAGGATCGCGTTCTTCAGGTTGTCCGGCGCGGCCTCGGTGCAGGAGCGCTTGACCATGTTGCGGATCACGCACTCCAGGTCGTATTGCTCGGTGCATTCAGGACAGTCGTCAAGGTGTCGCTTGATTTCCGTGATGTCCTCGCGGGTCAATGCTCCGTCGAGATACTCGTAGATGCGTTGCATCCGGGCGTCATCGCAGTCGCCCAATCCTTGGCAGTCGCTCATTTCCTGTTCTCCTGTTTTGTGCTTGCGGCCGTGTCCTGTGATTCGACGGCGCCTTTGAATCCTCGTTCGGCGGCATAGTCCGCCAGCAGGTCCCGCAACATTTTCCGGCCGCGGTGAAGCCGGGACATCACGGTACCGATGGGCGTGTTCATGATGTCGGAAATTTCCTTGTACGCGTAGCCCTCGACGTCGGCAAAATAGACCGCCAGCCGGAACTCCTCCGGAATGGACTGAAGAGCGCGCTTGACGTCAGAGTCAGGCAGGTGGTCCAGTGCCTCCGCTTCGGCGGACCGCAGGCCGCGGGAGGTGTGCGATTCCGCCCGGGCCAGCTGCCAGTCCTCGATAGTGTCCGAGTTAGACTGCAGCGGCTCGCGCTGCCGCTTGCGGTAAAGATTTATGTAAGTGTTGGTCAGGATCCGGTACAGCCAGGCCTTGAGGTTGGTGCCGGGTTTGTACTGGTGGAACGCGGAAAACGCCTTGGTGTAGGCCTCCTGCACCAGGTCCTCTGCGTCGGCGGGATTCCTGGCCATACGCATGGCAGCCGAGTACAGCTGGTCCACGTACTGCATGGCGTCGCGCTCGAAGCGGATGCGCCGTTCTTCGGCTGACTCTGTGGCGATGTCCACGGGCTGCTCCGACGAACCAGGTCCAACGGCTTCAAGCGCCGTTGTTTCGGGTGCCGGCGTTTCAGGCACAGTCGAAGCCGCATCAGGCTTGGCGTCGCCAGCGGAATTGTCGTTAGGTCGCGAGGCTTCATACATGGCCGCAACGGCCGGATCCACGGTACTCATTGCGCTCAAGTCTACTGTGACGGCTTTGGCACGCGGCGTTCCGTACTCTGGGGGATCGGATTCCAGGGCCTGCAGTGCCACGGGGCCGGAAGTCTCCGGGCCGTCCTTCAGAAACCTCAAGGGCAACTCCACTCTCTCTCAAGCTGACACGAGGCAGGCCAGCGCTGTCCCGGCAACCAGTGGTCCGGCCATGATTAGAGCCGACAGGTGTTCGTCGGACCCGCAATCCATAACCGCTGGCGGCGGGCAAATATTCCGCAAAAGTGCAAGACTAGAACGGACTCCGCCGCATTCGGTGCGGTTCGTCCAGCCAGGAGGAAATCCATGTCCTTTGTCCGTACTCTCGCCCGGCCCATGCTGGCATCCAGTTTCGTTATCGCCGGACTGGACAAGCTGAAGAACGCCGATGACACCGCGCAACAGCTCTCTCCCCTCCTGCGGAAGGCCGCGGCGTCCCTGCCGTTCCAGGCTGACGAGAAAATGCTGGCTCGGGTGATCGGCGGAACGCAGGTGGGTGCAGGCGTCCTGTTCGGCCTGGGTAAGTTCAGCCGCCTCGCGGCAACACTGCTCACCGCCATTTCGCTTCTGAACACGTTTGTGGAGTGGCGCAGCGCGGATATAAGCACCAAGGCTGGCCGCGAGGCGCGCCGCAACCAGCTCCTCAAGAACGTCTCCCTGAGCGGCGGCGCCCTGCTGGCATCGATGGACACGGCCGGCAAGCCCGGCCTCGCCTGGCGTGCCGAGCACATCGCTGCCGACGCCCGGAAGTCTGCTGCGGGTGCCCGGAAGACCACCGGAAAGCAGTTCCACAAGGCGGACAAGGCCGTACGCCGCGCCGTGGAACACGCAACGGGGGCGTAAGGACGGATGACCGGTTCCACCCCGACTGATTATCCCGGTTCCGCCGATACCGTCCCGTACTGGCCCGCGCCGTTTGCGAGCCGGCCGATCAACGCCACCGTCACCGTGCCGGGTTCAAAGTCCCTGACCAACAGGTTCCTTGTCCTGGCCGCACTGGCTGACGGACCATCGCGGCTGCGGGCCCCCCTGCATTCCCGCGACTCCGCCCTCATGATTGACGCCCTCCGCCAGTTGGGCGCCACCATTACAGAGGTGCCCGGCGACGGCGCGTTTGGACCGGACCTGGAGGTCACGCCCCTGAGCCAGGAGGCGCCGTCGTCACGGACGCACATTGATTGCGGCCTGGCCGGAACGGTGATGCGGTTTGTCCCGCCGCTTGCGGCCCTGCGGACGGGCGCCAGTGTTTTCGACGGCGACCCCCACGCCCGGAAGCGCCCCATGGGCACCATCATCGAGGCGCTGCAGGCGCTCGGCGTGGCCCTGACAGCGGACGACGGCGCGGCCCCCTCCGCGCTGCCGTTCACCGTTGAAGGAACCGGGGAAGTCCGCGGCGGCCACCTGGTGATCGACGCCAGCGCGTCGTCACAGTTTGTTTCGGCCCTCCTGCTGGTGGGCGCGCGGTTCACGGACGGCCTCCATCTGGAGCACGCGGGCGGACCGGTGCCCAGCCTTGACCACATCAACATGACGGTGGCGGTACTCCGCGGCGTCGGGGTGTCGGTGGACGATTCCGTGCCCAACAACTGGGTGGTGGCACCAGGCCCTATCCGCGCGTTTGACCAGCGCATCGAACAGGACCTCTCCAACGCCGGCCCCTTCCTGGCTGCGGCCCTGGCCTCCGCCGGAACGGTGAGGATCCCGAACTGGCCGGCCGGAACCACCCAGGTGGGCGATCTCTGGCGGACCATCCTGGTGGATATGGGCGCGAAGGTCAGCCTGGCTGATGGCGTCCTGACCGTCACGGGCGGCCCGGAGATCAAGGGAGCCGTGTTTGACGAAACCAGCGAGCTCGCCCCCACACTGGCGGCTCTGTGTGCCCTGGCCAGCGGTCCGTCGCAGCTGACCGGCATCGCCCACCTTCGCGGCCACGAGACGGACAGGCTGGCAGCGCTGGTCACCGAAATCAACCTGCTTGGCGGCGATGCCGAGGAAACCAGCGATGGGCTGGTGATCCGCCCGGCCAAGCTGCACGCCGGCGTCGTCCACACCTACGCGGACCACCGAATGGCCACGGCCGGGGCAATCCTCGGCCTGGCCGTGCCGGGAATCGAGGTGCAGGACATCGCCACCACCGCCAAGACCATGCCGGAGTTCCCACAGATGTGGGCGGACATGCTCGCGCAGGGCACAGCAGCCGGCGACGGCACGGAAGGTTCCAGCGGTGGCCCGCAGCACTGACTCCTGGGACGAGTCCGACGTCCGGATCCGCCCCAGCAAAAAAGGCTCACGGCCGCGCACCAAGGACCGCCCCAGCCACGACGACGCCGTCACGGGCCGCATCATCACCGTGGACCGCGGCCGGTACACCGCCGTCGTGGGTGAGGACTCGGGCGACGAGCGGATCATCATCGCCGCACGGGCCCGTGAACTGCGCCGCTCCCCTGTGGTGGCCGGTGACTTCGTCTCGCTGGTGGGGGACGTTTCCGGCGAGCCCGACACCCTGGCCCGCCTGGTCCGGATCCAGGACCGACGCACTTTGTTGCGCCGCAGCGCCGATGACACGGATCCGATCGAGCGTGCCGTGGTGGCCAACGCCGACCAGCTGGTGGTGGTGGTGGCCGCCGCGAACCCGGAGCCGCGCACCGGCTTCATCGACCGCGCTCTGGTGGCCGCATACGACGCCGGCATTGAGCCGCTGCTGCTCGTCACCAAGGCGGATGTCAAGGATCCCGCAGAACTGCTGTCCAACTATGAGCACCTGGACTTTCCGGTGATCATCAGCCGGACGGCCGACTCCGCCGCCTCCGGCATCGACGCGCGTTCCGATGACGGCCTCTCGGCCCGCCTGGACGGCGACGCCGTTTCAATGCTACGTGCCTACCTCGACGGCAAAGTCACCGTGATGCTGGGCCATTCGGGCGTGGGCAAGTCCACTATGGTGAACGCTCTCACCGGCGCCGAACGGGCCACGGGCGGCGTGAACGCGGTGACGGGCCGCGGCCGCCACACGTCGTCGTCGGCCCTTGCCTTGAAGCTGGCAGGCGCCCCGGCCGGCAGCTGGATCATCGACACCCCCGGCATCCGCTCGTTCGGCCTGGCGCACGTGGACCCGGACCGGATCCTGCGGTCGTTCCCGGACCTGGAGCCTGGCACGGATGCGTGCGAGCGTGGCTGCAAACACAACGCGGCCGCGGTCAAGTGCGGGCTGGACTCGTGGGTGGCCGAAGGGCAGGCCGGTCCCACCGGCCCGGCCCGGCTTGCTTCGCTGCGGCGCCTGCTGGGCAGCGACCCGCGGCTGGAAGGCCAGGAATCCAAGGAACTGGGCAGCGTGGGCTAGAGGACCGGCGCCCGACGTCCCCGACCCTGAGCCCGTTAGACGGTAGTTTGGAACCATGATCCAACCCGCTTCGAGCTACAACGATGACCTGCGCCTGGCCCACGTGCTGGCAGATTCCGTGGATGACCAGACCATGAGCCGCTTCAAGGCGCTGGACCTGCACATCGAGACCAAGCCTGACCTGACGCCGGTCACTGATGCGGACAAGTCGGCTGAAGAGGCCATCCGCGGCCAGCTGTCCCGCTCGCGCCCCCGGGACGCCGTACTCGGTGAGGAATTCGGCAGCTCCGGCCACGGCTCCCGCCGCTGGATCATTGATCCGATCGACGGCACCAAGAATTTTGTCCGCGGCGTCCCCGTCTGGGCCACGCTAATCGCGCTCGTGGACGAGGGCGAACCTGTGGTGGGCGTGGTCAGCGCACCCGCGCTGGGCAAACGCTGGTGGGCAGCAAAGGGCGCCGGCGCTTACATGGGCAGGTCCCTTGCCGCAGCAACCCGGCTCCGTGTCTCGAATGTGTCCAACCTCGCGGATGCCTCGCTGTCTTATTCAAGCCTGGGCGGCTGGAAGGAACGCGGCAACCTGGATGACTTCCTGGGCTTGACCGAGGACGTCTGGCGGACGCGCGCGTACGGCGATTTCTGGTCCTACTGCATGGTGGCCGAAGGCTCCGTTGACATCGCCTGCGAGCCGGAGCTGAACCTGTACGACATGGCGGCCCTGGTCCCCATCGTGGTGGAGGCCGGCGGCCGGTTCACCTCATTGGAGGGCCAGGACGGGCCATTCGGCGGCAATGCGCTGGCCACCAACTCGATCCTGCACTCCGAGGTCCTCAAACGCCTCAATCCCGGCCTGGACGATCTGCTGTAGGCGCACTTTACCGAATTATCGACGGCGGGCGCCTCCTGAAGGGGGCGTCCGCCGCCTTATGTTCGCAAGAATCGCCTTCTGGGTAAATGAACGTAATAAACGACTTAACATTCAGCCGGGCTTTTCTCCGGCCGCAGCGATGAAATAGGCTCCTTAACAGGTCACGAGTGCCAGCGCTAAACCCCGGTTTGCTGGCCGGCAACCCTCCATTCGCGGTGGGGTGCCCCGGGTGACGACCAGGCCGGTCCGGAACGGACCCGGCAAGCGCGGATTCCCGGGACCGGGAATCCTTTTTGAGTGAGGTCCCCGTGACTACTGCCACCGTCTCCCCCGCCATCCAGAACACCGTCGCCACCGGTCTTTCCAGCGAACCAGGCGCCCTTGCGGGACGCCCGCTGTCCGCCGTCACCGGTGCGGAAATCCAGGCTCCGCTGATCCAGGGCGGTCACGTCAGGTACGCAAACCTGGACTACGGCGCGTCCGCCCCCGCACTCTCCATTGTGTCCGCCTACCTCAACGAGATCCTGCCGTTCTATGCCAGCGTCCACCGCGGTGCCGGCTATGCGTCGCAGATCAGCACGTCCGTTTACGAGAACGCCCGGAACATCGTCCGGGACTTCGTAGGCGGCCGCCACGACGACTCCGTCGTCTTCACGCGGAACACCACTGACTCGCTGAACCTCCTCGCGGGTTGCCTCCCGCAAACGGACGGGCGGCCCACCGGTGACGTTCTCTACCTGGACATCGAGCACCACGCCAACCTGCTTCCGTGGCAGGGCGTCCCGCACCGCAGTGTGGTCGCCGCCGACACGGTTGCCGGGACCATCGAGGTCCTCCGTGCCGAACTTGAGCAGGGCAACGTCAGCCTGCTCGCGGTCACCGGCGCCTCCAACGTCACCGGCGAGATCCTCCCGATTAGGGCACTGGCCGCCCTCGCCCACGAATACGGGGCGCGGATCGTGGTGGACGCCGCGCAGCTGGCGCCGCACCGTCGCATCAACATCAGCGCGGACGACGTCGACTACCTCGCCTTCTCCGGCCACAAGCTCTACGCCCCGTTTGGTGCCGGGGTCCTGGTGGGACGCACCGACTGGCTCGACTCCGGTACGCCGCATCTGGCAGGCGGCGGCGCCGTCCGGGAGGCAAAGCTCGACGGCGTCAGCTGGGCTACCGGACCCGCCCGCCACGAGGGCGGCTCCCCCAACGTGTTGGGGGCCGCCACGCTGGCCCGCGCCACGCAGGTCATCGCGTCGCTGGACCAGGACCGCTGGCACGCCCATGAGGCAGCCATCCGGTCATTCCTGGTGGACGGGCTCGGGAAGATCGACGGCGTCACCGTCCACCAGATCTTCTCGGACACAGACCCTGGCACCGGCACCATCGGCGTCGTGAATTTCTCAGTGGCCGGTTACGACGCCGGATTGGTGGCCGCGTATCTCTCGGCCGAGCACGGCGTTGGCCTGCGGGACGGCCGCTTCTGCGCGCACCCGCTGCTGAAGCGCCTCGGCCTCCCGTCGGGATCCCTGCGGGCCAGCTTCGGCGTCGGCTCCCGGTTGGAGGACGCCCAGCGGCTCCTGGCCGGCCTCGAACAGCTCCGCAGCACGGGCCTGGGCTGGGACTATGTGGTGGATTCCGGCCGCTGGGTTCCGGCCAACGACACGCGCACGTACCCGCACTGGGCACCGAACACCCCCGGCACGGCCGGAGCCGCTCCCTGCCTCGATGACTGAGGGCGCTGACGACTAAGGCCGGGACTGACCGGCTGACTGACGATGCGCGGCCATGCGGTAAATTCGAAGGATACGCATGGGCACAGTTGAAGGAGGCCGCACGTGGCACGGGGTGGCCCCAAGCTCGAGCACGGACGCCGTCTGGAGCTCGGGCAGAGCTTCCAGGACGGCGGCGAACACTATCAAAAGGTGCGCCCCGGCTACCCTGATGATTCCGCCGACTGGCTGGTCCCGGCCGGCGCCCGTGAGGCTGTCGATGTGGGCGCCGGTACCGGCAAATTTGCCGCGCTCCTGTTGGAGCGGGGCCTGGCTGTCACCGCCGTGGACCCGTCCGCAGACATGCTGGAACAGCTGCGGGCCCACTATCCGGCGGTAGCGGCAACCCAGGGGACCGCCGAGGCCACCGGCCTGCCTGACTCTACGTTCGACGTCGTCAGCGTTGCCCAGGCGTGGCACTGGTGCGATCCGGTGCCGGCCAGCACCGAACTGGCGCGGATCCTCCGGCCCGGCGGAACGCTGGGACTGATTTGGAACCAGCTGGACACGTCACTTCCCTGGGTGCACAGGTTGTCTCGCATTATGCACGCCGGAGACGTCTACAAACCTGGCTTCCGGCCGGCGGTTGGGCCGGAGTTCGAGGGCCTCGAGAGCCACGTGACCCGCTGGGATGACAGCCTCAGCACGGCGGACATTATGGAGCTGACGAAGTCGCGCAGCTACTACCTGCGTGCCAACGAAGCCACCCGGAGCAAGGTCCTGGCGAACCTCGACTGGTACCTGCACGAACATTTGGGGCACAACGCCGACGACGACATCGCCCTGCCGTACCTGACCCTGACGTGGCGGGCCGTCAAGGCGTGACGGCCACGGACCACCGGGTAGGCTTGGACCCGTGAAGTCCAGCGCCCCCTCTTCCTCCATCGAGGACTACGTCAAGGTCATCTACGGCTTCACGGAGTGGCAGGACAAGCCCATCACCTCCTCGCAACTGGCCCAGCGCCTGGGCGTGGCCAACTCCTCGGTCTCGGAGATGGTCCGCAAGCTCAAGGACCAGGGCCTGGTGGACCACAAACCGTACAGCGCCATCACCCTCACCGCGGCAGGTATCCGGCTGGCGCTGTCCATGGTCCGCCGCCACCGCCTCATCGAGACCTACCTCGTCCAGGAACTCGGCTACAGCTGGGATGAAGTCCACGACGAAGCCGAGCTTCTTGAGCATGCGGTGTCGGACACGTTTATCGAGCGTATGGCAGCAAAACTGGGCAACCCCGAACGCGACCCCCACGGGGATCCAATCCCGACGGCGGATGGGGAAGTCCTGATGCCGGAGGCGCACCTGCTTGGCCAACTCGACCCCGGCCACACGGGCCGGATCACCCGGATCAGCGACGAGAACCCGGACCTGCTCCGATACCTTTCGGCAGAGGAAATCGACCTCGACGCCAATGTGGAGGTCATGGGCCGCAAGCCCTTCGGCGGGGCTCTGGTGGTGCGGATCAGCAATGCCGGCACGACGCGGGAGTTCGACCTGGCCGACGCAGTCACGGCTGCGCTGTGGGTCCACACCGACCGCCCCCACGCCGGCTGCACGCTCGGTGACCGCTGAATGAAGCACGCTGCCGAATGACCAGGTACGGCATGCCTGACTGGCGCGCCTGGCTGGCCGTAGCGGCTGGCGGGCTCGCCGGAACGGAACTTCGTTATGGCCTGGGGCTCGCCTTTCCGGAACATGCCGGCGCAATCCCCTGGACCACGCTGGGCATCAACGTGGCCGGGAGCTTCGTCCTGGCGGCCCTCACAACAGTGTGGATCGCGCGCCCGCATACCGCCTTCTGGCTCCGGGCAGGGCTTGGACCGGGGCTGTTGGGTTCTTTCACCACCTTCTCGGCCGTGGTTTTCTCGATGGACCAACTGGCGCGGGCCGGTGAGCATCCCCTGTGGCTTGGCTATCTGGGGCTGTCCCTGCTGCTCGGGCTGGGCGCTGCGGCCGGTGGGTGGCGGACGGGGCGGCTCGTGGCCGACCTGGTGGCTTCGTGAGGGGGTTTGGTCCTGTGATGGGTGCAGTCCTGGTGGGCGTCTTCGGTATGGGGGGCGCCCTGTTGCGGTTCGCCGTCGACAGCTGGTTTGCGCACCGTACGGGGCAGCCAGGACCGAGCGCTGTCGGTGGCACCAGCGGTACCGGCAGCGGCGGCCGCGCCAGTACGCCGCGGCACTGGCCGTGGGCCACGCTGGTGGTCAACGTCGCGGGTTGCCTGATCATCGGGCTGTCCATCGGGATCACCGGAAAACTCGGTTTGACGCCTGAGTGGCAGACCGCCGTCGCAACTGGCCTTGCCGGCGGGCTGACCACCTTCAGTTCCTGGACTACTGCCACGGTCCGGCTCCTGAGCGAGTCGCGGCTCGGCGCTGCAGCCCTTAATGTCGGCGCCAACCTGATTGCAGGTTTCGCCGGTGCGGCGGTGGGCATCGCCCTGGCATCCTGAGCCTGCCACCCGCACGGAGCGTAAGGTCCGGCCCGGCCGGGTTTGGTGCCGTCCCGTATCGTTGACTCTGATGATTAGCAGACGTGACGCGGCAATTGCCCTTGATGTACCGATGGAAATGGCCCAGCGCCATGGCATCCCCAAGCGCCTGAGCGAGGCGGAACTGGGCGAGATTCTTGACAACCCGCCGGCCTGGCTGGTCCAGTCGCGGGCCAACCGCACAGGCAAGCGCCCGGTGTGGGTCCACCTCGAATGCGCCGTCTGCGGTTATGAGGAAGCGGCCCGGCCCAAGAAATGGTGGCCGGACTTCACCTACGTCGTCTGCGAGCATCACGCCCCCGATGAGGTGCCGCGCACTCAGGCGGGGTTCATCAGGAGCGAGTTCGACGGCGTCGGGACCCGCTTTGTGGGCATCGCGGACGTCCCCGCACCTGCCTGATTCCGGGCATATCATTCGGCGCAAATCAGGGGTACTTTACGAAGAGGGACGTAGTCCGTCCCCCGTCGTAAGGAGCACGCCATGCCGGATAAATCACCGCACCAGCAGCTGAACAAGAAGCCAGTTAAAACCATCAAGGAAAAACGCGCGGAAAAGAAGGCCAAGAGCCCCCTGGAAGGCGCACCGGATCCGGTGGCGCATCTGAAGAAGCGCCGGTAGCGGTTACCCGTTCCCTGCCATCTCTTCCGGTACGGCCACAAGTTCCAGTTCCTTGCCGTCCCTCAGCACCCTGATGTCCAGCGGCTGCCCGATCGCGTCAGCGAAGAGCAGCTTCTGCAGGCTTTCGGCGTTGCTGACGGGGCGGCTTCCGGCTGTCAGGATGAGGTCACCCGCCTGCAGGCCCGCGCGGTCCGCCGGCGAGGCGGCCAGCACTTCCACTACCCTCAGTCCGTCCCGCTGTCCCGTCCTGATCACCACGCCGGCGCCGAGCCTGATCGGTGTGCTGACAACGCCGAGGTAGGCCCGCCTGACGCGGCCGTCCTTGAGCAGTGCCGAGATGATGCGCCGCGTGGTGGCATTGATAGGGACCGCCAGGCCCAGCCCGGCGCCGGCCACTGCGGTGTTAATCCCCACAATCCGGCTGTGCGAATCGGCCAGAGCGCCGCCTGAACTGCCGGCGTTGAGCGCCGCATCGGTCTGGATAACGTCCTCGATCACCCGCCGGTTACCGCCCGACCACACGGGAATGGCCCGGCCCAAGCCGCTGACCACGCCTGCGGTGACTGAGCCCGCCAGTCCCAGGGGGTTCCCGACAGCGATGACCAGTTGGCCCACACGCAGCGTTTCAGCGTCGCCGAACTGTGCTGGGGCCACCTTTGGTGCCCGTCCGCGGATCACCGCGAGATCGGACAACGGGTCCACGCCCACCAACTCAAGATCAGTCCGGCTGCCGTCGGCAAAGGCTGCATGTCCTTGGTGTGTGCCTGCCACCACGTGGGAATTTGTGAGCAGATAACCGTCTTCGGTGAAAAGCACCGCAGAGCCGGCGCCCACCCGGAACCGGCCGTTCCGCCGGTTCCCGGTCATTTCGATGGCCGCAACGTGCGGGGTGACTGTCTCAGCCACCCGCATCACTGTCTTTGAATACGAATCCAGCGCACCGTCGTCGTACTCTTGTGCACGGGGCTCGCGGGCCGGGTCCATGGCGCACCTCCTGGCTGCCTTAGTTGACTCCGGCAGGAGATTTCGGTACCGCCGGGTCCTATTGGCGATAACCACGGCGTAGCGGAAGGTAGTCCCGCGCAGGCTACGCCGTCGGTGAACAGCACCGCACGACGGCGGCGGGCCGGGTGGGGCGCCGACGCTTGGGGCGCATGTCGCGGGGGCTGTTAACGCCAAAAGACCCGGACACAAGGTCCGGGTCTTTTGGCAATGTCTTGCGACATTCAAAATGTGGAGATGGGGGGAATTGAACCCCCGTCCGATGTCGTTTTGTCAGGGCTTCTCCGGGCGCAGTTTGCGTCGGATTTTCTCGGCCCCGGCCATGCTGCAAACAGCTGGCCGATCCGGGCCCAGTCATCTAAGAGTCCCGCTCACCCCGATGACGGGGGTAAGCAGCAGTGGCTATCTAAATGACGTCAGGTTCCGGGGCAATAGCAACCTCGGGCTGACGGACTGTCTTACTGCTTAGGCAGCAAGAGCAAAGTCATCGCGTTTTGAATTGGCGATTATTTTTTTGCAGACAGCGTTTACGAGATAATTCTGCATCCTCGGCCCGCTTCACCTGTCGCGACTAACATCGTCGAAACCGATCATCCCCGTATTTTGTTATCAAACCGGCTGAGCGTTGCAAGCGCTAACCCCGCCGGACTACTTATCATAACGCATGCCCGGCGAAAATCATTCCTCCCGGGGCTCTAGCGTCGGCGGTTACGTTCCCGCATCACGCGCTGCGCTTCGCGGGTGTCCTGCTGCTCACGCAGGGTCTGGCGCTTATCGTATTCACGCTTACCGCGGGCCACGCCGATCTCCACTTTGGCGCGGCCGTCCACGAAGTACAGCTGCAGTGGAACGATGGTGAAACCCGATTCCCTGATCTTGTGGGAGATCTTGGTGAGCTCCTCCCGGTGCAGCAGCAACTTGCGCCGGCGCCGGGCGGCGTGGTTGGTCCAGCTGCCCTGGTTGTACTCCGGGATGTGAATGCCCTCCATCCACAACTCGTCGTTGTAGAACGTGCAGAACCCGTCCACCATGGACGCGTGCCCCTCACGCAGGGACTTCACCTCGGTGCCCATCAGCGCAATGCCGGCCTCGTAGGTGTCCAGCACGAGGTAGTCATGCCGGGCCTTGCGGTTGGTGGCCACCACTTTACGGCCACTTTCTTTGGGCACGGGGGAACTCCTCAGTTCTTGGATCTTGGTTGGCTCCGGCCGGTCCGGCGCGGAGTCATACCAGTGTACGGCAGGAGCGGACGCGCGTTACAGCAGCCGCATCGGGTCAACGGCAACGCCGTTGAGCCAGGTTTCAAAGTGTGCGTGGCAGCCCGTTGAGTTGCCGGTGTTGCCCGAGTACGCAATGAGCTGGCCCTGCGACACCTGCTGGCCGTTGGAGACCACCACGCTGCTGTTGTGATAGACGATCGTGGTCAGGGAGTTGCCCTGGACCACGCCATGGGATAGTTTCACCCGCCAGCCGCCGCCGTCCGCGGAACTCCAGCCTGAGGCGAAAACCTCGCCGGCCGCCGCCGCATAAACGGGAGTGCCGCAGGCTGCGCCGAAGTCGATGCCGGTGTGGACGTAGCCGCCCTGCCCATAGAAATCGATGGTGCCGGGCGGGGTTGAGCGCCAGCCGAAGCCGGACGTGATGGGCACGTCACCCGAGAACGGGTGCCGCAGGCCAAAGGCCGACGGCGATCCGGTCACCGGTGCGTAGGGTGCCTGCGGCGGCGGAGCCTGGCCCTGCGCGGCGGCCCGGGCGGCGGCAGCGGCAGCGGCAGCAGCGGCGATGCGGCGTTGTTCGGCTTCCCAGGCTTCCCGGAGCCGGCGGTCGCGTTCGGCGATCTCGTTGGCCACGGCACTCTGGCTGGCCTCTACCGCAGCCATTTGGCTCTGAATACCGGGTTTGGCTGCCTGCAGTTCGGCGTCGAGGCGGGTGGTGTCGGCGATCAGCTGGTCAACCTGTGACTTCTTCGCAGCAGCCTCGTCGCGGGCGGCCTTCTCCTTTTCCAAGGCGGCGTCGGCCTTGGCCTTGAGGTCCTTGATCTCCGCTTCGACGGCTTCAAGCCGGGCCTGGGAGTTCACGTTGGTGGCGCTCTGCTGGGACAGCTTGTCCATGGCGGCGTTCTGGCTGCGCATGGCCTGATCAGCGAGGTCCATGGTCTGGGTGAGGCTGCCGCCATTGTTTGCGCCGAAGAACAGCGTCAGGTTCGAGGGTACGCCGCCGGACTTGTACGCCTGGGTGGCGATCTGGCCGATCAGCTTCTTAGTGTCGGAGATCTTCTGCTTATCGGCCGCAAGCTGCTGGGTGATTTTGGCTTTATTCTGCTGCGCAAGGTCAACCCGTGCAGTCAGGGCCTCGACTTCCTTGACGGCACCGGCCACGCGCCCCTGGGCCTCCAAGAGCGCCTGCTGGGCTCCGGGCAACCGCCCCTGGTAGATCACCAGGTCACCGGCTGCCTTCGCGATGCGGGAATCCACGAACTCCAGCGACTGCTGCACACGTGCGGCCTCGGCTTCGAGGGCGGCATGCTTGTCATCCAGCTCGTCGGCGTAAGCCGCCGGGGCTGACGCGCCCAGGCTCGCAGCGAGGATAAGGACCATGACGCCGCTGATCAGGCCGTTGCGGCGGCGTGCCGGTGACAGGCCTGTGTTTGCCGGGCGTTCGGCCCGGTGGCGGGGCGCAGTTCGGTGCAATACGTTCATGAGGATTCCTTGGTCGGTTTGCACAGCCTAAACCTTCAAGTATCTGCGCAAGGTCAAGAGAGACGAAATTCCAGCCAAAGATCCGCCAAGGATCAGCAAGGCTGGCGCAAGAATGAGCGTCTGCCCGGGCGAGATAAACGCCGTGTCCGGATACTGCTTGGAGAGGTACTCGCCGAGGAAGAAGTGCGCTACGGCCCACAGCGTCCCGGAGGCCAGGGCCGCCCCGATGACGGCAGCAATCACGCCCTCGAGGATGAACGGCAGCTGGATCACCATCTTGGATGCGCCCACCAGGCGCATGATTCCGGTTTCGCGGCGCCGGCTGAAGGCCGACAGGCGGATGGTGGTGGCGATCAGGAGGATGGCGCAGACAATCATGACACCGGCGATGCTGACAGCCACAAGCGATGCCGCGTTCATGGCCGAGAACAGCCGTTCCAGGAGCTGGCGCTGGTCAATGACCGTTTCGACGCCGGGCTGCGAGGAGAACGTCTCGCTGATGATCTGGTACTTTTGCGGATCCTTCATGTTGATCCGGAAGGAAGCGGGAAGCTGGTCCGGCGTCACTGAATCGACGATCGGAGAGTTGGAGAACTGGTCCTTGAAGTGCTTGTACGCCTCTTCCTTGGACTCGAACTGGAAGTCGTTGACGTACTGGGCCACGGCGGGTGATTCCAGCAGGGTCTGCAGGTTGTCCTGCTGCTCCGGGGTGACCGGCCCTGTGGCGCAACCGGCCGCCGTCGAACCGTCACTGCAGAGGAAGATGGCCACCTGCACTTTGTCGTACCAGTAGCCTTTCATCTGGTTGATTTGAAGCTGCAGCATGCCGGCGGCACCTACGAACGTCAGGGAGACGAAGGTGACCAGGATGACTGAGACCACCATGGAGACGTTGCGGCGCAGGCCGCTGCCGATCTCGCCGAGGATGAACGCGAGCCTCATCGCTGCCCCTCCCCTGCGCCGGGCTGGCGGTCTCCCGGAATGGGCGGCTCCTCGTCCCGGCCGCTGGCGTCCCGCAGCCGGCGTGACTGGCCCACCACCGGAATCATGGAGGTGTACAGTGCCTTGGCTTCATCGCGGATGACGACGCCGTTCTTGAGCTCAACCACGCGTTTGCGCATCTCGTTGACGATGTCGTCGTCGTGCGTGGCCATAACCACCGTGGTGCCGTTCTGGTTGATCTTGTCCAGCACGCCCATGATGCCCATCGACGTGGTGGGGTCAAGGTTGCCGGTGGGTTCGTCGGCGAGGAGGATCCCGGGCCGGTTGACCACGGCGCGGGCAATGGCCACACGCTGCTGCTCGCCGCCGGACAGTTCGTGCGGAAGGCGGTTTTCCTTGCCTTCGAGGCCCACTGTCTTGAGGACCTCGGGCACGGTATCGCGGATGACGCTGCGGCTCTTGCCAATGACTTGCATGGCGAAGGCAACGTTGGCGAACACGTTCTTCTGCGGAAGGAGCCGGAAGTCCTGGAAGACCACACCGATTCCGCGGCGCAGCCTGGGCACGCGCCAGCTGGAGATCTTGGCGACGTTTTGGCCGGCCACGTAGACGGCGCCCGAGGAGGCGCGGTCTTCCTTGAGAACCAAACGGAGGAAGGTGGATTTTCCGGATCCGGAGGCGCCCACGAGGAAGGCGAATTCACCACGGTCAATCTCAAGGCTGATATCGTCCAGCGCAGGCCGGGCGGTCTGGTCGTAGACCTTGGTGACATTTTCGAATCGGATCATGGCCCTAATTACCCTGCAGGGCACTACTGATGCAGCCCAGATCTGCAGCCGGCGCACGGGCATTCGTTTAGGGGAAATTAGGGCCCCGGCTCCTCGACTATACGCAGTCTTTTGGCCGGTTTTCGGGGGCTTCAGGGGTGTGTCGCGGGATCGGGCCTACGCGGTGGGCCCCCCCGGGTGTTACTTCTCCGCGTTGCGGTTGTCAGTACGCCAGCGGATCCCGGCGTCGATGAAGTCGTCAATCTCGCCGTCGAACACCGCAGACGTGTTGCCCACCTCGTGTTCGGTGCGGAGGTCCTTGACCATCTGGTACGGGTTCAGGACGTAGGAGCGCATCTGGTCGCCCCACGACGCCTTGACGTCACCGGCGAAGGCCTTCTTTTCTGCATCCTCCTGTTCCTTCTTCAGGAGCAGGAGGCGGGACTGCAGGACGCGCAGGGCGGCGGCCCGGTTCTGGAGCTGCGACTTTTCGTTCTGCATGGACACCACGGTGCCGGTGGGGATGTGCGTGAGGCGCACCGCGGAGTCCGTGGTGTTAACGGACTGCCCGCCTGGGCCGGAGGAACGGAACACATCCACGCGGATCTCGTTGTCCGGAATGTCGATGGAGTCCGTGGACTCGATGAGCGGGATGACCTCAACGGCCGCGAAGGACGTCTGGCGGCGGCCCTGGTTGTCGAAGGGGCTGATCCGCACCAGCCGGTGGGTTCCGGCTTCGACGCTGAGGGTGCCGAACGCATAGGGTGCCTTGACCTCGAACGTTGCGGACTTGAGGCCTGCCTCTTCGGCGTAGGACGTGTCCATCACCGTGGTGGGGTATCCGTGGCGTTCCGCCCAGCGAAGGTACATGCGCATGAGCATCTCGGCGAAGTCTGCGGCGTCCACGCCGCCGGCTCCGGCCCGGATGGACACCACGGCTTCCCGTTCGTCGTACTCCCCCGAAAGCAGCGTCACTACTTCCAGGTCCTTCAGTGATTTCCGGATCGACTCAAGTTCGGTGGCCGCTTCGCCCATGGAGTCGGCGTCGTCCTCGTCCTGGCCGAGTTCCACCAGAACTTCCAGATCGTCGATCCGCGACACCAGCTTGTTCAGCCGCTCGAGCTCGGACTGGCGGTGGGAGAGCCGTGAGGTGATCTTCTGGGCCGCAGCGGGGTCATCCCACAGGTCCGGTTCGCCCGCGCGTTCGCTCAGTTCGGCGATGTCTTCCTTCAACGCCTCGACATCGCTGACTCGCTCGATGGAGTTGTACGTGGCGCGAAGGGCGCGGATTTCTGCGGAAAAATCAATATTGGCCATGGTTGTTTAAGCCTACGCTATCCGGCCGGAGGCCCGGACTCCCCCGCTGCACCTCAGCGGGTGAGCCGCGAACGGGCGGTGGATGCCGCTTCGATCCGGATTCCGTCCGGCACCAGGAAGTTCACCACCGGTGGGTGGACCAGCGAGCTGAGAACCACGACGGCGGTGGACCCGTCAGGGCTGCCGCTCGCCCCTGTCACGGCCAACCCGTCAAACCGGGCCGACGAGGGGCTTCCGGCCACGAAGTCAGCGGCGACGTTCCGGACGCGCTCGGAGCCCAGGACGGCGGACGGGCCCCCGCTCTCCCCCGCGACCTCACCCAGGGTATAGCTGTCAGCAGCAGCCAGCGAGGCGCCGTCGGCCAGGGACAGCAACCGCTTGTGTTCGAGGTAGACGCTGGAGATGCCGATGACCACGGTGACCACCAGCAGGGCCAGCACAACGTAGCCGATGATCATGACCATCATCTGGCCGTCTTCAGCTGTCTGTTTGGAGCCCCCTGGGGGTGCGGTTGCGACGGCGGCCTGGCCGCTCATTCTGCGGTCACCGGAACCTGCCGACCAGTTGAGTGGACGATGCCTCAACTTCGCTGACCTGCAGCCTAAAGTCGTCGTTGAAGGGAACGAAGGGCAGCGGCACGGTGAGATTCACGGTAATGGTTACGGCCGCCCCGGCGGCCTGGCAGTCGGCCGGATCGCAGCGGGTGGAGACCTGCGCGGCGCTAGTTTCGTGGCCAAAGTCCGCCAGCGCGATGAGGGCTGCCTGCTCAGCGGCGGCCTGGGCCGATGCTGCATTCGGCTGGGCCACAAAGACTTTCGCGGCCTGGTCGGCAGCACCCACCACGGCGAAGGAGCCGCCCTGGATCTGGCCCACGGTGATGATGAAGTACACGAGCGGCACCATGAGGAGGAGCGCCAAAAACGTGAATTCGACGACGGCGCTGCCCTCCTCCCCGCGCTCGTTGCCGCGGCGACCGTGGCACAGTGCCTCGCTGAACCTCTGCTTGAGGCCCCGTTTGGGGCAGGCCCGGATCTTGCGGCGGACCCGGCTGGTGTCACGGCTGGATGGCCGCATGGCCCTTCACCTCCAGCATGTCCCGCGGTCCGATGAGCCCGATGACGGGCAGGGGCGCCTTGATGGTCACTTCGAGAGTGCGCAGGCCTTGGAAGGTCACCACTGTGGTGCTGATGTCCTGGGCGAACTCGGCATTGAGTGCGGTCCCAATCAACATCGCTGCCCGATCCTCGGCATCCGAGGCACCTCGGTCCGCAAGCGTTCCATGGCGTGCACCGGACGCGGCAGCATCAATGAGCGTATTGCGGACGTGCAGGACCAGCGTGAGCTGGATGATGGCCAGGAAGAACATGGTGAGCAGCCCGCCCACCAGCACAAAGTCCACCACCGCGGAGCCACGTTCGTCCCTGCGCCAGTCCGGCATGCCCTATCTTCCGACCCTGTCCATGGCCTGGTTGAACATCGTTTCAAGCGCAGGGCCGGCCAGGGCCAGCAGCGCCGCCACCAGCACTGCGGACATCAGCGTGATCATCACCCACCCGGGCACATCACCCCGTTCCCGGTTGTCCGGGCCGGCCGCGCCGGTCGGCTGCGGGCTATGCGCTCTCGATGGAGACCCGTTGGTCCACGTCCACACGCCAGCCAGCAGAGTGATGAGCAGCAGTCTGCCCGAGATTCCAAGATTTTTCATTGTGGTCCCATTCAGTGAGTGTTGCGGATGGTCGGTGGATGTACGTGGTTGGGGATCTGACAATGGAGTGATGATCATGGCTACAGTCCAAGGCTGATGGCAGCGATGCCGGGGAACACTGCGAACACCACTGTTAAAGGAAGGACGCCAAAGACTAAAGGAACCATCATGGCGATTTCCTTTTTGCCCGCCGATTCCATCAGGTCCCGTTTTGCGGTGTCCCGGACATCCTGGGCCTGAGCCCGCAAAACATCTGCCAAGGGTGTTCCGCGTTCGACCGCGACGATGATGCCGTCCACAAATCTGACCAGCGGGCCGAGGTCCGTCCGGGCAGAAAACTCCTGGAGTGCTTCCACCAGTGGTTTCCCTGCCCTGGTTTCAGCGAGGATCTTGGAAAATTCCTTGGCCAGTTCGCCGTTGGCGCTGCGGCAGACGCGGTCCAGTGCGCCGGTGGCACTTTCGCCGGCGCCGACAGCCAGAGCCATCAGCTCCGCGAGGCTGGGGAATTCAGCCATCATCCGGGACTCCCGTTTGCTGATCTGGACGCCCAGCCAGAAGTCGCGGAAGAGAAAGCCGCCAAGGGCGCTTCCGAGGACGGCCACAACGGCGAGAAAGGGACTAAAGCGACCGGCCGCCGCGCTCAACACTACGATCGCCAGTGAAATGACGAAGCCCGCGGCGGCCCAGAGCAACTGCTCGGCCCGAAAATCCACCGTCGATTTGTTGATCCCGGCCTGCGCCAGGCGGCGGGTCAGCGCCTTTGATCCAAGGTTCAGGCGGCCGAGGGCGGTGAGTCCGTCGTGAAGCAGGGGCCGCACAATCCGCTCCAACGGTCCAAAGGGTGTGGCATTCTGTCCGGTGGCGCGCAGCAGTCGGGATTCCAGGTTTTGCGATTTCAGCTGCGGCTCGATGCGCTGAATGAACGTCAGCGGCCGCATAAAGGGGACACGGACAAAAACCAGCCATAGGCCCACCCCGAGGACGATGCCGCACACAACAGCGGCTGCCGAGAGCCCGTTCATCGAAGCACCCTTTCGTCCTGCGGCAGTGCGCCGATGCGCAGCATGATGGAGTAGCAGATGAGCGAGACCACCAGGCCGCCGAGCAGGACGCCGGCGCCCATCGGCGTGTTGTAGGCACTCACGGCCTCGGGACGGGTGGCCAGGAGGAGCATCACAATCCAGGGAGCGGCAACGGCGAGCCGGGCGGCGTTGACCGTCCAGGATTGCCGGGCTTCCAGTTCGCTGCGCGTGCGGGCGTTCTCGCGCAGGAATTCGGCCAGCGTGCCAAGCAGTTTACCCAGGTCCGAGCCGCCCACCTCCCGCGTCAGCCGGAGCGCCTCGACGATCCGGTCTGCGACGGGATCGGCCAACCGGTCCTTGAGCTTGTTGAGGGATGCATCGAACTGGCCGCCTGCCCGGTAGTCCGCCCCGAAGTCGCGGAAGACGTGCCGGAGCTCCTCGGGCCCCTTCTCCCCCAGCTGGATCAAAGCCTCCGGCAGCGAAAGACCCGCGCGGATGGCGGACCGCAGATGATCAACCACATCCGGCCAGAGTTGGCGCAGCACGGCGGTCCTTCTGTTCGCCCGCCACCGAACCACACTGACCGGGAGCCAGGCGCCGAACAGTCCGAAACAGAGCGACATGGGCCAAGTCCCGCTGACCACAAAGAAGATGAGTGCCACAAAGACGCCCAATCCCAGGCAGGAGGCAACGAGGCCGGCGGCCGTGACTTTCTCGATTCCGGCGGAGGCGAGCAGATCCTCGATGCGGCTGGCCCTGGGACGCCGCCTCACCGCCGTCGGCTTGTCCCAGAATGACCACCAGATAAGGAACAGGCCCGTGCCGGCAAGTACCCCGAACAGCGGCGCCATCAGCGCGGCTCCAGCAGCGCTGCGACGTCGTACCCGGCGCGGGCAAACTTCTCCGCCGCCGGCATGGAGTTGGCGCGCGGCTGCAGCTGGCCGTCCGCCATCGCGAAAACCATGGACGACTCGATGATTCCGTTCTCCACCCGCCGGCCGAGGGAGAGGATCTCGGTGACTTGCCTGCGGCCGTTGGCGTGGCGGCTGCAGTGGACCACCAGGTCAATGCAGGACGCCACCGTGGGGACAACGAACGCTGAGGAAATGTTTTCGCCGGCGAGCAACGGCAGCGTGCAGATCTTCGTCACGGCGTCGTGGGCAGAATTTGCATGGACGGTGCACATCCCTGGTAGTCCACTATTTAAAGCGATCAGCATGTCCAGGCTCTCGGCTTCACGGACCTCGCCCACCACAAGTCGGTCCGGGCGCATCCGGAGCGCTTCCTTGACAAGCCTGCGCAGCGGAATCTCGCCCTCGCCCTCGAGGTTGGGCTGGCGGCACTGAAGCCCCACCACGTCCCGGAGCGGAAATTGGAGTTCGAAGATTTCTTCAACAGTGATAACGCGTTCCCGGCTGCCGATGCTGGCGGCCAGGCAGTTGAGCATGGTGGTCTTACCCGCCTGGGTGGCGCCCGAGACCAGGATGTTCAGTCCGCTGGAGACCGCGGCCCCAAGGAACCGGGCGGACTGCGGCGTCAGGGTGCCCAACTCGACCAGGTGCTCCAACCGGCTGGCCTTCACCACAAATTTGCGGATGTTCACTGCCCAATGCCGGCGGGTGACATCGGGGATGACGACGTGGAGCCTGGAGCCATCGGGCAGGGCGGCGTCCACAAAGGGTGAAGACATGTCCAGCCGCCGGCCCGAGCTCTTGAGCATGCGCTCTACGAGGTCGCGCACCTGCTGGTCGGTGAGGCTGAGCGAGGTCAGTTCGGACTCGCCGTTCCGGGCCACATAGATTTCGTTGGGCGCGTTGATCCAGACTTCCTCGATGGAAGGATCGTCCAGCAACGGTTGCAGCACACCGAATCCGGCGACGGCATCAAAGACAAACCTGCGGGCGGCTTCCAGCGGACCAATCGGAGGCAGCGGCCCCATGAGGGCTCGCTCGTCGTAGTCGCTAACGGCCGCCTCCACCAGGCGCCGGACTTCGCCTGCCTGACGCAAGGGGTCCAGACCCCGACGGCGGATCAGTTCACGGACTTCGTCTTCAACGATGCGCACGGCATCCATAAGTTCCCCAATACAACTGCCGCCCCCGGTGGAGGCAGTTCAACTGTGATACAGCCTAGGGAGAGTACGCCATGCCGCCAAGTCAAATTCTGAGGTTGTGGATAAAATTGACGCATTTTTCACACAGGCAACATGGGAAACACTGGTTGCTGCAGGCACTCCGGTGTTACGGTGGGCCCGTTAACATACAGTCTCTCTGTCCGGTGTCTCCCTGGGGGAACCGCCGGAACAGCAACCTAGATGAGCGTTCACGAGCGCGTCATTGTCCCGGAGCCCATAATGAAGCGGAACCCGTCTCAGTCCCGTCGTCCCGCCATGCAGTCCTTCTGGATAGCAATTCTCTCTACCGCCCTTATAGCTGGTCCTGGACTAGCCGGCGCCGCCTTAGCCGCTGACACTAGTCCTACGCCGGCGCCCTCCCTAACAACGGCGCCGGCGACGGCTCCCTCACCTGCCGGCTCAACGGCTGGAGCGGCGCCCGCTGCAACGGCACCTGCGCCTTCCACCCCACCCGCGTCGGCGGCGGCGCCCCCCAGCAAGCCGGTACCTTCCGCTACGAACGAATCGATGGCGCAAGCCATTGGAGTCGGCGGGGCGGAAATGGGCCAGCGGTCGAAACGAGTGACCGCCTCGTCCCCGTCAGCCTCGATACAGAAATTGCAGACGGAGTCGCTCAGCACCGAGGGCACCTGGATGCCAACGTTTGGTGTCCAGGGACTCGACGTCAGCGGTCATCAGTCGAACGTTGACTGGCAGCAGCAATGGAACATGGGGTCCAGGTTCGCCTACGTCAAGGCCAGCGAGGGCAGTTACATGACGAACGACCTCTTCAGCTCGCAATACCAGGGCTCCCGGAATGTCGGCATGATCCGGGGTGCTTACCATTTCGCGATCCCCAACTGGTCATCAGGGTCCGAACAGGCCCGCTACTTTGTTCAGAATGGTGGAGGCTGGACAGCCGACGGGTACACGCTCCCGCCCGTCCTCGACTTCGAGTTCAATCCCTACGCGGGCCGCACCGATATCCCCGGCTGGTGGCCAGGAAACACCTGCTATGACATGTCCCCGTCTCAGCTGAGCTCCTGGGTCCGAGATTTCGGAAGCACCATGCAGTCTTTGACGGGCCGCCTTCCTGTTATCTACACCAACACGAACTGGTGGAATCAGTGCCTCGGCAATCCGTCTGGATTTGGCGATTATCCGCTTTGGGTCGCGGCTTACCCTATGAATCCCTCGAACAACGCGGGCGCGGTTCCTACTGGCAGCTGGAGCAACTACAGCATCTGGCAGTACAGCAGCACGGGGCCGCTCGCTGGTGACTCCAACGTTTGGAATGGGGACTACGCCGCCCTCAGCGCATTCGCACGCAGTGGCATCCCAGCGGCGGCCATCCAGCAGGTCGCGGCCTACAGGGCTAGCCATCCGGCGATGGGCGCCTCCACAACTGCCCTCATTTGTGGTCTGGCTAACGGTGGGTGCTATCAGGGCTTCCAGGGCGGGACCGTGATGTGGTCAGGACCCTCCGGTGCCCACGCCGTGATAGCAGGCGCGGTCGCAGCAGCATGGCAGGCCAGTGGTGCTGAAGGAGGTGCAGCAGGCTATCCGACAGGCGATATCGTGTGCGGGCTCAAGGACAACGGATGTTTCCAGAATTTCCAGGGTGGCAGCATTCTTTCCTCCTCCGGCTCGGGTGGAGCGCTGATTCAACCGGGCGCAATCCGCGACTATTGGGCGAAGACCGGCTACGAAAACGGACCGCTCGGCTATCCGACCAATAACACCGCGTGCGGCCTTCGACTCTCGGGCTGCTTCCAGCTGTTCCAGGCGGGCTCGGTCTTGGCCAGCAGTTCCAGCGGGGCGCATCTGGTGAAGTCCGGCCCCATGCTTGAAGCGTGGTCCCGCGCCGGATTCGAGAACGGACTCCTTGGCTACCCCACCGCAGACGCCACCTGTGGCGCCACAAGTTGCACGCAGGACTTCGCTGGCGGAGTGGTCGCATGGACCTCGGCTTCAGGAGCATGGCCTGTCTTCATGGGCATTGCGGGGGCGTGGAAGGCGGCCCTCTCCCAGTCCATTCCTATGGGGTACCCGATAGGTACAGAGGTGTGCGGCCTGCGGGACGGCGGCTGCTTCCAGCTTTTCCAGGGTGGAACCCTGCTGTTCTCACCGGCCACGGGCGCATTCCCGATCACGGGCAAGGTGCTGGACTATTGGCAGAAAGCCGGCTTCGAAAACGGTGCTTTGGGTTATCCCACCACTTACGCCGTGTGCAACCTGCCGGACTCAGGGTGCCTCCAGTCGTTCGAGCGGGGCACCGTGGCCTACTCGGCAGGAACAGCCATCCAAACTGTTTCGGCTGGCCCCATGCGTGATGGTTGGGCTGCCAGCGGGTCCGCCTCCGGCTCGCTTGGCTACCCGACATCCCCCACGTACTGCGGCCTGGTCAATGATGGCTGCTTCCAGATGTTTGCAAAGGGCCCCCTGATGTATTCACCATCGAGCGGTGCCTATCCAAGCCTCACCGGACCGATCCGTGATCTGTGGCAAAAGGAGGGCTTTGAGAGGGGGCGGCTCAGCTATCCTGTGTCCACAGTCCAGTGCGGGCTGCGTAACAGCGGCTGCTTCCAGAACTACCTCGGTGGCAGCGTCATGTGGTCACAGGCTACGGGTGCGCAGTCACTGTACTTCGGTCCCATCAGGGACGCCTGGGTAAAGTCCGGTTTCGAGAACGGCTCCCTGGGCTATCCCGTCAGCGGGCAAATCTGCGGCCTGCGTGCCGGCGGTTGCTTCCAGAACTTCGAAAAGGGCACAGTGATGTGGTCGCAACAGACTGGCGCGCAATCACTGACGTCAGCACCGATCCAAGCACGCTGGGCACAGTCTGGTTTCGAGTCGGGTTCGCTGGGCTACCCCAGCAGCTCGTCCATCTGTGGTCTGCGTAACGCCGGTTGCTTCCAGAACTTCGAAAAGGGAACCATCATGTGGTCCGCAGCCAGCGGCGCACACACCATGGTTCCCGGGCCGATCCAACAGGCATGGGCTGGACAAGGATTCGAAAATGGTGCTCTCGGCTACCCCACTGCGTCCCAGACGTGCAGCGCGGATAATCAAAGCTGCACCCAGACTTTCCAGGGCGGAAGAATCGACTGGACGTCCGCTGGCGGAGCGAAAATCAAGCCGTAAGGATGCTGGGGACGTACATCGTGACGGACAGTCCGCTGACAGCAGACGCCAACGC
The DNA here is from genome assembly GCF_040547265.1 of Arthrobacter sp. UYCo732. Taxonomy (NCBI): domain Bacteria; kingdom Bacillati; phylum Actinomycetota; class Actinomycetes; order Micrococcales; family Micrococcaceae; genus Arthrobacter; species Arthrobacter sp. UYCo732. The sequence goes on along the minus strand of NZ_JBEPPJ010000001.1, from coordinate 162,824 downwards.
CAGACCATGAGGGGCCCGAGGACGGCATCACACCGGACTCGGGCCCTTTGGGTTTCGACGTCCTGCCCGGGCCGTTATGGGTGGACGCTGGGGACCGGGAACGCTGTTCGTGCATGTCGGGCCTCCTTACACACAAAAATGCTCCCCGACAGTCAGACTGAGTTAACAATCCGGCTGTCGGGGAGCATTTCACCACACGTCGTCGTCTTCCGGCCGCGGGGCCCGGTGACTACCGACCGTGCTCGAGGAGGTTTAGAAGATACTGCCCATAGCCGCTCTTCACCAGCGGCTCGGCACGCTGGCGGAATTCGTCGTCGTCCAGGAAACCAAGCCGCCAGGCGATCTCTTCCGGAGCACCGATCTTCAGGCCCTGGCGGTTCTCCGTAGTTCGGACGAAGTTCGACGCGTCGTTGAGGTCGTTGAAGGTTCCCGTATCCAGCCAGGCCGTTCCGCGCGGAAGAATCTCAACCTGGAGCTTGCCGCGCTCGAGATAGGTGCGGTTCACGTCAGTGATCTCCAGTTCGCCGCGCGGCGACGGCTTCAGGTTCTCAGCGATCTCCACGACGTCGTTGTCGTAAAAGTACAGTCCCGGTACCGCGTAGTGGCTCCTCGGCTGGGCAGGCTTTTCCTCGAGGGAGATCGCTTTGCCGTTGGAATCAAATTCCACCACGCCATAGGCCTTGGGGTCAGCGACCCAGTAGCCGAACACCGCGCCACCATCGATGTTTTCGAATCGGCGCAGCTGGGTGCCCATGCCGTGGCCATAGAAGATGTTGTCACCCAGCACCAGGGCCACGCTGTCATCACCGATGTGCTCTTTGCCCAAGACAAAGGCCTGGGCCAGGCCGTCCGGCGAAGGCTGCTGTTTGTAGGTTATGGATACACCGAAGCGGGAACCGTCGCCCAGGAGCCGTTCAAACTGATCGGCGTCGTGGGGTGTCGTGATGATCAGGATGTCCCGGATGCCAGCCAGTATCAGCGTCGACAGCGGGTAGTAGATCATTGGCTTGTCGTAGACAGGAACCAGTTGCTTGCTGACGCCCAGTGTGATCGGGTGGAGCCGAGAGCCGGTACCGCCGGCAAGTATTATTCCGCGCATGCCCCCCATCTTTCCCTTCGCTAATGGCCGCGGCAAATCCGGTAGTCTTGGAAACTATGCAGCGACTTCTTGTTACCGGTGGTGCCGGGTTCATTGGTTCGAATTTTGTTCACTACGTTCTCGACAATACTGATGATCACGTGACCGTTCTGGACAAACTTACCTATGCAGGTAACCTCGAATCCCTGAACGGGCTCCCTGACAACCGCTTCGCATTTGTTGAGGGGGACATTTGCGACGCCGGCCTGGTGGACACCCTGGTGGCCGATGCCGACGTCGTGGTCCACTATGCGGCGGAATCGCATAACGATAATTCACTGCATGATCCGCGTCCGTTCCTGGACACCAACATCATCGGCACGTACACGCTGATCGAGGCCGCGCGCAAACACAACAAGCGCTTCCACCACATCTCCACGGACGAGGTCTACGGCGACCTGGAACTGGATGACCCGGAGCGCTTCACCGAGCAGACCCCGTACAACCCGTCCAGCCCCTACTCCTCCACGAAGGCAGGCTCTGACCTCCTGGTCCGGGCCTGGGTGCGCTCTTTCGGGCTGCAGGCCACCATCAGCAACTGCTCGAACAACTACGGCCCCTACCAGCACGTAGAGAAGTTCATTCCGCGCCAGATCACCAACGTGATTGACGGTATCCGCCCCAAGCTTTACGGCAAGGGTGAGAACGTCCGCGACTGGATCCACGCGAATGACCATTCCTCGGCGGTCCTGACCATCATCGCCAAGGGCCGGATCGGCGAAACGTACCTGATCGGCGCTGACGGTGAAAAGAACAACAAGGACGTTGTCGAACTGATCCTCAAGCACATGGGCCAGTCAGTGGACGCGTACGACCACGTCGTGGACCGTGCAGGCCACGACCTCCGGTATGCCATCGACTCGACGAAGCTGCGCGAAGAGCTCGGCTGGGAACCCCAGTTCTCGAACTTCGACGCCGGAATCGAAGACACCATCGCGTGGTACCGGGACAACGAGGCCTGGTGGCGGCCCCAGAAGGACCGCACTGAAGCGAAGTATCGGGAACAGGGCCAGTAACAGATGTCCATTGAGTTCTCCAAACAACTGAAGGCCCACGACACTCCCATCCCCGGCGTCGTCCTCTACGACCTTCCGGTCCATGGAGACAACCGTGGGTGGTTCAAGGAAAACTGGCAGCGGGAAAAGATGGTAGCCCTCGGCCTGCCCGATTTCCGCCCCGTACAGAACAACATCTCGTTCAACGAAAAGGCCGGGACCACCCGCGGCATCCACGCCGAACCATGGGACAAATTCATTTCCGTCGCCACCGGCCGGATCTTCGGCGCCTGGGTCGACCTGCGCGAGGGCCCGTCCTTCGGTGCTGTCTTCACCGCTGAACTTGACCCCAGCCAGGCAATCTTCATTCCGCGCGGGGTTGGCAACGCCTTCCAGACGCTGGAAGACAACACGGCCTACACCTACCTGGTAAATGACCATTGGTCCGCCGACGCCCAGGGCCAGTACACCTTCCTGAACCTGGCAGACGAAACCGCCGGGATACAGTGGCCCATCCCCCTCGAACAGGCGGAGCTTTCCGACAAGGACAAGGCACACCCGCGCCTGGGCGATGTCACGCCGATGCCGCCCAAGAAAATCCTTGTGCTCGGCGCCAACGGCCAGCTGGGCAAAGCACTCCGCCGCCTCTACGAGGGGGACACATCAGTCGAGTTCGCCGGCCGGGACGCGATCGACCTCACGGCCGAAGACTCGCTCACGAACGTCAACTGGAAGAACTACGCCACGGTCGTCAACGCCGCTGCATACACCGCGGTGGACACTGCGGAGACCCCTGATGGCCGGTCCTCGGCATGGAATGTCAACGTGACGGCCGTTGCCCGGCTGGCTCGAATCGCAGTGGACCATGACCTCACCCTGGTCCAGGTGTCTTCAGACTACGTTTTCGACGGTTCAGAAAAGACCCATGCAGAGGACGAAGCTCTCTCACCTTTGGGCGTTTATGGCCAGACCAAAGCTGCCGGCGACGCCGTGGTCACCGTCGTGCCGAAACACTACATAGTTCGCACGAGCTGGGTTATCGGGGACGGCAACAACTTTGTGCGCACCATGTCATCGCTTGCATCCCGCGGAGTCCGCCCAGCGGTTGTGGACGATCAGTTCGGCCGCCTGACTTTTACCGCCGATATCGCCAGTGGCATTCGGCATCTGCTGGAAACCAGGCCATCGTATGGCGTCTACAACCTCACCAATGACGGTCCGGAGCAGTCCTGGGCGAACATTGCAGCCGACGTCTACGAACTTTCCGGCTCATCACGGGATGATGTGACGGGAGTGTCCACCGAAGAATATTTTGCCGGTAAGTCTGCTTCACCCCGTCCGCGCAACAGCGGCCTGGCCCTGGCAAAGATCAAGGCGAGCGGTTTTGCACCTGTCCCCTCCCGCGAACGCTTGGTTGCCTACCTGAAGGATGGGGCCTAGGTATGGCGGCTCAGGCACGCCAGCACGAGACTCTCGTCATCATGCCTGCTTGGAACGAGTCGGAGGCCATCGGAAGCACTATCCAGGAAGTCTTCGAATATGGGCCGCCCTGTGACGTGCTGGTCGTCGACGACGGGTCCCGTGACAACACGGCGGCCGTAGCGAAAGCCGCCGGGGCCACGGTTCTGCAATTGCCGTTTAACATGGGTGTGGGCGGTGCCATGCGGACCGGATTCAAATACGCCAAATACCGTGGTTACACCCAGGTAATTCAGGTTGATGCTGATGGGCAGCATGATCCACGCGACATTAAGGCCGTACTCGACGGGCTCAAGAACGCTGACATTGCCATCGGCGCACGCTTCGCCGACAAAGGCGACTATTCCGTAAAAGGGCCCCGGAAGTGGGCTATGAACGTCTTGGCATGGACCATCTCGCGAATAGCCGGCACCCGCCTGACCGACGTCACTTCCGGGTTTAGGGCAGCCAATGCCAAGGCAATTCGACAGTACGTTGATCACTACCCCGCGGAATACTTGGGAGACACCATTGATTCGCTGGTTGTTGCCATCAGGTCTGGCTGCACCGTGCACCAGGTCGGGGTGTCCATGCGCGAACGTCAGGGCGGTGAGCCCAGCCATGACCCCATCAAGGCTGCCCTTTACCTTGGCCGCTCCGGGTTGGCGTTGATCTTCGCGTTGACGCGCAAGAAATCCGACCCTTCGTCCAACTAGGAATCTGACATGTCGTTTCTTATGGGAATTGTCGTCGTCGTGGCGATCCTATTTTTCGTTTTTGAAATGCTTAGGCGCCAGAAGCTACGCGAAAAATACGCAGTTCTGTGGATCATCATCGGTCTGGGGACTCTCTTGCTCGCCGCATTCCCCCGGCTGTTGGAGCTCGCCAGCACGCTGCTGGGCATCCAAGTGCCAGCCAACCTGCTCTTCATCATGACCCTTGTGCTTTTGGTTGGCGTCTGCCTTCACCTCTCGCAGGAACAGTCGCAGGCCGAGGACGAAGTCCGGATACTGGCTGAGGAAGTGGCCATCCTGAGGTCGGAAGTGGAAAACATGAAAGGGCGGCCTACCCTCACCGCTGTTCCGACGGGCACCGATGGACCCACAACACCCTGAGTTCAGGACTTTTTACGCACAGCGAAAGCGGCCACCCCTTGGGGTGGCCGCCTTCTTGTGGTTCTGCCTACCGGATAACGTGCTGAGCCAAGCGCGGCAGTGAATCGAACTTTCCGTGGCTAATCGCCTTGAGCATCAGTGAGCCGGCGTTGAGACGGGACGTCGTGTGGAAAGCAGCGGCAAGGGAAGCTCTCTTCCAGCCAAGGGCGCGGAACCTCGTCGCCTGCAGGTCGAAGAATCTCTTCTCCTCATCGAAGCGGCGCCCGTCTAGTGCCCGGACTGAAGAGTCCGACGCCGAGTGGCGGCGGTACAGGAACGACAGCGTCGGATCGATGATCATTGATCCGCCCTCAGCGGCAACATCAAGGAGGAGCGCCAAGTCCTGGACTACGTCAAGACCCTCAGTGAAGCCAATGCGGGTAACTGTTGCAGTATCCCAAGCGAGGGAGGGAAAGTATGCCCAGTCCGCGCGGACAAGGCTCGTGGCCATGGCCTCGCCGCTGAGTTCCATGCGTGCTTTTGTCTTCGGTGCGTAGACCTTTTTAACGGCGTCTACGAGCGGAGTGCACGCAATTCCCTTCTCGTCGATAACCTGAACTCCGGGCTGCACGACGTCCGCATTCGGATAGGCGGCGAAAGCGGCCGCCACGATGTCCAGATAGTTTGGCAACATGATGTCGTCGGCGCCCATGATGACCATATGCGGGGCTTCAACGAGAGTCAGAGCTTTCCGGTAATTGCCGTTGGCACCCAGGTTCTGCTCATTTTTCATATACGTTACGCGCGGATCAGTGATGGTTGAGAACCAGCGCTCCGGCTCCGGATCCGGATACCCGTCATCGATTACGATCAGGCGCCAGTCCTGGTTCTGCTGGTTCATGACGCTCTGGGCCGCCAATTTCATCTGGTCTACGTCGCCGTAGTAGGGCAGCATTACGTCAATGGCCATGGACTGGATTCCTTTCGGTGGATTTAGCCGGCGTCTAAGAAGCACGGCCCGCTCCCGGTGGCCTTAGAGGGCGGCCCAGGACGCGATCATCGTCCTACCAATCATAGGCCAGAGGAGCCGCCACCTTGGCCTTGGCGCCCCTTTGGTAGACTTGTGTGCGTTTGATCAAGCCCCGCTGGAAATAACTGAGCGGGTACACTCTGAAAGCGGTGTTCCGCCTTAATGGACTCGGTACCGACAGTCATCCCACGTGTCAGTGTCTGCATGGCCGCATACAACGGTGAGAAGCATATCCTTGAGCAGGTCGAATCAATTCTCTCGGAATTAGCGCCAACGGATGAATTAATTATCGTGGATGACTGTTCCACTGACAGTACAAAGTCCGTGATCGAACGAATCGGTGATCCCCGCATCCGGCTGATCGCTGCAGCCGTAAACACTGGATACGTACGTACTTTTGAGAGGGCCCTTTCCGAGGCCCGCGGCGAGTACGTTTTCCTGTCTGACCAGGACGACATCTGGCTTCCCGGCCGTGCGGAGCGAATGATCGCCAGCCTTGACGGAAAGAAAATGGTTGTCAGCAATTGCCGACATTTTGACGGGCCAATGGGACGGTTTCATCGGCTCCGCCTTCGGGAAAAAGATTCCACACACACTTTGCGTAACCTCACCGGGATCATTGTGGGATACCGGCTGCATTGGGGCTGCGCGATGGCCTTTCGGCAGGAATTGTCGCACAAAATACTGCCATTCCCTGCCCACATGCGGGAATCACATGACCAGTGGATAGCAATGGTCGGAATAATTAATCGTGCTATTCAGTATCTGGAAGAAGACACCATCCTGCATCGCCTGCATGGCGAGAACCTGACACCACAAGGGATCAGAAGTGCAGGGAAAATTTTGGCAGCGCGGTTGGATTTTTTCAGGAACCTCTTCATCGCGGTACGCAGACGTTTCGTCAGCTAGCAACAAGACAATATACGGCACGCCGGGAGGCACCCACGTGCCCCGAAAGCACCGAATAGGATGGCGTCCAAATTGCACCCGACTCCCAACATGCTGGATGTGGCGGCAGTAGTTTCCGCCTACCGCCCCACCGAAGAACTCGTGGCAAACGTGGCTTCCCTGAAGCAGTATCTCCAGCACGTGGTAGTGGTCGACGACGGCTCCCCCGGTGACGTGTCCGCGGTACTTACCGACGTGGAGGCTTCCGGCGCCATTATTCTGCGGATGCCGGAGAACTCGGGAATCGCTGCAGCCCTCAACGCAGGCATGAAGCGTGCACGTGAATTGTGGGAGCCTGAATGGCTGATCACCATGGACCAGGATTCCACGTTTACTGGTAACTACGTTGAAGCCGCCTTGGAGGTCGCCAGATCATCAAGTGATCCAGCCACAGTCGGCCTCGTGGCCGCACAGTTTCACAACAACATCAGGCTGCCGCTGCTTGGCGGCCCGGTCGAACCTGAAGTCTTTGATCCCATGCAGTCCGGGACGCTCATCAAAACGTCCGTGCTCGACCAGGTTGGGTATCTCGAAGAGGATTTCTTCATTGACTGCGTCGATTCGGAGTTCAATGCCCGCCTCCGTGGTGCGGGTTTCCGGGCGCTAGCCAGTGCGGGCAGCAATCTTGCTCACTCCTTAGGTGACGCCAGGCCTTTAAAGATCCTGGGCTGGCACGCCCGCATCGGCAAGAAGAAGCTGAGTGTGCACTACCACTCACCATTCCGGGTCTACTACATCACGCGAAATTCGCTGGTTCTGGTCCGCCGGTACGCCATCAGCCAGCCAAAATGGATCCTGCGCCGGCTCTACATGGAACTCCAAAGCCACATCGTTCGGTTCGTTTACGGTCCGAACCGGAAGCTCCACCTGCTGGCCTTCCTCTACGGCCTCCGGGATGCGGCCGCAAACCGGATGGGCAAGATCGATCCGCGCTTAGCGGAGCGGCTCAAGTAGCACTGACGGGCCTAAGACTCTGTGGAGACCGGGGCCCGGTGGTCATCAAGATTACGGAGTCGCCGGAGCGCCGGCAGGATCAGCCCCGCAAACAGGACGGCCTCACTGCAAGCCATACCCAAGGCAATTCCGTCCGCCCAGTTGGACATGCCGGCGGCAATCATGGTCGCCAAACCCAGTACCGCCGAAACAGCCGTCCATGCCAAAATCAGTTTTTCGCCCCCGAACGGAATCAGCAGGTTACGGGAGAAGGGTGATGCAGCTGAAATGAAGAAGAATGCCAAGCCGTAAAACAGGCATGTCAGCTGTGTGGCTTTGACGGGTGAGCCAAAGAGTATCTCTGTTGCTGTTGGCCCCAGCAAAGCCAAGAGTCCACCGCCTACCACGCCCAAGGCTACGTGCGACCAGATGGCCAGTACGTGCCGGCCGCCTTCGGGGGCTTCTCTGTGCTCCAGGACCCAGCCTTGGAATGTGTTGCCCAACGCCATCACCGAAAACAGCCCAAACCGATAGATGGTGTCAGCGGACCCGAACTGCCCTGCTGGTGCTGCGTCCACAAACCCCTGGGCAATAGGAAGCGGCGTTGCAGCGTAGGTGTTTCCGGACGCGCTGATTCCCGCAGAGGCCATCTGTGATCGTAGGGTTGCAGGAGTTTGCGCCCAATGAGTAAATGTTGACCGGCCTGCCGGTACCACCCACCGTTGAAACAGCACCAGGCTGACCGCAACGGCGAGAAGAAAAAGCAGCCCGTATAGCCAAATGGCCCCTGTCGCCAAAACCACAGGAATAGCGACCAGGCTCGCGATAACGCGGGGAATCGTGTCGAACTTGGCCAACAGGGACGGTTTCCCAAGCCCAATGCAATACCAGGCCACGGACAGGCCGCCAAGAGCTGTGGTCCATGACATCGCAACTGCCTCCAACCGCAACTCGGGGACAGCAAGCACCGCGGAAAGCAGCGATACAACGGGCAGCACCACCAGGCTTAGAAGCAGCCGGGTTCTCATGCTCTCCCGATACAGCTCGGCACGGAAACCGGGCGACTGATTCTTTGCGATCTGAACCGGCCCCAGCATGTTCCAACCCCATGCAATAACGGTCGCGCCGAATGTGCCGATGGCCTGGCCCGCCAGCAGGCTGGACCACCCGGCGTCACCAACGAGGCGCGAAAGGACAGGGAGCAACAAGAAGGGCGTCACCAGAGAGAGAAGTGGCAATCCCGTAAAGCCCAGCAGCCTGAACAGCACAGTCTTCACAGCAGCCCCAGCCCGTCGTTCAGTGATCGACCAGCGTCACTTGTTAAGGTTTCGATTACATCGCCTTCCAGCTCATCGGCATCCGGCCATGTACGGACTACTCGCCACATGCCGTAATCCGGTAAAGGGTAGCGGAGCCCTGAGAGTCCACGACGTCGGCCACTCCATTGGCTTTCAAATTAGACAGACCATCGTAGTCAATCGTCCGGCCTTCGCCGTTGTTGACCTCGCGATTACCAAAATCCAGAACGTAATCGGCGTTCAGACGATGTACTGATGAACACACAGCCGGGCTAACGCCGGCTTTGTTGAGGTTGGAAAAGACCTCCCGCGCATCATCCGATACGGCACCAAGAACGTGCGGCTGAAGGGTACGCCGTTGGGCAATCGCGTAGACGAGCGAACTGCCGTTCCACGGGTTGCCTACAATGACGGAACCCTTCGGCACCTCGTCCCGGATTCTGTTCAGAAGCCCCATCTCTGCAGTATCCAGGAGTGCTGAATCGCCGGTCAGTGCATAATTGTGCCTCGCCGAGGCTTCGGCGGCGGCAAGGTTCTGCTGCTGTGTCCCCCACACCAACAACAGGACAGTTATTACCGCAGTGGCGGTGACGCCAGTTTGCCCGGAGAGCTTTGCTCCCGCTGAGCTTTCCGCAGTCGTGCGGACCTTCGCGAACCGGCGGCTGAAGAAATCCCAGCTGCCAACTGCCCCGAGGACGGCAACCGGCAGAATTACCACAGGGAGCGCAGCAGCGAGGCGCTGCGGATCGTTGTACCAAACCCCTACAAGGAAAGTCCTGATTCGTCCCGGCTGGCCGGCTACTGCCATAAAGAAGAGGACCGTAAGTGCGAGGTAGGCACCAAGTAGCCAGTAACGTTTTGTGATGACTGCGAACACCAGCCCAAGCAGCGTACACACCATCACCACCCACGACTCCGGGCGGGCGATGCCGGAACTTGAAACGATGTTCCAGATGGCAGCGGGCGCCGACAGCACGGGCGGCCAGGTTGCTGCTGCCTCCGGCGGCCTAACCAACTTCCACAGCGCAAAGCAAACCGCGCCTGCTGCAGCGAGCATCAGGATCCGAGAGAGGCGGCTGCTCCAGAAGAATGCATGTGAGGCATTCCGGCTGTTCCACTGCCACCACCAAATGACCCCGGCCGGCGCCAAGAGGGGTATCAGGGTCATCAGGCCACTGGGGTGGGCCAGAGCCAGCCCAGGCAGCGCACCAAGAAACGCTATTCCGGCCAGTCCCGGCGTCGCCGTCTCATCGCATCCGAGCTTCAACGTTCGAATGGCAAGCGCCAGGAGGACGGGCAGAACACTGAGCGCCAAAAAGTTCGGATAGAGTACGCCGAAGTCGACCATCAGTAACGGATAGGCTCCGAAGGCCGCCGAAATCACTCCCGCAGAGACGACGGCTTCCGGCCTCCGACCCACAACTGTTTGCGCCAAGTAGACACAGCCTGTCGGCCAGACAAGGGCACCAATGCAGACGTTCAGGACATTTGCCCCAACTGGAATACTGGCTCCGCTGACTTCTACGAGTATCGAGACCAGATCGTGCCACGCTGCCGGATAAAAGGCCCCGCCAGTCATTTCGCCCACGGTCAAAGATGAACCGGAACCCTGGTCCTGAATAAATTGAACGGCGTTCATGTGGAAAACGTTGTCAAACGTTTGTGAAATTGCAGCTGGGTCCGAAATCGCAGCAATCATTCGGCCCGCCACCAAAACCCCAGCGATAGCCAGGGCTCCGCAGACTGCGACACTCTGCGTCAGGCAGTACTCAGCGGCAACCTTTTTAAGCGTCCACCACCGGCTCTTCTGTGCCAACAAGAACAGAACCCCTGTCAGGATGGTTGCTGCTACCACCGACCAGACAGACCATTCTAAACCTGCATACGGCGAGAGTACTGCGGCGGAGGCTACCAGCGAAACCGACAGAGCGGGGGCAGACGCGTACAAGGGCAAACCCCGCAGCCCCACAGTCCATCCGACAACCGCGCCAGGCGCAAACAAGATGGTCAACGCAGCACAGAACGCCGTCGCTTCCGACATCCAGGACATAAAAAACCTTACTCTTGACCGCGATTGCAGCCTGGGCGTCGCAACCGTCCCATGCAGGCGGGGCACCTTAGCCTCAGCCGACTATACTTGACGGCCCATGTCGCAGCGCCCTCGGGCCGGCTGTGCCAAGTTGCCGGGCTGGCCTGAACACGGCCCTGAAATAACGCTGGACGAGCCTTGCCGCGTAGGCTAAGCACGTGAAATATCGAGACAAGAACATTGCGAAACCCAGAACCTCTTTCCCGTACGGTCGGTTCGGTGTCGTCGCAATGTCTGTTGTTTTGGCCACGTCAGCCTGTGCGGCACCTGCACCGGGAGCAAGCGATGGCCAGCTAAGGGGTAGCCTGGTTGGCGTCGGAAACGGCTCCATGAGCGGCCTGGTGGCAGCGTGGCAGGAGGCTTGGCGGGGACCGAACCCGGCTGTGAACATAGCTTTCTCCCCAGACGGAGGAAAGGTGGGTGTGGACGCGCTAGCGAGGGAACAGGCGCACTTCGCCACGACAACCATGCCGGGCTCCGTGGAGTTGCCCCCGACGAGTCAGCCGGTGTGTGGCCAGGCAGGACCTTTGGTCCTCCCTGCGGCCGTGCTTCCGGTGGGAGTGGCGTACAACCTGCCTGGAGTTCGAAGCGTTAGGCTCACCGCTGGCATTCTGGCCAACATCTTCCTCAAGAAGGTCACCAAGTGGAATGACCCGCAAATCGTTCGAGAGAACCCGGACACCAGCCTCCCCGATCTGGAGATCAAACCCTTGCTTTCGGACAAGGACGAAGACGTAACGGAAGCCGTCACGGCCTATCTGTCGCGGGAAGCAAGCAGTGCGTGGTCCCCCGGCGTATCTTCGCGGTGGCCCGACGTTGTCGACGTACAGGACAAAACCAAACCTTTGGAGCTCGACACAACGGTTGGGGGCCTGGCGGTCCTGGACCGTGGGATCATCGGCTCCCGGTTTTCGACGGTGGCGCTACAGTTTGACGGCTCGTACCAGTCGTTCTCACCAGACTCCGTTCTTGCGGCCATTGAAGCAGGCGAGACCAACCAGGTTGCCCCTGGCGCCTTGGAGCAGCAGCTGGACGGCCAGGCCGGCTATGCCTTGGCCGTGATGGAATACGTGGTGTTGTGCCGGGAGTACGCCGAGGAGGAGACGGCGAAGCTGGCCAGTTCCTGGGGACAGGCTATATTCAGCGAAACAGGCCAACGCAATGCGAATATCTTCGCAAGCGCGTTGCCTCCAAACAGGAAAACCTCGGAGCAGGCCAAGGAATTGGTTACCGAAATCGCGGAGGGAACGGAGTGAGCGGACTTGAGCGCACGTCAGACAACACCAGCACCATGAGTAGGACGCCTGGCCTGCACCGGGATGGAACGCTAGCCGGGAGTGAAGCCAAGTCAAGTCAGCGTAAAGGCAGGAGCCTGTTCCTGAAGCTCTTTGCTCTCTTCTCGCTCGTAATTTCCCTGTGGGCATTGGCCACACCCTTGATGGCATTTCCGGATGAGCCTGCGCACACTATCAAGGCCGCCGCCGTAGTCAGGAATCAAATAACTGTTCAGGAGGGGATGTCATTTGGGCATGGCATCCATGTAAAGGTTCCTGCCTATATAGCCAATCTTGATGCCCAGAGGTGCTACAAATACCGTCCGGACACTTCAGCCGGGTGTGCACCGGTTATCCCAGCCGACGACAACTACGAGACGATTGGCGTCACCACGGCGGGTACTTATAATCCGATGTATTACTGGATCGTTGGACTTCCGAGCCTTTGGCTCACTGGTGCGCCCGCACTTTATGCCATGCGTATAGTCAGCTCGATTCTCACCGCAGCTTTTCTTGCTGCCGGCTTCACAGCGCTTTCAAGATTTTTGCGTCCACAAATTCCGATCCTGCTGGCCAGCGTCAGCATGACTCCTATGGTCCTGTTCCTTGGATCCGGAATTAATCCGAACTCTTTAGAGGTTGCAGCTACAATGGCTGCGTTCTGCGGTTTCATCGTGCTGCTCGATAACGCGCATAGACCCGAAGCAGTCATCCCGGCCGTTGTAACGGTCGTAGCAGCCTCGACGATACTGGCGAATACGCGACAGGTGTCCTTGATCTGGCTGCTGTGCGCCCTCATGGTAGGGCTCTCGTTTTATCAGCGACGGTCCATTTTCGCGGCTTTTCGGAACAAGCTTGTCCTGACAGCCGTCGCGGCCACTGTGCCGGGTGTGATTCTCGGCATTGTGTGGATACTGCTGATGCTCAACGCCCCAGCATCCGCCGGCGTTGCCCCCATCGGAATCATCAATCCGATGCCGGGAGTTCGTGCGGACCAAGGGTTTGTCACGATGCTGGACCGCTTCTTTGGCTTCTTTCCCCAGTATGTTGGGGTTATGGGGTGGCTCGATAGCCGCCTGCCGGATGCCGTGCAGATGTTCTGGAGCTTCCTCTTTGTGGTTGCACTCCTGCTCCCGGTTGCTGTCCGTCCGCTCCGGCGAACCGCTGGTTATTGGCTCGCCTTGGTACTGCTCCTTGTCATACCCGCCGCCCTCCAGGCCCAAGTCGTAACTTCCATGGGATTCATCTGGCAAGGCCGCTACAACCTGCCCCTGTTCCTGGTTCTGCTGATCTCGGCAGGAATAGCGTGCAGGCATTTGCGGATCAGCCAGTCAGAGGGGGCCCAGACAATCGGCCGCATCGTGGTGGTGGCTGCAATAGCTGTCCACGGCCTTGCTTTCGCCTACATATTGCGGCGATACGTAGTAGGCATTCGGGAACTGGCTAACTGGCAAATCATGATTACCAAGCCGGAGTGGCAGCCCCCCTTGGGGTGGCTGGTTCTGATTGCTGCCTACGTAGTACTGATGGCACTGGCTGGACATTTCCTGTTCAAATTTGTGTTCCCAGGCGCACTCCTCTTCACGCGCCCCTTCCCCGTACTCTCCGGCGAACCGAAAACGACAACTGAATCCGTCAACCTACGGTCCACCATCGCCGAAGCTCATTCCCGATCACGGACGTAGGTCTCGACTCCACGTTTGGGGAGAACGAAGGCAACGTTCATCCTAAGATCCGCGTGGCCGTCAGTTGCCTGCTCAACCGTCCCGGCGGCGTAATCGGGGCTCGATCATAGGTTCGTCGTCGCGCAGCCGCCACGCAACGTCGTAACCCTGATTTGCGAACCATTAGGAGTGGGCCTTGCCCGACCACAACCTCTGTGCTGCCGCACGGCCTCAAGCGGGCACGTACGTGACCGACGTCCCAGTGGGTCGACGGCGACGCGAGGGAGACCCGTCCAGCTGTATTGCGTTAGTCCCGCAGCTGCTGCAAAGGACTATAAGCTGTTGTCTCGATGACTAAAAGTAAAACCCTCGACACCAGCGGAGCTGCCCATCCCTCGGGTGCATGGCGGGGCTTCAATAAAACGCGGACATTCGCTGCACTTGGTTGGACCGGCGCCGCAGTGGCCCTCAGCTACATCGCGTGGTGGCGGTTGCCAGAAGACGCCCGCGGGACAATTTGGGCGGAGGACGGCGCTGTTTTTCTCAGGGAAACAGTGACCATTGGTCCGGTTGCCAGCATCGTGGAACCTTATGCGGGGTACCTCCACACAATTCCTCGCCTCATATCCGGGATCGCATACACGATCGCGCCCCTAGAGTCGTATGCCGTCCTGATGTCATTTTTGAGTTGTGCTGTCGTTGCCTGCATATCGCTCGCGGTATTCCAGCTGTCCGCTGCCCTGGTTGCCAGCCGCCCGATTCGCCTCATGTTTGCCATGATTCCGGTTTTCGTTCCTGTTGGGCCCCTCGAAGTTCTTGGCAATGCTGCCAATTTGCATTGGTATGTCTTGTGGCTGGTTCCATGGCTGCTTATCTACCGGCCTTCCCGGTGGGGAGCCAAAGTTATTCTCTTCGTCGTTGCCTTGGGCTCCGCAACCACCGAAATCATTTCTGCGATCTTTCTGCCCCTCGCCCTCTGGCAATGCTTTCGAGCCAAGAACTACGCAGCCGCAATGGGAATGTTCGCAGGCCTCGCTTGCCAACTTGTCGCCACGGCGAGCAAGCCCCGCTATTCTTCCCTGCCACCTGTGGATTCGATAGAGCCGCTGTCAGTCTTTTATGGCTTCGGGCTGCAGTCCATGACCTCGCTGTGGGAGACAGACAAGCGCAGTGTCGCCTCCGGCATCGTAAACTTCGGCGCCTACTCTGTTCTCATTCCCGTCGCCGTCATTGTGTGCCTTCTTATTTACGTACTGGCATTCGGGAGCCTCAAATGGAAAGTCGTAGCCGCGTCATCATTCTGTGCTGCAGCAATTTGCTGGACCGCAGCCGTCGTGCTCAACACCACTCCGGAGATAGACTTTGCTAACTTCACGGAGCAGGATTGGCTCGGAAGGTTCACATTCTTGCGGTACGCCGCTGCTCCCTCGATGTTTCTGCTCGTCCTGGTTCCGGCTGCCTGGGCTGTGGCCACCGAGCGCGCAGGCACCACAGGATGCAAGGAGACGTCCCGGGCCTTCCTGGCACCCGCTGTGCTCCTAGTCTTCTTATCAGTGAACTATTTCCCATCTCTGCCCTCGCGGGCCGGAGGGCCTGAGTGGAAAGAGTTCCTGACGCTGGCCCGCACCGACTGCACGGAAAATAGTGAGCCGCGCGAAGCCGCAATTCCGATCTCGCCCACGCTCTGGTACGCGGTCCTGCCATGTGAGGTCATTTTGACCCGCTAACAACGCGAGGCCTCGAATCGATGCGGCAGACCGATATCCTTCGATAAGCATGCGGTGCATCGAAAATATCGGCGCACATTCCGTACTACCTGGCCCTGGTATGTGCGAAGGCTCGTGGCCATCCGGCGTGAGCGTGCCAATCAATCACTCTGACCGGGTCCCCACTCAAACTGCCATGATCAAGCCGTGAATGAGCCAACCTGGTTGATAACCAACGTGCCACCTCAGTTATCAACCCGCACGACTCCCGTAAGGCTTCCAGGCTCGCTCAGCAGCCGTGTCATCGGCCCTCGGCCGGCGGCAGCTACGCAGCTGCGGCGAAACAAATGGTCGGGGGACGAACACTCAGGCCGAAGCGGTTCGGGCCCGGAGCTCCGATACAACATCGTGCACTGCGCCGTCCATGATGATCTCTCCGTGTTCCAAGAGAACACCCCGCTCGCAGACGGTAGCGACGAGGTCCAAATCGTGGCTCACGACAAACAAGGTCTTGCCATTAGCGGCCAGCTCCTTGATTTTCGCGATGCACTTGCGCTGGAACGGCTCATCGCCGACGGCCAGAATTTCGTCGATAAGGAAGACTTCCGGGTCGGTGTGAACCGCGATGGAGAACGCAAGACGTAGGTACATTCCGGAAGAGTAAAACTTGACTTCGGTATCGATGAATTCTCCGATTTCGGAGAACTCCACGATGGAATCGAACATTTCATCGATCTGTTTCTCAGTCATGCCCAGAATGGCACCATTGAGGTAGACGTTGTCCCGCCCGCTGAGATCGTGGTGGAACCCCGCACCGACTTCGATCAGGCCAGCCACACGACCACGAGTGCGGACCGTCCCGCCGTCCGGCTGGAGGACTCCCGAAATCAGTTTAAGCAGGGTCGACTTCCCGGAACCGTTAAGGCCCAGCAGCGCAACCGTCTCGCCCTGTTTAACTTCGAGGGAAACATCCTTCAGGGCGAGAAACTTCTTCGACAGGTCGCCTTTGCGCCCTTTGACTAACCATACGAGCGCTTCCTTCAAGGACCGCGTGTGACGAAGGACGAACTGTTTGCGCAACCCAATGCAGCTGATTGCAACGCTTCCGTGGCTGGACATCTAGAGCTCCTGTGCGAAATGTACGGCCAGACGGCGGAAAATGAACTGGCCCAGGAAAAGGATCACCACGGTGACCAACAGTGACACCGGAAGCCAAAAAGTCAGCAGGCCCGGCGGCATGTCAGCGAGTCCGATCTGGTCAGCCTTCAGCGTGGGCTGCCAAAAAGTCCAGTGAAAAATTTCCACAGCGGTAGTCATGGGGTTCAGCTGGTAAAGCCAATACCACGGGCCCATGACCCGCTCCACCATCGACCAGACGTAAAGTACCGGCGAAGCCCAGGTAACCACCATGACGATCATGTCCACGATGTTTTCGGAATCCCGAAAGTAAACGTTGACTGCCCCGAACATCAGACCGAGCCCGGTCGCCAACAGCGCCACCATGGCGAACACAAGAACGACTGCCACAATCTGAAGGATCGAAGGCGTCCATCCCACGAAGAGGCACGCACCAATGAGCACGAGGAGTTGCGGAAGGAAGTGCGCCGCGGAAACCCACACGGTGGCCGCAGGAAACAATTCCCTCGGAAGATAAATCTTCCTGATGAGGTCGCGGTTATCCACAATTGACCGGGTTGCATTTGCCAGTGACTCAGTGAAGAAGTTCACCAGGACTATGCCGGAAAACAAGTAGATGGCATAGTTGGGCGTGCCGCGTTCAAGGTTGAGGAAAATACCGAGGGCAATGAAATAGATCAGGAACTGCATCAGCGGCTTGACATAGGACCACATCAGTCCCAGGACAGAGCCGCGGTAGCGAACCTTAATTTCTTTGCGGACCAACAGCTTCAGCAGGAACCGGTGCCCGTAAACGTCAAGGAGTCCGCGGCCTTCCCCGGGCTTGACCAAGACGTCCGTTGTAGCGGCCATCTACTTGCCCGCGCCCGGGTTGGCGTCAAAGGTCCGCTTCCAGGCCTCCAGGGACGTCAACTCAGGGAGAGCTTCCCGATACTGCTCGGCCAGGCGCTCCCATTCCCGGAATATCCGCATGTGCAGTCCAGTGGCCTCAGTCAGCATGGCCTTGAGCTTTTTGGGGTCACGGCGGTACCAGGAAGCGCCTGTTCCTTCGGCATTGGAGACAACAACGCTGTCATAGTGGGCCAGCCTGAACCAGCGGTTATCACGGTGGGCGAGGAAGCCCTGGGGGCGTTCCAGGCTTTCAGCACCGGGAGTTGTTACCAGCTGCTTTGCGACAGTCCTGATACCCCATGGAACCAGTTCTTTCTTGCTTGGCATACCGATGGGCGCACCGCCGATGGGACCGCGTCCGATTTTCGGTGTGGGGAAGTCGTCGACGTTCTCCCGGAGCTGGGCATCCGAGTAACTGGCCTTCAGAGCATTGATTTCCGGCAGTTTCGAGCCGAGGGAGGCGTGGAGGACATCCGGACCTTTGAGTACGTCTTTCAGTGCCTCGATTCGACCGTGCTCCGTGAAGTATTGCATCGATACAAGGTGCTTGACGTCGTCCTGGACGGACTCCCGCAGGACCCGGCCGCCCTTCTTATAAGGGCTGTGGATGAGCGTGGTGATCATCCGGTTACGGGCGTGGAAATATGCCTGCCAGCCGACGAGATCGTCTTTGTCGGTCCATGACACATGCCATACCGCAGCCCCCGGAAGCGACACGGTTGAGTAGCCCGCTTCACGTGCCCGCAGACCGTACTCGGCGTCGTCCCATTTGATGAACAGCGGCAGGGACAGCCCAATTTCGCGAATGACCTTCGTGGGAATCAGGCACATCCACCAACCGTTGTAGTCGACGTCGACCCTTCGGTGCAGCCACGCCGTTTGGCGGAGGTTGGCAATGCTGAAGTCATGCCGGACATCCATGTCAGCGTGCGGCTGGGCGGGAACGATGCGATGAGGGTTGACCACTTCGCCAAACGTGTGAAGCACGCTACGGTTGTAGAGGTCGAACATGTGGCCGCCAATGATTGACGGCTTGCGGCAGTGGTCGGCGAAGGTCAGCAGGCGGAGGATGCTCTCCGGCTCAATGACGATGTCATCGTCCAGAAGCAGCACGTAATCGCTGCCATTTTCCACGGACTCGTACATCCCGCGGGCAAATCCACCGGATCCGCCGAGGTTGGCCTGGTTGATGACCCGGAGCTTTCCCCCCAGGGCGGAATCGATGCCGGCAAAGCCGTCCTGGTCCTCAACCTGGTTGGTCCCTTGGTCAACGATGAGTATTTCCTTGACATCCTTGAGGACGTCAAGGTTCTCGGACAGAATCCGTGCGTTGTTGAGGCAGAATTCCGGCTTGTTCATGGTCGTGATTTGGAGCGTGACCTGGCCTGGGCCGGAAACCTGGCTCAAACCTTCCCACTCCGCGTGGTCAAGGACCAGTTCGCCTGAACTGCCGGCCAGATCGAACCAGTACCACCCGCCGTCGCCAAACGGCTTGAGCGACAACTCGAATTCGGAAACCGCGGAGCCTTCGACGTGCTTGCCGTCCACGCGCTGGACGGAACCCCGCGCATTGGATTTGTAGACGGAAATATTCCCCGAGCCGCTCGTCTTCACGACGAGGCGGATGTCCCGTACGGATGTCCAGCGGCGCCAGTAACTGGCCGGGAACGCATTGAAGTACGTTCCGAAAGAAACCTGCTCGCCTGAGCGCACGCGCATCGAGTGCCGGCCCAGGAGGTCCTCAAAGTGGGCTTCGCGCCCGCCGGAGCTGAACATCTGAAGCTTTTCTTCGGGTTGCTTCGGCGTCCGGGCAAGCTCGTCGTTCTCACGAAGCCTGATTCCGTTGGCACTTCCGGCGTCAGCATAAAGCGAGACCGTATCCGTCTGGTCAGGGGACGGCAGGACTACCCTCTGAAGAACGCGCCAGGCCGACGTATCTTCAGTCACTGTCATGCCTCCACGCCTCCGCTTTCAAGCTTAGCTCCGCCCTCGAAATGCGGCCGAATCTGGTTGTCAAACATGGTCAGGGCCGAGCCAATGGCCATGTGCATGTCAAGGTACTTGTACGTGCCGAGGCGGCCTCCAAACAGGACGTCCTTCTCGGCAGCAGCCAGGTCACGGTACTTGAGCAACCGCTCCCGGTCCGCGGCAGTGTTGATCGGATAGTACGGTTCGTCGCCCTTTTCTGCGGCACGCGAGAATTCGCGCATGACGACGGTCTTTTCGGTCTGGTACTCGCGCTCCGGGTGGAAGTGGCGCGGTTCAATAATGCGCGTGTAGGCCACATCGGCGTCGTTGTAGTTGACCACGGACGTTCCCTGGAAGTCTCCGACGTCGAGAATTTCTTCTTCGAAATCGATGGTCCGCCACGAAAGGTCGCCTTCGGCGAAGTCGAAGTAACGGTCAACCGGGCCCGTGTAGATCACGGGGATGTTGCCAACAACTTTATTTTTGCTGTACTCGTGCGACTCATCGAAGAAGTCCGTGTTCAGCCGCACCTCGATGTTCGGGTGTTCCGCCATCTTTTCGATCCACGCCGTGTACCCGTTGGTCGGCAGGCCCTCGTACTTATCGTTGAAGTACCGGTTGTCGTAGTTGTAGCGCACGGGGAGGCGGGAGATGATGCCTGCGGGCAGGTCCTTGGGATCGGTCTGCCACTGCTTGCCCGTGTAGTGCTTGATGAACGCCTCGTAGAGCGGACGGCCAATCAGCTGGATGCCCTTATCGTTCAAGTTCTGCGGATCGGTTCCAGCGAGCTCGCCCGCCTGCTCCTGGATCAGCTCCTGCGCCTGGCCCGGCGTCAGGTTCGCACGGAAGAACTGGTTGATCGTGGCCAAGTTGATGGGCAGGGAGTAAACCTCACCCTTGTGCACGCCGTAGACCTTGTGGACGTAGTTCGTGAACGTGGTGAAGCGGTTCACATATTCCCACACACGCTCGTTGGAGGTGTGGAACAGGTGTGCGCCGTAGCGGTGCACTTCGATCCCGGTCTGCTCTTCCTTCTCGCTGTAGGCGTTTCCACCGATGTGGTGCCGGCGGTCAAGGACAACCACCTTCAAGCCGAGCTCGGTGGCGGCCTGTTCTGCGATTGTCAGGCCGAAAAAGCCAGACCCTACGATGACGAGGTCAGCGGTCACAAAATCTCCTGGTTCGAAAGCGGGCAGCCCAATGGTGCGCATTGTCTGCGGAACCAGCCTACCCGAGACCCCGTCGTGACCTACTAATCCGGTGGGTGACCGTCCACGCAAGCCGGCGCTCAACCTCCGCTAATCCCCCTCCTCGCGGCGCCCGCCGTCGTACTCCTCGTCGCGGCTGCCCGTATGCGGCGACCGTGGCCCAGGAGCCGCTGGTCACTGGGGCAATGCACACAGGCCAATTCACGCGGACAGTATTTTGCCGGTGAAGCCCCACGCCCTTATCCACATACGGCGACGCACGCCACGACACCCCGGCGCCTGATGGCTAGCTTGGAAACAACTCAACCGTGAGGAATGTCAATCATGCTGCTGCACTGCACGCTCGTTCGGAGTCCGGGCGCAGCCCTGCAGGACCCGCCGGCGGAGCTGACCATGGAGGGTCCGGACGGGGCCGCCGGCGCCGGCTTGCAGGCAGTGCTGGCCGCCAGGTTCGGCACCGGCAAAGTGACAGTCGACGGGCAAGATATGAGTTCACTCACGCTCGGGCAACCGCCGCTGGTCAACGGCGCCGTTCTGGTCGACGGGGCGGAACTGAGTGCCCGCAGATCGAGGCAGCGCACTGCGGAACCGCCTGCCTCGCTGGCGCTTGCAGTGCACAGCGGCTCCGGCGCTGGCCTGGTGGTTCCCCTGCGCCGGGGCACCTACACCATTGGCCGCAGCGATGCCGAGATCGTCATCCCCGACGCCGATCTTTCGCGTGCCCACGCGCGCCTGGTTGTCACCGAGACGGCCATTACAATCGTTGACCTGGACAGCGCCAACGGCGTCGAAGTGGACGGCGAGCGCCGGAGGAACGCCGTCGTGTCGACCAGTTCCACGATCCGGTGCGGCAAATCGACCATGTCACTGGTCTTCCTGGAGCACGGCAACCAATTGGACCAGGCAGGAACGGATGTCCACGAACCGATCGTCGTCAGCCGGCGCGACGAACCTATGAACCGGGCGGCGCTCCTGCTGACGGCTGTCCTGCCGGTGATCATCGGCGTGGGCCTAGCGATCACCACGGGAATGTGGATGTTCCTCGCCTTCACCGCCGTCTCCGCGATCTCCATCCTGGTGCCCGTGATCGGCGGGCGCCGGCAGCGCCGCGACCTGGCCGCGGCTGTCAGGGCTGCTGTCGCCAAAGACCAGGAACGACGACGGCGGTCCGCCCCGCCGCTGTCAGCCCTTACTTTGGGGGGTGCAACTCGGAGGGAGCGGACTTCCCGCGCCGCAGGCAAGGGCATCTGGCTGCGGCTGGGCCAAAGCACTCAACCAGCGAACCTCCGATTCGAGCCGCCCGATCCGGGCCGAGCGGTTCCATCCGCCGATCTGCTTCCGCTCACCCTCGATCCCGCACAGCCGGTCACCACGATCCGCGGGCCGCGAGACGCCGTCCTGGGACTGGTGCGTTCATTCCTGATGCAACTGGCCGGCTACCCGCTTGGCCGGGATACCCGCGTGGTGCTCCACGGAAAAACGGACCAGTTGCCCCTCGCGGCCCGTCTTCTGGAAGGAGTTACCCTCTCCAGCCATCCCGGCACCGTTCAGGCGCTGCTGAAGCGCGGCTTCGCGCCCGCAAGTGACCACGGCGTGCTGATTCTCCTGGACGGCAACCAGAACACAGCGGCGATCATCGAAAAGGCGCGCGAACATGCGTGGCAGGTCATCCACTTCCCCTGCGACAGCGAAGCCCCGATCAGAGCAGACATTGAGCTTGGTGAACGCAGTTCTGTGTTCACCGCAGGAGCGGAAAGCATCCGGTTCGCGCCGGATCTGGCGCCCGTCGCCGTCTTCGACAGTTTTTGTCGCCGTCTGGCTAAGGACGCGCCCAAGACCGGCGATGCCGGCGGAAGCACCCCGCTCTCCTGCCGGCTTACGGATCTTCTCCCGGCCTCCACCCCGGAAACAGCACAGCGGTGGTCGGCACACAGCGTGCGGCCCGGACTTGCCGTACCCGTCGGTCTGGGTCCGCAGGGTGCCCGGATGCTGGATCTCCAATCCGACGGCCCCCATCTGCTGGTTGCCGGCACTACGGGCTCGGGGAAGTCTGAACTCCTTCGCAGCCTGACGGTTGCCCTGGCGCTCAGCTACCCGCCGGACCAAATCAATTTTCTTTTTGTGGACTTTAAGGGCGGCTCCGGCCTGGGGCCTCTGACGGGGCTCCCGCACTCTGTAGGCATGCTCACCGATCTGAGCAGCCACGAGCTGGAAAGGTACCTGCAATCCCTCCGCGCCGAAATCAGATTCCGTGAAGAGGCCCTGGCCGCCGTGCAGGCACCCGATCTTGCTTCTTACCGGACCACCCAGGCGGGCCTCGCGGCACAGCTCCCCCACCTCGTGATTGTCATCGACGAATTCCGAATGCTCGTGGAGGACGCTCCGGAAGCGCTCCGCGAACTCATGAGGATCGCCGCGATCGGCCGTTCGCTGGGGATACACCTCATCATGGCCACGCAACGGCCGCAGGGCGCTCTGACGGCTGACATCCGTGCCAACGTGACTACAAGCATCGCGTTGCGTGTCCAATCGGAGATGGAGTCCGTGGACATTATCAATTCGAAGGCCGCCGCCGGAATCAGCGTGGACACCCCCGGGCGGGCCTATCTGGCGCGCGGCACTGAAGCACCAGTTGAGTTTCAGGCCGGTTCGCTGACTGCCGGTGCTCTTACCTCCGAACCGCCCAGCCTCTCGGTGCGCCTGGCATCGGAGTACATCGACACCCCACCCACGTCGGGTAAATCCGAATTTGCGGACGTTGAGCCCACACCGGCCCAGGCAACCGCGCCGTTGGTGGCTTCCATGTCCGCGTTGTGGTCTGCCATGACTGGCCCACCCGCCAGGAAACCGGTCGCTGCCCCGCTCCCCTGCGTTCTGCCTGAGCCTGCGGTTGGGCTACTGGTCAGTCCCAGCACAGCCACCGGTGACGTGATTGGAAACCAGACCGTGAAGTCGGCCGGCGATCTGGCACGGGAGGGTAACCGCCGGATCATCAGGCTCGGACTCATGGACCTGCCGGCGGAACAGAGAACGGCTCCACTCATCTGGGAACCTGCCGGGCACGGGCATCTGGGCCTTGTTGGCGGACCGGAATCGGGCATAGCTGAGGCGGTCCGGCTGGCAGTCCGCGGCCTCGCATCCCATCCGCGCGAATCGCATTTGTACGTCCTGGACCCGGACAGCTCATTCGCGGGGTTGGCCTCTCACGGCCGGGTGGGTGCCCGGGCCGGGCTGCACGAGCTTCGACGCGCCGTCCGTATCCTGGAGCGCCTCGCACAGGAGCAGTCGCGCCGACTGGCCAGTCCCGCCGCCGGTGCCACGCCCCTCGCGCTGGTGATCGCCGGCTGGGGGTCCTGGGCCTCGGCCTTTCGCGCCGGACCGCTGGCCTGGGCCGAGGACCTGGTCCACGATCTGATCCGTGATGGCGGCAGGTCCGGTATCACGGTGATCATCTCCGGCCAGCGGGAGCTTGTCACCGCCCGGTTCTTCGCCGCCGTTCCCAACCGCGTGTATTTTCCCTCCGGTTCAAGCGAAGAGAGCCGGATTGCCTGGCCCAAACTTCCTTCGACTGCACCGGTCCTCGGTCGGGCCGTCGCCATGGGCGCGCTGTCCGCCGGCACAACGGCAGTTTGCCAGTTCTACACGGCCAGCCCAGAAGCAGAGGGGATGGCGAATGGCCGGGCGCAGCAAAGGTTCCCCGCGAACCGGCCGTTCCGCGTCGAGCCGCTGCCGGTCATGGTCAGGGCGGCCCAAATCCTGGATGGGGCTGCGACTCCCATCCTGGATGGCACTGGCCCCGGCTCCCTTTTCCCGGATGGAATACCAGCCACGGCCGGACAGATGCCAGGTCTCTTCCGGATAGGCGTGGGCGGTGACGAACTCGAATCTGTATCCATCCGACTCCAGGCGGGCGGTGTCCTTGCGGTCTTGGGCGGACCGTCGTCGGGAAAGTCCTCGTTTTTACGCCTTCTGCCGCAGGTCAACCCCGGTTCAGGACCTTGGCTCCGGCCGGAAACTGCCACCGATTCCGCGGCCTATTGGTCGGGAGTCCTGGGACAGGCAGCCACAGGCAGCCTGGGCCGAGGATCTGTGGCCTTGGTGGACGACGCAGATCTGTTGACACCCGATGTGAACCGCCACCTGGCCGACCTCAATGCCCTCGGATTCAGAGTGGTGATGACGGCCGGCTACAGCCCGATACTCTCCCAGCGGGTGCCGTTGGCGCTCCAGGCACGAAACCAGGGCACCGGCGTACTGATCGCGCCCCGGACATTCCTGGATGGCGATCTCTTTGGGGTGCGGTTCGAGACGGAACCGAATCCTCCACCCGGCCGGAGCGTGCTGATCCAGAACGGTCGCGCCACGGCCGTCCAGCTGGGCTGGGTGCCTCCTGACGCGCCGGTCAGACGGCTGGCCGCCTGATGGAGCAGGGGGCTACAGGGCCGGGGGCAATCCGCCGCTCTGGGAGGCGTAGCTGATGACGCGCTTGTGGAAGAGGAGCACTATGGCTGTCAGTGCCGGCAGGATCATGGCCAGGCCTGCCAGCAACACTCCGGCGGTGAGGGTTGGAAACCCAATGGTCAGGACGAACAGCTGCGCTACCAGCGCTGCCGCCCGCGTCCACCGGCGTCCCCGGAAGAGGAAGAGCCCCACCGAATACAGCCAGGCAGAGAACGCAAGCAGCAGGCCAAGGGTGAAAACGGCTCCCCAAAGAGAAAGTACAGGGGCGCCCGTCACAAGTTCGAAGGCATACCAGGCCGCGGCCACCAGGAGGGCTGTGGCCTCCGCCGCCACAATCAGCGCGATCACCAGAATGCCCCGCGGGCGCCCTGTGGCCGGGTCCGGCCCGGGACCCGCGTGGGCGCCGCTGCCATCACTTGCACCACCACCATCGCCCGCCGGGGACCCCGGGGTTTCTGGGGCAGGCTCGGGCAGCGGATCTGACGGGTTTTGGGGGGCTCTTGACACACTGGCACCCTACCGGACATAGTCTGACAGTGGTGGGGGTCGGCTAAACGGATGTGATGTATCGCTCAGGAATCCGGGGATTTCAAGCTGTATTACCCCTTGTTTACACAGCCTTAACATGACAATCTTGATGAAGATGACCGATGGGGCCCCGAAGGGCCCCTTTCTTTTGTAGCCAATCGTGAATAATTTCACAAATGGCATTTCCCAGAATTGGAGCAACTGATCAGCATGGATTGGCGTAACCGCGCAGCGTGCCTTGAAAAGGACCCGGAACTATTTTTCCCCGTTGGAAATACCGGGCCTGCCCTCCTCCAGATCGAGGAAGCCAAGAGCGTCTGCCGCCGCTGCCCAGTTGTTGACACCTGCCTTCAGTGGGCCCTCGAGTCCGGCCAGGACGCCGGCGTCTGGGGCGGGATGAGCGAAGACGAGCGCCGCGCCCTCAAGCGCCGGGCCGCCAGGGCCCGCCGCGCTTCCTGATTTCGGAGCCCACCGGCTGAGAGCCGGCCGGCTCAGAGCACACCAGCTCAGAGCCCGTCGGCGCACCCAGCGGCTTGCACAAAACGCTGGGCACAAAACGCTAGGCACAAAACGATGGCCGCGACCCCTTCCGGGTCGCGGCCATCGCCGTTTAAGCTAAATCCTTACCGAACAGCCAGGCTGAGGCGGATCTGGACAGCCGTCCCGCCACCGTCACGGGGATGCCACTGGATGGTACCACCCAGCTCACTGGTGACCAGAGTCCGCACAATCTGCAGCCCAAGACCCTCCACGTGCGGCGTGTCCGGCAGCCCCACACCGTCGTCGGCGATCGTGACCGTCAGCAGTTCCTCGCCGTCTTCCTCCTCGGAGCGGTCGGCGATGAGCCAGACAGTTCCCGCGCGTCCCGCCAGGCCATGCTCGACGGCGTTGGTCACCAACTCGTTGATGACCAGTGCCAGCGGGGTGGCGAAGTCGCTGGGCAGTTCCCCGAACAGCCCCGACCGCTCGGTCTTGACCTGCTGCGAGGGCGACGCCACCTCAGCGGACAGCCTGAATTGGCGGCCAATCAGTTCGTCAAAGTCAACGCTCTGCGCCAGGCCCTGGGACAGCGTCTCGTGCACCAGGGCGATGGTGGCCACCCGCCGCATCGCCTGCTCCAGGCCCTGCTTGGCCTCGTCGCTGACCATCCGCCGGGACTGCATCCGCAGCAAGGCAGCCACGGTCTGCAGGTTGTTCTTCACCCGGTGGTGGATCTCGCGGATGGTGGCATCCTTGGTGACGAGTTCCATCTCCCGGCGCCGCAGTTCCGAAACGTCCCGGCACAGCACCAGCGCGCCAAAGCGCTGCTGTTCATCCCGCAGCGGAATGGCCCGCAGGGACAGGCTCACGCCGCGGGATTCAATCTCACTGCGCCACGGCATCCGTCCGGTGACCACCAGCGGCAGCGTCTCGTCCACCAAGCGCCGGTCCTTCAGCAGCCCAGCAGTCACTTCGGCCAACGACCGGCCTTCCAGCGACTCGCCGTCGCCGAGCCGCCGGATAGCCGACACCCCGTTGGGGCTGGCGTACTGCACAATCCCCTCCGCATCGAGCCTGATCAGCCCATCCCCCACCCGCGGTGCACCACGGCGCGAGCCGGTGGGGGACGCAAAGTCAGGCCACAGCCCAAGTGTTCCCATCCGCAGAAGGTCGTAGGCACACTGCCGGTACGTCAGCTCCAGCCGGGACGGCATCCGGGAACTGGACAGGTCCATGTGGGTGGTCACCACAGCCAGGGTCCGGCCGTTGCGGACCATCGGCACAGCCTCCACCCGCAACGCCATGTCCGAATTCCAGTTGGTCTCGCTGGACCGTTCGATGGACCGGCTTGCCCAGGCCTTATCCACCAGCGGCTGCAGGTCGGCCCGGATGGGGTCACCCACAAAGTCGCTGTGGAAGACGGTGTGCGTCGTTGACGGCCTGACGTGGGCCAACGCAACATACCCGTGATCCGGATGCGGGAACCACAAAGCCAGGTCAGCGAACGCCAGGTCCGCAACCATCTGCCAGTCACCCACCAGGAGGTGCAGCCATTCGGCATCGCCCGGCCCAAAATCAGCGTGTTCCCTGATGGGGTCCGTAAAGATTGCCACTGCACCTCCAGTTTACGACGCCGGGATTCCTAGCGTCGGACGATTGACCTCAAGAGCCTCAATGCTACCGACAGTGAGGCCATGTCGTCGGCCTCGAGCGCGTTGACCTCATCAAACATGCTCTTCGCCCTGCCCAGTTGCTCGGCATTCTGCCCCTCCCACTTGGTCAGCCGGTTCTCCGCAGAGTCCTCGGACCCCGTCGACTCAAGCACCGCCGTCGTCATGTCCGAAACAGTGGAATACAGATCATCGCGCAGCGCGGCGCGCGCCAGCGCCTGCCACCTGTCCTGGCGCGGCAGGTTGGTGATCCGTTCCAGCAAGGCGTCTGCGTGGAAACGGTTGAACACTGTGTAGTAGACCGACGCAATCTCTTCCACCGGCTCCTTACGCGCATGCACGATTTTGGCGATGTCCAGCAGGACGAAGCTCTCAAAGAGCTCCGCCCACCGGACGCCAAGGTCTTCCGGAAGTTCCCACCCGCGGGCCTTCTCCAGCCAGCCGGCCACCCGCTCGCGGTCTTCGCCCCGGAGGTAGTCCAGCAGCCGGCCGCGCATCGGATCCAGGAGCGGCTTGAACTCGGCCACCGTCTCGGCGATGGGACGTGAGCTACCGCCCTGGGCCAGCAGCCACCGGACCGCACGGTCCAGGATGCGGCGGATGTCCAGGTGGACCGCACTCCAGTGCTCGGTGGGGAACGACGCCGGCAGGCTGTTCAGTTCGTCCACCATGACGTTCAGTTCGAAGATCTCCCGGAGCGCCACGAAAGCCTTGGCCACGGCAACTTCCGTGGCCGAGGTTTCCTCCATGGTCCGGAAGGCGAACGTGATGCCGCCCAGGTTGATCATGTCGTTGGCCACCACCGTGGCAATGATCTCGCGCCGCAGCGGATGAGTGTCCAGTTCAGCGTCGAACCGTTCGCGCAGCTGCGCCGGGAAGTAGGCACGCAGCGTGGCTCGGAACCACGGATCGTCGGCCAGGTCGCTTGTACGCAGTGCCGTCGCGAGCTCGATCTTCGCATAGGCCGCCAGCACCGACAGCTCCGGCGACGTCAGCCCCTGGCCCTGGCCCAGCCGTTCCTGCAGCGTCTCCGTGCTTGGCAGCGCCTCCAGGTCACGCTTCAGGTCAGCGGAATTCTCCAGCCAGTCCATCAGGCGCTCATAGCTGGGACTCCACTCGGCCACGCGCATCCGGTCATTGAGGAGCAGGATGTTCTGGTCCACATTGTCCTCAAGGACCAGCCGCCCCACCTCGTCCGTCATGGCAGCGAGGAAGCCTGCGCGTTCCTCCGCCGACAGCTTGCCGTTGGCCACCATCCGGTCCACGAAGATCTTGATGTTGACCTCATGGTCAGAGCAGTCCACACCGGCAGAGTTGTCGATCGCGTCGGTGTTCAGGATGACCCCCTGCAGGGCTGCTTCAATGCGGCCGTGCTGGGTCATGCCCAGGTTTCCGCCTTCGCCCACCACCTTGACGCGCAGGTCTCGGCCGTCCACGCGGATGGCGTCGTTCGCCTTGTCGCCCACGGACGCGTTGGTCTCCATGCTGGCCTTGACGTACGTCCCGATGCCGCCGTTGTAGAGCAGGTCGGCGGGGGCGAGCAGGATGGCCCGGAGGAGCTCCGGCGGGCTCAATTCGGTGGTCGCGGCGGGCAGCCCCAGCGCGGCCCGCACCTGCGGCGAGACCGGAATGGACTTCACGTGACGGGCGTACACCCCGCCGCCTTCGCTGATGAGGGATTTGTCGTAGTCGTCCCACGAGGACCGCGGCAACTCGAACAGTCTCTGCCGTTCCACAAACGACGTTTCCGCGTCCGGCGCGGGGTCCAGGAAGATGTGCCGGTGGTCGAACGCGGCGACGAGCCGGATGTGCCGGGTCAGCAGCATGCCGTTGCCGAACACATCCCCTGACATGTCACCCACGCCCACCACAGTGAACGGCTGGGACTGGGTGTCCACGTCCAACTCGCTGAAGTGGCGTTTGACCGACTCCCAGGCCCCGCGGGCCGTGATGCCCATGGCCTTGTGGTCATAGCCCACCGAACCGCCGGAGGCAAACGCGTCACCGAGCCAGAAACCGTATTCAGCCGCCAGCCCGTTGGCGATGTCCGAGAACGTGGCCGTTCCCTTGTCCGCCGCCACCACAAGGTAGGAATCGTCGTCGTCGTGCCTGACAACGTCCGACGGCGGCACGACCGTTTCAGCCCCATCCACCGTGACGAGGTTGTCCGTGAGGTCGAGCAGGCCACGGATGAACGTCCTGTAGCTTTCGGTGCCCTCGGCAAGCCAGGCTGCGCGGTCCGCGGCGGGGTCAGGGAGCCGCTTCGCAAAGAAGCCGCCCTTGGCCCCGGTAGGAACAATCACCGCGTTCTTGACGGTCTGTGCCTTCACCAGGCCGAGGATCTCCGTCCGGAAGTCCTCGCGGCGGTCAGACCAGCGCAGGCCGCCACGTGCCACCTTGCCGAAGCGCAGGTGCACACCCTCCACCTGCGGGGAATACACCCAGATCTCGAACATCGGCCGGGGGAACGGCAGCCCTTCAATCCGGGCGGGATCGAGTTTGAAGCTCAGGTGCGGCTTGTACTGGTAGTAGTTGGTGCGGAGGGTTGCCTCGATCAGGTTGGCGAACGTGCGCAGGACACGGTCGGCGTCGAGCGTTGCCACCTCCTCAATGGCGGCGGCAAGTTCCGCACGGACCCTCCCCTGGGCAGCAGGCCGCGCGTCGTTGGACAACGCAGGATCAAACCGGGCAGCAAACAAGGCCGTGAGAGCTTTGGTGACCTCAGGATTGGCGAGCAGGGTATCCGCCATAAAGCCCACCGAGTTGGTGTTGCCCATTTGCCGCATGTACCGCGCATAAGCCCTCAGCACAGTGATTTGGCGCCAATGCATCCCTTCCCGCAGCACCAGCCGGTCAAAGCTGTCCGACTCCACAGCGCCGGTGACTGCAGCGCCGAAGGAGTCGCCCAGCAGCTCGCCGGTTGCCACCGGATCGACGCCGGGCGGGTACTTCAGTCCGAGGTCATAGAGGAAGAAATCGCGGCGGTCAGCGGTCTCGATTTCAAAGGGCCGCTCATCCAGCACTTCGAGCCCCAGGTTGTGGAAGAACGGCAGGATCTGGCTCAGGCTCTTCGGCTCAAGCATGTACAGCTTGACGCGGGCGTCCTCTTCGAGGTTATCGCCGGCCCCCTCGGGGAGGTAGACGTGGACTCCCGGCCGTTCCTGCCGGGCGCCGGCAATCCGCTCCGCTTCCGCCCCGTATTTCTCGAACCGGGCGATGTCCTCCAGTGCGTCCTCTACCTCGTAATCCACCCGGTAGCCGGCGGGGAATGCCTCGGACCATATAGCGGCGAGCTCCGTCGCATTCCTGTCAGCCCCGCCGTCGCGCAGTACTTCGGTTATGCCTTCACTCCAGGAGCGGGCCGCGCGGACCAGACGGCGTTCGAGCTCTTCAGCGTTGACGTGGCTGAGCTCGGCATTCTTGGGCAAACGGATCCGGTAGAAGAGCCGGGCGAGGGCGGACTCAGTCATCCTGGCCTCATAGTCAATGCTCTCCGCCTGGAACGTGGACCGCAGTTCCTCCTCGATGCGGAGCCGGACGTTGGTGGTGTACCGGTCACGCGGCAAGTAGATCACCGCGGACATAAAGCGGCCATAAATGTCCGGGCGCAGGAACAACCGGGTGCGCCGGCGCTCCTGCAGCCGCTGAATACCGGCCGCCGTGGCCGCCAGGTCCTCGATTTCGATCTGGAACAGTTCGTCACGGGGATAGGTTTCCAGGATCCCCAATAGGTCCTTGCCTGAATGGGAATCCGGCGGGAAACCTGCACTGCCCAACACCGCGTCAACCTTCTCGCGCACAATGGGGATGTTCCGGACCGAGCCGGCATAAGCGCTGGTGGCGAACAGGCCGATAAAGCGGCGCTCGCCGTTGACGTTGCCTGCCGCGTCAAAACTTTTGACGCCGATGTAGTCCAGGTAGGCGGGACGGTGGACGGTGGACCGGGAGTTCGCTTTGGTGATCACCAACGCGCGCTTCTCCCGGGCCTTCCGCCGGCCGGCGTCGGTCAGGTGCTGGAGATGCGGGGCACCTGCTTTCGCGCGGAGCAGACCAAGCCCGCTGTCTTCGCGCAGTTCCAGCACATCTTCGCCGTCCACGTTCACAAGGTCGTACTCGCGGTAGCCCAGGAAGGTGAAGTTGCCGTCGTCGAGCCACCGCAGCAGATCCTGCGCCTGCCGCAGTTCGGCGATCTGGGACGGGTTGGCCACCTGGTCCAGGGTCGAGGCGATTTGCATCGCCTTGTTACGCATCTTCGGCCAGTCTTCGACGGCGGCGCGCACGTCTGCCAGGATCCGCTCCAGACCCTCCAGCAGGGACGCCTGGGCTTCTTCGGGGACGCGATTGATCCCCACGGCAATCCACGACTCCATGTGGGAGGTGTTTTCGCCCTGGGCGATGAGATGGGACATGAGGGGCATCGCGGCGGTGTCGCCGCTGGAGATCCCGATGTGCGATGGTACCCGGTCCACTTTGACCAGCTCCCCGGTTTCCCTGTTCCGGGTGACCACAAAGAGCGGGTGCAGGACAAGGCGAATGGCAGCTTTTTGGCCGACAAGCTCGGCGTTGACCGAATCCACCAGGAAAGGCATGTCATCTGTGACGATGTAGACGACGCTGCCGTCCTCTTCGTCGACGAGGGAAACTTTCGCCTGGCCCGGCCGCCGGTTGCCGGCGACGTGGCGGTGAGTTTCCGCGCGGGTGGCGAGCACGTCCTGGGAGTAGCTCCGGGCATCCTCTTCAGCAAGGTGTTGATAATAGTCCCCCAGGAATCCCTCCCGGTCTCCAATTGCTACGGACTGATCCTCCACGCTGGATCCAGACGACATCAACAAACGCCTCCATCACAAAAATTGACGCTGCACCGTTGCAGCTCCTACGGCGAGCCTAACCCTTTACCCCATGCCGCGAGGTGGAAGAAAACACAGAGGATTTGGCCTTTCGCTGGACAGGTGCACAAACCAATTCGGCGATTGCCCGTCTTAGCATGGAATCCGGGGCTGCTTCGAGGAGTAACGAGCCGCCCAGCAGTGCCGCGTCAGCTGCGGTGTTGTCTGCCGGCAGGAAGGCACCCACCCCCGACGACGGGCCATACCGTTCCCAGGCGTCCTTCAGCTGGCGTTCCGGCGATCTGCCAACGGCCGATGCCCGGACCTTATTCATCACCACCACTGGCGACGCGTGCGGCACCGCCAATTCGAGCTCCGCGAGTGCGCGGACCAGCCGCGGGACGCCCACCGGGTCGGCGGCCCCGACGGCGAAAACGGTGTCCGCCAGTTCCAGGCTCCGTAGGGTCGCCGCGTTCCTGCGCGGCGCCATCGTGTCGAAGCTGAGTTCTTCATCGGCCTCCAGGCAGAAGCCGGTATCCACCACCACGACGTCTGCAAGCTCCTTTGCGCGGTCCAGGACGAGGGCCAGGGCTGCTGCCCGGAGTTCGGTCCATCTGTCTGCCCGGGTGATCCCGGTCAGAACGCGGAACGTCCCCAGCTTGGTGCTGACCGGCGTGGTCACCTTGAGGAGTGCTGCGGCGTCCAGCACCCCCTGGTCCGCCAGCCTGCAGGCCTGCGCGATACCTGCTGATTCGTCCAGCAGGCCCAGCACGGCCGCGATGCTTGCCCCGTAGCTGTCCGCATCAATGAGCAGGACGGACTTCCCTTCCGCTGCCAGCTCCCCCGCGATGTTGGCAGCAACGAACGTGCGGCCTGGCGAGCCGGCGGGACCCCAGACGGCAATGATCCTGCCGGCCCCGGATGCCTGTGGCACGTCAGCGGGTGCGGCGGCGAGCGGGCGCAGCGCGGCACCCGGATCAGCCAATGCGCTCCCGGACGTGGACTCAGGCGCGGTTCCGGTCAGCTGGGCAACAACGTCGGCAATCCTGCCGGCCAAAGTGGCCGATTCAACGCCGGTCAGGGCTGAGGCGACGCCGATCCCGCGGAGCCTTGCGGCCTCTTCAGCGTCATCCGTAAGGGCAATGATCGCCACGCCTACCGCGCCGAGCCGGTCAACCAGGGACGCCGTCAGGCCCTCGGAGCCGTCCGCCACCACCGCTGCCCGCGCCAGCCCGCCTTGGCAGGCGGCCAGCAGTTCGGTCAGCTCGGCGCAGCGCCGGACCACGGTGACCGGACCGTGGAGCCCCTCCAGGCCGCCGACGATGTCCTCCTGGGCCTGGCCGACAGTAACTACGGGGATGCTCATGACGTCCCACCGCCTGGGTTCCACACAACGGAAATCTTGGCCTGGTTGGCCTGCGCTCCAAGAATGGCCGGCATCTGGCTGTCAGCAACGAGGACCATCAGCACCGTGCTGCGGGAGGACCCCAGGGCGGTGGACGCGGCAGTCACCTGGGCAATTTCCGCCCTGGGCAGGAGCAACTTCGGCTCACTGAAACCGTTCCGGGCATCGGGCAAGGCCACCCAGACGTCCACCCGGGTACCGGCCACTACCTGCAGGGGCAGGGGTTCGTCAATCGTCACGGCCACGGGCTTTCGGTCCAGCGCGTCTGTTCCGGCCAGGCTTTCCTTGGGCACCAACTGGCTCTTGCCGATCCTTTGGACCGCAACCAGGCCCTCGGGCAGTCCCGCCTCCACGGTGACGTAGTGCTCTTCCGTATCACCCAGTCGGACCCTGGCCCGGACCACGTTGTCCGTTGTCAGCTTTTCTCCCACCGCAATGGTGTCCCGGGCTGCGTACACCTCAGTGGTCTGGTCTGCACTGCTGACCAGCGAGATCACCCCCACCACGGAGGCCAGCACCAACAGCACCCCCACCAGCAGCCGTGGATCCTTCCAGGACGGGCGCTTCAGCCTGGCTCCTGCGGTTCCTGCATCGTGGCTCATGCTTTGTCTCCCCCTAGCTCCGAGCATGGAGCTGCTGCCCCCGGACACCTCATTGTTACGGCAAGGACCCCGGAACGAAAGTCAAAAGACCAAATAACATCAAACTGTGGATAACCCCACCAGATGGCATCACAAGTGGCAAAATGATTGCATGCCCAGATTCCTCACCCTCGCCGACGTTGCTGAACAACTCCAGATCAACTCACCGGCGGCCTATGCGCTGGTCCGCAGCGGGGAGCTCAAAGCCATCCAGGTGGGTGGCCGCGGCCAGTGGCGTGTTGAGGAGAAGATGCTGGAGGAGTACATCGCGGAGCGTTACGCCGAGGCCAGCCGCATGATCCAGGAAGCCAAGGCCAAGCACGCCTGAGCCTGGTACGCTTCGGCCTTAACGCGGCCGCTTCCGCCACCGCCCACCCGCCCGCTGAGTTTTTGTCCAGATAATCGCCTCAAGCGGGCCCGAAAATCCGATTATCTGGACAAAAACTCCGGCCGGGGGCTACAGGGCTCCGGCGCTCCACGACCGGATCGCACCCAGCGCCGCAAAGGGAATGGTGGCGACCTGCCGGACCTGTGCTGCCCGCCGGGCCTCGCCCGGGCTGACCAGCGCCAGGTCCATAAAGTCACTGCCCACCCGGTCGATGACACCCGTCAGCCCAACGTCCTCGGCCTGCACGTGCCGGATGAGGACCGCAACCCCCGCCCGGTCGCGCGCCAGGCCGCGCAAGGCGTGCGCCAGCCCGATCCGCGCCCGCACCTGCGAGGGCTCAGCCATCGAGATCCGTCCCAGGCCGCCATAGCGGGCCACGGCGCCGTAAGGAACCAGGACCTGGTGCCGGCCCTCGTCCAGGACCAGCGCGTCAGCTCCCGCATGGCTAAGTTTGCCCTCGAAGGTCCGCCCACACACCAGGTGAACAGCTACCTGGCTCCCAAGGCCGCCCCGCAGCCTGTCAGCGAGGACAACGGACGCGGCTTCCACCCTGGCCCGCTCCGAGATCTCGGCTTCGACCGCCAGCTTCCCGTCCTCGGCAAACTGTGCCTCCATGTCATTGAACAGTGCATCCCAGCGCATGGGCCCAAGCGTAGGGTGCGGCCCTGTGGCGGTCAATTCACCAATAAATTCCTTCCAGTCTCTGGACAAATTAAGGATAACTGAGTCAAACTGATGCTAGATGGATCAAACAACATCAAACTGCATCAAAAACCCCAAGGGACATCATGCCTGTTGCCACAGCACGCGGCCTTCGCACAGATGCTTTTATGGCCGTCGCCATCCTGCTACTGGGATCCTTCCTTTGCTTGGCAGGCCTGGGCCTGTTGGACCGGTGGCAGATCTCGGCAGGCCGACGGCAAGCGCCCGGGATCGACGACCTGCTGGGGGCCTTGGCGGTGGCGGCGGGGCTGGCCATCGTGGCGTGGTGGATCCTTTCCGTCCTGCTGGCCGTAGGGGTTGCCATCCTGGCCCGCTGTGGCAGTGCTCGAGCCGCCGACCGGGCCGGCAAATATTGCCCGGCCTTCATGCGGCGCCTCGCTGTGGCGGCTCTTTCAGTGCAGCTGCTTGCAGCCCCGATGGCCCAGGCCACTGAACCGCCGGCGGGACCTGCCTGGGTACCAACCCAGGAAGTTGCCGTCCAGGCCCGGTGGTCCCCCACGGAGTTGCAGCCCGGCCCGCAAATATCGGGCCGGCCGTCGCAGGCCGTGGACGTGGCCTTACAACCGCCGATCACAGCAGCGCCGGCAGGACGAACGCCCGTTGTTGACGGGCCAGGCACGGAGTCCCCGGCCCCCGGGGTTACGCCGCCTGCGGTCCGGCCCGACTGGCGGCCCAGCGCGCCGGTGGCCGATCCTGGCCTGCTGGCGGCCCAGCCCGTCCGGTCAGCCGAAGACACACCCCCCGCCGGTCATGACGTCACGGTGCTGGCCGGCGACACACTCTGGGACATTGCTGCGCATCAGTTGGGACCAACCGCTTCGGATGTAGATGTCGCCTTGCACTGGCCCCGCTGGTACGAGGCCAACAAGGCCCAGATCGGCGAAAACCCGCATGTCCTGCTGCCCGGCCAGATCCTGAAAGCACCGTCCAGGGCCTAGCCGACCTTCCGACATTCATCAGCACACAACCAAGGGGAATCACATGAACGCAGTTACGCCAATCCGCTCAGCACGGGCCAACGGAGTTCCAGCGGCCGCAGTCCGCCAGCTGCCCTTACGGCCGGACGTCGCGCCGGGCACGCCGGGCCAGCCCCTCAGGGCAGCGGATGAGAATGCCGAAGTCCTCGCCATCACCCGCAGTACTGTGCAGGCCGCCATGGAAGTCCTTGCCGGAATCCGGCCCATCCACCAGCTGGCGCGCCGTCTGGATCCCCGCTGCCTGGCGGTGTTGCAGCACCGTGCCGCGCTGATCCGCCGCGAACAGGCCCGCTCCGCCTCACCTGCCCTTGCCCGGCTCCACAAGAATTCCGTGGTGCGCTCGGTCCGTGCGTGCGAGGTCTCCCCCGGTATTTACGAGGC
Source organism: Arthrobacter sp. UYCo732 (assembly GCF_040547265.1). Lineage (NCBI taxonomy): Bacteria > Bacillati > Actinomycetota > Actinomycetes > Micrococcales > Micrococcaceae > Arthrobacter > Arthrobacter sp. UYCo732. The sequence continues at coordinate 125,513 of NZ_JBEPPJ010000001.1, read as the reverse complement.
AAGTGCAGTGGTGCTTGACGATGTCCGCGCACGGGCCGTGGCGGTCCGGCTTGAACGGGGCAACCAGGCCTGGCGTGTGACTGAATTCGTAGTTGGCTGAAGCAGATGCCTGCGGAAGCAGGAAGTGCCCGGAGCTGATGCTCCGGGCACTTCCTGTCAGACATCGCACTGAGGTCAGCGGCGCTTCTTTTTCGCCTGGCGCTTGGCGGTGTCCTGACCTGCAGCCTTTGCCGGGTTGCCGGACCGGGACGAGGCCCGAGCCTCCACCCGGGTCTGGGATGCGCCGTCCTCGCCAGGGGCCGTGTACTGCAGCTGGGCCGGCTTCTCCGGCGCTTCCAGGCCGGCGGCGCGGATCTGCGGCTCGACGTGCTCGGTGTGGCCTCCGGCAGCATCGGCCACAACAACGTCCTGTGCCGGAGTGACTTCAACCTCCAGGTTGAACAGGAAGCCTACGCTCTCTTCGCGGATGGCCTCCATCATGGCCTGGAACATGGTGAAGCCCTCGCGCTGGTATTCCACCAGCGGGTCGCGCTGGGCCATGGCACGCAGGCCGATGCCTTCCTTGAGGTAGTCCATCTCGTAGAGGTGTTCCTGCCACTTTCGCCCGATGACGGAAAGCACCACCCGGCGTTCAAGCTCGCGCATGCTTTCGGAGCCGATGGCCTCTTCGCGGGACTGGTAGACCAGGCGGGCGTCAGAAAGCAGCTCCTCCTTGAGCATTTCAACGGTGAGCCGCGACTTTCCGCCGGCTTCCTCGATGATCTCGTCCGGCGTGACACTGACCGGGTACAGCGTCTTCAGGTTGGTCCACAGCTGTGTGTAGTCCCAGTCGTCGCCGTTGCCCTCGGCGGTGGCCGAGTCGATCAGCGCCATGATGGTGTCCTCCACGAAGAACTGGACCTTCTCGTGCAGGTCATCGCCTTCCAGGATCCGGCGCCGGTCACCGTAGATGGCTTCGCGCTGCCGGTTCAGGACGTCGTCGTACTTCAGCACGTTCTTGCGCTGCTCGGCGTTACGGCCCTCAACCTGGCCCTGCGCAGATGCGATGGCCCGCGAGACGAGCTTTGACTCCAACGCCACGTCGTCCGGCACGGAGCTGTTCATCAGCCGTTCGGCAGCACCTGAGTTGAAGAGCCGCATCAGGTCGTCGGTCAGCGAAAGGTAGAAGCGAGACTCACCCGGATCGCCCTGGCGGCCGGAGCGGCCCCGGAGCTGGTTGTCGATGCGCCGGGACTCGTGCCGCTCTGTTCCCAGCACGTACAGCCCGCCGGTGTTCAACACTTCCTCGTGCTCGTCCTTGACGGCCTGTTTGGCCGCTTCCAGGGCGGCCGGCCATGCGGCCTCGTACTCTTCGGAATTTTCTTCGGGATCCAGCCCGCGCTTGGCCAGTTCGGCCACGGCCGTGAACTCGGCGTTGCCGCCCAGCATAATGTCGGTGCCGCGGCCTGCCATGTTGGTAGCCACCGTGACAGCACCCTTGCGCCCGGCCTGCGCCACGATGGCCGCTTCACGCGCGTGGTTCTTGGCGTTCAGGACCTCGTGCCGGATGCCTTCCGTGGCCAGCAGCCGGGACAGGTACTCGCTCTTCTCAACGCTGGTGGTGCCCACGAGGACCGGCTGGCCCTTTTCATGGCGCTCGGCGATATCCTGCACCACGGCGTCGAACTTGACTGTCTCGTTCTTGTAGACGAGGTCCGCCTGGTCGAGGCGCTGCATGTCCCGGTTGGTGGGGATAGCCACCACACCCAGCTTGTACGTGCTCATGAATTCGGCGGCCTCGGTCTCGGCCGTACCGGTCATGCCTGCCAGCTTGGAATACATACGGAAGTAGTTCTGGAGGGTCACCGTGGCCAGGGTCTGGTTTTCGGCCTTGATCTCCACGGCTTCCTTGGCCTCGATGGCTTGGTGCATGCCTTCGTTATAACGGCGCCCGGCCAGGATACGGCCGGTGTGCTCGTCAACAATGAGGACTTCGCCGTCGAGGATGACGTAATCCTTGTCGCGCTTGAAGAGTTCCTTGGCCTTGATGGCGTTGTTCAGGAAGCCTATCAGTGGAGTATTCGCGGACTCGTAGAGGTTCTGGATGCCCAGGTAGTCCTCCACCTTTTCGATGCCGCTCTCCAGGACACCGACGGTGCGCTTCTTTTCGTCCGTCTCGTAGTCTTCCCCCAGCTTCAGGCGCTGGACCACCTTGGCAAATTCGCTGTACCAGCGGTTCGTGTCGCCCTGGGCAGGACCGGAAATGATCAGCGGCGTGCGGGCCTCATCGATGAGGATGGAGTCCACTTCATCCACGACGGCGAAGTGGTGGCCGCGCTGGACCAGTTCTGATTTGTCCCACGCCATGTTGTCGCGCAGGTAGTCAAAGCCAAATTCGTTGTTGGTGCCGTAGGTGATGTCCGCGGCGTACATCTGCCGGCGCACAGAGGGATCCTGGTTGGAAAGGATACAGCCGCTGGTCAGGCCGAGGAAACGATAAACGCGGCCCATAAGGTCGGACTGATACTCGGCAAGGTAGTCGTTCACGGTGATCACGTGGACGCCGTTGCCGGTGAGGGCGTTGAGGTAGGCGGGAGCGGTGGCCACGAGGGTCTTGCCTTCACCGGTCTTCATTTCGGCGATATTGCCCAGGTGGAGGGCCGCACCACCCATGAGCTGAACGTCAAAGTGGCGCATCCCCAAGGTTCGCGACGACGCCTCACGCACGGCAGCAAAGGCCTCGGGGAGGAGATCGTCCAGCTGCTCCCCGTCCTGGTGGCGGGCGCGGAGGCGGTCGGTCTCCTCGCGGAGCTCGGCGTCGGTAAAGGTTTGGAACGATTCTTCGAGAGCATTGATGGAGTCGGCATAGTTCCGAAGTTGCCGCAGGGTTTTTTTGTCACCCGTACGGAGAAGTTTTTCGATAAGTGATGCCACGTGAAGATACTCCCAGTCTGATGCTGCCGAATTCTGGCGTTTTTAGTCTACGGGAGGGACACAGGCCACGCGGCCGGTGTTCCCTGAGAGCGGATAGCCCCCACCCTCACGGCGGAGGGCCGCCGTGAGGGGCTCCGCCAGGTCGCCCACCGGACTGACCACGATGTCCCCCAAACCGAGCCACTTGGCCATGAGTTCCAGCTCGTGGGCAAGTTCGACGGCGGTTCCCGGCGGTGCGTCCGGCTCACCGTGCGCGGACTTGACCAGGAGTTTCCCTGCTGCACGGTCCGCCTTCAGATCCACGCGCGCCACGATGGTCTCCCCCAGCAGGAAGGGCAGAACGTAGTACCCGAAGCGCCGGCGGTGCTCAGGGGTGTAAATTTCGATCCGGTAGAGGAAGCCGAACAGCTCCTCGAGCCGGCGACGCTCGAACACCAGCGAATCAAACGGGCTCAGCAGCGCACGCCCGGCAGCCCGCCGCGGCAGCCTGGCATCTGCGTGAAGGAACACCTTCCGGTCCCAGCCCGCCACCGAAACCGGCTCCAGCCGCCCGGCCCTCACCAGGTGCTCCACGGCGGCGGCCGCTGCCTTGACCGGCGTGCGGAAGTAATCGGCAAAGCACCGCACTGTTCCGATACCGTGGGCCTTCGCCGCAGCGTCGATGAGCCTGTGCATCGCCTCCGCTGGATCCCCTCGGTCGTTTTCCAGCTCCAGCCGCTTCGGCAGGACCTGGGCTGTGAGGGTGTACCTGCGCTCGAACTGCTCCGTTCTGGAGGCCGCCGAGACCAGGCCGTCCTGGAAGAGGTGTTCGAGAACCCTTTTGACGGCGTTCCAGTTCCATCCCCAGTTTTCGTTCCGCTGGTCCTCCACATGCCCGATTTTCACGGTGAGTTCGGCCGCAGTCATGGGCCGTCCCGTCGCAAGGGCCTCGAAAATCCTGCTGGTCACGGATTCGCGTAGCCCGGGTTCAATGGCAGCGGCCCCGACCCAGGTGCGCTTCTGCCACAGGAGGAGGTCCGGGAAAAGTTCAGGCCGGATGAAGCTGGCCTCATGCGCCCAATACTCCATCATGCGCCTGGGGTGCGAGGAGGACATCCGATGCAGGATGGTTCGGTCGTAATTTCCGAGCCTTGAGAAGAAGGGAAGGAAATGACTGCGGGACAGCACGTTGACGGAGTCGATCTGGACCAGCTGCACCCGGCAAAGGTACGGCCCACCGTCCGTGAAGTCACGGGGCCGGCGGGCCGCCCTTTATCCAGTCCCTGCGCTGCCAGGGCGATCCGCCGGGCCTGGTCAAGGCTCAGCGTCGCTGGCACGGCAGTCCTTTTATTAGAGGGTGTGGACCACCCTAGACTTTTGCTGCCTCATCGTCGGAGCGGTAGGCAAGGATTTTCTCTTCGACGGCGGTGTCCCCCGGTTCGCACTCATGGTCAAGGGTGATCACGCCGTATGTCCAGCCGCGGCGGCGGTACACCACGGAGGGTGTGTTGGTGGCTTTGTCCACAAAGAGATAGAAATCGTGGCCTACGAGCTCCATGTTGTCCACGGCATCGTCGAGGCTGAGAGAGGCTGCAGGGAAGACTTTGCGCCGGATCAGCACAGGCGAGTCCCCTGCCGGAATGTCGTTGTCGACCTCGTATTGAGACCGTTCTGCTGGTGCCGTCTTCGGCTCAGCCTGATGGCTTGCTTCGACGTAAAGGGGTTCACTGGCGCTGGCGGGTTCCAGGGTGGCAGTGGCTTCACGGACGGCCTTGGGTGTGTGGCGTCCGTGGTGGACCTTCTTACGGTCCTTGGCGCGGCGGAGCCGCTCAAGCAGCTTGGTGTATGCGAGATCAAAGGCAGCAAATTTATCTGCGGCGCTGGCTTCTGCACGGATCACAGGTCCGCGGCCCAGAACGGTCACTTCAACGGTGAGCTGGTCGCCGGTCTGGCGTGCGTTCGTTTCCTTGGACACTTTCGCATCCACGCGCTGGACCTTGTCGCCCAGTGACTCGATCTTTGAGATCTTCTCACCGGCGTATTCGCGGAAGCGGTCTGAGACCGTCAGATTTCGTCCGCTGATCATAAACTCCATGGTGCCCTCCAAATGACTTCGGTGACACGACGACGGCACATCCCAGAGACCGATCTGATTGACAGTCGAGCCCCTTTCCGAGCCGCCATCGAAAGGTACAACTTGTTCTTGGTACCCACCACCGACGTTAGTTCATAGACACCCGTTATTCATCCTTTATTCGTTTATTTTTTTCTCAGACCGGCGGCTTGCCGCCCCCTCGCGGGGAGGGCGGTCCGCTGCCAGCTGAATCGGGCGGGCGTGTCGCCGCGAGGACCACGGCGCCGGTAACAAGGGCCCCGCTGAGGTGGAGTGTGCGGGCCGCTTCAGCCAGCGTGGCACCGGTGGTGAGGACGTCATCGACGATGATGCACCGGCGGCCGGCAACCTGCTTTTGCTTCCGTCCCGGGACCTTCATGGACCCCCTGACCCTGGCTGCCCTGGCTCCGCGGCCGAGGCCCTTTTGGCCTCCGGGCAGCTGTGCCAGGGGCGCCGCCCGGCGCCGGGATTTCCTGATCACGTCCACCACGGGAGGGCCGCCTCCGGCGTGACCTTGGCGCCATCCCGCGAGCAGGAGATGAACGGGGCTGAAACCGCGCTTCACGAACGCGCCGGTGCTGCTGGGCACTGGAACCAGGCAGACACCGTCGACGCCGGCCGCTGCTGCACCAATGCCCTGGCCCAGCCCCTTCGCCAGCACTGAGTTGAGCTGATGCTGGCCGTGACGCTTGAACGACAACAGAGCCTGCGCCAACTCCTCGCGGTACACCCCTGCAGCCACCACCGGAAGGATGATGCCGCCGTCGACAGTCATCAGGGCGGGTGCCTGCTCCTCTGCCCTGAACGGGTGCCGGGTCAGTAAGCGGACCTGGCGTTCGCAGGCAACGCACAGGGCCAGGTCCTCGGCGCCGCAGCAGACGCAGTCCACCGGAACTGCCAGCGCCAGGAGCTCGACGGCGGCACGCATCACGTGATCGGCAACCTTCAACCAGGTGCGGGGCTGCCCGCTGCGATGCTTAGCGGACGGCATGGCCGGCTGAAGGTCCGGGTCCGCGGCTGCCGCGGTCCTGGCCGGGCGCCGGGCGGCCGGACGGGGTGTCTGTTCTTCTCGCACACCCCATCCTCACCTGGCAGCGGCGGCTCGGGTAGCGGGCACCGGCCCTATGTGGACAAACCGCTATCCCGGGAACGAGGGATCGATGGGGCCCTTGAGCTGGGGCGACCAGCCGTTGCCCAGCCGCTGGAAAATCCCCTCCGCCGACTGGCCATAGATCTCCTCGGCACCGTTGCCGGCGCTGAGCCGGACCAGGCCCGGCCAGGGTGCCAGCTGCTGCGGTTGGCCGGACGTGAGGGACAGCAGTTCCGGCGTGACATTTGCCGCGGCCGATCCCTTCATCACGGCAACTGTGGTGTCGTTGACCCAGACTCCCTGGTCCGGGTCACTGGCCGTCACGAGGGTGATAGGGGCTGTCAGTTCCTTGGGCGTCCCGTCAGCATTGCGGATGATCCCCGATACCTGCACCTTGGTGTGGCCGTTCTGTTCCGAAATGACCAGGGCGCGGACACCCTCCCGGGAGATCCTGAGGTCCTTGACAGTTCTTCCGGCGAGCCATGCCGGGGTCAGGGTGACAGTGGGGACTGTTGCGCCGTCGGGCACTCCTGCCGGCCGGTAGGCCACCACTTCCGTACCGCCGGTGGCGCCGGGCCCCGCTGCCCACACCCAGTCCTGAAGGCTGAAGGAAGGATGCGTGATGGTGCTGCGCGTCGTCAGAGCACGGGCCGGCTGGCCCGGCACCATGCTGTAAAGAGTCGTCCGGCTTTCGTTGAGGAAAGCCACAGTCTGGGAGACCGGGGACTCCGCAGGGTAACGGGGACCGAGCGAGGAAACCGGCTGCATGTCGGGGAGCGGGGACACCCTGTTGTTTTCGTACCGCACCAGTTCGTTGCCGCTGACGGCGATCTCGCGCGACGGCACGTTCTTGTCCCGCACCGGAGGCAGGACCGAGCCGTTGTCGTCCACGCGCACCAGGTCCTGGTTGGCTCGCAGCTCAACGTTGACGACGTCGGGCTGGCTGCGGAACGTCAGCGCAAGCTGAGTCTGCATCCGGAGCCTGTCCTCCGCGGACGCCTCAGTGAGTTCCTTCGCGGTGAGGTCCACCTGGGCGGCTCCCGATACCACCGGCACCGACTCCCGGGCCAGCTTGATGCCGGACGGGAAGGCGCTCACCACTGCCCCGCGGAGGTAGGGGGCGGGGCCGGCAAGCAGTGCACTGGTCATGGCCTTGACTGTCTTGTTCCTAATGAACCAGCGCACGTCGGGAACCGCGTACGTGAAGCTCGGATCGTAGAAGTAGATGGGGCTGGCGCCGTAGATGACTTTGAAGGTTTCCTCCGGAATAGCGGTGCCGTCCGGAATGGCCGAGATCCGCCATTCGCCGTCGACCTGCGTGACCGTGGCCGGGATGTTCTCGATGGTGCCTTCCGGAGACTGCGTGGCGATGCCGTCAACATCCACGGTGTAGGCGACGTCCAGCTGGTAGTTATAGACATTTTCGACGCCGGTCGCCACCACCGTTTGGCTGCGGTAGACCAGGGCACGCTTGTCAGGCTTCCATGCCACGGACGCGGCCTGGGTCAGGAATTCGCGGGCCACCGCGTAATCATCCTCGTACCCGCTCCCCGCCCGGTAGAAGTCTTCGATGATCGACTCGGGTGCGGCGCCGGCCTGGGGCGCGGCAGGGAGGAACACGGGGGCATTGAGGTTGCCCGCACTGCCCTCTTCGCTCTTTCCTACCGGCCCGGACGTGGGGATACGCGCGCAGGAAGCAAGCAGGAAAACTAACACCAGCAGGACCACAGCCCTCAGCAGACCGCTCAGGCTCTGGCGTGGACCGGTCAAGGATTCCCCTTTCATGCCTGTTCCTTCGGTAGCGCCGGGCCGAGGACCAGCAAGTTTTTTTCGTCCCCGCCGGGCAGGATGATGTCCCCCGGCTCAAGCAGTACGGGCGAGCGGTCGATCTCCTCGCCCTGCCGCAAGGGGATGGTCAGCCGGAAATTTGACCCACTGCCTTTGTTTCCCCATGCCTGCAGCCATCCGTTGTGGAGTTTGGTGTCCTCCATGGCAATGGACAGCCCCAGTCCGCTGCCTCCGGTGGTCCGGGCGCGGGCAGGATCTGCCCGCCAGAACCGGTCAAAAACCCGGGCAGCCTCGGCCGGCGTCATCCCAATCCCCTGGTCCCGGACAGCCACGCCCACTGCTGACTGGTTGGCCGCGACGGTAACAGTCACCGGCCTGCCCTCACCGTGCTCCACCGCGTTCAGGATGAGGTTCCGCAGGATCCGGTCAATCCGCCGGGCATCCATCACCGTCACAATCCCCTCGGCGGGTCCGCGCAGGATGATCTCTGAGCCGTATTCAGCAGCCACCGGTGCCGCACCTTCGATGACGTGGGCGATGACCTGCAGGATGTCCTCGGGTTCGGCGTCGAGCATGGCCACGCCGGCATCGAAACGGGAGATCTCGAGGAGGTCGGCCAGCAGGGACTGAAACCGCTCCACCTGGTTGTAGAGGAGTTCCGCCGAGCGCTTGTTGATGGGGTCAAAGTCGTGCCGGGCGTCGTACAGCACCTCTGCCGCCATCCGGACCGTGGTCAGCGGCGTCCGCAGCTCGTGGGAGACGTCGGAGACAAACCGCTGCTGCATCTGGGACAACGTGGCCAGCTGGGTGATCTGCTCCTGGAGGCTGGCGGCCATGTGGTTGAACGACGCACCCAGGCGGGCCACTTCGTCCTCGCCCTTGACCACCATCCGCTCCTGCAACTGCCCGGCTGCGAGTTTCTCCGACACCAGGGCGGCGTGGCTGACCGGGCTGACCACGTTGCGGGTGACGTACCAGGCGATGGCCCCGATCATCAGCACCAGCACCGCCCCGCCGGCCAGGAGAACGCCCTGGATCTCGTCGAGGGTTTGCTGGGCGGTGTTGAGGTCGTAAATCAGGTACAGCTCGTACACGGTCCCGTTAAAGGTCACTTTGTTGCCCACGGCGATGCCCGGGCGGTCCTCGGTCCCCACCGGAATCACCGTGGACGCCCAATACTGGTCCTTGCCGGAATCCTGTACGGCCTTGCGCAGGTCGGGCGGGATGACGCTGACGGTCAGCTGGTCCGACGCCCTGGACTCCACCCAGCGGTTGCGGGGTTTGGTCTGCTCCGGCATGGCCTCGAAGACGTAGCGGCGCTGGATCACGGAGCCGCGGCCCTCTACAGCGTTCAGCGTGTCATAGACCAGGGTGATGACGCTGGACTGGTCGGTGACCTGGGCGCCGTCGAACGTGTCTTGGACCTGCTTGACGTTGTAGCGGGTTTCGGATTCCGCCTGGGTCAGCCGCTCCTGGAAGAGGTTGTTGGCGATCTGGTTGGACAGGTAGGCGCCTACGGCGCCGAACGACGTCACGGCCAGCAGGAGGGTGGTGAGGACGGTCCGGAACTGCAGGGACCGGCGCCAGCGCCGTTGCAGGGAACGTCCCACATAACGCAGGGCCGGAAAAAATCGCTGCAGCCCGATGCGAACGAGGCGTGCCACGCGCAGGCCAACAATGATCCCGCGGCGCCGCCAGATCCGTGCGCGGAAAGGCAGGGCTGCCAGTTCCGCAGCCAGCGCATCCGTGTGCTCAGGCCCCTTGGCCGGCGCGGGGTCCGGGGCGCCGTCGTCTTCCGGTCCCGAGGACTCAGGAACCTGCTTTGTAGCCGACACCACGAACCGTCAATACAACTTCCGGGGCTTCCGGATCCCGTTCAATCTTGGACCGGAGCCGCTGTACGTGGACGTTGACCAGCCGGGTGTCTGCCGCGTGGCGGTAGCCCCAGACCTGTTCCAGCAGCAGCTCACGCGTGAACACCTGCCACGGCTTCCGTGCCAGCGCCACGAGGAGGTCGAACTCCAGGGGCGTCAGGGAGATGCGCTCGTCCGCGCGTTTCACCGTGTGGCCGGCGACGTCGATAGTCACGTCAGCGATCCGCAGTGTTTCCGGCGCCTTCTGGTCGCCGGGCCGAAGGCGTGCCCGGACGCGGGCAACCAGCTCTGCCGGCTTAAAGGGCTTAGGCACGTAATCGTCAGCCCCCGACTCCAGGCCGCGGACGACGTCGGACGTGTCGGACTTGGCGGTAAGCATCACGATGGGCACGTCCGACTCTGAACGGATCTGCCGGCAGACCTCGATGCCGTCCACGCCGGGAAGCATAAGGTCAAGCAGCACGAGGTCCGGCTTCGATGAACGGAAAACGTCAAGGGCCTGACCCCCGTCGGCGCAGAAGACGGGGTCAAAGCCGTCATTGCGCAGAACAATTCCAATCATTTCGGCCAGCGCTTCGTCATCGTCAACTACCAGAATGCGTGCCTTCATAGTTATATATTCCCCTATTGAACATGGTTTGTCCTGTTCAACGCCCCTCCGGCATGGCGCCACACCGGGATGCACGGCCGGTACATTGGGAACAGACAGCGGCGCAGCCGACGGTACCGTCCAGGAGGTCACCGATGAACATCCCCATCTACCAGCAGGCCCTGGGCGAAGATTTCACCCGGCTGCAACCGGAGCTGCAGGAGTATTTTTCCTTGCTGCCGGGCTCCGGACAGTACGGCGTCGGTGAGGGCGTTTTCGACGTCGCCGGATGCCGGCAGGCCTGGCTGCGGCCGCTGCTGAAGTTCACCTCCGGCGAGGAGGCCTTCTTCCCGGAGTTTGGTGCGGGCGTCCCGTTCCGGATCGAAAACCATGCGCACCTTGATCCGTTCGGGCGCCCCAGCCTCACCGCCCGGCGGGAGATCCATTTCCCCGGCCGCAGCAGGATTTTCCAGGACACCACCAGTCTGGTGGAATCCGACGGCGGACCGCGGCTGGTGGACTATCTGGGCCGGTTCCGGCGCATGGTCACTGACCTGAAGCTCAGTGTGACGGAGGAGGGCAGGCTCCGCGGGATTTCAGAAGATTCCCGGCTGTTCCTTGGCCACCTCCGCCTGCCGCTGCCGGGTGCGGTTGACGCCAAGGCCTACGCCGAGCAGTGGTGGGAGGGAACTGCGGACGGCCAGGGACGGCACCGGATCCAGGTCAAGGTCATCCAGCCTCAGATAGGGGAAGTGCTGGTCTACGCCGGGCATATGCAATACCGGCTGCGTCCTTACGTCGGCGGCAGCTCGGCGCAGAGCTTCCTGCCCCGCTACGCGCAACCGGACCGCTGGGAAGAGCGCCTGTAACTGCCTTAGCCGTGCGCCCGCTGGTTAAGCCCGTCGGCCAGCTGGGTTAGCCTGCCCAGCACTGTCGTGGCGGCAGCCGGACTGAGACCGGTCAGTCCCCCGGCCGGTGTGACCCGCACGCTGCTCAGCGACGACGCCGGCAGCCCCATCTGGTGCCAGGGCCGCCAGACGGATTCGACGGCGTCGGACACCTTGGGCAGGGTGCCGCCGCTGGTATCCAGCGCACCGGCCCAAACCCGTTTGCCGGCCTCCACCGCGGCAGCCAGCTGCTCCCACTGCCGTGACGTCAGTGCCTTCAACGGAACCGCCACCCCGTCAGCGCCGGCCGCCACAATCCGTTCGATCGGGGCCTCCACCTCGGGCACCGCGACAACGACCTCGCCGGCGCCGGCCGCCCGCAGCGCTTCTATGACCAGCTGCCAGGACTCAGTGACCTCCTGGCCGCCCACCGCACGCAGCGTACGGTAACCGCTCGACGTCGGGATGGTGCCCGCAAGTACCGCGGCAATGTCAGGTTCGTCGAGCTGGACCACCAGCTGAGCGCCTGGAACTGCGCTGGAGACACGGGACAGGTAACTGCCCACACCGGCGGCCAGCGAGGCGGCGATATCCCGGCGCGCGCCGTAGTCGATCAGGGCGCGTTCACCGTTGTGCAGGTGCAGTCCGGCGGCCAAGCTGATCGGGCCCAGCAGCTGGACCTTGAGCTCGAAGGCAGGGGTGTCCTCCGCACCGGCTACGTCAGCAAGTACGTTGATGTCCGTGGAGAGCGCCGAAGCGGCCCGGCGGAAATCCTTGCCGGGCCGGTCCACCAGCCGCCAACCATGCGGCTGGACGTCCACGGCTAGCTCAACCAGGAGCGAGGCCGTGCGGCCCAGGGCGTCCGATCCGACTCCGCGGTCCGGCAGCTCGGCCAGGAACGGCAGGTGCGGGCTGCCAAGCTCACCTCGGATGATCCGCGCGGCCTCCACCGGGTCCTCCCCCGGCCACGGCCCCAGCGCGGTGGCTGTTACTTCCACTCTGCAGCGGCCTGGTGGTCCTCGGCGATGGCTTCGTGATGCCGGATGACCTCACCGATGATGAAATTCAGGAACTTCTCAGCAAAGGCCGGATCCAGGTGGGCGTCCGCAGCCAGCCGCCGCAGCCGGGCGATCTGGGCGCTTTCGCGGCCGGGATCCCCGGCGGGGAGCCGGTGTGCAGCCTTGAGGAAGCCCACCTTCTGCGTCGCTTTGAACCGCTCGGCGAGCAGGTAGACCAGAGTGGCATCGATGTTGTCGATGCTTGACCGGATGGACAGCAGTTCCGCCATCACCGAGTTGTCCACCTGGCCTGCCAGCGAACTGGCGGCGGCGTCGTAGGTTTCAGATTCGGGAACATCATGGTTTTGCTGCGTCATGGTCCAAGTCTATGTGGCCAGCAGCGCCCGGTGTGCCGCCCGTCGCCGCGCCTGCTCCTCCGGATCAGGGACGGGAAGGGACGCGATCAGACGCTTGGTGTAGTCGTGCTGCGGGGCCCCCATCACCTGGCTGCCGATCCCCTGTTCCACGAGTTTGCCCTTGTACAGCACGCCCACCCACTGCGCGAGGATGTCCACCACCGCGAGGTCGTGGCTGATGAACAGCGCGGCAAACCCGAACTCGGCCTGGATTTCCTTGAAGAGTTCCAGCACCTTGGCCTGCACCGAAACGTCCAGCGCCGACGTCGGCTCGTCGGCGATCAACAGCCTCGGGTTCAGGATGAGTGCGCGCGCCAGCGACGCCCGCTGGCGCTGGCCACCGGAGAGTTCATGCGGGTACCGGTCAGCGTACGACGCCGGCAGCTGCACTGATTCGAACAGCTCACCGACCCGTTTGCGCGCCTGCGCGGGGCTGGGGCTGGTGTGGATGATCATGGGCTCCGCCACACAGTCGCCGATGGTCAGCTGCGGGTTGAAGGACGCGGCCGGATCCTGGAAGACAAAGCCGATGTCCTTCCGGCGGGGTTTGAACGTCCGTTCTTTGAAATTCAGCATTTCGTAGCCGAGCACCTTCAGGCTGCCGCCCGTGGTCTGGTTAAGGCCGGCAATGGCCCGTCCGATCGTAGTTTTTCCTGATCCGGATTCGCCCACCAGCCCAAAGACTTCCCCTGCGGAGATGGTGAAGCTAACCCCGTCCACGGCTTTGAAGGCCGGCGTGCCGAACCGGCCTGGATACTCGATGGTCAAGTTGGTGGCGTCCACCAGCACCGGCGATTGCTGGTGGGCGCGTTCCCTTAGTCCTTCCGAGGCCGAGTTCCTGCCCAGGTGCGGCACAGCGGCCAGCAGCTTCCTAGTGTAGTCCTCTTGAGGTTCCGCGAACAGCACCCGCGCCGGTGCTTCCTCCACGACGTCGCCCTGGTACATCACCACCACCCGGTCAGCGAGGTCCGCCACCACGCCCATGTTGTGTGTGATGAGCACGATCGACGTACCGTATTTGTCCCGCAGGTCCCGCAGCAGCTCCAGGATTTCGGCCTGGACGGTTACGTCCAGGGCGGTGGTGGGTTCGTCAGCCACAATGAGTCCCGGGTTCAGAGCCAGGGCAGCGGCAATGACGACGCGCTGCTTCTGGCCCCCGGAAAACTGGTGCGGATAGTAGTTAACCCGGTGCTCCGGATCCGGGATCCCCACCTTGCGCAGCGCCTCGATGGCACGGGCTTTGGCGTCCTTGGCCGAGACCCGGTTGCTACCGGCGCCGGCGTGGGCGCGGATGCCTTCGGCGATCTGCCAGCCCACGGTGAACACCGGGTTCAGTGCGGTGGAGGGTTCCTGGAACACCATGGCCACATCGCGGCCCCGGATCTGCCGCAGCTTGGCGGCACTGACGCTGATCACATTGTTCCCGTTGATCAGCACTGCGCCGCCGCTCGTTGCGGTTTCGGGCAGCAGCCCCAGAATGGTCTTCGCGGTCACCGTTTTGCCGGAACCGGATTCGCCCACGATGGCCAGCACCTCGCCGGACCGGACGTCCAGACTGACATCCTTGACGGCGTAGACGTCTCCCCCGTCGGTGGCGAATGTGACCTTGAGGTGGTCGATTTCCAGGACATTCCCGGTGCCGCGCCTGGGGCTGTCTTCGATGATCTGGGGACCACTCATGCGGACACTTCCTTCTGGTTCGTAACGCCTGTTCCCTTGTTCTTGGCACCGGCCCGTTTGCGTCCGCGCAAACGGGGATCGTTGAGATCATTCATGCTCTCGCCCACCAAAGTCAGGCCCAGGACGGTGAGCACGATCGCCGTGCCCGGGAAGACTCCCGTCCACCAAATGCCGGAGGAGGCATCGGACATGGCCTTATTGAGGTCGAAGCCCCATTCAGCCGCCGAGCTGGGTTCGATGCCGAAGCCGAGGAAGCCCAGGGCGGCCAGGGTGAGGATCGCTTCAGAGGCGTTGAGCGTGAAAATCAGCGGCAGTGTGCGGGTCGCATTGGCGAAGATGTGCCGGCCGATGATCCGTGCGCTGGAGGCACCAACCACTTGGGCGGATTCCACAAACGGCTCGGCCTTGAGGCGAATGGTCTCTGCCCTAATGACCCGGAAGTACTGCGGTACGAACACGGCCGTGATGGCGAAGCCGCAGGCGAGGATGCCACCCCAGAAGCCAGACTGGCCCTTATTGATGGCGATGGACACCACGATGGCCAGAAGGAGTGTGGGAAAAGCATAGATGGCATCAGCAATGACTACCAGGATCCGGTCCAGCCAGCCACCAAAGTAGCCGCTGATCAGGCCCAGGAATACTCCGAGGAAGATGGCCATGAGGACAGCAACGACGATCACCGTCACCGCCGTCTGCGATCCCCAGATGACCCTGGACAGCACGTCGTAGCCGCCCACCGTTGTTCCCCACAGGTGCTTGCCACCTGGCTCGGCCTGCGCTGGGAACGTTCCGGCGTCGTCGGAGATTTGCGAATAACCGTAGGGCGCCAGCAGCGGCGCCAAAAGGGCCGTCACCAGGAAAACTGCGCACAGTACTACACCGATCAGCAGCATAGTGCGCTGCAGGCCGACGCTGCGCCGGATGTGCGACAAGACGGGCAGCCTGTCCAGCAACGACTTCTTTCTTGGCGTGAATGCTTCGGCACCCATCAGTACCTCACTCGCGGATCAATCAGGGCCGCGGCAATGTCCACGACGAAATTCGTGACGGCCACTATAACGGCCAGCAGCATGACGATGCCTTGGACGGCCACAAAGTCACGCGCCGTGAGGTACTGGGCCAATTGATAGCCGAGGCCCTTCCATTCGAAAGTGGTTTCGGTCAGCACTGCACCGCCAAGCAATAGCGCGATCTGGAGGCCCATGACCGTGATGATGGGGATCAGTGCGGGCTTGTAGGCATGCTTGGTCACCAGACGGTATTCGCTGACTCCGCGGGACCGTCCTGCCTCAATGTAGTCCTTGCCCAAGGTACCGATCACATTGGTCCGGACCAGGCGGAGGAAGACGCCGGCGGTCAGTAGTCCCAGCGCAACGGCCGGGAGAGCGGCGTGGTGGACGATGTCCCCGAAGGCTGCAAGGTCGCCGCTCCGCAGTGCATCGAGCCAGTAAATGCCAGTTGGCGCCGAAAGGCGCGCCATCGCAAGTTCAGTGGTTGTGGAAGCGCGCCCCGCCACCGGGAACCAGCCGAGGCCAACGGAGAAAGTGAGCTTCAGGAGAAGGCCCGCAAAGAAGACGGGGGTGGCGTAGCACAGGATGGCGAAGAAACGCAGCAAAGCGTCCGGGACCTTGTCGCGTTTATGCGCCGCAAACATTCCGAGGGGAATGCCAATCAGCAGCGCCACGACCAGTGCGTTGATGGCAAGCTCCAGGGTGGCGGCCCCGAATTTGGTGAGCATCTCAATCACTGGCCTGCCATCTGAAAGAGTCCGGCCGAAGTTGCCGGTGACGATCTGGCCGAGATATTCAAGGTACTGAATGAACAGTGGCCGATCATAGCCGGCCTGGTGGATCAGGGCATTAATCTGTTCCTGCGGGAGCCGGCCGCCCTGGGCCGCAGTGATGGGATCGCCGGTGATCCGCATCAGGAAAAAAACCAGGGTGACGAGAATAAAGATCGTGGGGAAGATCAGCAGGAAGCGGACCAGGATGTATCTCCCGAGGCCACCTCCCGCGGATTTGGATGTGGGGGCCGCGACCCTTGGCGGCGGGGCATCTATCAAGGTGGCCATGCTGTCCCTGCCTGGTTTGAAACGAAGAAATTTGGGGAACACCTAGGAGGCGGGACCGTGTGGGCCCCGCCTCCCGTTGTGGTGTCTTTCGGAATTACTTGGAGACGGTGCCGAGCCGGAACTTGAACGATGCGTCCAGGGTGGAGTCCACGCCCTTCACGTTCTTCCCGGAAATGGCCACCTGGGCACCCTGCAGTAGCGGCAGGGTGGAGATGTCCTTCGCCAGCTGATTCTGGACTTCCTGAATCGTCTTTTCGCGCTCCGACTTGTCCGCCGTCACCAGCTGTTTGGCGATCAGCGTTTCCACGTTCGTGTTGGAGTAGTGGTTGTTGATGTAGCCACCTTTGGGGAAGAAGGGTGTCAGGTAGTTGTCCGGGTCACTGAAGTCAGGGAACCAGCCCAACTGGTAGACCGGGTAGCTGTCTTTCTTCGAAGCCGCGTTGTAGGTGACCCACTCCGTGGACTGGAGGTTCACGGTAAACAGCCCGCTCTTCTCCAGCTGGTCCTTGACCATGGCGTATTCGTCGCCGGACGACTTGCCATAGTGGTCAGGGTTGTACTGCAGGTTGATGGTCACCGGGCCGGAGATGCCGGCGTCGGCAATGGCCTTCTTGGCTTTGTCCAGGCTGGGCTTTCCGGCACCGTCGCCGTAGGCCTGCTTGAAGGACTCATTGGCGCCAAGGAAGCCGGACGGAACGTTGGACCACATCGGCAGGTAGGTGCCCTTGTAGACCTGGTCCGAAATGGCCTGGCGGTCTACGAGGTTGGCCACCGCCTGGCGGACGGCCAGCGCCTTCTTCGGATCAGCTTCGGGGGTCTTCGCCCCGAAGGGCATGGTGTCGAAATTGAAGACGATGTAGCGCATCTCGCCGCCGGGGCCGATGTTGACCTTGACGTTGGAGTCCTTCTTGAGGTCGTCGATGTCCGTGGCGCTCAGGCTGCGGTTGGCAACATCGATCTGGCCGCCCTTGATTTCCAGCTTCATGTTGGTCTGGTCGGTGTAGTACTTGATGGTGGCACCGTCGTTGGCGGGCTTGCCCAGGACGCCCTTGTAGTCGGGCCACGGCTTTAGGCTGACCAGCGTGTTCTTGCTATAGGAGTCGATAGTGTACTGGCCGTAGAACGCGTTCGCCTTGACAATCTCATCGTCGCTGAGGAGTTTGTCGGCCGGGAACACTTCATCGTCAACGATGGGAGCGGCCGGACTCTGCAGGACCTGCGCAAACGTCTGGTCATTGGCCTGCTTGAGCGTGAACACCACGGTGGTGGCATCCGGGGTGGCAATGGACTCGATGTTGGTCAGCAGTGACGCCGGGCCGTTGGGGTCCTTGATCTTCACCTGGCGGTCGAACGAGAACTTGACGTCCTTGGAATCCAGGACGTGTCCGTTGGCCCACTTGAGGCCGCTTTTGAGTTTGACCGTAAATTCGGTGGGCTTGGTGAACGAGGACGATTCCGCGAGGTCAGGAACAGGATCCGCTCCGCCGGGCTTGGAGTTCAGCAGGAAGGAATAAACCTGGTTCATCAACATAAACGAACCGTTGTCGTACGAGCCGGCCGGATCCAGCGCCGTGACCTTATCGGTGGTGCCGTAGGAGATGGTGCTTGTGGCGGTGTCCCCTGGCGTGGTGCTGTTTCCGCCGCCGCCTGAGGGGCCCGTGCAGGCAGTCAAGGCGAGGGCGGAAACGCCCGCGAGCGCGAGTGCGCTCCGCAAGGCTCTGGTGCTGTTTGTCATCTGTGAACTTTCTGTTCGATGAGTACGCGTTCGCCGCCCGCTTAGGGGTGTTTACTCGAGCGGGCAGGGCGCTGTCCTAATGCCTAGATTCAATCAGACGCCGGGCTCATCAACCGGCAATTTTGTGAGTTGAGACACAAAATTTACCTGAGTATTTCAAACACGCCCGCTCAGGCTCAGGGGAGCGGCCTAAAGTTCGGCGCGCTGCAGCGACCGGGCGGCGTCGATAGTGGCCTGGCCGAGCACCCGGCTGCCCTGGTAGAGGACCACCGTCTGGCCGGGAGCCACTCCCCGCAGCGGGTCGGTCAAGGTCACCAGCAGCTGGGGCGCGTCCCCGCCGGGAACCGTCACCATACGCGCGGTTGCCGGCACGGGGTCGCCGTGAGCGCGGACCTGCGCATGGCACCCAAACTCGGTACCAGTTTCGATCTCGGCGATGGGCAGGCCGGCCCAGGAAACCTTGATGCCGCGGATCTCGTCGATGGCCAGCAGCGCCTGGGGCCCCACTACCACTTTGTTTTCCTTCGGCCGGATCTCGAGCACGAACCGCGGCTTGCCGTCCGCTGCGGGTGTCCCCAGCTTCAGGCCACGGCGCTGGCCCACGGTGAAGGCGTTGGCGCCGGGATGCTCGCCCACCTTTGAGCCGGTTTCGTCCACAATGTCACCGGTGGTCATGTCGATTTTTTCGGCCAGCCACCCCGCGGTGTCGCCGTCGGGAATAAAGCAGATGTCGTGGCTGTCCGGCTTGTTGGCAACGGAGAGCCCGCGGCGCTCGGCCTCCGCCCGCACCTCAGCCTTGGAGGGCGTATCGGCGAGCGGGAACATTGAGTGCTTAAGCTGCTCGTGGGTCAGGACGCCCAGGACGTAGCTCTGGTCCTTGGCCCAGTCCGCCGCCCGGTGGAGTTCCGGGTTGCCCTCGGAGTCAGTGATCACCTTGGCGTAGTGCCCGGTGCAGACGGCGTCGAAGCCCAGGGCAATAGCCTTTTCCAGCAGTGCAGCGAACTTGATCCGCTCGTTGCAGCGCATGCAGGGGTTGGGGGTGCGGCCAGCAGCGTATTCGTCGATGAAGTCCTGGACCACGTCTTCCTTGAAACGTTCCGAGAAGTCCCAGACGTAGTACGGGATCCCCAGCACGTCGCAGGCGCGCCAGGCGTCGCGGGAGTCTTCAATGGTGCAGCAGCCGCGGCTGCCCGTCCGCAAAGTGCCAGGCATACGGGACAGCGCAAGGTGTACGCCCACCACGTCGTGTCCGGCTTCAACGGCACGTGCTGCGGCTACGGCGGAGTCAACTCCGCCGCTCATGGCTGCTAAGACTCGCATGCTGGCTTTCTGTTGGGTTCAGGGGGGCTGCAGGCACCAGGGGCGGCAGCCGTTCAATCGGTGGCCGGACAGATAACACAATGCCTGCTGCGCTATTCTATCGGCACGCCGAATGCTCCCCAAAAAGACCTTGACTGGCCCGCTCCGCCCTTCTAAAGTCAGGATAGACGGTTTTAGATTCCGAAGGCATTATCGGGAAGCGGGCTGACATGGCTGTTCAGGACATCGTCATTGTGGGCGGCGGGCTGGCCGGCGCCACTGCCGCCAAGACCCTGCGGGCAGAAGGGTTCACGGGGAAGGTCACCGTTGTCGCCGCCGAAAGCCACCACCCCTATCTGCGTCCGCCGCTCTCCAAGGAGTACCTGCTCGGCAAGGCCGCAGAGGATACTGTCCCGGTGGTG
This sequence comes from Arthrobacter sp. UYCo732, assembly GCF_040547265.1. Classification (NCBI taxonomy): domain Bacteria; kingdom Bacillati; phylum Actinomycetota; class Actinomycetes; order Micrococcales; family Micrococcaceae; genus Arthrobacter; species Arthrobacter sp. UYCo732. The sequence goes on along the minus strand of NZ_JBEPPJ010000001.1, from coordinate 105,659 downwards.
CCGGCCGGCTGGTACGCAGAGAACGATGTCGGCCTCCGCCTGGGCGTCCGGGTCACCGAAATCCGGCCGGACGCCAGGACGGTGCAGCTGGGCGATGGAACGTCCCTGCCGTACGGCTCGCTGCTCCTGGCCACCGGGGCGTCCCCGCGTACGCTGCGCCTGCCAGGCAGCGGCCTGGCAGGCGTCTCCACGTTCCGCACCTTGGATGACAGCAGGCGGCTCCGCGAAAGCCTGGCAGCGGGCGGGAAGAACGTGGTGATGATCGGTTCCGGCTGGATCGGCATGGAACTGGCGGCCGCTGCGGCAACATATGGCAACAACGTCACCCTGCTTGGCCTCGAGGAGATCCCCCTGGCGGGTGCCATCGGCCCGGACCTGGGCCGGTTCTTCCGCGAACTGCACGAAACCCAGGGCGTGGGTTTCCGGCTTCCCGCCTCAGCGCGGGAGCTTACGGGGACGGAGGGTGCTGTCACCGGGGTCATCACCGACTCCGGCGAGCTGCTCCCGGCGGACATCGTGATCATCGCCGTGGGCGTGTTCCCCGAGACCGCTCTTGCCGAGTCAGCTGGCCTGGCCCTGGACAACGGCATCCTCACGGATGCGTCACTCAAGACCAGCGAGCCGGGCGTCTTTGCCGCCGGGGACGTCGCCAACGCCTTGCACCCCTTTACCGGCCAACACCAGCGCAGCGAACATTGGTCCAACGCGCTCAACGGCGGCAAGGTGGCCGCGAAGGCGATGCTGGGCCAGGATGCCACGCTCAGCACCATTCCCTATTTCTATACAGACCAGTTCGACGTCAGCATGGAGTACTCCGGCTTCCCGGCGCTGGCGGCGGCTGCCCCACCTGTGATCCGGGGGTCGTTGGAGGCCAAGGAGTTCATTGCGTTCTGGCTCCAAAACTCCCGTGTGGTGGCCGGAATGAGCGTCAACTGGCCGCGGAAGCCACAGCCCGGCGCACAGAAGGCTATCAAGGCCCTCATCTCAGCGCGGACGCCGGTCACGGCTGAGCGCCTGGCCGACAATTCCGCCGGCCTCGATCAACTCCTGCCGGAACCGGCCTGACGCGCCATCGTTCCGGCAGTCTGGATGGACGATTCGTGCCCGGCCATTCCCGCCTGGCGGGCCCGCTCGTAGGCGCCCGGCAGCGCGGCCAACAGGGCATCCACATCCGCCTCCGTGGACGCATGCCCGAGCGTGAAGCGCTGGGCGCCGCGGGCCGTTTCCTCATCCAGCCCCATGGCCAGCAGCACATGGGACGGCCGCGGGACACCGGCTGTGCAGGCAGAACCGGTGGACGACTCCACGCCGGCAAGGTCCAGGAGGAACAACAGCGAATCTCCTTCACAGCCGGGCAAGGTGAAGTGCGCGTTGCCGGGCAGCCGCCCCTTCCCCGCCGCCCCGCGCAGCACGGCCTCCGGCACCCGCTCCACGACGCCGTCGACCAGCCGGTTGCGGAGGGCCGCGATGCGGAAGGCCTCCGCGGTGAGCCCTGCAGTGGCCGCTTCGGCCGCTGCAGCGAAAGCGGCAATGGACGCTGTATCCAGCGTCCCGGAGCGCACATCGCGCTCCTGGCCGCCACCGTGCTGCACCGGAGTAAGCTTGACCGCCCGCCCCAACAGCAGGGCACCCACGCCCACCGGTCCGCCGATCTTGTGCCCGGACACGGACATGGCGTCCAGGCGGGAAGCTTTGAAGTCAACAGGCAGTGAGCCGAACGCCTGCACCGCATCCGAATGCACCGGCACACCCGCGGCGTGTGCCAGTTCCACAATCCGATGCACGGGCTGGATGGTGCCCACTTCGTTATTGGCCCACATAATGGTCACCAGAGCGATGGAGCCGGGGTCGCGGGCAAGCTCAGCGGCGAGGACGTCGAGATCCACCACCCCGTCACCGTCCACCGGCAGCCAAGTCACCTGGGCACCTTCGTGCCGTTCAAGCCATTCCACTGTGTCCAGTACGGCATGGTGCTCGACGGCGGAGCAGAGGATGCGCCGCCGGGCCGGGTCTTCGCCGGAGCGGGACCAATACAGGCCTTTGACCGCCAGATTGTCAGATTCTGTGCCGCCGGACGTGAAGATGACCTCAGAGGGATGGGCGCCGGCGGCCGCCGCAATCGCTTCCCGGGCATCCTCCACCGACCGGCGGGCGCGGCGTCCGGAACCGTGCAGGGATGAGGGGTTGCCGGTGCGGGACAGTTCCCGGGTCAGGGCTGCCAGCGCCTCGGCGGAGAGTGGCGTGGTGGCTGCATGATCGAGGTAGACGGACACGCATCAATTCTAGCCGCGTCAGGCCACGGACTCAGGGCGGCGTGATCCTGGCGCAGCACTGTCCCGGCACACTGTTCGGTGCGATGCGTTCCTCTGGTTCACCGCACGCCGCGGCGGCGCCCTGCAGGAAGGATCCGTTCATGGCGCAGACCACGTCCGGGTGCCCATCCGCGAGCCGGCGGAACGGGCAGTTGGCCAACACCAGGCCGCCATCCCCGTCGGGCCGTGGCTGATAGCCCTCCGCTGCCATGAACTCCGCCAGGCCCGGAGCTCCGGCAGCAAGCTCCCGGCCCTTGCGGTATGACGTGGCCCGCAGGGAATCGCCCACCGCGCCGCCCGTTTCCGTGGAGTGCTTAATGGCCGCAGCAAGCATCTCCCCGGCCAGATCGTAATTACGGTCAGGCACCGAGGCGCCCACTTCGCTTGCAGCAGGACGGTACATTTTTGCGGGGCGCCCGGAACCCGGGCCGGTCTTGCCGGCGGCCTTGTGGAATTCCACTGCCAGCACACCGTCCTGGACCAACCTGTCGAGGTGGAAGGATGCCGTACTCCGCGGCAGCCCCAGGGCCAGCGCAGCGTCGTCGCGCCCGACCGCCCCGTCCGAGGCGGCAATCAGCTCAAAAAGCTGCCGGCGTTTATCGTCGCCAAGCGACGCAATGGCTGCCATCCGACGTCCCCACGGAAGTCTGCGCATGACGGCCACCCTTCTAAAAACAACAATCATTGCGTAATCTAGCGATTCTCTCTAAAATTATGATACCTACTTTTAGAAGGACTCCACCATGAAAACCACAGCAGAAAACGTGTCGGCCGGCCGCCTGCAGACGATGGCGCCGGACCACCAGGCGTTCGTCCTGCTCCGCACGGTGTTCACCGTTGCGCCGATCCTCTTCGGGCTGGACAAGTTCACCAACATCCTCACCGACTGGACCATTTACCTCGCCCCCGCGGCCACCGACGCAGTGCCGGTTACGGCGCAGACCTTTATGTACGTCGTGGGCGTCGTGGAGATCATCGCCGGCATCTTGGTGGCCGCCCGTCCCCGGTTCGGTTCCCTTGTAGTGGCTCTCTGGCTGCTGGGTATCATCATCAATCTGCTGGTCCTCGGCAATTTTTACGATGTTGCGCTCCGGGACTTCGGCCTGCTGGTCGGCGCACTTGCCCTGAACCGGCTCTCACCCGCCGGGTCCTGGCGCCGCCACAGCTAGTTTGACGGCGGAACCACCACGAGGCGCGCTGCCACCTCGGCCTGGGCCGCGGCCAGCGTGGCAGCGTCGGGGCAGGAAACCGAGACGAACACCGACGATGCTGCGGCGCCGAAGACCCTGGCCATGACAGAAGTTGATTTGGCGCCGGACTGACCGGACTTTTCCAGAACCAGCACCTCAACGTTTGGTCCCGGCTTGGCAGGCTCACCGCCCCACCGCAGCGTGGCCGTCTTCAGGTAGGCGGGCAGGATGGTGGGGTCCAGATATGTAAAAAGGCCAACCGTTGACTCCCTATCGTCCGCCAACACCAGGGGTGACTGGTTGGTACGGACCTTGGCCGCGACCAGGCAGCCGTCGGCCTTCAGGTACTGGCTCTCGCCGGCCACATTGTGCTTGACCGGCGTCCACCCGGGCGCAGTCTTGAGCCCATCGGAGATCCCCACCGGGACCCCCGCGGCCAACGTCGCACCGGCAGAGAACGGCATGTCTTTGGCGGCCACTGCGGCGGCGTCGTGGCCTGGCGTGATGGTGGGAGTGGCCAGGACGGTGGCGGATTGATCCACTTTCGGGGCAGCCGGGTCCGGGACGCCAACACTGCATCCTGCGAGCGCCGTGGCGCCGAGCAGCGCCCCCGCCACGAATACGGCTGCAGCCTGTGACTTCACGTCCACCCCAATATGCTTGCCGGACGGCCAACCTGCCGTCGTCATCCCAAAGTCTAGATGGCCCGCCGGCGCGGGCCGCCCACGTCAGCAGCCGGACGGCGCCGGGTACCACCTCGATGGTGAGGGGCAGCGCGCCGATTCTCTTGCCGTCGGCATAGGCCACAACACCGGAAAACGGAGAGCCGCACTGTGGTCTATGCGCGCAGCTCGAGCACCTCCATGCCCGTGAACGGAAATTATCGACGGCGGCCGCGCCCGCCGTGCCGCGTTTGCCAAAGGAAGCCTGCGGGTTGATGGCGACGGCGGTCCTCATGGCTGCATGATGCCAGCGAAGGGAACCACTTCCGCCAGCGCAGTCGTTGTGTGGACAGCCGCTAAACTGGGCCGACCGGGCTGCCATGCCGTGGACTGGCCAGACGAACAGAAGGATGAGTGCTTGACCGAGAGCAGCAGCTCCCACTACGAGGTGCTCCGCGTCGCGGTGACAGCCACCGACAAGGAGATCAAGGTGGCCTACCGCCGGGCTGCGCGGACGGCACACCCGGACCATGGCGGGGACGCCGCCGCTTTCCGCCAGGTGACGGCAGCGTACGAAACCCTGATCGACCCCTCGCGCCGGAAGGCCTATGACCGCTCGTATGCAGCCGGAACCCCTGCCGGGGCGGCCAGCTCGGAAGCGCACTATGATGCTCCGGCCGCGGGTAGTCATGCCTCAGCCACCGTGCACCGGCCCAGCACGCCCCGCAGCACCGCCGGCGACCCCGCGCTGTACCTCCCGCCGTACGACGCCGCCGCCTTCGAAGCGGCCGGGACGGTCCCACTCATCCCGTTCAGCCAGGCCAGCCAGCAGGTCCACGGCATGCCGCGCAAACGCGGAATTTTTGGCGCCGATGCCCGGATACAGCGCGAAATGCGTACGGTGCAGCTCATCACCCGGCAAGTGCTGCCGGCCATCCCGGCGGCCCGGCTGGTCAACGGGCTGCAATCCCCCGCTGACAACAGCCACATCGACCATGCGCTCCTGTCCGGCTACCGGGTGGCCCTCATCGGTTCAATGCTCCTGCCGAAGGGGGCCTATGCCTGGGACGGACAGACCCTCAACCATGGCGGCCGCTCGATCGCCCCGCCGCAACTGGCCCACGTGGTCCGGGCCATGCAGGACATCTTCCCCGAGCTGAACGTCACCGGCTGGACAGTCATCCACAGCCCTGACGGGAACCTCCACGAGCCCGTCATCGACCGCCACCGGCGCACGGCCGGAGCAGGCGAAACCGTTCAGGTGGTCAACGCCGCAGGCCTGGTCCGCGGCCTCAAACACTTCCTGTCGTCCGGTCCGAGACCCAATACGGTGAACGTGCCCATCCTTGCCAGGCTGCTGCGCGGCATGCACTGAATCTGACTGGCTAGGATTGGACCGTGTTCCGAATCCTCTTCCACTCCCCCGAAATCCCCGGCAACACCGGCAATGCGATCAGGCTGGCCGCCATCACCGGCACTGAACTGCACCTGGTGGAACCCCTGGGCTTTGATTTTTCCGACGCCAAGCTCCGGCGGGCAGGCCTCGACTACCACGACCTCGCCGTCGTGACTGTCCACAAAACCATCGAGGACGCGTGGCGTGAGCTGCAGCCGGAACGGGTCTACGCCTTCACCGCCGACGGCAGCGCCAGTTATGCGGACATCACCTACCTGCCCGGCGATGTACTGATGTTCGGCCAGGAATCCGTGGGCCTGCCCGAAGCGCTCAAGCGCGACCCGCACGTCACCGCCACCGTGCGGCTTCCCATGCTGCCTTCCCTGCGTTCGCTGAACCTTGCCAATGCTGCCTCGATTGCGGTGTACGAGGCCTGGCGACAGCAGGGATTCGCCGGCGCCCAGGTCTGAGCACCGTATCCAGGCACCCGCAGGCCCATCCGCCACGCTGCCGGCACCGAATAACTCCTGACAGCAATTCCAGGCGATGAAGGAGCGGCAGGTGAAACTGTTACAAGCCGAGCCGGCAATCGAGCTGAGCGCCTTGCACGCTGCAAGGTACAGCCCCGGCGGCAATGCCCCGGATTCACCGTCTGGCAACCTATGCTTGGGAGTGATGGAAACTCCCAACGCGCCAAACTTCGAGGCCCCGGCCGCAGCCACGGTCTCACCGGCGGATCTCAGCCAGCGCCTGGCCGCGCTCCTCGCCCGGATTGCGGGCGCCGATCAGGCCGCCTTTGCGGAGTTCTACCAGCTAACCTCGCGCCGAGTTTTTGGCATGGCGCGCCGGGTCCTCATTGATCCCGAGCTCAGCGAAGACACCACCCAGGAGGTTTTCCTCCAGGTCTGGCAGAACGCCGGGAAGTTCAACCCGGAGGCAGGCAGCCCGCTGTCGTGGCTGATGACCATCTCGCATCGCAGGGCAGTGGACAGAGTGCGCTCGTCGCAGTCGGCCACCGACCGCGAGGCAAAGTACGGCGCCAGCAGCCAGGACGTGGCCCACGACTCGGTTTCAGCCGAAGTGGACAGCAAGCTTGAGGCTGAGGGGGTGGTCCGCTGCCTGGAAACGCTGACCGAAACACAGCAGGAATCCGTGCGGCTCGCCTATTACGGCGGTCTCACGTACCGCGAGGTCGCGGAGAAGCTTAATGCCGCCGTACCCACCATCAAGTCCCGCATCCGCGACGGACTGATCCGATTGAAGACCTGTCTGGGGGTGAGTTGAGATGACAGAAATGAATAGTCAGGGAGCCGCCCGCCGCCCCGGGTCTTTCGGCGTTGAGATCGCTGCCGACCTGGATTCCGGGCGGGCAGTGGACCTTGCCGAGCTCTACGCCCTGGATGCGGTCAGCGAAGATGAACGCGCTGCCATTGACCGGTATGTCGCCACGGCCCCCAAAGCTGAGCGCAATTCGTTCCTGGAGCGCGTTCGCCAAGCAAGGGAGACACTCGCCATATCGTTTACGGCACAGGAGGATCCTCCCGCGGATCTGTTCGTCCGCATCGTGTCGCAGTTGCCGTCCCTTGAGCAGGTCCCTGCCGCCGGACCAGCTGTAAGCACAGCCGCCGTGCAGCCGCCGGCAGAAGCCGTGGATGAGCTGTCCGCGGCCAGGCTCCGGCGGGAAGCACGACGCCAACCCGCCGGGGCACGCCGCTGGCTGGCCGCGGCAGCAGCAGCTGCAGTGATCGCGCTGGGTGGTGTCGCCGTCGGCAGCTACGTCGCCGACCAGAACGATCCACTCAACCAGGTGGCCCGGGCCGGGGACGTCCGCGAGGCGTCAGTCCCCGTCGCTGCGGGCGGAACGGCAACGGTCCTGATCTCCTCCTCGAAGGATGCCTTGGTCGTCAAGATGAAGGACGTTCCGGCACCGCCGGCCGGCAAGGTCTACCAGATGTGGCTGATTCCCAAGGACGGCTCGGCACCTGTTTCGGAAGGCCTGATGGACGAAGCAGCGCTGTCCAGGCCGGCCGTGGTGAAGGGCATCGCGTCGGCCGCAGCGCTCGGCATCACCGTGGAGCCGGTGGGCGGCTCGTCTACCCCGACCTTCCCCACCGTGGCAGCCGCACCGCTGGGTGCCTGACAGCACGGCTTTCCTCCCCACCCCCGAGTTTTTGTCCAGATAACGGGCTTTAAACGGCGTTTAAAGCACGTTATCTGGACAAAAACTCGTTAGAAGCCGGCTATGGTTCCCGGTCCGTTGACGGCGACCACATGGAATGCTTCGGCGCTTCGGCCATCCGCCAGTCTGCCACGACGCGCGTTCGCCAGCATTCCGTTCCGCACGGCCGCCTCCATGGCCGCGAGGTCGGGATGCTGGCTGACGTGAACATGGATCGCGTCGAGTTTGGCTGCCACGTGGTCCGTGACGTCCACGAAATGGTTCTCCCGCTCCTCCGGCCCGGCATAGAGCCACAGCCAAGGCAGCTTGTAGGCGGCCAGCCCGGCCTCTGCCAGTTCGGGGTAGGCGAAGGGATTTTCAACCGCGGGATAGACGGCCCGTGTCACGGCCTCCCCCACGGCGAGGTGGTCCGGGTGGCTTTTCTGGAGCCGGCTCCAGTTCCGCTCCGGATGCATGGCAAGCACGACGTCGGGACGGACTTTCCGGATCAGCTTCACCACACCTTTCATCACCTCGTGCGTCGGTTCCAGGTAGCCGTCGCGCTCGTGAAGGTAGTGGATGTCGGTGACGCCCACCAGCTCGGCGGCCCGTCGCTGTTCGGCTGCCCGGAGGGCGATGATCTCCGCACGGTCGGCGGGGTCGAAGCCCCCTGCATCGCCGTCGGTCATGATGCAGTAACTGACTTGGACGCCGGAGGCTGTCCAGGCGGCGATGGTCCCCGCGGCACCGAAGTCGATGTCGTCCGGGTGGGCGGCGAAACAGAGCACCCGCCCAATCCGGTGCGTGTCCGGGTTGAACGGGCTCTGTGCTGCGGCAGCGGGGTCAGCCAAGGTCAGCCTTTGCGCTTCTTGATTTCTTCCGCGGCCTGCGGGAGGACGTCGCGGAGGTCCCCGATGATGCCGAAGTCTGCGATCTCAAAGACCGGTGATTCGGCGTCCTTGTTCACGGCGACGATGACCTTGGCGGTCTGCATGCCGGCTTTCTGCTGGATGGCGCCGGAGATGCCCGCGGAGATATAGAGCTGCGGGGAAACGGTTTTGCCGGTCTGGCCCACTTGGGCGTCGTGGCTGATCCAGCCGGCGTCGGTGGCCGCGCGGGAGGCGCCCACTGCGGCACCCAGGGCGTCCGCAAGCTGTTCCACGGGGCCGAAGTCGCCATCCACACCGCGTCCGCCGGCCACCACGATGCGGGCATCGGCGAGGTCCGGGCGGCCGCTGGCCACCTTCTGTTCGCGGGAGGTGATGCGCGCCGCCGCTGCGGTGCCGTCTGCTGGAACCTCGATGGTGGAGGTCTCCGGCGCTGTGGCTGCGGATGCGGGCTCAGGGGTGACGCTGTTGGCCTTCAGCGTCAGCACCGAAACGGGCGTGGTGGCTTTGGCAGCTGTGGTGTAGGACCCCGCTAGGACCGACTTGTGTGCAGTACCGTCGGCGTCGACCGCCACAACATCGGTGATGACGCCGGCGTTGAGCCGGATGCCGAGCCGCGCGGCGATTTCCCTGCCTTCCGGCGAGTTATCCAGGAGCACGGTGCCGGCACCCGCAGCGCTGGCGGCGGCCGCGAGGTAGGCCGCCTTGGCTGCGACGAGGTAGTCGTCCAGGTCCGCGGCGGAGGGCTGGAATACTGCGCTGACGCCATATTCGGCGAGCGTGGCCGATACACCCGCGAGCAGCTCGCCGTTGACGGCAACAGCGGTTTCGCCGAGGGAGCGGCCAACGGTCAGGAGTTCCAGGCTGCCTTTCTTGAGGGCTTCGCCGGGGTGGTCAATGAAAACAAGTACGTTTGCCATGTCTGTGATCCCTCTTAGAGCAGCTTCTGGGCGGCCAGGAAGTCGACGAGCTTGATGCCGGCGTCGCCTTCGTCGGTGATGATGGTGCCCGCGGTCCGCGGCGGGCGTTCCTCGGCAGTGGTCACCGTGGTCCAGGATCCGGCGTGGCCCACCTGCGCGGGATCCACGCCGATGTCTGAGAGCGACAGGGTGGTAATGCTCTTGCGCTTGGCCGCGATGATGCCCTTGAAGTTGGGGTAGCGCGGCTCGTTGATCTGGTCCGTCACGGACACGACGGCTGGCAGGGACGCTTCGACGGTCTCCGAGTAGGTGTCGGCGTCGCGGCGGGCGGTGAGCCGGCCGCCGTCGACCGTCAGCGAGGACGCGAAGGTGACCTGCGGGAGACCGAGACGCTCGGCCAGCTGTGCCGGCACGAGGGATGTTTCGCCGTCGGTTGAGGCCATTCCGGTGAGGACAAGGTCAACCGGGCCGCCGGCACCGAGGTGGCGGATGGCGGCCGCGAGGGCAAGCGACGTGGCGGCCGCGTCTGAGCCGGCCAATGCGCTGTCCGTGAGGTGCACGCCTTCTGTGGCGCCCATCTGGAGCGACTTCTTGACTGCGTTCACGGCACCGGACGGCCCCATGCTCAGGGCGATGACCTGGTTGCCGGCCTTGGCGCCGCCGCGGGCCTCGGCCAACTGCAGGGCCGCCTCCAGCGCATACTCGTCAAGCTCCGAAAGGATGCTCTCGTCGCGGTCTGTGGTGTGGCCCTCTCCGTTGAGGTGGCGGTCGAACTGGGCGTCCGGTACATGCTTGACCAGGACGATTATTTTCAATGTCTCTTCCACTGTATTGACAGCAGCCTTCCATGCTTGTGGACAGCCAGCCGGGTGGGGTCATGGCCTCGGAACGCCCGGGGTACGGGTAGCTCTAGCTAACCATATAGCCGTGTTCCGTTGCCGTCCCGTTAACGCCTGTGTCACGGCCTGCCCGCAGGTTATGACCACCGGGACAACGCCCGACGGCGGCGATCACCGTGGTGAGCGCCGCCGTCGTGATGAGCTTTCTGCCGAACTTCCTACTGATCCGCTGCCGTGCCGAGCGTGACGTCGAACGTCTGCTCCGGGCCGTTCCGCAGGACGGTGATCTTGACGGTGGAACCGCCGGCCTGCTCGCGGACCGCCGCTGTCAGCTGGTTGGGCTCGCTGATGGCCAGGTCGTTGAACTTAGTCACCACATCGCCCACTTTGATGCCTGCCTTGGCCGCTGCTGAATTCGCTTCAACCGTGGCCACATCCGCTCCGACGGAGAATCCGGACGAAGAGCCGCTCGAAGTCTTGTCTTTGACACTGACGCCCAACTGGCCATGGGACGCTTTGCCGGTGTTGATGATCTCCTGGGCAACACGCTTTGCCTGGTTGATCGGGATGCTGAAGCCTACGCCGATGTTGCCGCTGGAGGAGGTGGAATTGGACCCGGCGGAGGCGATGGCCACGTTGACGCCGGTGATTTCACCCTTCGAGTTCACCAGGGCACCGCCGGAGTTGCCGGGGTTGATGGCGGCATCAGTCTGGATCACGTTGATGGAGATGGATCCCTGGTTGGCGGTGCTGTGCCCCTGCCCGCCGCCTGGCGGCGCGAACTGGAAGCCCTGGTCGCCGCCCTGGGAAGTGTCGCCCTCTTTCGGTGCTGCCGAGGAGGCGACGCTGATGGTCCGGTTCAGGGTTGAGACAATGCCGTCCGTGACCGTACCGGTGAGGCCAAGCGGGGAGCCGATGGCGATAGCGGTGTCGCCCACATTGAGCTTGCCGGAATCTCCGAGGGTTGCCGGGGTGAGGCCGGCGGTGTCGTCCACCTTGATGACTGCGAGGTCAGACAGCGGGTCGGTGCCCACGAGCGTGGCCTTCAGCACTTTGCCGGTGCTGGTGCGGACCTCCAGGGTTGCGTTGGCGCTCTGGCCATCGAGGGTCACCACGTGGGTGTTGGTCAGGATGTGGCCCTGGCCGTCCAGGACAATGCCTGACCCGGTGCCGCCCGAACTGCCGCTCGTGGCACTGATGGTCACCACGCTCGGCGACGCCTTGAGCGCTGCAGCCGTAATGGCGTTGACGTCGTCCTTGTTGTTAACGATCACTGTTCCCGGCTGGCTGCTGCTAACGGCCGCCGGTGAGCCGTTGTCAAAAAGATTTCCGGAACCGACCGTCCCCACCGCGCCGCCCACGAGGCCAGCGGCGAGGATGCTGGCCACCAGGGTTCCGACGCCGAACGAGGCTTTCCGGCGCGGCGCGTCAGCGGGGTTGGGGACGGAGTTGTACTGGGCAGAGTTGTAGGGTCCGGTGTAGCCGCCCGGGAGCGCTGAATGCGCTCCGTGCTGGGCATACTGGTTGCCCGCGTTCGTCTGGCCGTAGGAATTCTGGCCTTGCGTCTGTTGGTTCTGAGCCTGCCGGCTCTGCGTCTGCTGGCCGTAGCCCGGCTCGCGGGGAGGATAAACCGGACGGGGCGCACCTGACAGTTGCTGAGTGGGGTTTTCAGGCGCCCCGGAGCGGTCCAGCCGCTCCGTGGGATTGGACTGGGCGCCAGCGCTGCTGCGGGTCTCAGCAGGGGTCACGGCCGGATTCCGGTTCTCGTCCGGTTCCCGGTTGCCAGGCGCTGCACCCGGGGTTGGGTTCTCAGTCATTGGACTTCCTTTCATCCTCGTCTGCATTAACTATGGACCGTCTGACTGGAACTGGGGCGTACGTTTGCTGTGAGGTTCCTGAGAGCGCGGTTTGGTCCGGTACCGGCCCTGTTGAGGGGGTTTCGCTGGTGGCATATTTGACCGCGCTGGACGCCCCGATAGGTGCACCATAGAATCAAAAGGAATTGCCACAGCGACCTGCGGCTTTACACCACGCGTGGGGGCGTTGCTGAATTCTGAGACGCTCATTCGTCCCGAATCGGTGTCAGGCGTGCTGAAGGGTTGCACATGCGGTCAAAGTTCAAACATATTCTCGCCGTGATCGGCCTGACCGGGCTGCTCGCGGTTCCCGCCGGTACGGCCTGGGCTGAGGACCCGGTGGCCATCCCGTCCGGCACCAACATCGTGGATAAGGCAGACATCCTGGGCAGCCGCCAAGGCGAGGTCAAAGATGCCATCCAAACGCTTCTGAAGGACCACAAGTACAACCTCTACGTGGTAACTGTGGACTCGTTCACGAATCCCGCCGACCCCGCGGCCTGGGCCCAGCAAGTGGCAGCGAACAAAGGCATGGGCCGGGCCGACGCGATCCTGGCCATTGCGGAAGAGGGTAAATTCAGCTTTGTTCTGAACTCGGCAAGCACGATCAAGTCAAAGCAGTCCAACATCAGCCAGAATGCTGTCACAGCGAACCTGGCTGGCGGCAAGAAAGACTTCGCACAAGCAGCAATCGACACCGCCAAAGCGATCGGCGACGCGGCAGGTGGCGGCAGCGGCAGCGTTCCGTCGGGTGACAGCGCCGGGGCAGGCGTCCTGGTAGGGACGGGCATTGCCGTTGCGGGCGGAGCCGGCGCTTACCTCTACTTCCGCACCAGGCGCAAGAAGGCAGCGCTGGCATCGAGTGCCAGCTACGGTCCACAAGGTGCTGAGCTCGATCCGCTGGCTGCCCTCAGCATCGAGGAACTCCGGCGCAAGAGTGGCTCCCTCATTATCGAAGCCGACGACGCCATTAAGTCCAGCGAACAGGAACTCGGATTCGCGGAGGCACAGTACGGCGACGCCGCGGTAGGCAACTTCACCAAGGCGCTGGCCGAGGCAAAAGCCCACATGACCGAATCCTTCAAGCTCCAGCAGCAGCTGGACGACCATATCCCGGACACCGAAGAACAGCAGCGCAGCTGGCTTGGCGAAATCATCCGCCGGTCCGAAGCAGCACTCGGGTCGCTTCAGGAGCAGAAAGCAGACTTCGATTCCCTGCGCGAACTGGAGAAAAACGCCCCGCAGGCCCTGGCCGCTGTCAGCGCCGGAGCACGCGAGGCCGATGCGAAAATCGCCACCGCCGAAGAGTCGCTGACCGCGCTGCGGGCCAAGTACGCCGACAGCGCCCTGGTACAGGTCGCTGACAACATCACGCAGGCCAAGGAGCGCTTGGCCTTTGTCCAGAACGCCACCGCCACTGCCCAGGAAAAGCTCACAGGGGGTGAAGGAAGCCTTGCAGCTGTGGCAGTGCGCGCGTCGGAAGAGGGCCTGCACCAGACCAACGTCCTGCTCGACGCCATCGCCAGGGTGTCCGCCAGCCTGGACGAGGCCCGCACAGGCCTCGAGGCTGCCGTCGTCGAAACCGCCCAGGACCTCGCCCAGGCGAAGGCCATGATTCAATCCGGCGAACACCCCGAGCTCGCCGGTCCGGTGGCGGGAGTTGAAGCTGCCCTCGGCCAGGTCAAGGCCGAAATTCAAGGCGGGAAGATCGATCCCATCGCCACCCTCCAGCGCGTTGAGACGGCGCACCAGGCTCTGGACCAGTCCCTGACCGGCATCCGGAACCAGCAGGACCAGGCACGTCGCGCCCAAGCATCACTGCAGCAGACCATCATGTCCGCACAGGCACAGATCAGTGCCACCTCGGACTACATCACCGCCCGCCGTGGCGGCGTCGGCACCGAAGCCCGTACACGGCTCGCAGAGTCCCAGCGCAATCTTGACTACGCGCTGTCCATCTCGCGCAACGATCCTGTCACTGCCCTGACCTACGCCCAGCAGGCACACGCCCTCGCCGCACAGGCAGCACAGCTTGCCCAGGCCGACGTCGATAACTTTGGTGGCTACGCCAACCAGGGCTTCGGCGGCGGGGGTATGTTCGGGGGACGGGGCGGCCGTGGTGGCGGCCTCGGCGGCGCCATCCTTGGCGGCATCCTCATCAACTCCATCCTCAACGGTGGCGGCGGCGGGGGCTGGGGTGGCGGACACAGCGACGGCGGCGGCTGGGGCGGCGGGGATTCCGGTGGCGGCTTCGGCGGAGGAGACTTCGGCGGCGGGGACTCTGGAAGTTTCTGATCCGACGAGCTCGGGCGCCGGCGGGAATGAACCTGCTGGCGGATACCAAGCGGTACAACAACTGTTCACTGATTTTCAGTGGCCACCACTGAGCAGGACGAAAGGTAACACCATGGTTAAGCAGTCCATTTTCGGTCGAATCGCACAGCTTGCAAAGGCAAACATCAACACGTTGCTGGACAACGCTGAGGATCCGCAGAAGATGCTGGACCAGATGGTCCGGGACTACACGAACAACATCGCGGAAGCTGAATCTGCTGTGGCCCAGACCATCGGCAATCTGCGTATGCTCCAGGATGACTACCGCGAGGACGTCAAGAATGCCCAGGACTGGGGCAACAAGGCACTCGCCGCATCGCGTAAAGCCGATGAATACCGCGGCGCCGGGGATGTGGTTGATGCCGAGAAGTTCGACAACCTCGCCAAGGTAGCCCTGCAGCGCCAGATGTCTGCGGAGAGCGAAGCCAAGGGTGCTGAGCCGAGCATCGCCTCACAGACCGAGGTGGTGGACAAGCTCAAGAGCGGCCTGGACCAGATGAAGGGCAAACTCAACGAGCTGACCAGCAAGCGCAACGAACTGGTGGCCCGCTCCAAGACCGCCGCAGCACAGGCCCAGGTCCACGACGCCATCAAGAGCATTGACTTCATGGATCCCACCAGCGAGGTTGGCCGCTTCGAAGAGAAGATCCGCCGTGAAGAGGCCAAGGTCCGCGGCCAGCAGGAACTCGCCGCGTCGAGCCTGGACGCCCAGTTCAACCAGCTCGAGGATCTTGGCGAGCAGGTGGAAATCGAGGCACGCCTGGCCGCCCTGAAGTCAGGCGGCACGAAGCCCGCCCTCGGCGCCTCCGGCGCGTCCGCCCGGTCCGGGTCAACGGTGGATGAGGCCGACTTCGACAAACTGTAGCCGCTGGTGTCCGCCGTTTGGGCGGGCCCCGGCCGAGGCCGGAGTTCATGGTGAACTCCGGCCTTTGCCGTGACAGGACAAGCCAGGCGCGGCTGCCGCGCGAAATTTACTGCGGGGACGGCAGGGACAGACGCGCCGTCCGGGTGTGTAGCGTGGAGTCCATGGCCTCCCCCGCTGCAACGTCCATCGTCTGGCTCCGTGATGACCTCCGCCTGGACGATAATCCTGCGCTCTCCCGCGCCGTCGAGCTCGGCCTGCCGCTCACAGTGGTCTACATCCTTGACGAGGAATCGCCCGGGATCCGCCCCCTCGGCGGTGCCGCCCGGTGGTGGCTGCACCACTCGCTGACGTCCCTCGCCGCAGGTCTGGCGGGAACGGGCTCCGCCCTTACGCTCCGGCGCGGACCGGCCACCCGGGTAATCCGCGAACTGGTGGAGGAAATGGGTGCCCGGCACCTGCTCTGGAACCGCCGCTATGGGGGTCCCGAGCGTGCCCTGGATGCGGAGACCAAGGCGTGGTCGGCAGAGAACGGAATCGAAGCCGAAAGCTTCCAGGCCAACCTCCTCTTCGAGCCATGGACCATCACTACCGGCAGCGGTGGCCCCTACAAGGTGTTCACGCCCTTCTGGCGGGCCTGCACGGCCTCAGGCGAACCCCGCACGCCCCTGGAGGCGCCGGCGCGGCTCCGCTTCCCCGGCACCGGCTCCATGACGGCCAGCAGCGACACCCTGGCGGATTGGCACCTGCTGCCCGTGTCCCCCGACTGGAGCGGCGGCCTGGCGCGGACCTGGGAACCCGGTGAGGCAGGGGCGCACCACCGGCTGGATGACTTCCTGGCCGGACCGGCCGAGGAATACGGTACCGGGCGGGACGTGCCCGGGGTTGAAGGGACCAGCAGGCTCTCCCCCCACCTCCGATTCGGCGAGATCAGTCCGTTCCGGGTCTGGCACGAGATCCGCCTCCGTTTCCCCCGCGGGGCGACGCCCGACGTCGGGATCTTCCGTTCCGAGCTCGGCTGGCGGGAGTTCTGCTGGCAGCTTCTCTATGCAAATCCGCAACTGGCCACCCGCAACTACCGTCAAGAGTTCGACCGCTTCGAATGGCAGGAACCCACCCCCGCCGAACTCGAAGCGTGGCAACAGGGCCGGACTGGATATCCGCTGGTGGACGCGGGAATGCGGCAGCTGTGGCAGACAGGCTGGATGCATAACCGGGTCAGAATGGCCGCCGCATCGTTCCTGGTCAAAAACCTCCTCGCCGACTGGCGGCTGGGCGAAGCCTGGTTTTGGGACACCCTGGTGGACGCCGACGCCGCCAGCAACCCTGCGAACTGGCAGTGGGTGGCAGGCTCCGGCGCCGATGCGTCCCCTTACTTCCGGATCTTCAACCCGGTGACGCAGAGCAAAAAATTCGATGCCGAGGGCCGGTACCTGCGCGAGTTCATTCCGGAGCTGGCCCCGCTGGACCGTAAGGCCATCCATGAACCGTGGACGCAGCCGGATTTCGAGGGCTATCCTTCACCGGTGGTGGGACTCCATGAGTCAAGGCAACGTGCGCTGGCCACTTACCAGAAGCTCAAGGAGCAGCAGCAAGGCTGAAATTCCGCCAAGCGGCGGAGCCGGCTGTCAGCGGCTGACTTTGCCCGTCAGGGAGGCGATAGGTCGGAGGAAAATCGGGCGCGCCAGGACCCATGCTGCCACCATAACGGCAACCGACACGACGAACACCCAGAACCCAAACCAGCCGGCGTCGTCGTCGCTGCCGCCGTACATGTGGTTCAGGTTCCGCAAGGCGCCAGTGGCGAGAACAAAGAACACGTGCACCACGATGAAAGCGACGAAATAGATCATGACCGGGAAGTGGATGGCGCGTGCCAGCTCCATGGGGTAGGCCCTGTTTAGGGCCACTGCCTTCTTGGGCCAGGCGGAAGAAGTCCGGATTCCGGAGATGAAGGCCAGCGGCGCGGCAATGAAGACCGTAGCGAAGTACGTCAGCAGCTGCAGCGCGTTGTAGTTGACCCAGCCGTTGTCGGTGGGCCAGTTGAGCGAGGCGTACTGCAGGGCCGCCGAGAGCGCGTTGGGGATAACATCCCAGCTGGTGGGCACAATCCGCATCCACTGACCGGTGGCGAACAGCAGGGCAACAAACACCAGGCCGTTCAGTATCCAGAGCGCGTCCAGCGTCAGGTGCAGCCAAAGCTCCAGGGTGATCTTGGTCGGTGGGTTCTTGGTCTTGATCAGGCCTTTGTTGTTGCGGGTCCAGTGCCCGCTGGGGCGTGTGGTGGTCCGCACCTGCCAGCCGGTCCTGATGATGAGCAGCAGGAAGAACCCATTCAGGAAGTGCTGCCAGCCCAGCCAGGCCGGGAAGCCCAAGGGCGCACCTTCGGGAAGTTCCGAATGGCCCGGATAATCAGCCAGGAACGAGGCCACCGCCGGAAGGCCGGTCAGCCATTTGGCCAGCAGCACCACCAACACCAATGCCACAAGAACGGCCGGAACACCCCAGTAGAGGCTGGACCGCTTGCCCGTGGCGGAGCCGGGCTTCTTCGTGGGTGTGGACATCGAACAACATTCCTCTCGAGAATGACTGACCAGTACTCAAAGGTGAGGCTATGCGAACGAGAATACAAGGAACCAGCAGTAATCGGGCAAAAGAAGACCCCGGCCGGCGTAATGCCGGTCGGGGCCTTTCACATGGTTGCGGGGACAGGATTTGAACCTGTGACCTCTGGGTTATGAGCCCAGCGAGCTACCGAACTGCTCCACCCCGCGTCGCTTGATCAACACTACCCTAGTTTCACGGAGACAATTACCAATCGCGCCTGACCGCCATCTCACACCCACCCATCCAGAGTTTTTGTCCACTTAATGCCCCGCACGGCGGCAACACCACCCATTAACTGGACAAAAACTCTGGATGCAGGGGTTGGCGGTTTAAACCAGAAAGTCCGGATCCTGTTTCCAGAATCCGGACTTTCCGCCAGTTGCGGGGACAGGATTTGAACCTGTGACCTCTGGGTTATGAGCCCAGCGAGCTACCGAACTGCTCCACCCCGCGTCGCAAGATCAACTCTACCGTCCGGTGCACGGGAGGCCAAATCCTGGTGGCGTGATGTGTGTCTCGCTGGTCCGCCGTCAGTTGGCAGCTGAAGGCGAGGGTGTGGCTGACGGTGTAGCTTCCGGCGAAGGCTTGGCTTCAGGGGCGGGCGCCGGGATCTTCCCGTCGGCGTCAAGAGCCTTCTGCAGGGCGGCAGCCAGTTTCTTCTGCTCTTCCCCATAGGCGGCAAAGTCGCCGGCGGCCAGGGCCGTCTGGCCCGCCTTGATGGCGGCGTTCGCGGCCTCCAGGGCCGCCTTGAGGTCCGCCTGGGCGCCGGCACTGGCCGGGGGCGTCTCGCCCGGTGTGGCAGGCGTCTGGCCGGTGTTGGCAGAGTCGCCGGCAGCCGCACCGGAGTCACCGCCGAAGAGTTGCTTCAGCGCGCCGTCGAGCGTCGGTGCGAAGCCCACCTTGTCACCGAAGGCAACCAGCACGCGCTGCAGCGTCGGGTACGAGGTCTCGCCGGTGGACTTGAGGTAAACAGGCTGGACGTAGAGGATGCCGCCACCAACGGGCAGTGTCAGCAGGTTGCCGTTAAGCACCTCCGAAGCGCCCTGGCGCAGAAGGTTCAGGGCCTGGGACACAGTGGGGTCCGAGTTGAACTTGTTCTGGGCCTGGCCCGGACCGGGAACCTGGATCTCTGGCGGAATCTGGAGCAGCCTGAGCTTGCCGTAGGTGTCAGCCTTCACGCCCTTCTGATTACCGGCGTCCGAGTCAGCGGCGAGGAAGCCGTAGAGGACGTTCCGGGCAGTACCGTTGACGATCTGTGGAATGTAGGAGGAAGTCAGCTGGAAGGCCGGCCTGTCCTGGTCGGGCATCTGCAGCGACATGTAGAAGGGCGGCTGCTTGACGTCGGTTTTCACAGTGGGATCATTGGGAACGCTCCAGACATCCTTCGCCTGGTAGAAGCTGCCCGGATCAGTGACGTGGTACTTGCCCAGGAGTTCACGCTGGACCTTGAAGAGGTCCTCGGGGTAACGGACGTGGCTCATGACGTCCCCTGACATCTCCGAGTACGGCTTCAGGGACGTGGGGAAAACCTTCTGCCACGCCTTCAGGATGGGGTCCTGGTCGTCCCAGGCGTACAGGGTTACACTGCCGTCGTAGGCGTCGACGGTGGCCTTGACGGAGTTCCTGATGTAATTCACCGAGCTGTTCGGCAGCGCAACCGACCGCCCGGCAGAGGTCTGCGAGTCGGTGGTGGCGGCCGAAAGTTGTTCCTGCTGCGAGTACGGGTAGTACTGGCTGGTGGTGTATCCGTCGACGATCCACTTGACGCGGCCGTCCACAAGCGCCGGGTAGGCATTGCCGTCAACGGTGAGGTACGGCGCGACCTTCTCCACACGGTCCCGCGGACTGCGGTCGTAGAGGATCTGGGATTCCGGGTTGACACCATCGGACAACAGCATGTCCGAGGACTGGAACTTGATGGAGTAAAGAATCTTATTGAAGAAGCTGCCCACATTCGGGCCGCCGTTGCCTGCGAAGGTGTATTGGTTGTCCCCCTCACCCTGCTTGCCGGAGGGCCTGTCCTGCTCACGGGGGGCGGTGCCGTCGGGCGCGCCAACAATGGAGTACTCCGGAGAGTTTTCGCCGAAGTAGATCCTTGGCTGGTACGTTGAATCGTCGCCCAGGACACCGGTGGAAGGAATTCCGGACTGGAGGAACTCCGGCTTACCGTCAACGGTGAACTTGTTTCCCTTGGCCGCGACCACGCCGTAACCGTGGGTATAGACAACGTGCTGGTTCAGCCAGCCCTGCTGGTTCGTCGCGACGTTGACCGGGTTCAGCTCGCGCACGGCGATGACTGTGTCCTGAATCTTGCCGTCCACCTCGTAGCGGTCCACATTCAGGGCCTTCGGGAACTGGTAATACGGCCGGTACTGCTCCAGTTGCGAAAACGCGTCGGAGATCAGGTTGGGGTCCAGCAGCCGGATGTTGGCAGTGGTCTGGGCGTCCGGAGCCAACGCGCCCGTGGTGGCCGTATTAGTGGCGTTGTAGCGGTCCACCTGGATCTGGTCCAGGCCATAAGCGGCACGGGTCATCCTAATGTTCCGGTCAATAAAGTCCCTCTCGAGCGTCTGCTCGGAAGGCCGGACCTGGAATTGCTGGATGACCCACGGGTATACGCCGCCCGCGAGGATCGAGGTGATGATTAGCATGGCCGTACCGATGACCGGCAGGCGCCAGCGGCCGATGATGGCCGCAACGATGAAGAGGATGGCCACCAGGACGGCAGCGACGGCGAGGATCGCCTTGGTGGGGATCACCGCGTTGACGTCAGTGTACAACGCGCCCGCCCAGCGACCGCCGTTGCTCTGCAGCGCAGAATAGCGGTCCAGCCAGAAGTTGACGCCAAGCAGGATCAGGAAACTTGCGCCGGTTACAGCGAGGTGGATCTGCGCGGCCCTGCTGGTGAACACGCCGCGTTCCAGCAGACGGATGCTGCCGTAGAGGTAGTGCGTGAGGATTCCGGCGATGCCGGCCACCACCACCACGCTAATGAGGAAGCCTGTGATGAAGCCCAGGAACGGCAAGGTCATCACGTAGAAGCTGAGGTCCAGGTTGAAGAGAGGGTCTTGCTGGCCGAACGGCTGCTGGTTGAAGAACAGCAGCACCTTCTGCCACTGGCTGGCGGCCGCGCTGCCGGCGAACAGACCGAACAGGATGGGCAGCCCCACCATCACGACGCGGCGGACCGGTTCGAGCTGTGCCTGGTACCGGTTGAGGTTGTCACGCATTTCAGAGTCCGGCGCGTATACGGGCCGGGCACGGTAGGCGATCCGGATGGCAAAAAAGACAGCCAGGAACATCAGCGCGAAACCGGCGAGGAAGATCAGGATCCGGGAGAGGTTTTCGGTAAGGAACACTTCGAAGTAACCGAGCTGCTGGTACCACAGGACGTCAGTCCACACATTGGCGAAGAAGATAAAGCCCACGACTATAAGGGCGACAACTATCAGGGTGGGTGTCAGTGCCCCGCGTCGTGAGGGGGGTCTTCCGGGCGGGATGGGGCTGGTGGGACGGGACAAGCGCAGTACCTCATAGCTGATCGTCAGATTTACATTAGGAGCGTGCGTGCGGCTGACGTCCGGCACCGGTCAAGCGTGTGGCAACGTCCGTCATATCTGCCACGAGTGGCGGTAAAGCTTAGTTCCTGGGCTCAGTCTAGTTGGTTGTGCAGAGCGGCAAAGCGGACGTGTCCTGCCCTGATCCGGCCAGCTCGACGGCGGCGCGTGCCTGGGCGAGATTCTCCACTTTAACTACCTGCATTCCTTCCGGGACGTGGCCCACAACGTCGTCACAGTTATCTGCCGGGGCCAGGAACAACGTGGCTCCCCCGGCACGCGCGCCCAGCATCTTCTGCTGGATCCCGCCGATGGGACCCACTGCGCCGTCGGGGGTGATGGTACCGGTGCCGGCAACGTGCTTGCCTCCGGTCAGGTCGCCCGGTGTGACCGTGTCAATAATGCCCAGCGAGAACATCAGTCCGGCGCTGGGGCCGCCCACCTTGTCCAGGGAAATCTTCACGTCGAACGGAAACGTGAACAGGTACTTCAGCTTGACCCCAAGAATGTAGCGGCCTGCTCCGTTCGCCATGGGGGTGATGCTCTGGCTGATGGACTCCCCTGCCCGCTGCACCACCAGCGCGGCCGGGGCACCCTGGCCGGCGGCCAGTTCCTCCTGCACCACGGCGAGGGACGTGATCGGCTTGCCGTTAATTGTTTCGAAGATGTCGCCGTCTTCGATCTTGCCCTTCGACGGCGAACCATCGGAAAGCCCCGCTGCCTGCAGTTGCTGGCCGAAGGGAATGTCGAGTCCCCTCAGTGCCGACGCAACGGCGTTCTCCTGCGATGTGGTCATGGCCACCGAGCTTTGTTCCTCTGCCTGCTCCTTGGTAGTACCTGTGGGGTAGATGAGCTCCTGCGGGTAGACGGACTTGGACCCGTCCAGCCAGGCCCCAAACGCCCCCAGGATGCTGACCGGGCCGTTAGGGCCGCCGTCGACGTACACGGTGGTCAGATCCAGATTGCCGTTCGCCGGATAGCTTTCGTGGCCCGTGACGCTGATCACCGGGCTGCCCTGCGTCTGGCCGAGTGTGTTGAAGGTGGGCCCGGCTGATTCCACAACGTAAGGCACCGGGATAGTGCCCACTGCAATCCCCAGCCCCAGCGCCAGCATTCCGGCAAGCATCATCACGGAGACCCGCCTGTCGCCCGGCCGGTAACGGCGCGGGGCAAACCGTTTGGCAGGCGCCGGGCCCACCGGTCTTTCTTCAGGGCCTCCGGCACTCAGGATTGCAACGGCGTCGAGCTCGGGAGCGTGGTCCTCGTTTGGATGGTCGCCACGGGTTGTAGTCACTGAACCAACACTACGCGGTGGCACCCACGGCAGGCTCTTTGCCTACAGCGAACGTCGCGCCTGTCCGGCAGACAGCCGCCGCGGCCCGGGGTACCGTGAAGTTGAACGCACAAACTGATGATCGGCGGGACCATGACCTCCAACCCACTTAATCCGTCCAACGGCGATGACACGCCGAAGGATCCGTTGACCGAGATGCTGCAGAACCTGATGGGCGGCAAGGGTATGGAAAACTTCGACCCCGCCGAACTGGCAAAAGCAGCCGGCCTGCCGGACGACCCCAACCTCCTGGCGCAAATGTTCTCGCAGGTCCAGGCGATGATGAGCGCCCCCTCGGAGGGGCCCGTGAACTGGCAGCTCGCGCATGAGAACGCCCGCAGGGTTGCCGCCAGCACCGCCGACCCCTCCGTCACGTCCGGGCAGACCCGGGCCGTGGACGAAGCCCTCCGGCTGGCCGAGCTGTGGCTCGATCCCGTAACGGATCTGCCTGCCACCGGCCTGATTGGCCGGGCCTGGTCCCGGGCGGAGTGGGTGGAAGCCACCCTGGGAACGTGGAAGCGCCTGACTGAACCGGTCGCCAACAGCATCGCCAACGCGCTCTCCAGCGCCATGACCGAGCAGATGCCTGAAGAGATGAAGTCCATGATGGGCGGGGCATCGTCCATGCTCCAGAACATGGGCGGCGCCATCTTCGGGATGCAGTTGGGGCAGGCCATCGGCGCACTCTCCGGCGAGGTGGTCAGTTCCACTGACATCGGGGTTCCCCTCGCCGACCTTGAAATGGCCCTGCTGCCTGCGAACGTTGCCTCCTTCGGCGAGGGCCTGAGCCTGCCCGAGAACGACATCCGCCTGTTCCTTGCCGTCCGCGAAGCAGCTCATGCGCGCCTGTTCGTCCAGGTCCCATGGCTCCGTGGCCATCTGCTCGGTGCCATCGAGGCGTACGCCCGCGGTATCCACATTGATACATCCCGCATCGAGGAACTGGCCCGGGACCTTGACCCGAGCAACCCCGAAGGCATCCAGGAGGCACTGTCCAAGGGCGTCTTTATGCCGCAGCGGACGCCCGCCCAGGAGCAGGCCCTCGAAAAACTGGAAACGGCCCTGGCCCTCGTTGAAGGCTGGGTGGACGAGCTTACGGCTTCCGCCACGGAGAAGATGCTGCCGTCCGCGGCCGCCCTCCGGGAAACCGTCCGGCGGCGCCGCGCCACTGGCGGCCCGGCTGAACACGCCTTTTCCTCGCTCGTGGGACTGGAGTTGCGTCCGCGCCGCCTGCGGGAGGCCGCCACCTTGTGGGCAGTCCTCAAGGAGGAGCGCGGTATCGCGGGGCGCGATGCCATCTGGCAGCACCCGGACCTGCTGCCCACCGCCGCCGACCTCGATGACCCCCAGGGCTTCGGCGGCCGCCGTCAGCTCGCGGAGGCCAGCGACAGTGAAGTGGATGATGCCCTGCAGAAACTGCTGAGTGGCGGCTTCGACGCGCCGCAGGATGCGGCGGGCGACGGCGATTCCCAGTCCGGTCATCCCGACGCAGGTTCGGGTGGCGGAGATTCCGCCGCGGGCACGTCCGGGGATCATGATTCGAGCACCGGCGACTCCGGCGCGGGAGATCCCGACGCCGGTGATGCGGACCAGCCCAAAGGCTAGCCGGGGAGCCTAGTCGGCGTCGTCGTGGCTGTGCCCGGCGCCGCCGGCCAGTCCGGTGGGCTCGGCCGGCCCGCTCCCGTCGGCGCCCAGGCCCCGGGACGTAGCGAACGAAACGCCCTCCAGGAAGGCCTTGGCGCGCATGGTGTCAGGGTAGGCCTCCAACAGCTTCCAGAAGGCCGCGTTGTGCCCTGCCACCAGCAGGTGGGCCAGCTCATGCAGCAGCACGTAGTCGATGACCCACTGCGGCATGGGCCGAAGCTTGTCGGAGAGCCGGATGGTTCCTTCCGACGGCGTCGCCGAGCCCCAGCGCGAGTTCTGGTTGCTCACCCAGCGGACCGACGTCGGGACTGCCCTGCCAGCAAAGTACTGGGCGGAAAGGTGGGCGGCGTGGGCCGCCAGCGCAGCATCCGTTGCTGGCTGCTTCCGTCCTTTGTCTGCACGCCGCTGTCCTTGCCGGTGCAGCTTCTCCAGCATCCGGTGGACCCATTCGGACTCCTGGGCGGCGGTGAAGCGGGCCGGGATGGCCACCACCGCCGTCCCGTTTTCCCAGAAAGCGGCCACTGTCCGGGTCCGGCGGGAAGACCTCCGCACTTCGACCGGTGCACCGTCAGGGGTAGTCAGCCGAGGCGGCCGCGGACCGCCATGGCCAGGTGTCACAGGATGCTGCTTTCGACAAGGACCCGCAGCACATCTTCGCCGTAGCGTTCCAGTTTGGTGGGACCAACACCGGCCAGGGTGGCGAGTTCCTCCAGTGAGGATGGTTTGGCCTCGGCGATGGCGGTCAGCGTGGCATCGGTAAACACCACAAACGCCGGCACCTCGGCCGCCAGGGCAATCTCCTTCCGCCACTGTCGGAGTGCCTCAAACGTCTGTTCCTCGTAGCTGGGCGGACAGTCGTTGCAGCGCCCCACCTTACGTTCGGCGCCGCTGGCCAGCATGCTCCCGCAGACCCTGCACGTGGCCGGGGCCGCAGCTTTGCGGCGCGGCGACGGCCCCTTGCCGCGCGCATTGGAGGTGGCCACGGAGTTGGGCCGGAGCCCGTCGAGGAACCGTGAGGGCTTACGGTTGGCCCGGCCGCCAGGCGTCCGGGCTGTGGACCATGACAGTGCCAAGTGTTCGCGGGCACGGGTGATTCCCACATACAGCAGGCGGCGTTCCTCATCCACGGCTTCGGGAGTGTCCGCGAAGGAAATGGGCATCAGGCCTTCGCTGAGGCCCACAAGGAAAACGGCATCCCATTCGAGGCCCTTCGCGGCATGCAGCGAAGCAAGGGTCACGCCCTGGACTGTGGGGGCATGTTGAGCCAGGGACCGTTCCTGGAGTTCATCGACAAAGTCGGCCAGGCCGAAGTGCTCGCCACGGACCTTGACCAGTTCGTCTGCGAGCGCTACGAGTGCCGCCAGTGATTCCCAGCGTTCGCGCAGGGCGCCGCCGTTGTGGGGCGGTGCCTCGGTGTAGCCGAGGGACGCCACGATGTCGCGGACCAGCTGGCCCAGCGGTTCGGGCGTGTCTGTTTCGGCCACTGCCCTGGTGGCCGCCCGCAGCTGGAGAATGGCGTCGCGCACTTCCTTGCGGGCAAAGAACCGTTCCCCGCCGCGAAGCTGGTAGCCGATCCCGGCCGCCGCGAGGGCTTGCTCGTAGGCTTCGGACTGCCCGTTGGTGCGGAAAAGGACAGCCACCTGGCTGGCGGGAGTGCCGGCGTCGAGCAGTTCCCGGATTTTAAGGGCCGCCGTGGCGGCCTCTGCCTCATCATCGGAGCATTCGGTGAACTGCGGCACGGGCCCGGCCGGGCGCTGGGCCACGAGTTGCAGCGGAGTTGCCCAGGCCGAATCGGCAACCGGGCCGCCGCTGCGGCGCGCGGCAAGGAGATCGTTGGCCAGTTTCACCACCTGCGGCGTGGAACGGTAGTCGCGGATCAGCTTCACCACGCTGGCCTCAGGGTACTGCGCCTTGAAACCCAGCAGGTGTTTGGGGGACGCGCCGGTGAACGAGTAGATGGTCTGGCTGGCATCGCCGACGACGCACAGTTCATCCCTTCCGCCGAGCCACAATTCCAGGAGGCGCTGCTGCAGCGGGGAAACGTCCTGGTACTCATCGACCACAAAGTGCCGGTACTGTTCGCGGACGGTGGCAGCTACCTTCTGGTCTTCCTGCAGGATCCCGACCGTGATCAGGAGCACGTCTTCGAAGTCGATGACGTTGCGGTCAGTCTTGACGTCCTCATACGACTGGAAAACCCGGGCGACGGCAGTGAGGTCGAACCCGCCGGGGGTTCCCCTCCCCTGCGCGTTCTCCAGATAGTTGGCCGGTGTCAGCATGGACACCTTGGCCCACTCGATCTCCGAGGCGAGGTCCCGGATGGATGCCCGGTCCGTGCTGAGCCGCAGGCGGCGGGACGCTTCCGCGATCATCTGCGCCTTGTGGTCCAGCAGGTTGGGCAGTGTGCCCCCCACAGCCTGCGGCCAGAAAAACTGCAGCTGCCGCAAAGCGGCGGCGTGGAACGTGCGGGCCTGCACATTGCCCACGCCCAGGTCCCGCAGCCTGCTGCGCATTTCCGCCGCAGCGCGGGCCGTGAACGTCACAGCAAGTAGCCGCTGCGGGCTGTAGACACCGGAATGCACCCCATAGGCAATCCGGTGCGTGATGGCGCGCGTCTTTCCGGTGCCGGCCCCGGCCAGGACGCACATTGGGCCCTTCAGCGTGCTGGCGACCTCCCGCTGTTCGGCATCGAGTCCCCCGAGGATGCGTTCCTCCAGGGACTGTGAACTGTCTAAATTCTCTGTGGTCACGTCTGCTGCTCTGTTGTTGGGACTGCTGGGTGGAACTGCCACGTGCCAGCGTCGGGCCAATAATGCTGCCTGGCCGGGGGTCAGGTGTCGGTGCGGTCCATGATCCGGCCGCCATACCAATGCTCGATCAGGGAACGTGCAATGGACAACCGGCCGGAGATGGTGATCTCCCCGGCGAGCACGGCATCCTGGAGTTCTTCCCGGCTGAACCAGCGCGCCCGGGTGACCTCCACGCCGTCGGGCGTTGCCACGGAATCTTCGGTGATCGCGGAGAACCCCAGCATCAGGGAGGCCGGGAATGGCCACGACTGGGAGCCCAGGTACTGGCAGCGGGTGATTCGTACGCCCACTTCCTCGTGGATTTCCCGGATGACGGCCTGTTCCAAGGATTCGCCCGGCTCCACGAATCCGGCCAGCGTGGAGTAATTCTTCGCGTCCACCGGCCCGCCGCCGCCCAGCAGGAGCCGGCCGTCCGGTCCCACGACGGTGACAATGATGGCCGGGTCGGTCCGGGGATAGTGTTCGGAGTTGTCCTGGGGGCACCGGCGCACCCAGCCGCCGGCTTCCACCACGGTGGGGACACCGCAGCGGGGGCAATGCGTGTGGCTGGCGTGCCAGTTGGCCACGGCGCTGGCCTCAACAAACAACGCCGTATCAGTGACGTTCAGGACTGAGGCGATATCGCGGAAGCCGGCCCACTCCGCGTCCGACGGGATTCCCGCCGCACCGGGGGCAACAGCTTCGCCCAGGACTATGAGGACAATCTCCGTACCCGCAGGCAGGTCCGAGCCAGCCAACGCGGCCCCGAGGTAGATGACCTGTTCCGGTGCCGCACTCAGGTCCCGGAGCCCGGCCAGCAATTGAGAAGCGGCCGCCAGCAACAGCCGGTTCCCCTGAACCAGCGCCTGCCGCCCGGCGAGGACCACTGCCAGGGTGTCCCCGCCGGCCAGCAGTTCCGCAACCATGCCTGGCCGGACGCGGTCTGCGGAGCCCCGGTCCACGGCGGCCGGCCGCACGGGGAGGACGGTATCGAAAAGGTGGTTGGCCGGCAGGTGGACTGCCTGCGCCTGGTAGGCCGGTGTAGCAGACTCCGCATGACTCATGTCTCCACCGTACTGACTCAGACCGACAATTTACATTTACCGGGGAGAATCGGTGGAACATGTGGCGGGGGCCGCAGGCATTGGCAGCGTGGCCGACTTTTGCAGGGTATCTGAAGACTCGCCGCCGCACATCGTTGTGTTGGACGCCAGCCAATCTACCGTGGAACGGTGAGAAGAAAACCGATCGAACTGGCAGCCGTGGCAACCGCGGCAGTCCCCGGGCTGACCCCCACCGCCGTCAGCTCCGACGCGGACGATCCCGCGGATTTCGACTCCGCCCTGCTCCTTGATTCAGAAGGCAAACGCTGGCGGGTCAGATCGCCACGGCATGCAGAGGCCAGCGCGAGGCTGGAGACGGAGTTCCTGGTTCTCCGGGCGTTCGCACCGGCCATCCGGGCCGAACTGCCCTTCCTGATGCCTACCGTGGCCGGCAGCGTCCGCCTCGGCAGCCTGAGCACGTTTGTCTACTCGCACCTTGCGGGCAGCACCCGCAGCGTGGAGGAACTGACCGCCGGTCCGGCCGCCCTGGCCCGCGAGGTTGGAACCGCGCTGGCGGCAATCCACGACCTTCCGCACTCCCTGGTCAGCAACGCCGACCTGCCCAGCTACACCCCCAACGAATTCCGCCAGCGCAGGCTAAACGAACTGGACCAGGCGGCAACCACAGGCAAAATACCGGCTTCGCTCCTGCTCCGCTGGGAACATGCCATGGAGGACGTCTCGCTGTGGCGGTTCAACCCGAGTGTTGTCCACGGCGACCTGCATGAGGACAACCTCCTGGTGGACGGCAGCCGCGTGACGGCCGTGACGGGATGGACTGACCTCCGGATCGGCGACCCCGCCGATGACTTCGCCTGGCTGGTTGCGTCCAACGAACAGGATTTTGTGGACGCCGTGCTGGCCAGCTACACCCACAACCGCCGGGACGCTCCGGATCAGCATCTGCTGCGGCGGGCCGCGCTGTCCGCCGAATTCGCCCTGGCCCAATACCTCGTCAAGGGCATTGCTGCCGGCGATGCTGAAATGGTCGCCGAAGCCGAGAGCATGCTGGAATCCCTGGCGGCCGACGTCGAGGAACACGGCGGCCAGGCCATCAGCGTGGAGCCGCTGCCTGGCCAGGCACCTTCCGGCGCTGGCGTAACGGCCGACGCCGGGTCGTCACCGGCAGTGACGCCGTCACCGGCGGTGTCTGCGGCGCCCGCCCCCGCCGTTACGGTCGCTCCGGTTCCGGCGGTCAGTATCGTCCCGGTACCCGAGGTGGATGTACGTCACGTACAGGTACCCGAGGTGGCGGTACCTGATGCACGGTTGCATCAGGCGCCGGCGCCAGCGCGGCCGGCTCGGCCGGCTCCGGTGCCGCCCGCCGTCGAAGTGGGCCGCATCCCGGCGGACCCAACTCTGGAAAGTACAGCCCGAGCCGCCGAGGACACGTCCACCGCGGCAATCAACATAGTGGATGTCAGGAAGCACTAGATTCGAGCGCTGCTGCCACGATTCCTTCAAGTTCCTCGGCGGAACCCAGGTCGTGCGGCCGCACCACCTGGTTGTCCGCCACATAAAAGAATGCAGCGCGGACCTCGTGGACGGGGACGCCTTTGAGCCGGGCCCATGCGAGCCGGTATGCGGCGAGTTGGACGGATTTGGCGCGGAGCTGCGACGCGGAGGGCCGGCGGCCTGTTTTCCAGTCCACCAGGTCCCAGCTGCCGTCGGCATCGAGGAACACGGCGTCGATCCGCCCGCGGACTACAACGTCCCCCACCCGGGTTTCGACCGGCACTTCAACAAACGCAGGTGACCGGTCAGCCCACTCCGAGGCTTTGAACGTGGCCACCATGGCGTCGAGGTCGTAGGCCTCGTCGATGTGATCGTCGGACCCCGGCGCCTCACCAAGATCCAGCATTCCGGCGGTGCCGAAGTACTCCTCCACCCAGGCGTGGAAAGCCGTCCCCTTCCGCGCGGACATGCCCGGCTCACGTGGTACTGGCCGCCGCAGCCGGCCCACCACTCCCGCGGGATCCTCGCCGAGATCCACCAATGTGGACGCCGAGATGTGGCCTGGCAGGTGCACATCCTGCCCGCCCGCCCGCCTGGACCGGCGTTCCAGCAGCAAGTCGGCCTCGCTGGCCCACGCCCCGGCATTGCCCCGGAGCGTCTTTCCTGCCGCCCCGGCAGGCCCGGCCTCGTCGGCACGCGTGGACCCGCCACCTGACGCCCCCTCCGCGCCTGGTGAAGCCAGGGCAGCCCGGACCCGGGCCGCGGCACCCTCCATGGCCAGCCGCCTGCCGGGGACTGTGCGCAGGCGTTCACCGGTGCGCGGATCCGCCGGACCCTCCAAAGGGTCGTAAGGCCAGCCGGCAAGCTCAGTTTCGGTAGTCAAGGGGCTTTTTTCCGGCAGGGCGGCTTCCTCCACCGAGGCTTGGTGCACCATGGCACCGGGCGTGTCCGTACCC
The DNA here is from genome assembly GCF_040547265.1 of Arthrobacter sp. UYCo732. NCBI lineage: Bacteria > Bacillati > Actinomycetota > Actinomycetes > Micrococcales > Micrococcaceae > Arthrobacter > Arthrobacter sp. UYCo732. Next base: position 74,799 of record NZ_JBEPPJ010000001.1, on the reverse strand, counting down.
TCAACGGGGGCGGTAACAAGCCGCTCCAGCTCGGCCAGGAATGGCGACATTTCGGCGCGGCCTGCCCGCGACCCCACCCATGCGGCGCTGGACACCCAGAGGACGTGTTTGGCCCTGGTGTACGCCACGTACGCCAGGCGGCGTTCTTCGCCTTCACCGTGGACCTGGACAGCGGATTTGAAATCCTTTTCGGCGTCCAGCCACCCCTTCTGGTCAGGCTGGTCGGTATCCCACTGCGGCAAGTCCGAACGGTCCCCCCGCAGCGGCCAGGGCAGTGCGGCCGAGCCGCTGCTCCACCGGGAGTCCTTGTTGCTCGGGAACGCCCCCGCATTCAGGCCCGGGACGAAAACAACATCCCATTCCAGGCCCTTGGATGCGTGGACGGTCAGTAACTGCACTGCTTCGCGGTTGATATCCGGCGGCGGTGCTTCGAGGCCGTTCTCCTCGGCTGCAGCAGCCTCGAGCCACGCGAGGAACGCGAGGATGTCCACCCGGTGGGAGGTCCGCAGGAATCCGGCAGCCGCATCCTGGAAGGCGTCCAGGTTGCGGCGGGCCTGATGGATGCTGATCCCCGGGCGTGCCGCTACTTCGATGTCCAGCATCATGGAGCGCTCCACCTCGCCGAGAAGGGTGGTCAGATCGTCCCCCAGATAGCCGCGCAGCTGTCGCAGTTCAGCCGAGAGCCTGCCGAGCCTTTCGCGTGCTTCGTCCGTAAGCGCCCTCCCTTGGGCGGAGACCCAGTCTTCACGTGGCAGCCAGTCCAGCGCCTCAACCAGGCTGGCACCGTCAGTCAGGTCACTTTCAATGACAGCGTCATCGGACCCGTCCACGGCATCGGGATCCGGAGCCCTTGCTTCGGCCAGGTGGCTGCGGCGGCGGGCGAGCTGGCTGGACCAGTCCCGGAATGCCATCAGATCCGCTGGCCCGATCCGCCACCGCGCGCCCGCAAGTAGGCGCATTAAAGAGTCCGAACGGCCCGGATCGGCCAGGACGCGCAGCGTTGCCACGAGGTCAACGATTTCGGGGGTGTCCAGCAGTCCGCCCAGCCCCACGATTTCGTAGGCGATCCCGTGCGACTCGAACTCCCGCCGGATGGTCTCCATCTGGGCGCGACGCCTGCAGAGCACGGCCAGGGCGGGTGGCACGGGAGTGCCGTCTGCCTCACGTTCGAAGTCCGTGATCCGGTACTTCAGGACGTCCCCGGCCAGGGCCGTGGCTTCGTCCGCGTCGGTGCCAAAGCGGCCCAGCACCACCTGTCCTTCCACCGCGAACGGGCTGGGCTGCAGCGGCGGCACGGCGGCGGCCATCGGGGTGGTGCCGGCCGGGGCCCTGTGTGCCTCCGCCCGGCCCAGCGCCTCCGACATGATGTTGGCTGCGGAGAGAATGGAACGGCCGTTGCGCCATGCCGTCGTGAGATACGATGTCGGCGCCGGCTGGTACGTTGCCTGCCCGTCGCCGCCGCCCGAGCGGACGGGAAATTCGCGGACAAAGTGGAAAAGCTGCCCGGCGGAAGCGCCCCGGAAACCGTAGATGGACTGGTTCGGATCACCCACTGCCGTGACGGCGTGCCCCTCACTAAAGAGCCGGGAAAACAGCACCAGTTGGGCGTATGAAGTGTCCTGGAATTCGTCCAGAAGCACCACTTTGTACCGCTGGCGTTCCATCTCCGCAGCCAGCGGAACCTCCCTCGCCACTCGGGCAGCGAGCGCCACGAGGTCGCCGAAGTCCAGCGCTCCCCGGGCTCTCTTGGCCGCCGTGTAACGGCCCACCATGTCCGCTACGCTGGCCCGCGTGCGCAGCATCGCGGCCAGTTCCCCGGCCGCCTGCGGCGCGTTTTTCGCGGCACCGGCGACGTACGGAACCCCGTCGAATTCTGCCAGCCGCGCCATCAGCCAGGCTTCGACGTCGGCCGGTTCCTGCAGGTGCTCGGCACACTCACCTGCCAGCTGGATGACTGCCTTGACCAATGTGGACTTTGCTGCCTTGAAGTGGCGATAATCGCCGTCGAACGCTTCCACCACTTCGCTGGCCAACTGCCAGGCCTGGGCACCCCCCAGCAGCACCACGTCCCGTTCCACGCCGAGCCGCAGCCCGTAGTCCGAGACGATGCCGCTGGCGAAGGAATGGTACGTGGACACTTTCGGTTCAAGCGCGTCGCTGCTGAGCAGGCCCTCCGGGAAGACTTCATGCCGGGTGTCCTGGGCCGCGATGCGCTGCAGCGCGGCCAGTTTCGCCCGGATCCGGGTGGCCAGCTCGCCGGCTGCCTTCCGGGTGAACGTGACGCCCAGGACCTCCTCCGGCCTGACCCAGCCGTTGGCGACAAGCCAGACCACGCGCTCTGCCATTGTGGCGGTCTTGCCGGAGCCGGCTCCTGCGATCACCAGCCGGGGTGCCAGCGGTGAGGAGATGATGGCCGACTGTTCAGGCGTGGGCTTGTTCTTTTCACCCAGCAACTCAGATAGCTGCACTGGGCTAAAAAGGGGCTCGGGAGGCTGCTGGCGGCTCATTCCGTGACCTGCTTTCCCCGGATACACAGCGGACAGACCTCCGGGAGCCGGCAGCCATGGCCGCCGTGGCTGCCCTTCGCAGGATCGTGCCTCGCCTCGAAGCTGTTGCCGGCCATCAGCGCTGCGGCATCGTTAACCATGGCCAGCGCCCAGTTTTCCTCCGGGTCCAACGGTTCCTGTTGCTGGACTCCAGGACTTTTGGTGGCGGTGCCCAGCTGCGCCAGGACTGCGCCACCGGGCACGGCTGCGTCCAGTTCGGCGGCGCCGGTCGTCCCGGGTGCGTCCGGGAATCCGCCGGCGAGGACAGCTGCCTGATAGGCCCCCAGCTGGGGATGGCGAGATAACTCTGTCTTGCCGGGCTGCCGTTTCCCGGTTTTGAGGTCGACAATGACCAGCCTTCCCTCGCTGTCGAGCTCAAGCCGGTCAACCTGGCCGCGGAGGACGGCGCTGCGGGACCCGGTTTCGCCGTCGTCGGGGTCCGGGACGCCGGCGTCGGGGTCCGGGACGCCGCCCCCCGGGCCGCCGTCGTCGACGGCCCGCATTGGCGGCAGGTCTGGCAGGCGCACCTCGAAGTCCTGCTCGACGCCCAGCAGGTTCCGGCCCTCACTCCGCATCACCAGGACGTACTGGGCGAGCTTGCGCACCATCGTTTCTGCCCGCTGGAAGTCGAGTTTGCCTTCCCAGTTGTCCTTCATGCCCAGTGTGGGCCAGCGGCGGACAAGTTCCTCGACGTACTGGCCCCCGGAGGCTTCCGGCATGTCCTGCGCGATGGCGTGGACCAAGGTGCCGAGGCTGCGGGCGAAATCGGTGGCAGCTTCACCCCCGGCGGCCTGCACAAACCAGTCAAGCGGAGATTTCTGCACCGACTCCACCTTGGAGGGGGAGACATAAACCGTCCCGCCGGCCGGGACTACCGGCTCCGAGCTGCTCAATGGCAACAGCCCCCACCAGCTGTCCGGGTGGGCCCCGGGGACGGGCGGTTCCGCCGTTGCCAGCGCGGCCAGGACCCGGGCGGCTTCGGCGGCCTCGGGCCCATACTTGCCGTCCAACTGCGCGTACTGGCGCAGCTCGGCCACCAGCGCCCGGAGCGTCATGGGCCGCTCCACGGGCGTGAATCCCCTGTCCTCCTGTCCCGGTTCGAGCGGCGCCACGTAGTCGAGGAACGACGACGGCTGGTCATCCTCCGAGGAAACAGCCGTGCAGATGAGGAGATCCTCGGCCCTGGAAATGGCGGTGGAGAAACTCCGGAGTTCGTCGTAACGGATTTCCCGCAGCCTGCTCAGCGGGTCCAGCTGCAGGGCGTAGCTCACGCCATGCTCCACGGCGTCCGCAAACAGGCTGCTGCCCAGCAGCTCGCCCCGGAGCCGGGTGTTGGGCCAAACGCCTTCCTGCAGCCCGGCCACGATGACTACAGGCCACTGCCGTCCTGCGGCGCTGGCCGGGGTCATGAGTTCCACGGCGTCGTCCACCTGCGCCCGCGCTGCGAGCGTGTCCATGGGCAATTCCTGGTTCAGGAGATATTCGAGGAACTGCTCGGGACTGGCGCCGGGCATCTGGTCGACATAACGCTCGGCGGTATGGAAGAGCGCCATCATGGCATCAAGGTCCCGGTCCGCCCGCGCCCCGTGGGAGCCGCCGGACAGGGCTGCTTCGGTCCACGCATTGGCCAGGCCAGTGGAATGCCAGAGACTCCAAAGTACAGTTTCGGCGTTGGCCCCGGGCTGGGCGGCGGCCTTCCGCCCGGCCTGGATCATGCGGGCGGTCCGACGCGCGGACCTGCCCTCCACCCCAAGGGTGACGAGGGCCCCCGGCTCCAGGAGCGCCTCGACCAGCAGGGCGTCACTGGTCCGGCCGCCGCCGCCCTGCAGTTCCTCGCGTCTGAGGGATTGCCGGAGGCGGCGCAGTTCAATCGACGTCGCCCCGCCGATCCGGGAAGTCAACAGGGCGACGGCGGCCTCCGGCGTCAGCAGCTCAGGGTCAAGCGCGATGGCATAGGCATCCAGCAACGGACGCACTGCCACTTCGTCGCGGACCGCGGACTCCGCGACCGGAACGCGTACCGCGATCCCCTGCCCGGAAAGGTACCGCTGCAGCTCGGTGAGCTGTCCACCGTTGCGCACAATCACCGCGATCTCGCCGAGGTCCCGGCCACGGTTTACATGCTGGTCAAGGATGCGCTGGGTGACGTACCGCAGCTCGTGGACCGGGGACGGGACCAAGTGCGCCTCCACATTTCCGGCCGCTATTGCGTGGGGTTCGACGACGGCGGCAGTCCCGGAATGCGCGGATCCTGCCACGGAACCGGGCTGCTCAAGCCGCCGGGCCAACTGCCCGCCGGCCCGCTGTGAGATCCGGCCGGCTACGCCGAGCCAGGCCTCCGCAATGGCGGGGGCGTGCCGGTGCGTGTACCAAAGTGGCCGCTCAACGACGCGGGACTCGGCAGACAGCAGCCGCGGAAGATCAGCGACGAGATCCGGCCTGGCCCCGCGGAAGCCCTGCACCACGGTGTCCGGGGAGAATGCAACGTAGCAGTCCTTGCCGGCGGCGATGTCAGCGAGCAGTTCAAAAACGGCGGGGTTGGCTTCCTGGACATCATCCACCAGCACCAGCTGGAGGCGTTCACGTTCCGCAGCCAGGAAATCCGGCTCGTCCTGGAAGATTTGCCGGGCGGTGGTGATGATGCCCGCGGGGTCGAATGCCTCTGGCATCCGCAGGTCCAGGACATCCCGATACTCCGAATACAGGGCCGCGGCGGCGATCCAGTCCGGCCTGCCGCAATGGCGCCCCATCTCCGCAAGGTCAGTTGCTGTCCGGCCGGATTCGATGATCCGGTCAAAAAGCAGGCGCACTTCGTGCCGGAAACCGCGCGTCTCCAAGGCCGCTTCCAGATCCGCGGGCCAGGGAAGTTCGAGACCGGGCATCCGATGGCCTTCCAGGAGTTCCTTGATGATGAGGTCCTGTTCCGGGCCCGACAGGAGGCGTGGTGCCCGGGGCAGCGGAAGGATACCCTCCGCCTTGGCCCGACGGATCAGGTCAAAAGCGTAGGAGGCCCACGTCCGGGCCGGAGTAGTGCTTAGGCTTCTGTCCAGCCGTGCTGTAAACCGGTCCCGGAGCGAGTCCGCGGCCAGCCGCCCCGGCGCGAGGATGAGGATCCGTTCCGGGTCCACACCGTCCTGCACGGCACGGCGGACGGCAGCTTCGATCAGGACCGTGGACTTGCCGGTTCCGGGCGCGCCCGGGACCAGCACTGGTCCTGAACCATGCGGCACCTCAACGGCACCGCGCTGGTCCGCTGACAGCACAGGAACCTCGGCGTGGACCTGCCGCGGCGGAAGAAGGCGTAGGCCCGTGCCGCCGGAGCCCCCCGCCGGGGCGGCCGGCGTGGCTGCACGGGAGAAGGCAAGGGGATCAACATCTGGAAGTCTTACGGTCACACAGACATTCCATCATCAGCCACTGACAATCGGTGCAGCCGCAGCTGCAGATGCTCCGCAATCAGGTCGATTCGGTCAAAATCGTCCTCGTCCGGAGACCACCGCGCTGCCATCAGGTCCACCCGCCACCGGCCCTCGCCCGTGGGCAGGTACTCCTCTGGACGTCCCAGGAGCGGCGTCCGCTCCTGGAGGTAGTGGCGGAGGGCGTCAGCTTCATGCCCGTAGGGACCGTGCCCGCTGGACTTCAGGATCCGCCACCAGGGTACGGAACTGCCGTAGTGGCTCAGCACGCGGCCAACCTGCCGGGGACCGCCGGAGCCCAGCAGTTCGGACACATCGCCGTAGGCCAGAGCGGTCCCGGGCGGAACGAGTTCAACCACCGCCAGGACCGCCTCGACGTACTCAATCCGCATGGATCCAGACTAGCCGCAGTGGCGGTCCCGGATCCTGTCGGTGCTGGCCGGTAGCGTTGAAGCATGAGCACCTGGAACACCCTCCCCCGCGCAGCCTTCGACCTCGAAACCACCGGACGGAACTCGCGTGCCGCGCGCATTGTCACGGCTTCGGTGACGGTGGTGGGCCACAACGGGGATGTGATCAAGGAACACGAATGGCTTGCCGATCCGGGTGTTGAAATCCCTGCCGAGGCCAGCGATATCCACGGCGTAACCACCGAGCAGGCCCGGCGTGAGGGGCGTCCGGCCCAGGAAGTCACCGGTGAGCTCGCCACCGTCCTGCAGGAACTGTTCGACGCCGGCATCCCGGTGATTGCCTTCAACGCCAGCTACGACTTCACGGTCCTGGCCGCCGAATCAGCCCGCTATGGCGTCCGGCAGCTCACCCGCTTCCCTGTCCTGGACCCGTACATCATGAACAAGCAGGTGGACAGGTACCGCAAGGGCAAGCGCACGCTGACCGCACTCTGCGAGGAGTACGGCATCACTCTGGACAATGCCCACACCTCAGCGGCGGACGCCCTGGCCACACTCCGGATGCTGGACGCCATGACCGTCAAATTCCCCAAGCTCAAAATGCCGGCCAGCCAGCTTCACGAACTGCAAAAGGACTGGGCCGTCAGCCAGGCGGCAGACTTCCAGAACTACCTGCGCAAGACCAAACCCGCGGCTGTGATCGAAGGAGAGTGGCCCGTCCTGCCGCCAGAAGACGCCAGCCGCGGCGACTTCTAGCTTTATCCGGGCAAGCAAAAATTCCCGGCTGCGAGCTATCTCACAGTCTGGGGGCATCGGGGGGCGCAACCCCTTTGGAAGCGTGGATTCGGCCAATCACTGGAGCCGCTCAGTGATGCGACCCACCCTGCGGCGTTAATCAAAGAATCTGCAGCTTTTGCGGCAGAGGGGTGCTATTTCTTCGACACTCCTCGGCTTCGGCCTGAAGTGAGATGATTAAGTTTTGCGGTCACCCTCTGCCCCGGCCCGCGCGGGCCTACCCCCGGGCACGTTCCAGGCTCCTGCCATGTAGCCGTGCGGCCCGTTTGAACCTATGACTCTGATGAAAGTGACTTTCCCATGAAGACCAAAGCCATGAAGTGGCTGACCAGCGTTCCCGTCGCGGTTGCCCTGGCTGTCTCGCTGGCCGCCTGCGGCACGGGGACTGCCCAGCCGAGCGGTACTCCCACGGACGCCCTCGCTGGCAGCGACCAGCAGACGCTGGACAAGTACACCACCAAGGACGTTACTGCGCTGGACAAGATTGACAAGTCCAAGCTGGGCCTTATCACCGACGGGACCCTGCGTGTCGGCACATTGTCCGACGCCCCGCCGAACATCTTCATTGATCCGTCGGGCAAGTTCACTGGATACGACAACGAGCTCCTGCGGGCCATTGGCGACAAGCTGGAACTCAAGGTCGAGTTCGCCTCCACCAAGTTCCAGGCACTTCTCAGCCAGGTCAAGAACAAGCAGTTCGACGTCGGGTCCTCCTCGATTTCCACCACGGATGCCCGACGCGAAACGGTTGCATTCACCAACGGCTATGACTTCGGCTACATGGCCCTGGTGACCAAGGAAGATGCCAAGGCCCAGGCGTTCGCGGATCTGAAGAGCGGCCTGCGCGTTGGCGTCGTCAGCGGCAGTGTGCAGGAAGACTACGTCAAGAACACATTGAACCTTGAGCCGGTTTCCTTCCCTGACTACAACACTGTCTTCGCCAGCCTGAAGAGTGGCCAGGTGGACGCCTGGGTGTCACCGTCGCAGCAGGCAACCGGCCAGGTCAAGCCCGGTGACGGCACCAAGATCGCCGAGAAGAAGCTCAATACACAGAACTTCACGGCCTACGCCGTTGCCAAGGACAACCCGGCCCTCCTCGAAGCGCTGAACTCTGCCCTGGACGCCGTAGTTGCCGATGGCACCTGGGCCAAGCAGACTAGCCAGTGGTACACGGACCGCAAGACCGCTGCCGAGCAGACCCCCGAGGGTTGGAAGCCCGGCAGCAAGGCCGTCAAGCTCCCTGCGAACTAGAAGCCGACCACCCAGAGAAGATAGCGACGCCATATGGATTTCCTGACACGACTCGCAGAGACCTTCCTTGACTGGAAGCAGATCGCCGAGGTTCTGCCGAGCATGCTCGCGGTGGGCCTGCCCAATACGCTGGTCCTGGCGATCACCTCGGGACTGATTGGGGCTTTCCTCGGCCTGGTCCTGGCTCTCATGGGAATCTCCCGGAATCCTTTGGCACGGTGGGCCGCCCGGGTGTACACGGACGTTTTCCGTGGACTCCCAGCGGTCCTCACCATCCTGGTCATCGGCCTTGGATTCGGGCCAATCTTCCGCGAAATCACAGGCAGCAACAGCCCCTATCCGATGGGTATTGCGGCGTTGTCCCTCATGGCCGCCGCCTACACGGGGGAAATCTTCCGCTCCGGCATTCAGAGCGTGGACAAGGGGCAGTTGGAAGCAGCGCGGGCCCTGGGCTTTGGTTACGGGCCTTCCATGCGCTCGATCGTGGTGCCCCAAGGTATCCGCCGGGTGCTTCCGGCCCTCATGAACCAGTTCATTGCCCTGATCAAGGACTCTTCGCTGGTCTTCACCTTGGGCTTGCTGGCCACGGAACGCGAGCTGTTCCAGATCGGCCAGGACGCTGCCGCACGCAGCGGCAACCTGTCCCCCTATGTCGCCGCCGCCATTTTCTATCTGGCCATGACCATTCCGCTTACGCACCTGGTCAACTACATCGACAACCGACTGCGCAGCGGCCGCCCGCAGAAGCTGGAACCGGACGAGGCAGCCGCCGTCGTCGGCAAGGGAGCTCAAGCATGACGGAATTTACTTCAGGGACTCTGACCGCCAAGAACATCCACCTGGCCTTCGGATCCAACAAGGTCCTGCGCGGCATCGACATCCACGTCGAAAAGGGCACCACCGCGTCGGTGATCGGCCCTTCCGGTTCGGGCAAGTCAACGCTGTTGCGGGTCATGAATCGGCTCATTGAACCGGACCAGGGCGACATCCTGCTCGATGGCCGTTCGGTACTCAAGGACAACCCGGACGAGCTGCGCCGCCGTATCGGCATGGTGTTCCAGCAGTTCAACCTGTTTCCGCACAAGACCGTAGGTGAGAACATCGCCTTCGCGTTGCGTAAGCTGCGCGGGCTATCCAAGGAACAGGCTTGGGCCGAGGCCTTGGAGCAGCTGGATCTGGTCGGCCTGACGCACAAGGCGGAGGTACGACCCTCCACCCTGTCCGGTGGCCAGCAGCAGCGTGTGGCCATTGCCCGTGCTCTGGCCATGAAACCTGAGGTGATGTTCTTTGATGAGGCCACGTCGGCCCTGGACCCTGAGCTGGTCAAGGGCGTCCTGGCGCTCATGGCCGACCTCGCCAAGGGCGGCATGACCATGGTGGTGGTGACCCACGAAATGGGCTTCTCCCGCAATGTCTCGGACACAGTGACGTTCATGGACGCCGGTGTGGTGGTCGAATCGGGTCCACCCGAGCAAATCTTCACGGCGCCTGCAACGGATCGACTGAGGGGCTTCCTTTCGGACGTGCTTTAGGGCGCACAACCCAGAGATCCCCGACTCCCGGACTTTTCCCCCAATCATGTTGCGGGGAGTTGTCCGGGAGCGGGGATTTCTGGGTTAGGAGGGTGCCGACGCCGGGACTAGCCTTTAGCGGCGGCTGCAGCTTGGGCGGCGGCCGGGAGAGCGTCAAAGATCCGGTTCATGGCGGCGTCGTCGTGGGCTGCCGAAAGGAACCAGGCTTCGAAGACGGACGGCGGCAGGTAAACGCCGGAGTCCAGCATGGAGTGGAAGAACGGCGCGTACCGGAAGGTTTCCTGGGCCTGGGCATCCGCGTAGTTATGGACGCCGTGGGCCGAGGTTCCGAACGCCACAGAGAAGAGGTTGCCGGCGAACTGGATGGAGTGGTCCACACCGGCACCGTCCAGCGCGGCGGACAACGCCGAGGAAAGTTCCAGCGACCGGACGTCAACAAACGAATAGACGTCGCGCGTGGCGTGCGTCAGGGTGGCGACGCCGGCCGCCATGGCCACCGGGTTGCCGGACAGCGTCCCGGCCTGGTAGACCGGCCCCAGGGGCGCCAGGAAGTCCATCACGTCGGCACGTCCGGCGAGGGCCGCGGCCGGCATTCCACCCCCGATGACCTTGCCGAAGGTGAGCAGGTCCGGGGTCCACGGGTCCGCGGCGTCGGGCGCGCCGCCGGTCAGGCCCCAGTAGCCCGAGTAACCGGTGCGGAAACCGGTCAGCACCTCATCGACGATCAGCAGGGCGCCGTGCTCGCGGGTGATGCGGGACAGCCCCAGGTTGAAGCCCTCCGCCGGGGTGACCACGCCCATGTTCGCCGGCGCGGCTTCGGTGATAATGGCCGCGATGTTGGGTCCGTGCTCAGCGAAGGCGGCCTCAACGGCGGCAAGGTCGTTGTAGGGCAGAACGAGGGTTTCGGCGGCCGTGGCTTCGGTGACACCGGCCGAGCCGGGCAGCGCCAGGGTGGCAACACCCGATCCGGCGGCGGCAAGCAGCCCGTCGAGGTGGCCGTGGTAGCAGCCGGCAAACTTGATGATGAGATTCCGGCCGGTGAAACCGCGGGCCAGCCGCACGGCCGTCATGGTGGCCTCGGTGCCGGTGGACACCATCCGGACACGCTCGGCGGCGGGCACACGCTCCTGCACGAGAGCGGCCAGGTTTGCCTCGTCCGGCGTGGAGGCTCCGAAAGACAGGCCGCGGTCTACAGCTGCGTGCACTGCCTCGAGCACAGCCGGGTGGGCGTGGCCCAGGAGGGCCGGCCCCCAAGAGCAGACCAGGTCCACGTACTCGTTGCCGTCGGCGTCCGTCAGGTAGGGGCCCTTGGCCGAAACCATGAACCTCGGAGTCCCGCCCACCGAGCCGAAGGCACGGACGGGCGAGTTGACGCCACCGGGCATCAGGGTCTGGGCACGGGCGAAGAGGGCATCGGAACGAGTCATACCCCTATTCTCCCATCCCATGCCGCGGCATCCGGCGCACGCCACAGCGAGCGCCGGATGCCGCAATCCAGGCCGTGAGTGTCAGCGGACAGCTGTCAGCGGTCAGCGAGCACGTCCGCAAGCTGGTCTGCGACGAGAGGCGCCACTTTGGTGCCGAACAGTTCGATGGAGCGCATCATCTGAGCGTGGGGCAGCGCGCCGCTGCTGTACTTCATCTCGAAGCGGTCCGCGCCCAGGGTCTTGTTGAGGCTGACTACCTTCGCTGCCACCCCCCCATAGCCGGGAGAGTGCACCGACAGCGCCTGAGGTTCCTTGCCAGCCTCGCCAAGGGTGCGCCGGTACAGGTCGGCATAGGCGACGGGAGCGGTGGCGTGGCCCGGGGTTGAGGGAGTGGTTCCGGAAAGCTCGCTGTTTTCATGCATACGCATACAAACTTCCGGGGCCGCCGGAAACATTCCCGCGGCATCAAAATTCGGCCCGTCAGGATTCCTTGAGCCAGCCTGCGAGCTCGGCGGCCCAGTACGTCAGCACGGTATTGGCGCCGGCCCGCCTGATGCCGAGGACGGATTCGGTGATGGCGCCCCGCCGGTCGATCCAGCCATTCGCAGCGGCGGCCTCAATCATCGCGTATTCGCCCGAGATCTGGTAGGCCGAGACAGGTACGGGGCTCATCGCGGCGACGTCGGCCAGGATGTCGAGGTAGCTCATGGCCGGTTTAACCATGACCATATCGGCGCCTTCCTCAAGGTCCAGTTCCACCTCGAGGATGGCTTCGCGGCGGTTGGCGGCGTCCATCTGGTACGTTCGCCGGTCGCCCTTAAGCTGGGAGTCCACGGCTTCACGGAAGGGGCCGTAGAACGCGGAGGCGTACTTGGCCGCGTAGGCCAGGATAACGGTGTTCCTGTGTCCGGATTCCTCGAGGGCCTGGCGGATTACGGCGATCTGGCCATCCATCATGCCTGAGGGCCCCAGCACGTGGGCGCCGGCATCGGCCTGTGCCACGGCCATCTGGCCGTAGATTTCCAGGGTGGCGTCGTTGTCCACATAGCCGTCGGCGTCCAGGACGCCGCAGTGGCCGTGGCTGGTGAATTCGTCCAGGCAGACGTCGCCCATGATGACCAGGTCATCGCCCACCTCGGCGCGGACATCGCGAATGGCCTTGTTGAGGACGCCGTCCGGGTCCAGGGAGGCGGTGCCGCGGGCATCCCGCACCTCGGGTACGCCAAAGAGCATGATGCCCCCTACGCCCAGTTCCACGGCTTCTGCGGCGGCACGCTTGAGGGACTCGGTGGTGTGCTGCACCACGCCGGGCATGGAGGTGATGGGTGCGGGTTCGCTGATGCCTTCCCGGATGAATGCCGGCAGGATCAGGTCCGCGGGGGACAGACGGTACTCGGCGGTGAGGCGGCGCATGGCGGGCGTGGTGCGGAGCCGGCGCGGGCGGTGGTTCGGAAAGCTCATCGGGTGTTCCCTTCGTTGGCGAATACGGTGCCCAAGGCGGCCACGATGCCGGCCGGGGTTGGTACTTTGGCGGTGGCTGCCACCGGGATGCCAAGCGCGGCAGCTTGTGCCGCCGTCGGGCGCCCGATTGCGATGAAACGGCAGCTGCCCAGCGGCAGCAGGGTCGCAGCGATCCGGCGCGCGGCGCTCGGCGAAGCGGCCACAACGGCGTCGAGGGTTCCCGCGGCGAGCTCTTCGCGGGCCTCTACCGGGCTCAGCTCCGGCGGTGCCCCATGGTTGGAATCCACGACGGCGGCCGGCAGTTCCGCCTGCAGGCGGACTTCCGGCCGGGCCGGGAAATCCACGGTGCGGTAGGCCACGACCGGGGTGACGTTGGCGCCCTTGGCCGCAAGGCCCTCGCGCAAACCGGGCGCAGCGATGTCCGCCTGCGGGAGCAGCACGCGCTCGGGGGCCGCCGTCCAGAGGTCAACCAAGCCTTCGGCGGACTGGATGTCCACTGGGGCCAGCGCCACGGGGATGCCCACGGACTCCAAAATCTGCCGGGACGACGGTCCAATCGTGGCCACGCGGGTCCCGGCAGGCACGAGCGCTGCCAGCGTAGTTCCGCGCCCGGCGGCCTTTTCCGCGAGCATGCGGACCGTGGTGATGCTGCTGACCACAAGCCAGTCGAAATCCCCGGCCGCCATTGCATCCAGGGCGGCATCCAGGGCTGGCTGGTCCGCGGCCCGCTCGAAGTCGATGAGGGGCAGGACCAGCGGCTCGGCCCCGAGGCTGCGCAGCAGCGAGGACAGTGGACGGGCTCGGTCGGCGCTCCGGGTGATCAGGACGCGCCTGCCACCCAGCGACCCCGCCAGGTCATCAGGATGCGGCAAGATCCGCGATCTCCGCGGCGCCGGCGGCGAGGAGGAGTTCGGCCACCTCGATGCCGAGCAGGGTGGCGCCAACCTCGGTCAGGCCGTCCGTCGCCTTCTTTTCACGCACAATCTGGGTACCGTCCACGGCGCAGACTGCAGCCTCGAGGTACAGCATGCTGCCCTTCCGGTAGGCGAAAGCGCCCACGGGGGCGGCGCAGCCGGCCTCGAGGCGGGCCAGCACAGCACGTTCGGCAGTCACGGCGAGGCGGGTGTCCTCATCGTTGAGCGCGGCCAGGGCCTGCGCTAGGACACCTTGCGAACCTTCGGTGGAACCGGCCTTGCGCGGGGCGTCGGCCGTCCTGCATTCAATGGCCAGCGAGCCCTGTCCCGGTGCGGGCAGCATCACGTCCGTCTCTAAGAATTCGCTCACGGCGTCCAGGCGGCCGATGCGCTCCAGGCCGGCGGCGGCCAGGACGACGGCGTCGAGGTCACCTGGTGCGGCTTCTGCGTTGCCGGGCAGGCCGGGCACACGGCCCAGGCGGGTGTCCACGTTGCCGCGGATATCCTGGACATCCAGGTCGGGGCGGGCGGCGCGCAGCTGGGCAGCGCGGCGCGGCGAGCCGGTGCCCACCCTGGCGCCCTGCGGAAGGTCGGCCAGCTTGAGGCCGTCGCGGGCGCAGAGCGCATCGCGCACGTCCACACGCTTGGGCGTCGCGGCGATGGTCAGGCCAAGTGCTGCGCCGGTGGGCAGGTCCTTGAGCGAGTGCACCGCGACGTCGCAGGTGTCATGCAGCAGGGCATCGCGCAGGGCGGCGACAAATACGCCGGTGCCGCCCATCTGGGACAGCGATCCGGTCTTAACGTCGCCCTCGGTGGTGATGTGCACCAGCTCCACCGGGAAGCCGCCGACGGCGGCCAGCTGGTCAGCCGTCTGCTGGGTCTGGGTCAGCGCGAGTTTGCTGGCCCTCGTTCCAATCCGGACCGTCACAGTGCGCCTTCTCCCCCGGCAGCGTCTGCGCCGCCTGCCGGGTACTCGTCGTGCCCGGTGCCGACGGTGGTGTCGGCTCCGGCGATGGTTGGCTTTTCGCCGCGGAAATTGGCACAGCAGCCGGGCCGGCAGACGTCATACCACGGGCCCAGGCCGGTCATTGCGGACCGGTCGGCGATGTTGTTGGCACGCGTGCGTTCCGAGATGAGGTCCACGAGTCCATTGACGAACTTCCGGTGGGTACCGGGGGTCGGAACGCGCGTGGCGGCCAGCCCCAGGTTGCGGCAGGTCTCAAGCGCTTCGGTGTCCAGGTCCCAGACAACTTCCATGTGGTCGCTGACGAACCCGAGCGGCACGATGACGATGCCCTTGACCCCCTGGCCGGCCAACTCTTCGATGGCATCGTTGATGTCCGGTTCCAGCCACGGCACGTGCGGGGCGCCGGAGCGGGACTGGTACACCAGCGACCATGGAGCGGTCAGTCCGGATTCCGCTTTGACCCTCTCGATGACCGCCGAGGCGGTGGCGAGGTGCTGGGCCACGTAGGCGGAACCTTCCTCAAACTCGCGCGGCTCAGCGTCGGACCGTCCGGCGGCTTCTGCATCCCGTGTGGGGATCGAATGCGTCGCGAACAGAATCTGGACGGGGGCATCCGGGGTGCCCGCGGCGGCGAGCTGGGCGCGGACGTCCGCGAGCCCGGCTGTGGTGCCCTCAATGAACGGCTCCACAAAGCCGGGGTGGTCGAAGTACTGGCGGACCTTGTCCACCTCGAGCCGGCCGTCCAGCCCGGTCTCCGTCAGGGCGATGCCGATGTCCTCGCGGTATTGGCGGCAGCTGGAGTAACAGGAGTAGGCACTGGTGGTGACCATCAGCAGTTTGCGGTGGCCGGCGTCGTAAGCGTCCTGCAGGGTCTGCGGAAGGTAGGGGGCCCAGTTGCGGTTGCCCCACAGCACCGGAAGGCTGATGCCACGGGCGGCGAGCTCGGCCTCGAGGGCGGCTTTGAGCTGACGGTTCTGCTGGTTGATGGGGCTGATGCCGCCGTTGGCCCGGTAGTGGTGGGAAACCTCTTCGAGCCGCTCGTCCGGGATACCGCGGCCGCGGGTGACGTTGCGCAGGAACGGGATGACGTCGTCCTGTCCCTCGGGGCCGCCGAAGGAGGCGAGCAGCACCGCGTCATAGTCCTCGGGAGCCATCCGGCCGGCCTCGGTGACGGGGTTGACAGCAGTGACGGTGGAGCTGGCCAGAGGATCGTTCGGGGTCATGCGAGGACCTCTGCGACCTCTGCCGCGGTGATGCGGCGGCCGGTGTAGAACGGGATTTCCTCCCGGACGTGGTTGCGGGCCTCAGTGGAACGCAGGTGCCGCATGAGGTCAACGAGGTCCACGAGCTCGGGAGCCTCGAGGCCAAGGATCCATTCCCAGTCGCCCAGGGCGAAGGCGGACACAGTGTTGGAAATAACCTGGGGGAACTCGCGGCCCAGCATGCCGTGGTCGCGCAGCATCTTGCCACGCTCGGCGTCGGGGAGGAGGTACCACTCGTAGGAGCGGACGAAGGGGTAGACGCAAAGCCATTCAGCCGGTTCCACTCCGCGGGAATAGGCGGGAGTGTGATCCTTGGCGAATTCAGCATCGCGGTGCACACCCATGGCTGACCAGACAATGTCGGTGCCGGCAAGGAGCTTGCTGCGGCGGATCTCGCGGATGGCCTGCTGGAGCGCTTCGGGCTTCGATCCGTGGAGCCACACCATGACGTCGGCGTCGGCACGCATGGCGGACACGTCGTAGCTCCCGCGGTGGGTGACGCCGGCGTCGGACAGCCGGGACAGCAGGGCGTCAAAATCGGCGGCAGCACCAGCGCTGCGAACCAGGGACTCGGTGCGCTTGAAAACGGTCCAGAGGGTGAAGAACTGCTTGGCTGATTCTTCGGTTTTAGTGACAGATTCGGCAGAAGTGTGGCTCATAGTTACCAGTTTGCCCGTTCCCTCCCCCCAAGTCGAAACCAGCGACTTCTACATGACGTAGAAGTGCCCGATTTCACACCTCCGTATGGCCTGCCAGCCTCGTCCGGCAGTAGTCAGATCCTGCGGATCCGGGCAAACAGGAGCCCTGCAGCTCCGGCAGAACCTATCAGGCCGACGCCGAGCCACACCTTGGCTGTTTCGGCGGCGGGTTCAGCTGCCGCAGACATCTTGTGCCGCGAGGACGGTGCAGTGGAGAGCCCGGCAGTTTCCGTGGACCCGCTGCTGGTGGCGCCGGCCGTGGCTTCATCCGTGGCGTGGCCGGTGGACTGGTCGCCCCCGGGATGCTGGGACTTCTGCGGTTCGGATGCCTGCTGACCTGTTCCGGGTGCGGCGGACTGGCCCTGGTTCTCCGGGGCTGCTCCCGTTGCCGGTGCGGCGGTGCCGGAGTCCTGGGCCGTCGATGACGGCGCGGGCGACGGCGCCGAAGGTCCGGGGCGGGACGACCGTGGTGAGGCTCCCCGGGCCGACGTATCCGTAGGAACCGGGGCCGCTGTATCCGTAGGAACCGGGGCCGGCGACGTTGGACTGCCGGTCGCAGGGGAAGTGGGAGGCGGGTTTGCCGGCTCGGTTGGCCTGGTGGCACCCGGCCTGGTGGGACCCGGCCTGGTGGGACCCGGCCTGGCGGCGCCCGGGGTGGCCGGGGTTGACGCGGCCGGTGAAGGTTCAGGCGACTCGGTGCGGTCTTCTGGCTCATCCCGCAGGCCCCTCAACAGGCCACCGATCAGGGAGTCATCCTGATGGTCTTTGGCCTGGACGGGCTTGCCGGATTCACTTTGGCCCGTCCCCGCCTGGGAGGCGGGGACGCCTGCAGAAAGTACCAGTATCGTTCCGAGGGCCGCGGCAGCCGCGCCACGCCGGAATCCCCCATGGATACTGGTCCTGGAACGGGAAGGTTCGGACCTGTAAATAACCATAGCTATCGACCCTAGCCACAGGATCGGACGGATTGGAAACCGGGAAATTGGCCCCGTCGCGGACGGCCGCCGGGGCTATATTGCGCTGAACAGGGGCGATGATCAGCTGAGCAGGCCGTGAATTTCTTTTCGTGTGTCGAACACAACAGCGGCGAGTCCGTTGCCGGCCACCCAGCCGCCTATTATGCCCAGCCCGCTCTCCGCGGCGCAGATGCTGCGGATCCCGGCCACCCGGGCCTTGTGGCCCACCGCAGCGAACGGCAGGGCGCCCTGCCACCTCACCACGTCCCAGCCCACTAGGTCCTTCGACTGCACCGGGACCTCCAGCAGGCTGGAAGCGTCCCGCAGGGCTGCAGCCAGGAGGTCGGAGCCCGCTGCAGTTGTAGAGCCGTCTGCCCTGGAGCCCGGGGCGTCCGAGCCGTCAGCGGCAGTACCCTCCAGCCGGCCGTACGACAGACGCAACACATGGGTTCCGGGCCCGGCCGCGGCTGCCAGCCAGTCCCATTTCGCGGTCGCATGCGTGAGTGCTTTTGCCTGGATGCCCGGTGTCTGGGGTGCCACCAGGATCCCGGTACCCCGCGGCCTGCGGTCCAGTTCAGGCAGGTCCACCACCAGCGTGACAAGCCGGACGTCGGGCCCGTGCTCTGGACTCCTGCCGGCGAGGGCGGGCACTGCCTCCTGCAGCAGCCCGACGGCGGCCGGGCCGGGGAGCGCCACCACCAGCAGGCCGCCGTCGTACGTTTCTTCACCCGCGGTGACCCGCCAGCCATCGGGGGTCCGCTCCACTGCACCCGCCGGGGAACCGGCGAGCAGTGTGACGCCGCGTTCATGGAGATCGCTGACGAGGGCCGTGACCAGGGTGTGCATCCCGCCTTCGAGTCCGGCGACGGCGGAACCCGCCTTCGCGAGGGAAGGCCCGCCCGGACCGCGGCGTTGGGCAGCAACTGCGGCAGCCAGCGACCCGTGCGTCCGGATCCCCGCGCGCAGGCCCGGGGCCACCATATCGACATCGAGGAGCCCGGGATCGGCGGAGTGCACGCCGCCCACCACCGGAGCGACCAGCCGCTCCAGCACCCGACGGCCCATCCGCGCCCGGACCAGCGCCGAGACACTGGTGACTTCCGCTGACGCGCCCACCCTGGCGGGCAGGTACTTGTCCAATGACGCCCGCAGCGAACCAAAAAATCCAAGGGAACGCCGGACCTCCGGGTCCCATGGGTTGGCGGGAATGCCCAGGACGCCGGTCTTGGGAAGCTCCCGGGGGCCGTCCGGAAGCTGCACCCAGGCACCGCCGGGGCGGGGCAAAACGATCTTGCCGGCCAGCCCAAGTTCAGCGGCCAGCTCGGCCACCGCGGTGGAGCGTGTTGCGAAGGACTCCGCCCCGCTGTCCAGGGTGAGGCCTGCCACCACATGGCTGCCAACGCAGCCGCCCCAGAGCGCGGTAGCTTCCAAGACGGTTACGGCCTGGCCGGCCGTGGCCAGTTCCCGCGCTGCCAGCAGGCCGGAGATGCCGCCACCCAGGACGATGGCAGCCGGGGCCGGCTTTAAGGAGCTTTCCACGCTCCTACTCCGGTGAAATGGAATGGATGAGTTCGACAACCCGGGTGAGGACGGAGGCGTCGGTTTCGGGCGGCACCCCGTGGCCAAGGTTCAGCACATGCCCGGGCGCCGAGGAGCCAGCTTTGATGACTTCGCGCACGTGTGCCTCGAGGACTTCCCAGGGCGCGGACAGCAGCGCCGGATCGATGTTCCCCTGTAGCGGCACCGTCCCGCCCAGGCGACGGTTGGCCTCGTCCAGCGGCAGGCGGTAATCAACACCCACCACGTCCACGCCGACGTCGCGCATGGCAGCCAGGAGTTCAGACGTGCCGGTGCCGAAGTGCACCAGCGGCGCACCCAGGTGGCGGACGTGGTCCAGCGCCCTGGCTGAGGCCGGCGCCACGTGCCTGGTGTAGTCGGCGAGGCCCAGCGACCCTGCCCAGGAATCAAAAAGCTGACCGGCGGAGGCGCCGGCTTCAAGCTGGGCACGGAGGAACAGCCCGGAGGCATCGGCGGCCCAGTTGGCCAGCGCGGCCCAGGTCTCCGGATCCGCGTGCATCATGGTGCGCGGGCCCAGGTGGTCCCGCGAGGGCTTGCCCTCCACCATGTAGGCGGCGAGCGTAAACGGTGCGCCGGCGAAGCCGATCAGCGGGGTCTTACCAAGTTCCGCCACAGTCAGGCGGACGGCTTCGCGGATGGGCTCCAGCGCCTCCCACGTCAGCTGCGGCAGGGCCGCTACGTCCTCGGCGGTGCGGACGGCCTTGTCCAGTACGGGTCCCACCCCGGGCACTATGTCCACGCCGATTCCGGCGAGCTTCAGCGGAATCACGATGTCGGAGAAGAAGATGGCCGCGTCAACGTCGTGGCGACGGACGGGCTGCAAGGTGATCTCGGATGCCAGTTCCGGCCGCAGGCACGAGTCCAGCATGGCCACTCCTTCGCGCACCTTCAGGTACTCGGGAAGGGATCGCCCGGCCTGCCGCATGAACCACACCGGGCGCCGCGAGGGCTTGCCGCCACGGTAGGCGGTGATCAGCGGGGAATCTGCGGTGCGGCCATCCATCAGCGGATGGCTGGCGGCAAGGGCGCCGTCGTCAGACAGGACATGAGGCACGGCGGAGCTGGAAGTCATGCCTTCGATTGTGCCCAAAATCGGCCCCAAAAGATAACGACAGCCTGCCACCTGCGGGAGCTTTCGAGGGAGCGTGCCGCGAATCACGGCCTTTTAGCCCCCGACACCGTGCGCCCCGGGTTGTTTTACCGCGCCACGAAAAAGCTATGATGGATCCGTTGTGGTTCTTTTTTCATTGGTGGCTACACACGCCGACATCGATCTTGAGACCGTTGCTCAACTGAGCAACGGTGCTTCAGAGATCGCCACGTCCGCACTCTCCGGATCGCCGGCAGTGACGGGCGCGGTGGTGCTTGCCACCTGCAACCGATACGAAATCTACGGTGAAGCGCCCCACGCCGATGACGTCGAGGCCGCCCGGGCGGCCCTCGTATCCGAGATCAGCGGTCTGAGCGGCCTCAACGAACAGCTTGTCTCCCGCGCCTTCAGCACCCGGACCGGTACCGAAGTCAGCCAGCACCTTTTTGCCGTCAGCGCCGGACTCGATTCCGCCGTCGTGGGCGAGCGCGAGATTGCCGGCCAGGTGCGCCGCGCCCTCATCACCGCCCAACACGAGGGCACTGCCAGCTCGGGCCTGGTCCGGCTGTTCCAGGCCGCGTCCAAAACGGCCAAGGACGTCGGCGCACAGACCGCCCTCGGATCCCGCGGCCTGTCCATCGTCTCCGTGGCCCTGGACCTGGCAACCGATCTGTCCGAGAACCCCGACTGGTCGGCGAAAAAGGTTGTCCTGTTTGGCACCGGCGCCTACGCCGGCGCCACCATGGCGTTGCTGCGCGATCGCGGCTGCACGGACACCTCCGTGTTTTCCTCGTCGGGCCGCGCCGAAGCATTTGTCGCCACCAGGGGCGGAACGGCCCTGGACGCGGATACTCTCCCGACAGCTGTCGCAGCCGCCGACGTGATGATCGGCTGCAGCGGCTCGGACACCCGCATTGAAGCCGGTGAACTTGCCCAGGTCCGTGCCGCAACTCCCCAGCCGCTGATCGCCATCGACCTTGCCCTCACCCATGACTTTGACCCGGAAGTCGGACAGCTCGACGGCGTTGAGCTGCTGACGCTCGAATCCGTACGGTTAGCGGCCCCGCAGGAACAGGTTGAGTCGCTGACCCACGCCAGCGGCATTGTGTCCGGCGCCGCCAAAGCGTTCGAACAGGAGCGGGAAGCCCGCTCCGCGGATTCGGCCATCGTGGCGCTCCGCCGGCACACCATGAACGTCCTTGATGCGGAGATGGAGCGGGTCCGTGCCCGCCACGGCTGCACCGCGGCCGCCGAGGAAGTGGAGTTCGCGCTTCGCCGGATGGTCAAGCAGTTGCTCCACGTGCCCACGGTCCGTGCCCGCGAATTGGCGGCGAACGGCCAGCAGGACGACTACGTTTCGGCCCTCGAAACCCTCTACGGCATTACCGTGGAGCAGCCCGCTGCCGCGGCCCAGGCTGAGTGCCCCGCGGATCACCAGGGCTCCACGAATCAAAAGGGCCGCGAAACAGCCTGACGCCTAGCGCGTCGCTGGCGGCTTCCGTCAGTAAACCGGCTTCTGCGGCTCGACATCCCGCACCCAGGCGAGAATCCCGCCGTCGAGATGGCTGACGCGCTGGTAGCCTGCCTTCCGCGCGGCTTCCAGGACATTCGCTGACCGGGTCCCGGCTTTGCAGTGGAACACAATGTCCTTGTCCTGAGGCAGTTCCGCCCACGCCTCCCCCGCCAGGATCCTGCCCTGGGGAATGAGCACCGAGCCGTCAATATTCACGATGTCGTGTTCGCCGGTTTCCCTGACGTCCACCAGTTCAAAGTCCTTCAGTCCGGCCTTGCGTGACGCCAGCATGGTGGCCAGTTGGGTTGCCGTGACCGTGTGCTCGGTGTCCGCGGCGACGTCGGGCGCGATGCCGCAGAAGGCGTCGTAGTCGGTCAGTTCCGTAATCCGCTCGGCGCCTGGGTCCTTGGCCACGCGGATCTCGCGCCAGCTGCCGCCCAGCGCGTCAAAGAGTGCAACCCGGCCCAGGAGTGAACGCCCGACGCCGGTGATCAGCTTGACAGCCTCAGTCACCATCAGCGAACCCACAGCTGCGCAGAGCATGCCAAAGACGCCGCCTTCGCCGCAGGAGGGTACGGAGCCCGCGGGCGGGGCCTCCGGGTAGAGGTCGCGGTAGGTGGGGCCGTGCTTTTCCCAGAAGACGCTGACCTGGCCGTCGAAGCGGAAGATCGAACCCCAGACATACGGTTTGCCCAGGATTGCCGCGGCGTCGTTGACCAGGTAACGGGTGGCGAAGTTGTCCGCCCCGTCCAGGATCAGGTCGTAGTCCGCGAACAGCTCCAGGGCGTTGGAGGCATCCAGCCTGACGTTGTGCAGCCGGACGTCCACCAGGGGGTTCAGCGCGGCAATGGCGTCCCGGGCGGATTCGATCTTGGGCCGTCCCACGTCCGCCACACCGTGGACCACCTGGCGCTGCAGGTTGCTAAGGTCAACGTCGTCGTCGTCGATGATTCCCAGGGTCCCCACGCCGGCGGCAGCCAGGTACAGCAGGGCTGGCGAGCCCAGTCCCCCGGCACCGATGACAAGGACCTTGGCATTCTTCAAGCGCCGCTGACCCACCGCACCGATCTCCGGAATGATGAGATGCCGGGAGTATCGCTCCACCTCGGCCGGAGTCAGCTCGCCGGCGGGCTCAACCAGCGGACTAAGCGAGACAGAGGAATCATTTGCGGTCAAAGTCGAAGCCATACTTCAATGTATGCCCCGAGATACCGCCCGGTCATATTACCGCGCAGTATTGTGTAAATAACGGCAAGGGAAAGTAGGGTAACTGTGGTCCATGAAACGCGGGCTGACCGGGCGTCAGGCGGGGAACCTCCCGCACCTCCACGCACAGCAGGCCAGCGGTCCGCCAGGCTCCCCCGGGACGAACGCCGGGCCCAGCTCCTCGCGGCGGCCCAGGAGGTTTTTGTCGCCAACGGCTACCATGGGGCCGCGATGGACGAGATTGCCGAAACGGCCCACGTAAGCAAGCCCGTGCTGTACCAGCATTTCCCATCCAAACGGGAGCTCTACCTTGCGCTGCTGGACAGCCATCTGACCTCACTGACAGACCGGATGCTCGGCGCCCTGAACTCCACCTCGGACAATGACGAACGCGTCCACGCCGTGATGCGGGCGTACTACCGCTTTATCGCCAGCGACGACCAGGCCCACCGCCTGGTCTTCGAATCGGACCTTATTAATGACCCGGATGTCAGTTCCCGGCTGGAGACTTTCAACAAAACCTTCGCGGACGCCGTCGCCCGCGTCATTGCCGAAGACACCAAACTGCCGCCCCTGGAGGCGCAACTGTTGGGCCGCGGGCTGGCTGGAATGGCGCAGGTCAGCGCCCGGTATTGGCTGGAAACGGACGGGGATCTGGACCTCGACGTGGCCAGCGACCTCATTTACCGTTTAGCTTGGCGCGGAATTTCCCGCTTCCCTAAAGAGTCCTAGACTACAAATAAGAGAACCGAAGAAACTTCGATTGGCTGGGAGGCCCCCTTTTGGAAATTAAGATCGGCATTCAGAACATTGGCCGCGAAATCGTGCTGGAATCGGCTCAGGATGCTGACGCCGTAGCTACGATCGTTGAAGAAGCCATCACCAAGGGCACCGATCTCCGCCTGACGGATGACAAGGGACGCATCATCATTGTCCCCGGCAACGCCCTGGGCTACGTGGAAATCGGTGCCGAAGAGGCCCGCAAGGTCGGTTTCGGCCAGTTCTAGCACGCACGCCGGGCCACCGCCGATGGCGGTGGCCCGCTGCATTCCGAGGGAGATCCCATGCTTTCGCTGACCATCGTTGTCCTGGCCACGGCCGCCGCCGGCTTCGTTGTCTGGGCCAATGACAAACGCCACGCCAGGTACGGCACGGGGCTGCCCGCCGGCGTCGCCGTCGCGGTGGGTGCGGTCAGTTGGATCCTCCTCATCACGGCGGGCTTTGGCTACTTGCCCGGTCTGACCTGGATTCCGTGGGTCCTGCCAATGGTCCTGGGCACTGCGGCGGCCATCGGCGCTGTCATCTACCTGGGCCGGACGCGCGAACGTCACGACATACAGCGGCTCACACAGGCCCTGAAGTTGTAGCCACCCGTTTCAGGTGTTCCACTGGGCCTCGGGCTGCGCAGTCGCGCCGGCCTGGCCGGCCGCTTCGCTGGCTGCCGCCGCTGCAGCGGCGTCCCGCTCAGTGACTTCGCCCCCGGCGTCGTGCGAGGTGTAGCGGATGAACACCCGGTTGTAGCGCCATTCCAGGTCGGGGTGGTGGTTCTGCGCTTCCGCGAGGCGTCCGACGGCGGCAATCAGCTCAAGTGCTGCGGCCGCCGTCGGCGTTTTATACATCGTGACGAGCCCGCCCAGCCGGTACCGCCAGTCAGGCAGCCCGGCCAGGACAGCGTCAAGCCGTTCGCGGGTGAGGACGTCTTTTTTGCCGGTCACAGCGGACTCCTAGGTTGGTTCTGTGAGCCCGACCCGGCAGACGGCAGCGGGCGCCGGGCTAAAGGAATTCGGCCCGGTTTTCCATCGCCGATGATGCCAGGGCGTGCTCGCGGCGCGGAATCCTGCCGGCCGCTTTCGCCAGCCTACCGGCGATGACGGCGTGTTTGAAGGCCTCCCCCATCAACGTCGGGTTCTGGGCCCGGGTCACGGCGGTGGCCAGCAGCACGGCATCACAACCCAGCTCCATGGCAAGCGCCGCGTCGGACGCCGTGCCAATGCCCGCGTCCAGCACCACGGGCACCGACGCGCGCGAGACGATCAGTTCGATGTTGTGGGGGTTGAGGATCCCGAGGCCAGTGCCGATCGGGGCGCCCAGCGGCATGACGGCGGCGGCCCCAAGGTTCTCCAGCCGCAGGGCGAGCACGGGATCATCGTTCGTGTAGGCGAACACCTTGAACCCCCGGTTCACGAGTTGTTCGGTGGCGTCCACGAGCTCGACGGCGTCCGGCAGCAGGGTCTGTTCATCGGCGATGACTTCCAGTTTGACCCAGTCCGTTTCCAGCGCTTCGCGCGCCAGTTCCGCCGTCATCACCGCGTCCCGGGCGGTGAAGCAGCCAGCCGTGTTGGGCAGGACCCGGATCCCGTGGTCCACCAGGAGCTGGAAGAGTGAGCCTGACTCTTTCGGTGAATAACGCCGCATGGCCACCGTGGTCAGTTCGGTGCCGGACGCCACGAGGGCGGCGCCCAATCCGTCGAGACTCGGAGCTCCACCGGTGCCCATGATCAGGCGGGAACCAAACTCCACGCCGTCGATCACCAGCCGGTCCGTGTCTGCTGGGTGGTTTCCTGTGCTGATGCTGCTGGTTACTGGCATGGTGTCAGCCTCCCTGGACTGCGGTGACCAGTTCAACGGTGTCACCTTCGGCGAGTGCCGTGGCATACCACTGGCTGCGGGGTACTACGTCTGAGTTGTGGGCAACGGCCACGCCGAGTTTCTGTCCATCAGTGGCCTGGCCGTTCGCTGCGAGGGGACGGCCCGTGATCTCCGTGACGAGTGTGGTGATGGAGGCGTCGTCGGCCACGGCATGCTGCGCGCCGTTGAGAGTGATATTCATGCTGTTTCCTTAGTCGATTGAAAGGTTGTTCGAGGCTGGCTGGAGAACCTGGCCGGGCTGAGGGCGTGCCACCGGTGATCCTCCCTGCCGTCCAGCAGGTCCCGGCAGATGGCCGCCGCCGCTGGAGCCAGCAGCACGCCGTGGCGGAAGAATCCGGTGGCAATGATCAGCCCGGCGATGTGTCCGACACCGGGCCGGGAGTCGGGTACACGGCCGAGCAGGGGTGCGTTGTCCGGCGTCGCGGGGCGCGCCCGCGCGGTACATTCCAGGAGCTCCAGCTCGGCGACGGCGGGCAGCAGGGCCTGTGCGTCGCGGAGCAACTGGTAGACGCCGCCTGCGGAGACGGCAGTGCTCGGCGTGATGGTGTGTGAAAAGGCAGTGCTCGGCGTGATGGGGCCCGGCAAGGCAGGGTCCGACACGGCGGCGTCCGGGATGGCGGACAGTGCATCCTCCCGCTGGGTTGCGCCGATCACCACGGTGTCGTCCTGCCGCGGGACGATGTAGACCGGCACCCCGTGGACCAGGCCGCGGACGGTGGAGGTGACCAGCGGACGCAGGTGCCGCGGTACGGCGAGGCGCAGGATGTCGCCGTACACAGGGCGGAGAGGCAAGCGCAGCCCGTCCGGCAATCCTTCCAGCGCAGCCGCCTGCAGGCCGTTGGCCACAATGGTCTCTCCCGCAGTGACTGTGCCGCCGTTGGCCAGCTTCACCCCGCTGACGCGTCCGGCATCCCAGAGTAGGGCTTCGGCCCGGTGCCCGACGGCGAACCCGCCGCGGGCGCCGTCCACAGCGGTTCCGGCGCCGGGTTCGTGGCTGGCCAGGACCTGCTGCAGGGACGCCACCAGCTTCCGCGGATCCACCTGGTGGTCCGCCGGGATTTCCAAGGCGCAGGAAATCGCCGGGCTGAGGAGCGGCTCCCTCATCCGTGCTTCCCGGACGGTCAGCGGTTCCACCACCAGGCCGCTGGCCTGCTGCACGGTCCGCAGGTCCATCAGCGCGCGGCGGTCCGCGGCATCGGCACCGACGGCGAGGGTCGGCGTCGTCAGGTAGCCGGTATCCCCCGCCCCGGCCCCGGCGAGGTGGGCTGCGAAGGCGGGCCAGAGGCCGGAGGATTCGAGCATCAGCTCCAGAAGGTCTTCCTCCTGGTAGTGCAGTTCGCTGACGGGCGCGAGCATGCCGGCTGCCGCCCAACTGGCCCCGGAGCCGGGTGCATCATCGATCAGGACCACGGAGCGGCCGGAGCGCCGCACTTCCCAGGCGATCCCGTGGCCAATGACGCCGCCGCCAATGACAGCTACGTCGGCGTGGCAGAAATCGGGACTGCCTGCTGGCTCGGAAGGCGGGCTGGCTGGTGCACTGGCTGGCGGGCTGGCGGGTGCGCCGCTGGATGGGGAGAGCATGTGTTTCCTTCCCTACGCCGGTACTAGCCGGATCAGGTCAAGCGGTCGGCTCTGGTGCCCTCTCAGCCCGGCCGCTTTGTGACGGCTGCAACGGGCTCCCGCAGTACTCACCCAGTTTAGGGGAACTAGGGTAGTTTCCATGAACGCACACTCCGCTCCCGCTACCCCTCCCAGCCACTCCGCCCAGATACCGCCGGAGGCGTCCAGCAACGGCCTGCCCACCAGCGCCAGGTTGTACCTGTGCACCGATGCCCGCCGGGACCGCGGGGACTTCGCGGAATTTGTGGACGCGGCGTTTGCCGGCGGGGTGGACATCATCCAGCTCCGCGACAAGGGGATCGAGGCCGCCGAGGAGCTGGAACTGTTGGCGGTGCTCCAGGCAGCCGCCGCCCGGCACGGCCGTCTCTGGGCCGTCAATGACCGCGCCGACATCGCCATGCTGACGGGCGCGCCCGTCTTCCATATCGGGCAGAAGGACCTGCCCGTGGCATCGGCCCGCACTCTGCTCGGTGCCGGAGCCACCGTGGGGCTCTCCACCCACACTACCGAACAGATCGAGGGCGCCATCCGGATGTCCGCAACGGTGACTGCCGACGGCGGCCTGGACTACTTCTGCGTCGGACCGGTGTGGGCTACCCCCACCAAACCCGGCCGGGCCGCCGTCGGCCTCGACCTGGTGCGCTATGCAGCGGAGGCAGTCCGCGCCGCCGGCGGCGCCCAGGCCACACTGCCCTGGTTTGCGATCGGCGGCATCGATTTGAGCAACGTTGAGCAGGTGGTGGAAGCCGGGGCAAGCAGGATAGTTGTGGTGCGAGCCATCACGGAAGCCGCCGACCCCGCCGCAGCGGCCGGCGCCCTCGTGGTCGCCCTGGACGCCGCCGCATCCTAAGAAACCTGCGCGCAGCGGGGCGGGGCGTGCACGATCCATGGAAATCGGGCTAACCTGACTTTCGTGTCACATCATCGGCTGGCCCCCAATGTCCGCGAGCAGACCAACGCCCTCGCGGCAGCGCTGAGTGCCCTGCGGACCGAACTGGAACTGCCGGGCCCCT
Source organism: Arthrobacter sp. UYCo732 (assembly GCF_040547265.1). Taxonomy (NCBI): domain Bacteria; kingdom Bacillati; phylum Actinomycetota; class Actinomycetes; order Micrococcales; family Micrococcaceae; genus Arthrobacter; species Arthrobacter sp. UYCo732. The sequence continues at coordinate 46,495 of NZ_JBEPPJ010000001.1, read as the reverse complement.
ACCCTGCAGAGGCGGTCCGCGACGCCGAGGCAGCAGTGGCAGCCCACCAGCTCCCCGCCGCGGACCTGACGGACGTTGAGTTCCTGACGATCGATCCGGCGTCGTCCACGGACCTGGACCAGGCGCTTTCCATCGAACGTGCCGGCGCCGGCTACCGGGTGCTTTATGCCATCGCTGATGTGCCCTCTTTTGTCCGCCCCGGCGGCAGCCTGGATGCCGAAACCCGCCGCCGCGGCCAGACGTTCTACGCCCCGGACGGCCGCATCCCCTTGCACCCTGAAGTCATCAGCGAACAAGCCGGCAGCCTCCTGGCCGATCAGCTGTGCGCTGCATTTGTTTGGGACTTCGGGCTGGACGACGCCGCCCAGGTTTCGACCGTCACCGTCCAGCGGGCCACGATCCGCAGCCGGGCCAAGCTGGACTACAAGGGCGTCCAGGCCGACATCGATGCCGGCACAGCCAACCCCGTGCTGCAGCTCCTGAGGGAAGTGGGGCTCAAGCGCGTTGAACTGGAGCGGCAGCGCGGCGGTGCCAGCCTGAACATGCCGGAGCAGGAGATCGTGCAGACCCCCGACGGCGGCTACCGGATTGCAGCGGCGCCGCAGCTCCCGGTGGAAGACTGGAATGCACAGATTTCCCTCATGGCGGGCATGGCGGCGGCCAAGCTGATGCTGACGGGGAAAGTAGGCATCCTGCGGACCATGCCCGCCCCGGACGAGCGCTCCCTCAGGCATTTCAGGCTCCAAACCGTGGCCCTGGGCAAGGCATGGGATGGGAAAACCAGCTATGGCGAGTACCTTCGCAGCCTCGATCCCACCGAGCCGCGGCAGTTGGCCATCCTGCACTCCGCCGGAATGCTGTTCCGCGGCGCAAGTTACACCGCCTTTGATGGCACTGTTCCTGAGGACGCCATCCAGTCCGCCATCGGCGCCGCCTATGCCCACACCACGGCGCCCCTCCGGCGGCTTATCGACCGCTTTGTCCTGGTGATCTGCGAGGCCCTGAGCAACGGCCGGCCGGTGCCTGGCTGGGCGCGGGAAGCCCTGCCCACCCTGCCGGAAATCATGGCTGGCTCGGACCAACTGGCTGCCCGGATGGAGCGCATGGCGCTGGACACCGTGGAGGCCGCACTTCTGGTCAACCACATCGGCCAGGAGTTCGATGCGATTGTCATTTCCGGGTCCAAGCCGCAGAAGGATAACGGGAACGGAAAGAACGGCAACGGAAACGGAAACGGGCGGGGCGGAGCCGGCAAAAACGGCAACGGCCCCTCGGGGATCATCCAGATCTCCGAGCCAGCCGTGACCGCCCGCTGCGCAGGCGACCTCGAGTCCGGAACCAAGGTCCGGGTCCGCCTGATCTCCTCCGACATCGCCGCCCGCGAGGTCCACTTCGAGTTGCTGTCCTGAACTGACTGGGCACTCCCCTGAGGGGCAAGGCCGGAATTCCATGTCCGTACGGCTAGACTGAAGTAGTAGAAATGGATGCCCGGTCGTTGATTTCCTTGATTTTGGATTCAACAAGCCCGCCCCTACGCGATCTTGAGATAGACCCGCTGGTCACCAGTGCCAGCATTTAGATAGCCCGCGATCGGCTTCCACTGGATTTGCTTGCGCGCCCGAGCGTGCTCCGGTACGGCCTCGTTGGCCAGCCGTTGAGCAGGCAGCGCCAATGCCCAAATGAATAAGGAAACTCACCTGTGAGTGAATTGCATACCCACCAGATCCTGACTGACGATTCCGGCATCGAAACGATCGAACCCGAAGAGACCATCATCTCGGACGAGAAGCCGCACGAAATCGAGGAGAAATCCTTCGCCGACTACAACGTCCGCGCCGATATCGTCGAGTCCCTGGCAGACGCCGGGATCACCCACCCGTTCCCCATCCAGGCCATGACCCTGCCCGTAGCCCTCGCAGGCCACGACATCATCGGCCAGGCCAAGACAGGCACCGGCAAGACCCTCGGCTTCGGCATCCCCGCGCTGCAGCGCGTGGTGGGACCGGATGACGCCGGCTTCGACAAGCTCGCCGTTCCCGGTGCACCGCAGGCCCTTGTCATCGTGCCGACCCGCGAACTGGCCGTCCAGGTTGCCAACGACCTTCAGACCGCGTCGCGGAAGCGCAACGCCCGCATCACCACCATCTACGGCGGCCGTGCGTACGAGCCCCAGGTGGAGGCTTTGCAGAAGGGGGTCGAGATTGTGGTGGGAACCCCCGGCCGCCTCATCGACCTGTACAAACAGAAGCACCTGAGCCTCAAGAACGTTAAGACCGTCATCCTGGACGAGGCCGACGAAATGCTGGATCTGGGCTTCCTCCCGGACGTGGAAACGCTTATTGCCGGTACGCCGGGAGTCCGCCAGACCCTGCTTTTCTCCGCAACCATGCCGGGCCCGGTCATCGCGATGGCCCGCCGCTACATGACGCAGCCCACCCACATCCGGGCAGCTGATCCCGAAGACGAGGGCCTCACCAAGCGCGACATCCGCCAACTCATCTACCGTGCCCACAGCATGGACAAGATCGAAGTTGTTTCCCGCATCCTGCAGGCCCGCGGCCGTGGCCGCACCATCATCTTCACCAAGACCAAGCGCACGGCAGCCAAGGTGGCCGAAGAACTGCTGGACCGCGGTTTCGCCGCTGCCGCCATCCACGGTGACCTGGGCCAGGGCGCCCGCGAGCAGGCGCTCCGTGCGTTCCGTAACAACAAAGTGGACGTGCTCGTGGCCACCGACGTCGCTGCCCGCGGGATCGACGTGGATGACGTCACGCACGTCATCAACTACCAGTGTGTTGAAGACGAAAAAATCTACCTGCACCGCGTGGGCCGCACGGGCCGTGCCGGCAACAAGGGGACAGCCGTGACCTTTGTTGACTGGGACGACATGCCGCGCTGGGGCCTGATCAACAAGGCCCTGGGCCTGAGCGTTCCGGAACCCGTGGAGACTTACTCTTCGTCCCCGCACCTGTATGAAGAGCTGGACATCCCGGCAGGCACCAAGGGCCGGTTGCCCCGCAACAAGCGCACGCTCGCCGGTGTAGATGCCGAAGTCCTGGAGGACCTGGGCGAAACCGGCAAGAAGAACACGCGCTCAAGCGGACGCGACAGCGGACGCGACAGCGGACGCGACGGCGGACGCGACGGCGGACGCGACAGCAACCGTTCAGGAGGCCGTGACAACAGCAGCCGCCGCAGCGCTTCCGAGGGTGGACGCTCAGGCGACCGCCGTCGTCGTACGTCCGATGCCGACACCGCGGGCACCGGACCTGCCGCCGAACCGGCCGTGGCCGCCCCGGCCGAAGTGGACCAGTCACGGACGCGCCGCAGCCGGACCCGCACCCGCCGCCGCAACGGCGAAGTAGTGGCAGGAGCCGACACCGGCTCCCAGCCCGGCAACGTAGAGGCCTAACAGCCTCGATGACTGACACCGTCTGGGCGCCGGACGGCAGCAACCTGGTGGTTCACGCGGATAACGCGGAGTTCCTCCCCTCGCTGCCGGACGGCGCCTTCACACTCATTTACGTGGACCCGCCGTTCAACACCGGCAGGGTCCAGAAGCGCCAGGAAACCCGGATGGTGCTGAACACCGACGGTGAAGGCGACCGCGTGGGCTTCAAGGGCCGCTCCTACGACACGATCAAGGGCGCCCTGCACCGCTACGATGACGCGTTCAGCGATTACTGGTCCTTCCTGGAACCACGGCTGGTGGAGGCCTGGCGGCTGCTCGCTGACGACGGCACGCTCTACCTGCACCTGGACTACCGGGAAGTGCATTACGCCAAGGTCATGCTGGATGCCATCTTCGGCCGTGCGTGCTTCCTGAACGAGATCATCTGGGCCTACGACTACGGCGCCCGCGCCAAATACCGCTGGCCCACCAAACACGACAACATCCTCGTGTACGTCAAGAACCCGTCGAAGTACCACTTCGACAGCGCCGAGGTTGACCGGGAGCCCTATATGGCACCGGGCCTGGTGACGCCTGCCAAGCGGGAGCTCGGGAAACTGCCCACGGACGTCTGGTGGCACACCATCGTCTCCCCCACCGGCAAGGAAAAGACCGGCTACCCCACACAGAAGCCCGAGGGGCTCATCCGCCGTGTGGTGGCCGCGTCCAGCCGTCCCGGTGACTGGTGCCTGGACTTCTTCGCCGGGTCCGGAACGCTCGGGGCCGTGGCCGCCAAGCTCGACCGCAAGTTCGTGTGCGTGGACCAGAACCAGCCCGCCATCGATGTCATGGCCAAGCGGTTGGGTGACAAGGCGTCCTTCACGTCCTTCCCACCCAACTGACTCGCATCAAACGTCGCCAAAACGCGCTTTCACGACGTTAACTGCGAGTCAGTTGGGTCAGGGCGCAGCTCAGGGGCGAACGACAGCGGTACCTGTTCCCAGCTCTTCGATTCGGGCCAGCACCTCCGCCGTAGTGAGATTCTCGCCGAGCAGGTTGGGTTTGCCGGTGCCGTGGTAATCCGAAGACCCCGTAATCAGCAGCCCGTGCCTGGCCGCAAGGCCGCGCAGGAACTTGCGGCCTTCCTCGGGATTGTCGCGGTGCTCGATCTCCACGCCCGCCAGACCGGCGTCGATCATCTCCTGGTAAACCTGCTCCCCCACGATGCGGCCGCGGGCGGACGCCACAGGATGGGCAAACACGGGGACGCCGCCGGCCGCGCAGACAAGTTCGACGGCGGTTGCCGGGTCGGGTGCGTAGTGCTGGACAAAGTAGCGCGAATGCGAGGTAAGGATGGAGGCGAAAGCCTCCGAGCGGTCCGAAACCACGCCCGCAGCAACCAGGGCATCAGCGATGTGCGGCCGGCCCAGTGTCGCTCCGGGGGCCACATGGTGGATGACGTCATCCCAGGTCAGCGGGTAGTCCTCGGCGAGCAGCGTCACCATCCGTTCTGCCCGGGTGAGGCGCGCGTCCTTGGCCTTGGTGATTTCCGCCAGCAGTCCCGGATGCGCAGGATCGTGCAGGTAGCTCAGCAGGTGCACACTGATGCCCTGCTCCGTCCGGCAGGAGACTTCCATTCCCGGAACCAGGGCAACCCCGTGATCCAACGCCGCGCGGGACGCCTCGGCCCAGCCGTCCGTGGAGTCATGATCGGTCAGGGCAACCACGTCCAGGCCCGCCTTGGCCGCAGAGGCCATAACGTCAGCAGGGGTTTCCGTGCCGTCGGAAACGTCGGAGTGGGCATGCAGGTCAATCCTCACCTGCCCAGCCTAGTTGACAGGGTCGGCCCGGGCATTGGCCCAAGCCTCGCTGCTGGTGAGACGATGGTGCCGTGAACGATGCCGAAAACACCCTGACCTCTGCTTCCCAGCCCCTCGACGAGCGCGTCAACAACCGCTCGCAGCGGCCCAGTTCCGATGCCTTCAAGGCATTTATGGCCAGCAACTGGGCGCCCACCGGCCAGCAGCTGCCGACCCGCGACGCCGTGGCCAACTACGCAGCGGCCAGGCGCAAAGCCATCTCCGACCAGTTCAAAGGTGAACGCCTGGTCATCCCTGCCGGCCCGCTGAAAGTCCGCTCCAACGACTGCGACTACCGCTTCCGCCCGCACTCCGGCTTTGCGCACCTCACCGGCCTTGGCCTTGACCATGAGCCGGACGCTGTCCTCATTCTGGAGCCGGCCGGCGAAGGAAAGGGCGACGGCGGCGGGCACCACCGTGCCACGCTCTACTTCCGCCCGCTGGCCGGCCGGGATACGGAACAGTTCTACGCCGACTCCCGGTCCGGTGAGTTCTGGATCGGCACCCGCCCCACGCTCGCTGAGTTCGAAGCCCGGCTGGGGCTGCCCACCGCCCATATCGATGGACTTGAAACGGCGATCACCCGGAATGTGGGTGCCCCGGAGATCGGTGGCATCTCCGTCCGCCTTGTCCGCAAAGTGGACGAGAACATCGACGCCCTTGTGGACACGGCCCGCTACAACACTGCCAAGGATCCGGACAACCTGGACCTCGCCGTCCTGGATGCATTGGACGAAAAGCTTTCCGAAGCCCTGTCCGAACTCCGCCTCCTGAAGGACGAATGGGAAGTGGAGCAGATGATGACGGCGGTGGCAGCCACCGCCGAGGGCTTTGTGGAAGTGGTTAAGTCCCTGCCCCGCGCCCTGACGCACGCCCGCGGTGAACGCGTTGTGGAAGGCGCCTTTTTCGCTCGGGCCCGCGAAGTCGGCAATGAACTCGGCTACGACACCATCGCCGCCGCCGGCAATAACGCCACCGTGCTGCACTGGACGCGGAACACCGGCCGGATCAACGCCGGCGAACTGCTGCTGCTGGATGCCGGCGTTGAGGCCGACTCACTGTACACCGCGGACGTCACCAGGACCCTGCCGGCCAACGGCACGTTCACAGACATCCAGCGCAAGGTCTACGAAGCGGTCCTGGACGCGGCCGACGCCGGCTTTGCTGCTGCCCAGCCGGGCACCAGGTTCCGGGACATCCACACTGCCGCCACCACGGTCCTGGCCGAACGCCTTGCCGAGTGGGGGCTGCTCCCCGTCAGCGTTGAGGAAGCCATCAGCCCCGAAGGCCAGCAGCACCGGCGCTGGATGCCGCACGGTACCAGCCACCACCTCGGCCTTGACGTACACGACTGCGCCCAGGCCAAGCGGGAACTCTACCTCGACGGCATCCTCACGGCCGGAATGGTCTTCACCATCGAACCTGGCCTGTACTTCAAGGACGAAGACCTGGCCATCCCGGCCGAGTACCGCGGAATCGGCGTGCGGATCGAGGACGACATCCTGATGACTGCCGACGGCCCGGTCAACCTCAGCGCAGCGCTCCCCCGCAGGGCCGACGACGTCGAATCCTGGATGGCAGGCATCTACACCGAGGCGAAGCACGCTCTGGCCAACAGGGGCACCGTCTGACGAAAGGCGGGTGCTTTGCCCGCTGAGGCACAGTACCCGCCTCTCCACTCCAAACGGACAAGCTCTGATAACAGTTTTTGGCAATCGCTTGCCACGATTTGATGCTCGTGAATAGGCTATGCCCGGAGAGAGAAAATCGTAGCCTGTCATTCAGTCTCGGATCTCTGCCGCAATGTAACTCTTCAAAGGAGAAGTCTCATGGGTATGTCCAAACCACGTCGCCTCGGTGCTGTTGCCGCAGCGACTATTTCCGTCCTGATGCTTGCCGCGTGCGGCGGATCCGGCGGGTCAGGCGGTTCTACCTCTGGCGCCACGGGCGGCAAGGTGGACGGTACCGGCAAAACGCTCAACGTCCTGATGAACGTAACGGCGCAGTATCCCCAGGAGCAGCAGGCCTGGTTCAAGGAAATGAGCACCAAGTTCAAGGCGGAAACCGGAGCCGACATCCAGTGGGAGACGTTCGCTACCGCCAACGACGAGATGACCCGCATCCAGACCTCTGTGGTCTCGGGCCAGGGCCCCGACGTTTATGGTCTGGGCACCACTTTTACTCCCACGGCGTTCTCCACCGGGGCATTCGTGAAGCTGGGTGACAACGAATGGAACCAGCTCGGCGGCAAGGAGAAGTTCGTTCCCGCCGCGCTGGGCATTTCCGGCCCCGATGGGAACAACCAGATCGGCATCCCCTTCGTGAGCCGGCCGTTCGTGATGGCCTACAACACCGAACTGCTGGCCGCCGCCGGCATTGAGAAGCCCGCCACTACCTGGGATGAATTTACCGAGCAGGCCAAGAAGCTCACCAAGGGCGACCAGTACGGTGTTGCAGTGGCCTACAAGGACAATTTCGACCCCTGGAAGTACATCTGGGGAATGTCCATCCAGGCAGGCAACCCCATCATTGATGGCAGCAAGGTTCGCCTCGATGACCCCAGCACCAAGAAGGCCTACGAAACCTACTTTGGCTGGGTGACTAAAGACAAGGTAGTGGACCCCGCTTCCGTCGGCTGGGCCAACCCGCAGGCCCTGGCCGCTTTCGCTGCAGGCAAGGCAGCCTACTTCCCCATGACCTCGCCGCTCTCCATCCCTGCGCTGGATGCCTCTGCTGTCAAGGGCAAGTACAAGTACGCCCTGATGCCCACCGTCCCGCCGGGCCAGAAGTCCAATCCTTCCGGTGGCAAGCCGGCTGCCAGCATCCTGTCCGGTGACAACCTCGTGGTGGCTGACTACTCGAAGCAGAAGGATCTCGCCTTCGCCTTCATCAAGATGATCACCGAAAAGGATGTTCAGCTCAACTACTTCAAGGTCTTCGGCCAGCTTCCCGCCAGCCAGGCAGCGGCAAAGGAGCTTGCCAGCAACGAGATGCTTGCACCGGCCCTTGACTCAGGTGCCAAATCCGTGGCCACCCCGTTCAGCGGCGCCTGGGGCGATGTCCAGCTCTCCCTGACAAACGTGGTAGTCCAGTCCATTCCCGACCTTTCGGCCGGCGCAGTCAGCGATGCCAACCTCACCCAGCGGCTCAAGGACGAACAGGCCAAGTCCCAGACGGCCCTGGACCGGGCGAAGAAGTAAGACCGACCGAACAACTGCGGAAGGTTACGGAAAATGGCAAGCAGCGTCACCGAGCCCCGGCCGTCGGACAGCAGTCCGACCGCCGGGGCGGCCGCCGGACCCGGCGAACCCATCCCCAGCGGGAAGCGCCGTAAAGGGCTGAGCGAAAAGAACAGACCGTTGTGGCTGCTGATACCCGGCGGCCTCCTGATGACGCTTGTCATCCTTATCCCGTTGGCCATCGGTATCTGGATGTCCCTGATCGACCTTGATCAGTACACCCTGCGCCGGTGGGTCAGTGCCGAATTCATCGGCATCCAGAACTACATCGAAGCAGCCACGAGCAGTGACTTGCTCCGCTCCATCTGGCTTTCCGTTTCCTTCGCGGTGATTTCCACGGTGGTCACTATCCCGCTGGGGGTGGCCGCCGCCGTCGTCACGCAGAACGCCTACCGTGGCCGCGCGCTGGTGCGATCAGTCTTCCTGATCCCTTATGTGCTGCCGTCCTTCGTGGTGGCCAGCGTGTGGCGGACCATGCTGCAGCCGGACGGCATCGTGAATGTGACGCTGACGAATATCGGCCTGGATGGCGGGCTGTGGCTCAACGGCCCGAACTCATACTGGACCCTGGTGTGGGTGGAGATCTGGGCGGCTTGGCCGTTCATCTATCTGTTGGCGCTGTCCGGCCTCCAGGCAGTTGACCACGAGGTCCATGAGGCGTCCGCGCTGGACGGGGCACTCTGGTGGAACAAGCTGCGCTACGTGATCTTCCCGTACCTCCAGGGTCCCGTCTCGCTCGCTTTCCTGCTTGCCACGTTGAACCACATCAACAACTTCACCCTCCCCTACGTCCTGTTCGGGGCGCCGGCCCCATCGGACGTGAATGTGCTTCCGATACTGGTCTATGTCACCAGCTTCCAGAGCTTCCGGTTTGGCCTCAGCGCCGCCATGGCAGTCGTTTCGTTGATACTGATCGCCATTCCGCTGTTCATCTATCTGCGCGCTGTGCGGCTTGACGTGCACGAGGGAGGAAAGAAATGACCATCGACGCAGCAAACCCAATCGAGCGGCAGGCGAAACAGCCCACCCGGCGTGATGCCGCCCTGGAGGTCACCCGCCTCATGCCGCGGCCGTTGCTGGCCATCATCACCGTCCTGCTCTGCGCCCTAGTCCTGATCCCCATCCTGTACATTTTCCTGGCTTCCCTGAACACAGACGTGGGCGTCGCCAGCGGCGAGTTCTGGCCGAGCAGCTTTTCGTTGGACAGCTACAACAAGATCTGGGATTCCGTGGGCCTGGCGAAAGCCATCGGGAACAGCCTGATCGTTTCCGGGGCCACGGCAGTGGTCTCCGCCCTGATGGCCATCGGCACCGCCTACGTCCTGGTCCGGTTTGAGTTCATGGGACGCCTGACGGTGCTGCGCGGCCTGCTGGGCCTCCAGTCCATCCCGGGAACCCTCATGCTGCTCCCGGTGTTTGTGCTGTTCTCCTCTGCCGGAACCTACTTGGGTGTGACCGTTATCGGAACCCTGTGGGGCCTGTTTATCGCGTACCTGACGTTCGCGCTGCCGTTCTCAACCTGGGTGATGGTCACGTATCTTCGTGGACTGCCGCGGGAACTGGAGGAGGCTGCGCGCATCGATGGTGCCTCCAACCTCGGAATCCTCTTCAGGATCATCATTCCGCTCAGCTGGCCCGGAATCATCGTCTCGGCCATCTTCGCCTTCCTGCTGGGCTGGAATGACGTCCTGTTCGCGTCGGTGTTCACCCGGCCGGACACCCACACCGCGGCAGTTGCACTGCAGGTTTTCGCATCCGCTGTTGAAGGCGGGGCCATCCCCGTGTATTCGCAGATGATGGCGGCATCACTGGTCTGTGCCGTCCCAGTGGTGGTGCTGTATTTCATGTTCCAGAAGTACCTCGTGGGCGGCCTGACGGCCGGCAGCGTCAAATAGCCGGGGAAACCTTCCGGGCAAAAGAACTCCGTCCGAACCCGGCCATCGCCAGGTTCGCCCGGAGTTCTTTTTTGTGCCTCTTATGGCTTCGCGCAGGCCCGGTGTCGTGCGTACCGACCACTCGCCTGTTCGTGGGCACCGGCCACGCGCCCTGCTGGGCGGCCCGCTCCTGTTCCGCCCCGCCAGAGCGTCCTGCGTCCCTTGGAACGTGAGCGCTTGGACGCGCCAGCGCATACGTCGCGCAGCCTCCTACGAGGCGGACTCCCCGCTGTCCCTGGCGGATTCATGCTGAGCCTGCGGCTGGCCCGAAGCAGGATGGCCTGCAGCAGGCTGGCCCGTAGCAGGCTGATCCCCGACGCGGACACCATACTGGGGGCGGCCGTCCGGAAGGTCGGGGTAGCGGACCGCTGCGACGGGGGCCGCGGCGGGCTGGGGCGCGGCCTCTGCTTGCCCGTCCTGCCCTGCGACTGCAGCATTGCCCTGGCCGGCGTCCTGGCCCGGAGCACCGGGGGCCGGAGCACCGGGGGCCGGAGTGCCAGTGCCCTGAGTGCCGGCGCCCTGCTGGCCGTAGGGGTCGTTCCAGCCTGAGGGGCGGACGGGTGCCTGGCCCTGCTGTTGTCCCGGCTGGCCGTACTGTTGTCCCGGCTGGCCGTACTGTTGTCCCGGCTGGCCGTACTGCGGGTTCTGGTAGCCCGATGGTGTGTACGGGGCGGCGGCCGCATCCGAGCGGGTCATGGGCAGCTGCTGGAGCAGGCGGCGTGCCTCGTGGGCGGCCTCCGCTGACACTACAACGTCGTAGTTGGTGGCCACCACTTGGCTGGTCGAGGTGAAGTCCCGCTTTCCGCGCTGCATGGCATAGGTGACGATGCCGAACAGCATAAAGAAGGCAGCACCCATCAGTACTGACGCCAGGATGGAGAAGTAGCCCGGCGATGGCGCGAAGAAGGACAGCATCACGCCGACGAACAAGCCGAACCACATACCGCTGAGCGCACCGGAAAGCGCCACGCGCGGGTAGCTGAGGCGGCCGGTCACCCTTTCCACCATCTTGAGTTCGTTGCCCACGATGGAAACCATCTGGACCGGGAACTGCTGGTCGGCGAGGTAGTCCACCGCCTTCTGGGCATCCAAGTAAGAGGTGTACGAGCCGACGGTGTCACCGGCAGGAACCGTGCGGGAGTCGTCCGGCCCGTTGGGGCCAACGGCCTTGGGAGCACCAAAAATGTTTGACATACTCCCATTCTTGCCCATCGGCATGTGTGCCGCCTGAAATTCAGCTAAAAGAGAGCAGACTCGGTAGCCTGTAGACGTGAGCACAAATCTTTCGCGCGTCTTTGTGGCCCGCCTTCTGGGTCTTGACGTCTTCGACCCCTTGGGCGACCGTCTGGGCCGGTTGCGCGATGTTGTGGTGCTCTCCCGCGGAAGCCGCGGCGCCCCGCACGTGGTGGGTATCGTCGTCGAAGTTCCCGGCAAGAAGCGCGTCTTTGTGCCCATGACCCGCATCACCTCGATAGACCAGACGCAGATCATCTGTACAGGGCTGGTCAACCTTCGGCGCTTTGAACAGCGCGGCGCCGAGACCCTGGTGGTTGCGGAAATGTTCGACCGCCGGGTCACGCTCCGCGACGGCAGCGGCGACGCCACCATCGAGGACATCGCTATGGACCAACACCGCTCCCGCGACTGGTTCGTGAGCAAGCTGTTCGTCCGCCGGGGACACTCGCTCTCCCCGCTGAGCCGGTTACGGCGGAACGAGACCATGATCATCGACTGGGCCGACGCCCTCCAGGGCGCCCGCACCGAGCCGCAGGCGGCCACGCAGTTCGTGGCCAACCACGAGGACCTGAAGCCCGCTGACTTTGCCGAAGCCCTGCAGGAGATGAGCGACAAACGCCGTTTCGAGGTGGCCAGCGAACTCCAGGATGAAAGGCTCGCCGACGTCCTGCAGGAGCTCCCCGAGGATGACCAGGTGGAAATCCTTTCCGCCCTTGATGTCCAGCGCGCCGCCGACGTCCTGGAAGAGATGGATCCCGACGACGCCGCCGACCTCCTCGGCGAGCTGCCTTCCGCCCAGGCGGAGCAACTGCTGCAGCTGATGGAACCCGAAGGCGCCGAGGACGTCCGGCGGCTCCTCGAATACGACGAGGACACAGCTGGTGGCCTGATGACGCCGGTTCCGGTCATCCTTCCCCCCGAGGCGACCGTTGCCGAGGCGCTGGCCCACGTCCGGCGCGAAGAGCTGTCCCCGGCTCTGGCGTCTTCCATCTTCATTGCCAGGCCACCGCTGGAGACGCCGACCGGCCGTTTCCTCGGCGTGGTGCACATCCAGCAGCTCCTGCGCTTCCCGCCGTTCGAGCCGTTGGGCAACCTGGTGGACAAAAACCTTGAGCCGTTGTCCGACCAGGCCCACATCAGCGAGGTAGCCCGGACCCTGGCAACCTATAACTTGAACTCCCTCCCCGTGGTCAACGACGACGGCCGCTTGGTGGGGGCGGTGACTGTTGATGACGTTTTGGATCACATGTTGCCGGACGACTGGCGCGCCTATGACGGCGAGGCCCCGATAAGAAGACTGGGAGGCCGCATTGGCTGACACCGGCGCCCCCAAGAATCCAGGGGCCCAGCGTGGCCAAGCGAAGGCGCCATCCAAGGGCGGCCTGGACACGCCCTTGAGCGGCCGCCAGCGCATCCTGCCGAAGTTCTCACCCAATCCGGATGCTTTTGGCCATGCCACTGAAGGCTTCGCCCGGTTCATGGGCACGCCCCAGTTCCTCGTCTACATGACAGTCTTTGTGGTGGTCTGGCTGGTCTGGAACACGTGGGCACCGGAGGCATGGCAGTTCGACTCCCGCCTGCTGGGCTATACCCTCCTGACCCTGATGCTCTCGCTGCAGGCCTCCTACGCGGCCCCGCTTTTGCTGCTTGCCCAGAACCGGCAGGACGACCGGGACAGGGTCTCACTCCAGCAGGACCGGCAGCGGGCAGAGCGCAACCTCTCCGACACCGAGTACCTCACCCGGGAGCTGGCTTCGCTGCGCATCGCCCTGCGCGAAGTGGCCACCCGCGATTACGTCCGGGCGGAACTGCGCTCGCTCCTGGAGGACATGCTCGAAGCCCAGGAGGAACTGCGGACCCATGATCCCGCGGGATCCGGCACCCACGAGTCGCCGCGTGACAAGGTCAAGGAGAAGCTGAAGGAAAAGCGTGACAAACAGCGGAACCCCCGCACGCAGCAGATTCCGAAGGTCAAACCAAGCCACGCAGCCAATCAACCAGCAGCCAGCGGCGCCGCCCCTCCCGTCCAGGACACCACCGCCGGCCCAAAGCACATCCCTACCCCCGAAAGCTGAGCCCTGCCCGAATGCGCACCACCCTGGAGCAGGCAGTCCACGCTGCGCTGGCTACCGTGATCGATCCTGAGCTGCGCCGTCCCATCACGGAACTGGGCATGGTGGATTCCGTGGACGTCACCCCTGAGGGCCGAGTCCGGCTGGCGGTCCTGCTCACCATCGCCGGCTGTCCCCTGCGGGACACCATTACGGCCGATTCCGAAAAGGCGCTGACCGCAGTTCCCGGCGTGACCGCCGTCGAGGTCGACCTGAAGGTGATGAACCAGGCCCAGCGGGATGCCCTGAAGGAGCAACTCCGCGGCGCCGGCGGCCGGCGTGGCATTCCGTTCAACGAGCCGGGGTCGCTGACCAAGGTCTTCGCTGTGGCCAGCGGAAAAGGGGGCGTGGGGAAGTCGTCCCTCACCGTGAACCTGGCGTGCGCCCTCGCCGCGCAGGGGCTGCGGGTGGGGATAGTGGACGCCGACGTCTATGGCTTCTCTGTTCCGGCGCTGATGGGCATCACGCAGGCTCCCACCCGTGTGGACGACATGATCCTGCCGCCGGTGGCCTACGGCGTCAAGGTGATCTCCATCGGCATGTTCGTCACCGGCAACCAGCCTGTCGCCTGGCGAGGCCCGATGCTCCACCGTGCCCTGGAGCAGTTCCTGACCGACGTCTACTTCGGTGACCTCGATGCCCTCTTCCTCGACCTGCCGCCCGGCACCGGCGACATCGCGATTTCCGTGGCCCAGCTACTGCCCAGGGCGGAGATCCTGGTGGTCACCACGCCACAGGCTGCAGCGGCCGACGTCGCCGAGCGCGCCGGCGCCATCGCCACCCAGACGGGGCAGTCCGTGGCCGGCGTCATCGAAAACATGTCCTACCTGGAAATGCCCGACGGCGGGCGGATGGAACTGTTCGGAAGCGGCGGCGGGGCGGTCCTCGCCGAAAGGCTTACCGCGACAGTGGGGGCGGACGTTCCGCTACTGGGACAAATTCCGCTGGACATCCTGCTGCGGGAGGGCGGCGACGCCGGAGCGCCCATTGTGCTCAGCGGGCCGGAGACTCCGGCGGCCCTTGCCTTGACCGCGATAGCCGGCAAACTTGCAGCCAAACCACGTGGCCTGACAGGACTGAAGCTGGGGCTGCAGCCGCGCTGACAGCTATGCGGGCTAGGTGGCCTCGGAGTCGAACGGGGCGGCTGTGCCCGGCGGCAGCGTCTGCACCACGCGTTCCGGCCGGAAGGCTGCTGCAGGCGCACTGCCGGCAGCAGCCACTGCGGCGCCGGAGACGGCAGCTACAGCGGCAGGGGCGCCGGCACTGACAGCTTTGGTGTCATCGTCCAGGAGCGCTTCCTTGATGATGCGCCGCGGGTCGTACTGCCGGGGATCGTATTTCTTCCAGTCGACATCGTCGATGTCGATCCCCACTTCTTCCTTGATCTGTTCCCGCGCGCCGGAGGCCATGCGGCGCACTTCCCTTACCAGGTTTGCGAGCTTCTGGGTGTATTCGGGCAGCCGTTGGGGACCGATCACCAGGATGCCGATGATCAGGAGCAGGAAGAACTCGGGGCCGTTGATTCCAAACACTTTAGGAAGATTACCCTCTACGAAGCCGCTCTGACGATTCCTGCGCGCCGGGCCGGAAACCTGCCAAGATCACCGGGTCAGCACCTCGCCCATTTTGCGAATTCCCCGCTCCAGCCGGGCTGCCGGCGATTCGTCATGTGCCGCGGCCTGGCCGGCGTCTGGCCCGGCGCTGCTGCCGGCGTCGATTCCTTCGACGGCAACACCGCTGAGCCGTTGGAGCACCGGAAGGGCGTTGTCAGCGGGGAGATCGGACTCCAGCGTGAACCTGCCTGCCGCCGTCTCGTACGTAGCGGTCCAGGGAGCCAGTTTGCTGACCACCAGGCTCCCGTCCTTCGCAGCGCCGTCCACGGGATGCTGTTCTACCACCGTGGCGTAGTGCTGCCCATCTGAAAGGTGCAGCTCCACCGCAGGCATGCCGTTGAGCGTGACGGCATTGGCGCTCCGGATATGGAAGCCGAGGGTCTCGAAATCAGGGCAGACCCATCCCTCGGAGCGAAGGGCGGCCAATTGCGGGTCCGTGAGATTCCTGCCGTCAGCGGGCAGCTGAGCAGCGTGCTGCACCAGGCTCCCGTTCATGGTTGCTGCCAGGGGCATGCCGTCCCCCGCCAGCGCGAAAGCGCTGACGGCAAGTATTCCGGCAGCCGCGGCCGTGCCTCCTGCCGCGAGCGCGAGGACCCGCACGGCCGGGTGTTGGTCCGGGGCGGGGGTGGGCGTGGCCGCGAGCAGTTCGGTCCTGGCCAGCAGCCGCGCTGTGAGGTCACCGCTGGCAGGCGGCACGCTGGCTTCCCGGAGGCGCTGGATGTACTCGCGTTCGCGCTTGACCGTCGCTGCGCACTCGCCGCAGCCCTGCAGGTGGTCTGCGCCGCGGTGATGCCGGGGGACGAAGGGGTTCTGGAGCGTCATGGCGCCGATCAGAGGATGCTGGCGATGCGCGGCAGTGAAAGCTTGGGCTTTCGGCCCTGCTGTGGTCGGGGATCTCGGTGGGCCAGCTTTTCGCGCAGCATGGTCCGGCCCCGGTGGATCCGCGA
This sequence comes from Arthrobacter sp. UYCo732, assembly GCF_040547265.1. NCBI lineage: Bacteria > Bacillati > Actinomycetota > Actinomycetes > Micrococcales > Micrococcaceae > Arthrobacter > Arthrobacter sp. UYCo732. Next base: position 30,165 of record NZ_JBEPPJ010000001.1, on the reverse strand, counting down.
ACGCACCGTTCCCAGTTTCACGCCGAGGGCGGCGGCCACTTCGTCGTAGGACAGGCCTTCCAAGTCGCAGAGGACGACGGCGGCGCGGAAGTCCGGCGGCAATTCCTCGAGGGCGGCCTGGACGTCAAGGTCGAGGTTGTTCAATTCGAAGCTCTGCTCCGGCCCGGGTTCACGCCCCGGAATCCTGGACTCTGCGTCCTCAGCCAGCGCGTCGAAGCGGATGCGGCTCTTCCGGCGTGCCTGGTCCAGGAACAGGTTGGTGGTGATGCGGTGCAGCCAGCCATCGAGTGTGCCAGGTTTGAAGTTCTCCAGGGAACGGAAGACACGCACGAACACTTCCTGGGTGAGGTCCTCGGCGTCGAATTTGTTTCCAGTCAGGCGGTAGGCCAGCCGGTAGACCTTGGCGGAGTGGTTGGCCACCACTTCTTCCCAGGTGGGCCGGACCCACACAGCGGTAGAAAAATCTGTTGCAGGGACAGGTGCCACATCTGATGCTGACATCGTCCACTCCCCTCGTGGATTGCTTCGACCGGATACTGTTGACATCTCTTATTCGGCGCCGACCACCTCGCGGATGAGCGGATCTCCATCATTTCAAAGTTGGCTGGGAATTTCCTGACCTGCGGCGCTCTTCAGCCGAAGGCGCAACGGATTCCTTCCCGCAGCTGGGACCCCGGACACAGTAGGCTGTACTAAACACTCCCCTGCCGCCCAGAAAGCGAATCCTCCATGAGCGCCGACAAGTCCACGAGCTGGTCCTATGCAGAAGATCTGCCCGCCGAGGACGAGGTTATGCTGCGTGCCCGGGAGCGATCCTTCGAGTTGGGCGTTACCCCCATCGGGGCGGGTGTCGGCGCGGTCCTGACCGTGTTGGCTGCAGGGTCCAAGGCCCAGACCGCTGTCGAAATCGGAACGGGGGCCGGCGTCTCGGGTGTGTGCATCCTGCGGGGCCTTGGCCCTCATGCGGTGCTGACCACCATCGATGTGGACGTCGAGCACCTGAAGGCCGCCCGTGAGGCGTTTTCGGAAGCCGGCAGTCCGGCCAACCGCACACGGACCATCTCCGGCCGTGCCGGCGATGTCCTGCCCCGCCTGACCGACGCTGCCTATGACCTGGTGTTTATCGACGCCGACAAGCCCGGCCTGCCCGGCTACGTGGAACAGGCAGTCCGGCTCCTGAAAGGCGGCGGACTGCTGATCATCAACGATGCCCTGGACAAGGACCGCGTTGCCAACCCTGCCGCCCGCGACGCCAACACTGTTGTCCTGCGCCAGGTGGGCAAGGCAATCCGCGACGACGACCGGCTCGCTTCGGCGATGCTTCCCACCGGCGACGGCCTGCTGGTAGCGGTCAAGAAATAGAACAGGGCTCCCGATAGAACAGGGTCCGCGGCCAGCCGGCTGCGGACCCTGTTCTATCGGGAGCCCCGCAAAACTCTTTGGTCCCGAAGTTATTCGGTAACGCCCACGAGGCATTCCTTAAGGTTGGCCGCCTCCGCAGCGTTAAGTTCCACCACAAGCCGTCCGCCGCCTTCGAGCGGTACGCGCATGATCAGGCTACGGCCCTCCTTAGTGACTTCCATAGGGCCGTCGCCGGTGCGTGGTTTCATAGCCGCCATGAGGAATTCCCCCTCCATTTAGTCCCAGGACAGTCAGCCCGGGCGGGCTGTGTCCGCATGATCAAGTCAAGCCACTATGGCGGCCCGTACTTATACCGCCATGCTGAACATACTGAATTCTGTTGTCCCTGCTTACTACCTATTATCCTGTAATTACCCGCACGTAGCTAATCGATGGACATTTACGCCCACGTCGGATTCGTCCATTCGCCGGTTCGGAGCCGCATGTGATCACGGCGGATAATCGCCCCCGCCGGGAAGCTGCGCCCACGCCCACAGCCAGACGATCCACACGATCTGGAGCAAGACAAACGTGGCGACGACAGTGCCTCGGTAGGCCCTCGAACGGGAGAGCAGCGCGGCGCCGAGGGCCAGCGGAAACAGCGGAAGCAGCATGCGGAAGGTGCTGGTCTGGGGGTGCAGGAACAGCAGCAGGTACCCCATATAGCAGGCGCACCACAGGCGAAGCTCCGCACCAAGCCGCACCACCGGCGGGCAGAACAGCAGGAGCGCAAAGAGGCCGGCGAAGACAAAGGGCGCCAGTATTCCCAGCACGGGACCGAAAAGGTCCACGCCGGTATCGAACCACGGCTTGAAAAGCACAAGGTCGTGGCCCCGCCACACGGTTTCGGTTTTGGTATAGGCCGCGATGTCGCCTGTTGCGGCCCAGGCCGCGGCCGGCCAGAGGAGAGCAGAGGCACCACATACGACGGTGAGGCCGGCAAGGGACACGAGCTCACGCAGACCAACCAAGCCTGCCTCTCCTCCACGCACACGTTCCACCAACCGGGCGAGGAAGAGGAGGCCCAGCATGGCCGCAAACGGAACACCCACCGGGCGGGACAGGCACAGGAGCAGCACCACGGGCATGGCCCACAAGTAGTCCCGCCGGACCACCAGCAACAGCGCCACAGCCAATAGGAAAATCGTCAGTGGTTCGGCGTAAGGGACCTGGAAAATGGCGGACACGGGAAAAGTAGCGAAGAATGCTGTTCCCCACAGAGCTGCACTGTGTGAAGCCTTGTGGCGGAATAGGCAGTAAACGGCCAGGGCGGCGCCCAGCCCAGAAACCATAGCCACCACAGTCAGCGCCGCCGCAGGGCTGGCCCCGGTCAGGCCGGCGAACGCCCGGCCAAGAATCGGGAAGAGCGGGTAGAACGCCCACTCATTTTCCTGCACGTTGCCCGCGCCGTCCGTCGGCAGGGGTGCGGGATACCCGTCCGTGATAATCCGGCCGTACCACCGCGCGTCCCAGATGTTGATGAAATTCCAGTAGTCGGGCGTCGGCGGAAACCAGGGGTTGGGGCCTTGGTGCAGGGCCGCGGCCATAAAAATACACGCGCTGACCAGCCGCGCAGCGGCATACAGGACAGTCACCTGCAGCCACCACGGCCAGCCTCGAATCGCACCCGCGGCGCGGGCGCCGAGGACGGTGATTGACGCCGTCGGGCCAGTCCGGTCCCCCGTTTCAGTGCTCAAGCGCCGGCCTCCGGCCGCGCCGGCCGCTCGGCGTTCAGGAGCCGCGTCCGGAGCTGCCCCAATTCCGTGTCCTTGGCGGCGAGCTGATCGCGCAGTTCGTCAAGGACCTGGTCCACCTGGTCCATCCGGTAACCACGGAGGCCGAGGGAAAAACGGACGCGATCGACGTCGTCCGGTGCAGCATTGGCGGGAAGCAGCACCGGCGGCAGGTTGGCAGGCGGCTGGGTGAATCCCGCGTACAGCAGCCCGGCGCCCGGCGCTTCATCGTCATCGTCAGCGGGAGCGGCGTCGGACTTCGTGCCCCGACGAAACCTGCCGAGGATGCGACGGCGGCCACCGGCTCCGGCCCAGAGGGTGGCGCCGATCAGCACTACGGCGAGGAATACGAGGAAAAAGCTCACAGCATCCATCGTGCCAGATGTGGACGCGCCAGCTATTCGGGCCGCTGCTCTCCGTTGGTGGAGGGGACCGGGGCCGTGCCGCGCAGCACACGCTCCACCGCTTCGGCGGGATCATCAACCACCAGTATCAGGTCAAGGTCCTTTTCGGAAACCATGCCTTCGGCCACCAGTGTCCCCCGGATCCATTCGATCATCGGACCCCAGAAGTCGACCCCGAGGAGCACGATCGGGAACGACGTCACCTTCCGGGTCTGGACCAGGACCATTGCCTCGAAAAGTTCATCCAGTGTCCCCAGCCCGCCGGGAAGGACGATGAAACCCTGGGCATACTTGACGAACATGGTCTTCCGGGCGAAGAAGTAGCGGAAGTTGATACCCAGGTCCACCCACTGGTTCAGGCCCTGTTCAAAGGGCAATTCAATACCCAGGCCCACGGAGACTCCATTGCCTTCCACCGTTCCGCGGTTGGCGGCCTCCATGGAACCTGGACCGCCACCGGTAATGACTGCTACGCCGGCTGCGGCCAGGTGGCGGCCCACGGCCATGCCCATTTCGTAGTACGGGCTGCCGGGTTTGGTCCGCGCCGAACCGAACACGCTGACGGCCGGCCCCAGATCGGCGAGGGCGCCGAACCCCTCCACAAACTCGCTCTGGATCCGGAGGACGCGCCAAGGATCCGAATGGACGAACTGCCCTGCGCCCTTAGTGTCGAGCAGATGCTGATCGGACATCTCGACTGCTGCCTGCTTGCGGCGTAGTTCGAGAGGCCCCTTTCGGCGCGGCTGGGAAGTTTTGGCCGGATCTGCGTTAATGCTCATCCCCCTAGGCTAGTGCCCCATCCGCCGTGCCCGCGGCAGGTATCTCTTGAATCACGATCAGCAGCAACATGCCATGATTCCCGGCACATCCGGTCTTTGTTCGCTAGATTCTTCTTATGACTACTCAAGTGCCCGGCGATGCGCTCGTCTCCCTGAACGGTGTGAATAAGCATTACGGTCAGCTGCACGTTTTGAAGGACATCAACCTCCACGTCCGCAAGGGCGAAGTAGTTGTGGTCATCGGGCCGTCAGGCTCGGGCAAGTCCACCCTGTGCCGTGCCATCAACCGCCTGGAAACCATCGAGGGCGGCACCATCAGCATTGATGGCAAGGTGCTGCCGGAGGAAGGCAAGGAGCTCGCTCAGCTGCGCGCCGACGTCGGCATGGTCTTCCAGTCCTTCAACCTCTTCGCGCACAAGACCATCCTCGAGAACGTGACGCTGGGGCCCATCAAGGTCAAAGGCGTAGCCAAGGCGCAGGCGGACAAGGAAGCCATGGCTTTGCTCGAGCGGGTCGGAGTGGGACACCAGGCCCCCAAGCTGCCGGCCCAGCTCTCCGGCGGACAGCAGCAGCGTGTGGCCATCGCCCGCGCCCTGGCCATGAAGCCGAAGGTCATGCTCTTTGATGAGCCCACCTCCGCCCTCGACCCCGAAATGATCAACGAAGTCCTTGACGTCATGATCCAGCTGGCCAAGGAAGGCATGACCATGGTGGTGGTCACGCATGAAATGGGCTTTGCGCGGAAGGCCGCTGACCGCGTTGTGTTTATGGCCGACGGCCAGATCGTAGAAGACTCCACGCCGGAGGAATTCTTCACCAATCCCAAGAGCGACCGTGCCAAGGACTTCCTGTCCAAGCTGCTCACCCACTGAGTTCCCACCAACGCACCAACACTCCAGCTCGCATCCTGGCCGTAACCACGGCCAACCAATGAAAGGAATGTCATGAAGGCATTTATGACCCGCCGGAAGTCGTTCTTCGTGGCGGCCACCGCCGCCTTGGCTTTGTCCCTGAGCGCCTGTGGCGGCGGCACCCCCGGCACAGGCAACAACCCCACCGTTGCCGAAAAGCCCACGTTCGCCGCGGGCACCACCATGGCCAAGATTGCCTCGGCAGGAACCATCAAGATCGGCACCAAGTATGACCAGCCGCTCTTCGGCCAGGTCGGACTGGACGGAAAGCCCGTCGGCTTCGACGTCGAGATGGGCAAACTCATTGCCGCCAAGCTGGGTATTTCCGCGGACAAGATCGAGTGGTCCGAAACGGTCTCCGCCAACCGCGAACCTTTTATCGAGCAGGGCAAGGTTGACCTCGTCATCGCCACGTACACCATCAACGACAAGCGCAAGCAGGTTGTTAGCTTTGCAGGCCCGTACTACCAAGCAGGCCAGGCGCTGATGGTCAACAAGGACAACAACTCGATCAAGAAGCCCGAAGACGTCAAGGGCAAGAAGGTCTGCTCCGTGACCGGCTCCACCCCAGCCGCCACCATCGTGGACAAGTATGGCGCTGAACTCGTTCCGGCAGCCACCTACTCCGCCTGCCTGGAGCCGCTGCGGAACAAGCAGGTCGAAGCGATCACCACCGACAACGTCATCCTCGCCGGCTTCGTTGACAAGGAGCCGGACGCCTTCAAGCTGGCCTCCGATGAAACCTTCACCAAGGAGCCCTACGGCATCGGCGTGAAGAAGGATGACACCGAATTCCGCAACTGGATCAACGACCAGCTTGAGGCCTTCGGCAAGGACGGGTCCTACAAGAAGGCCTGGGAAGCAACCGCAGGATCGGTCATCAAGACCGCACCTGAACTTCCGGCCATCGTCCGTTACTAGGCAGCACCGCTACCGGTAGCGAGGGCAGTTTCCGGGGTGTCCGCTGAAGAGCGGATCCCCGGAAACTGCCAGCCTTCTTTTCGACCCCCTACGCCCAGAGCCGAAGGATCCTATGGACGTCATTCTCGAAAACCTCCCCCTGTACTGGGAAGGTCTTCTCCGCACGCTATTCCTCTCTGTCGTTTCCGGGATCATCGCGCTCATTGTCGGGACGCTTCTGGCCGCGGCCCGCGTCTCCCCCATAGCTGCCCTTCGAGGCTTCAGCACCGTGTACGTGGAAATCCTCCGGAATACACCACTGACTATCGCCTTCTTTTTTGCGGCGATCGTCCTGCCCCGGCTCGGCGTCAAATTTGAGCAGTTCGAAGTCGCAGCCATCATCGCCCTCAGCGCCTACACCGCCGCCTTCATCGCTGAAGCTGTCCGCTCCGGCGTCAACAGCGTGCCGATCGGCCAGGCGGAGGCCGCGCGCAGCATCGGCATGAAGTTTGGCCAGGTGCTCTCTCTCATCATCCTGCCGCAGGCCCTCCGCACGGTGATCCCGCCGCTGATCAACATCCTGATTGCCCTCGTCAAGAACTCCTCGGTCGCCGGCGCGTTCTTCGTGCTTGAACTGTTCGGATACGGCCGCCAGATGGCCAACGCGAACGGCGACCAGGTCATGGCCGTGCTTCTGGGCGTGGCGTTCTTCTATCTGCTCCTCACCGTTCCGCTGGGCGTCCTGGCCAGCACGGTGGAGCGAAAGGTGGCGATTGCCCGATGACTTCAGTCCTGTACGACGTTCCCGGCCCCAAGGCCCGCCGGGTCTCCCTCATCGGTTCAGTGATCGGAACCTTGGTGATCGTCGGCCTGCTGGCATGGATCGCCATGACGCTTTCCCAGCAGGGAATTTTTGAAGGCCGCCGCTGGGCAATCTTCACCCGCGGCGACGTCTGGACCCTGCTCGGCAACGGTATCGGGGCTACGCTCAGCGCCGCTGCCATCGCCGCAGTTATTGCTTTCCCTCTCGGACTCATGCTCAGCCTGTTGCGGATCTCCCTGGTCGCCTGGATCCGGGTCCCCGCCCGCGTGCTCCTGGAGTTCCTCCGTGGTATGCCAGTTGTCCTGATGATGTTGTTCGTCCTGCTGGTGTTCGGGACGAGTTCCTTCGTCGCCGTGGTGGCGGGGCTGGTCCTGTACAACGCCGCCATCTTCGCCGAGATCATCCGCGCCGGCATCCAGTCGCTGCCCAAGGGGCAACGGGAAGCCGGCCTGACCATCGGCCTGACCAGCTTCCAGTCCCGGATGCTGATCGAACTGCCGCAGGCCGTCCGCCGCATGATGCCATCGCTGGTGGCACAGCTGGTAGTCCTCCTGAAGGACACCTCGCTGGGCTACATCGTGGCCTACGGCGAACTCCTCCGCGCGGTGCAGGTCATGGCTGACTTCCTGGGCAACGCGTTCCTGTTTCCCATCTTCTTCGCCGCCGCCGCCATCTATATCGCGATCAACATCTGTGTGTCACGGATCGCCGTCTGGATTGAACGCCGCGGATCCAACAAGGCAGCCGGCGGGGTGGCCAAGGCTCCCACTGCGGTGATTGCGCCGGTCAAATAGAGCAACCACAACCCGCAAATGGCACCGGCGCACGCCGCCTAATAGCGTCTGCCACATAGCCAACGGCCATGATCGGGCCGCCTGCAACCTGCAGTGTCGGCTGATCATGGCCTTTCCCATGCACGCCGCTTCAGCCGGGCGGATCATGACCTTTGAGGATCCGGAAGTCCGGTCTGCGGCGAGTTCCAAGCCGGCCACAACGTCCACAATCGACACTTCGTGGGTCATAAGCGGCGAAACGTCCACCCTACTCAACGTCGACGTCGGCCGGGAAGTTGCCGCCGTCGGCACGGCTTCACCGTGGCGTCGGCACCCATTCCGGCGGGCGATGTCCAGCGCGGCGACGGCGGAGCTGCATGGCAATTTTGACAACCGATTGGCATTCACGAGCCAAGCAGTAGCGTTCCCGGACGGGTCATCGGATCAGCCCAGCCAGCTCCGCAGCGCACGCAGGCACTCGCGGATGGCGTCGGCGTCGACGTGCTCGTTGTCCTTGTGGGCCAGCAGCGGGTCGCCGGGGCCGAAGTTCACCGCGGGGATGCCCAGTTCACTGAAACGTGCGACGTCGGTCCAGCCGTATTTCGGTTTGGGCTCGGCACCGACGGCGGCCACGAAGGACGCTGCAGCAGGGTGGTTGAGTCCCGGCCGGGCGCCCGCAGCGGCATCGGTGCGGACGACGTCGAAGCCGGCCAGGAGTTCGCGGACGTGGGCCTCCGCCTGGTCCGGGGACTTGTCCGGCGCGAAGCGGTAGTTGATTTCCACCACGCAACGGTCGGGGATGACGTTGCCGGCCGTTCCCCCGTTGATCTTCACCGCGTTGAGGCTTTCGCGGTAGTCCAGGCCATCAACGTTGATGGTCCGGGGCTCGTAGGCGGCGAGCCGGGCCAGGATGGGTGCCGCGGCGTGGATCGCGTTGCTCCCCATCCAGGCGCGGGCAGAATGCGCCGCCTCCCCCACCGTGGTGGCTTCGAATCGGCTGGTGCCGTTGCAGCCGCCCTCCACGGTGCCATGGGTTGGTTCCAGGAGAATGGCGAAGTCGCCGTCCAGGAGGTCGCCGTGGTTGCGGACCAGCCTGCCCAGGCCGCTCTTGACCGCTTCCACCTCCTCATGGTCGTAGAACACGAAGGTAACGTCGCGCTTTGGGGACGCGCCGCCGTCGAACATGGTGGCCGCCAGCGCGAGTTGGACTGCAACGCCGCCCTTCATGTCCGTGGCACCGCGCCCATACAGGACGCCCTTCCCCGGAATTCCCGATTCCCAGGTGGACGGAACCGTGCCCCGTGCGTCTTCGGTAGTTGGCAAAGGCACGGTATCCAGGTGCCCGGCCAGGATGACGCGTTCCGTCCGTCCCAGCTCTGTGCGGGCGATGATTGAGTCGCCGTCGCGGACCACCCGAAGCTCCGGAATGCCCCGCAGCGCCACTTCGACGGCGTTGGCGAGCTCCGTCTCATTCCCGGACACACTGTTGATGTCCATCAGGGCGGCGGTCAGCACGGCGACGTCCTGACGGAGGTCCAACGGCATGGTGGTCGGTTCAGGGGTGGTTTCGGCAGTCACGTTGCCAGTCTAGTTCGAACCCTGTGCCAGCCTCTCGCTAGACTGGAGGCATGACTGAGACCGCTACTTCCGCCGTGCCCGAAGACCAGAACGCAATCTCCGAAGGCCGCTCCGCCTACGGCTTCGGGTTAGCCACCATCGCTACCGCCACGGGCGGAGACACAGCCGATGCCACCATGCTGGACGTCTGGTTCCCGGCACCGGCACTGGGCATCGCAACCGAGAGCCTGCGTTCAGTGGAGAACGCGGACGCAACCCTGCGCCAGCTCGCCGAAGATAGCGCTGACCCGGACCGCGGCACCGAGCAGAAGGTGGTCTTCGTCCAGATCAACCTCGATGCAGCGCCGGCCGACACCGCCGACGCCTACCTTCGACTGCACCTGCTCTCCCACCGGTTGGTCCGGCCCAACACCATCAACCTGGACGGCGTCTTCGGCAAGCTCCCCAACGTCGTCTGGACCAACTTCGGCCCCGCTGCTGTGGAAGGCTTCGAGCTGACGCGTGCGAAGCTTCGCCGCCGCGGCGCCGTCACCGTCTACGGCATCGACAAGTTCCCCCGCATGGTGGACTACGTTGTACCCTCCGGTGTCCGGATCGCCGACGCCGACCGCGTACGCCTCGGTGCCCACCTCGCCGAAGGCACCACCGTGATGCACGAAGGTTTTGTGAACTTCAACGCCGGCACCCTGGGCACCTCCATGGTGGAAGGCCGCATCTCGGCGGGCGTCGTCACCGGCGACGGCAGCGACGTCGGCGGCGGCGCCTCCATCATGGGCACCCTCTCCGGCGGCGGCAAGGAGCGGATCGCCGTCGGTGAGCGCGTCCTGCTCGGCGCCAACTCCGGCGTCGGAATAAGCATTGGCGATGACTCCGTGGTGGAGGCTGGCCTCTACGTCACCGCCGGCACGCGCGTGCGGGTGCCCGGGCCCAGGGACGAAGTGGGCGAGGACACCACCAGGATCGTCAAGGCCGCAGAGTTGTCCGGCGTCCCCAACCTCCTCTTCCGCCGTAACTCCACCACGGGCGCCGTGGAAGCGTTGCCGCGCAAGGGCCAGACGGTGGAACTTAACGACGCCCTCCACGCCAACTGACGCGTTGGCAGCACGTGGACGTGATTTCTGGCGCGCCACCGTGCTCCTGCTTACCCTGGCGCTTTTAGCTGGCGGCGTTTATACCGTGGTGGCTTTCGTGCAACGCTCCGAAACCCTGGTTTCGGAGCGTTGCACGGCCGACGTCGGGACCCAGCACGCGGCGCTTGCAACGGACCAGGCGGTTTATGCTTCGCTGATCACCGCGGTGGCCGTTCGGCGCAGCCTTCCGCCGCGGGCAGCCAGCATCGCCTTAGCGACTGCCATGCAGGAATCCAAGCTGCGCAACATTGGCCACGGCGACTCGGCCGGCCCTGACTCCCGCGGGCTGTTCCAGCAGCGTCCGTCGCAGGGGTGGGGCACCAAGGCTCAGGTCATGGACCCGTACTATGCCACCAACGCCTTCTACGACGCCTTGGTCAAGATCCCCGGCTATGAGTCCCTGGAAATCACCGACGCCGCCCAACGGGTCCAGCGTTCGGCGTTCCCCCACGCCTACACCCAGCATGAAGTGATGGGCCGGTCCTTCGCGTCAGCACTGTCCGGACAGACCCCGGAAGCGGTGCAGTGCATCCTCCGTGCTCCCCAGGAGTCCGGTGCGCCTGACATCGTCGAGACCGAGCTCGTCCAGGCGTATGGCGCCCTGGCGATTGTTACCGAGGGCGAAGTGCTGGTTGTTCGAGCCAGCGGCAGCCACGCCTGGTCCGTGGCGCAGTGGGCCGTGGCCAACGCCAAGCAGCTCGCCGTGACCCAAGTGGATGTTGCCGGCAGGAGCTGGCTCCGCCAGGACCAGGCCGGCTGGCAGGTTTCTGACGCAGCGGACGGCCAGGTCAGGATCACGGTGGCACCTGCGGGCACGGGCAACTGACCGGCCACGCCGGAATCCGCATCGCCGACCTCCTCAGACGAGGATTTCCACGACCGGCTGGACGTAGCTGCGGAAGAGTTCCGGCTGGGACATGAGGTTGTGGCTCATGATGATCTTGTCCGGCTCCAGGTACCACGCCCGCTGTTCGTTGAGCGGCAGTTCAATGATGGTCAGGCTGAAGTCCCGAGCCTCGCGGCCAACCTCCATCAGCCGGTCATCCACTAGGTCGCCCAACAGCTGGTCCGATCCACTGGCCACCCGTTCGGCCTCCAGCCGGGCATATTCGCTGCGGCGTTCCCGCGCCCACGTCAGGGCGGAGCCGAAATGCGCCTGCAGGACACGCTGGAGGGCCGGGGAGTTGCCAAAGGCCTCAAAGTCGGGCGGGGACAGTTCCGGGGCAGTCTGGGGATGCGCTTTAAGCAGCTGCTCCCACCAGGCTTCCCATTCGGTCTTGAGTGCGCTGACTCCACCGACGTCCGCGGTGAGATGTGAGTGGTCGGCATGGCGGATCTTGGGCGCCGCGTGTGACAGTGCCGGATTGCCTGCGCCGTCAAGGCCTGCCGCGTCGCGGACAAACAGCGCGATCATCAGGGGTCCGGACGTGTCCGTGGTGATCTGCCAACCGGAACCACCTGTGTGATGCATTCCATTTCCTCCTGTGGCCTGCCCGTACCGGCTCGGTTGGCCGGCTGCCCTCCCCTGGCTCCCAGTCTATTCCCGTTGACCCCGGACGGTAATGTCAGGCGGCAACGCTCCTCAGGTGCCGCTCCAGGACGTCATGGCACATCTGTGCAGTCATCCAGGCCGGCTGGAGGAGGGCGTGCATGCAGAGCCCGTCGATAGTAGCCAGCAGCCGCTCTGCCTCGACCGTCAGCGACTGGCGGCCGCCGCCGTCGTCGGTCACCAATGCGTTGATCACCCGCCCGACGACGGCGGCCACCTCCCGGTGGCTGCGGTCGGCTTCCGCCGCGAGGAAGGGCCGGATCCGGGCGGCGTTTTTGAACGCCATCCAGACGCAGGCATCCACGGCCCGATCTTCGTCCAGCGGCAGGAATTCACCCAGGAGGGTTAAAACGGACTCATGCTGCGCGTCAGACGCCGGAACGCTCCCCTCCATCGCTGGCAGGGCTGCGGTAAGCCTGGCCAGGATCCGGTCCACGACGGCCGCGAAGGAAAACCTGAGCAGCTCCTCACTGCCGGCAAAGTAGTGCCGGACGGAGCCCACAGCCAGGCCGGCTTCGTCGGCCACCTCGCGCAGGGAGGCCCGTTCCAGCCCGTCCACGGCGATAATCCTGAAGACGGCTTCCACGATCTCTGCTCGCCGGGCTTCGGCATCAACGATTTTGGGCACACTTATTATTTAGCACACCCGTGCTGGAAGCCTTTCCAACGGTGGAATTGGGATAGCGTGGGAGGCATGAAAATTCTGGTCACAGGTGGCACCGGGTACATCGGCTCGCACACTGTTTTGTCATTGCAGGAAGCCGGGCACGACGTGGTGGTGCTCGACAACCTGGTGAACTCGAGCGAGGAATCGCTGCGGCGCGTAGCGGGGCTCAGCGGCAGGAGCGCGGAATTCCACCATGTTGACCTCGTGGACGAGGCGGCGGTGGACAGCGTCTTCGTAGGCAACTCGATCGACGCCGTCATCCACTTCGCCGGCCTGAAAGCCGTGGGTGAGTCCGTGCGCGAGCCGCTCAAGTACTACTACAACAACCTCGTGGGCACACTGAACCTGGTCCGCGTCATGGACCGCCATGACGTCCGCTCCATTGTCTTCAGCTCCTCCGCCACCGTGTACGGCGAGCACAATCCCATTCCCTACGTGGAGAAAATGGAGATCGGCGCCAACAACCCCTATGGCCGGACCAAGGAACAGATCGAGGATGTCCTCGCGGATTTGGGCGCCGCGGACGGCCGCTGGCACATCGCCCTGCTGCGCTACTTCAACCCGGTGGGCGCGCACCCGTCCGGCCGTATTGGCGAAGATCCCCAAGGAATCCCCAACAACCTCGTACCCTTCATCGCCCAGGTGGCCGTTGGGCGCCGCGAGAAACTGATGGTCTTCGGCGGCGACTACGACACCCCGGACGGCACCTGCCTGCGTGACTACATCCACGTGGTGGACCTCGCCGAAGGCCATGTGGCGGCCCTGAACCACGTTGCCGACCGCGCAGGCGTGTTCCGCTGGAACCTCGGCTCCGGCAAGGGCTCCTCCGTACTGGAGGTCCTGCGGTCGTTCGAGAAGGCCGTGGGTCAGCCCATCCCCTATGAGATCACCGAGCGCCGGGCGGGTGACCTCCCCGCGTTCTGGGCAGATGCCACCTCGGCCCTGGCTGACCTGAGCTGGTCCACCACCAAGACTGTGGACGAGATGTGCGAAGATCACTGGCGCTGGCAAAAGAACAACCCCCTCGGCTACTCCGCTTAGATAGCAACTCTTAAAACAACGCGGGGTCACTTCCGGCCCAATCCATGGTGTGGAGAAGGCGGGAAGTGACCCCGCGTTGCTTTGGTGGCTAGCGTGCCGGGTAGTCGCGCTCCGGCTCGCCGATGTACAGCTGGCGCGGGCGGCCGATCTTGGTGTTCGGGTCGCTGATCATTTCACGCCACTGGGCGATCCAGCCCGGCAGGCGGCCGATCGCGAACAGCACGGTGAACATCTTCTCCGGGAAGCCCATGGCCTTGTAGATCAGGCCGGTGTAGAAGTCCACGTTCGGGTAGAGCTTGCGCTGGATAAAGTAGTCATCGTTCAGCGCCTTCTCTTCCAGGCGCAGGGCGATTTCCAGCAGTTCGTCGTTGCCGCCGAGCTTGGTGAGAATCTCGTGGGCCGTAGCCTTGACGATCTTGGCACGCGGATCGTAGTTCTTGTAGACACGGTGTCCGAAGCCCATGAGGCGGACGCCGTCTTCCTTGTTTTTGACCTTCTCCATGTAGTCCTCGGGCTTGGTGCCGTCGGCCTGGATCTGGCGGAGCATCTTCAGCACTGCCTCGTTGGCGCCGCCGTGGGCGGGGCCGAAGAGGGCGTTGATGCCGGCTGACACCGAGGCAAAGAGGTTGGCGTTGGAGGAGCCCACCAGGCGCACCGTGGAGGTGGAACAGTTCTGCTCGTGGTCGGCGTGCAGGATCAGCAGCAGGTCCAGCGCCTTGGCGATGACCGGGTCCACCTCATACTGCTCGGCGGGCAGACCGAAGCTCAGGCGCAGGAAATTCTCCACGAGGTTGTGGGAATTGTCCGGGTACAGCATGGGCTGGCCGATGCTCTTCTTCAGGGCGTAGGCGGCGATGACCGGCATCTTGGCCAGCAGCCGGTACGTGGACACCTCGACCTGTTCCGCGTTGAACGGGTCCAGCGAGTCCTGGTAGAACGTGGACAACGCCGAGACAGCCGAGGACAGCACGGGCATCGGGTGGGCGTCACGCGGGAAGCCGCTGAAGAAGCCCTTGAGCTCCTCGTGCAGCAGGGTGTGGTGGCGGATGCGCTGGTCGAAGGCTTCCAGCTCCGTGGCGCTGGGAAGGTTGCCATAGATCAGCAGGTAGGAAACCTCAAGGAAGCTGGAGTGCTGTGCCAGCTGCTCGATGGGATATCCGCGATAACGCAGGATGCCCGCATCGCCATCGATGTAGGTGATAGCGGAGGCGGTTGCTGCGGTGTTCATGAAGCCGGGGTCAAAGGTGACTGCGCCCGTCTGCTTGAGCAGCTTGGAAACGTCGTAGCCTTCGTTTCCTTCAACAACCTGGATGCGCGGGAGCTTGAGCTCGCCTCCTGCATGGTGCAGGGTTGCGCTGTTGGTCTCGGTCATGGAGTCCCCTTCATGAGGCGCTTGGCCTCTGTCGAAAGCTTGATCCAACATCCGGTGAGCCGCGCACTGTCCCTGCTCTGTCAGGATTCCAACACCCGGGCTGCCCTCTTGTAGAAAGCCACCATTGATAGTCACTTAAAAAGTACCGCCGAATGGACTGGTGCCGCTAATCGGCGGCATTCAAATGCCCCCCAAAACGCCGCGTTTGTGGTACTAGTCACACGATTGTTACGGCATCGTGCTCAACCGGGTCACGGCCTCGTCGATCCGCTCGTCGGTACCGGTCAGCGCGACTCGCACATAGCCGTTGCCTGTTTCGCCGTAAAAGACGCCCGGCCCCACCACGATGCCCAGGTCGGCCAGCCGCGCCACAGTTTCCCACGTGCTCTCGCCGGCAGTGGACCAGAGGTACAGTCCGGCGTCGGAATCCTTGATCTCCAGCCCAAAGCGCTGCAGTGCCGGAATCAAGCGTTCGCGCCGCCCACGATAGACGTCTTTCTGGGCCATGACGTGGCCGTCGTCGCCAAGCGCCACCCGCATGGCTTCCTGCACGGGGTACGGCACAATCATGCCGGCGTGCTTGCGGCTGTTGACGAGATTGGCCATGATGGCCGGATCTCCCGCCACGAATGCTGCCCGGTAGCCTGCCACGTTGGACTGCTTGCTCAATGAATAGACCGCAAGGAGCCCCTCGTGTGAGCCGCCGGCAACGCGCGGATCCAGGATGCTGGGGATCTGCTCGCCGCCCCGCTGGGCATCCCACGCGCCCCAGCCGAGCTCCGCATAGCACTCGTCCGAGGCCACCACAGCGCCGAGTTCGCGTGCGTGCGCCACCAGGGCCTTCAGCGACTCAACGTCCCGGACACTTCCGGTGGGATTCCCCGGGGAGTTGACCCAGATGAGGCGCACCCTGGCGCGGGTAACGTCGTCGAGTTCGTCCAGGTTGTCTGTTGCCACGGAGGTGACACCAGCGAGAGTGGCCCCGATGTCGTAGGTGGGGTAAGCCACCTTGGGGCGGACGACGACGTCGCCCGGCTTCAGCCCGAGCAGGAGGGGCAGCCACGCGACCAGTTCCTTGGACCCCACCGTCGGCATCACGTTCTTCGGATCCAGGCCCGGCACTCCGCGGCGGCGGTCAAACCACGTGGCGATGGCCTCACGCAGGCCGGCAGTGCCGTGAACCGTGGGGTACCCCGGAGCGTCAGCAGCAGCTTTGAGGGCTTCCTGGATCAGCGCCGGCGTGGGGTCCACGGGGGTGCCGATGGAGAGGTTCACGGCCCCGCCGGGATGCTCGGACGCCTTGGCCAGATACGGGGCCATTGCCTCCCACGGGTAATCGGGCAGGCTCAGGCCAAAAGTGTTCACCGCTGAGGACACCGGAGAGCCCGGCTCAGAGGTCTTGGTTCTGCGGCGGCAGGGCGGCAATCATAGGGTGGTCCTTGCCCGTGTTGCCAATTTTGGCGGCACCGCCGGGTGACCCCAGATCATCGAAGAATTCGACGTTGGCCTTGTAGTAGTCAGCCCATTCCTCAGGGGTGTCATCCTCGTAGTAGATGGCCTCAACCGGGCATACCGGTTCGCAGGCACCACAGTCGACGCACTCATCAGGGTGGATGTACAGGGAACGCTCACCCTCATAGATGCAGTCGACCGGGCACTCCTCAATACATGCCTTGTCCTTGACATCTACACACGGCTGCGCGATTACGTACGTCACGTCCCTTGCCTCTCCACGTTGTTTCCGGCGAACGCCGGCCCTTGAATCCGGCTCAATAGCCGGACTGTTGACTTCTGAGCCTATTATCTCCCAGCCCGTTCCCGCGAACCTAGCGGGCCGCCTTAGTATGAACTGGTGAGTCCCGCCCAGCCTACGCCCCGTGATTTCCTGGCCACCGCCGCGCCCGGAACCAGGGTTGTGGTCCGTTACCGAATCGACGGGGGGCTGACAGACGCGTTGGGCCACCTGGTGGCCACCGACGACGGCGAGTGCACAGTCCGGACGCGGAAGGCCGACGTCGTAATCCCTTTGGACCTCGTGGTCGCCGCTAAGGAAGTGCCGCCAGCCCCCGGGCGGCGCCCGGTGCGCCGCTGACCTTCTGAGGATCACCTTCAGCAGGCAAAAAAACTGCCGGTACGACGGCGGGAATCCCGCCTGCCGTACCGGCAGTTCATGACAGCTGACTCAGCCGCCCCACCCCCGAGTTTTTGTCCAGATAACGAGGCCCAGGCAGACCAAAAGTGCCGTTATCTGGACAAAAACTCTATTAGGACTTGGCGCGGGCGCGGGTGGCCTTGGCGCGTTCGCTGGCGTCCAGGATGAGCTTCCGGATACGGATGGACTCCGGGGTCACCTCAACGCACTCGTCTTCGCGGGCGAATTCCAAGGATTCTTCCAGAGTCAGGTTGCGGGGCGGGGTCATGTTCTCGAAAGTGTCCGAGGACGCTGCGCGCATGTTGGTGAGCTGCTTTTCCCTGGTGATGTTCACGTCCATGTCATCGGCGCGTGAGTTCTCGCCAACGATCATGCCTTCGTAGACCTCGGAGGTGGGCTGCACGAAGAATGACATGCGTTCCTGGAGCTTGATCATCGCGAACGGGGTGACCACTCCAGAGCGGTCAGCCACGATCGAACCGTTGGTGCGGTACTCGATGGGGCCGGCCCACGGCTCGTAGCCCTCGGCGATGGAGGAAGCAATGCCGGCACCACGGGTGTCGGTGAGGAACTTGGTGCGGAAGCCGATCAGGCCACGGGCCGGAACGATGAACTCCATGCGGCACCAGCCGGTGCCGTGGTTGGCCATGTTGGTCATGCGGCCCTTGCGGGCGGCCATCAGCTGGGTGACGGCGCCGAGGTACTCTTCCGGAACGTCGATGGTCATGTGTTCCATCGGCTCGTGGATCTTGCCGTCGACGGTCTTGGTGACAACCTGCGGCTTGCCGACAGTCAGTTCGAAGCCTTCACGGCGCATCTGCTCAACCAGGATGGCAAGGGCCAGCTCGCCACGGCCCTGGACTTCCCAGGCGTCGGGACGCTCGGTGGGGAGAACCTTGATGGAGACGTTACCGATCAGTTCCTTGTCCAGGCGGTCTTTTACCTGGCGGGCCGTGACCTTGGCGCCCTTGACCCGGCCGGCCAGCGGCGAGGTGTTGATACCGATGGTCATGGAGATCGCGGGATCATCCACGGTGATCAGCGGCAGCGGCTGCGGGTTGTCGACGTCGGTCAGGGTCTCACCAATGGTGATTTCCTCGATACCGGCAACGGCGACGATTTCGCCCGGGCCTGCAGACTCGGTGGGAACACGGTCCAGTGCCTTGGTGGCCAGCAGTTCGGTGATCTTGACGTTCTTGAGCTCGCCGTTGGCGCGGGCCCAGGCAACGGTCTGGCCCTTGCGCAGGGTGCCGTTGTAGATACGAAGCAGGGCAAGGCGGCCCAGGAACGGAGAGGCATCCAGGTTGGTCACGTGTGCCTGGAGGACGCCGTTCGGGTTGTACGTCGGGGCCGGGATGTGCTCGATGATGGTCTTGAACAGCGGCTCAAGGTCTTCGTTGTCCGGAGCGGAGCCGTCGGCGGGCTGGTCCAGGGAGGCGCGGCCCACCCTCGCTGCTGCATAGACGACCGGCACCTCAAGGATCTTGTCAAGGTCCAGGTCCGGAACTTCGTCGGCGAGGTCCGAGGCGAGGCCCAGGAGGAGGTCCATCGACTCATGGACAACTTCCTCGATGCGGGCGTCGGGGCGGTCCGTCTTGTTGACGAGGAGGATAACCGGCAGGTGCGCGGCCAGGGCCTTGCGCAGCACGAAGCGGGTCTGGGGCAGCGGGCCCTCGGATGCGTCAACGAGGAGTACAACGCCGTCCACCATGGACAGTCCGCGCTCTACTTCGCCGCCGAAGTCGGCGTGGCCGGGGGTGTCGATGACGTTGATGGTGATGGTTTCACCCTTGGAGGACGGTCCGTTGTAGGCCACGGTGGTGTTCTTGGCCAGGATGGTGATGCCCTTTTCGCGCTCCAGGTCGCCGGAGTCCATCACGCGGTCTTCGAGGTGGTTGTGTTCGGCAAAAGAGTTGGTCTGCTTGAGCATGGCGTCGACCAGTGTGGTCTTGCCGTGGTCAACGTGGGCCACGATCGCGACGTTGCGGAGGTCACTGCGTGAGGCAGTGGCTACCGCGGTGTTGGTGGTGGTTTCAGACATGCGTAAGTGCTCGATTCAGTGGGTCAGCTGTAGAATTTCGCCGCATTTCCAACCGGAGTCCACGACGGATTGGCCCATTAACACAGGGCGCCTTCCATTATTCTAAACGCTGCGGCTTAATGCGCCTAAAAATCGCGAACGGTCCGCGGTTGGCCGAAGCGCCGGCCTAGGCCCCGACACGGCCGGACTGTGAGCAAAGTCACTGGATTTTCGTCACATTCTGCCCCATCATGGCTGTGATACGTCAAGCAAGCCCGGAGAACCACTGATGCGAAAAGCCTCGGCTCTGTCCCGCCTAGTCGCATCGGGAATCGCCGCTGGCGTCCTCCTCGGCGGCTGCGGGCAGGCACCTGCACCACATGCTTTGTCCGCCGTGCAGTCTTCTGCGCCTGCGGCCGGGGCGCCTGCGGCCGCGGCCGGACCCGGGGCAGCAGGTGGTGTTGCCGGGCGATACAACGCCCCCGGAGTGGACCCGGCAGGTTACGTTATCCGCAATCCCGCAAGCGGCCGTGACGAAGTAGTGCTGCCGGACATGCGGCATACGGCGCTCCTCATCGGCGATTCCCAGTCCGAACCGGCCGACGGATGGCCGCGCCTTGGCCTGGCCGCTGTTGGCTACAAGGTGCACTTCTGCGGACTCGGCGGAACCGGGTTCGTGGCTGCCAACGAAAAGACCGGCAATTACATCGATGCCCTGGAACAGGGAGACTGGAAGCTCCCTTATGGGGCGCCGGCTCTGATTGTCATCCAGGGGGGCGGCAACGATGCCGCCCGCGGCGCGACGGACGCGCAGATCGAGGCCAACGCCGAACGCCTGATCAATGCCCTGCAGGAGCGCTATCCGGGCGCCACGATGGCGCTGATCGGCACGCTGGCGCGTGGCGCCGACCACGGCGGCGGTCGCAGGACCCAGGTTGACGCGCTGCTGGGAACGCTGGCTGTCAGGCACGGCATCCCGTTTGTGGGCGTCGGCGACTGGCTGACCAAGTACAACCTCGCCAAGAACCTGGCTGATGCCGTGCACATGGACGCAGCTGGACGGAAGACCCTGGGCGGGCTGCTCGAGAGCAGGCTCCGGCAGCTTCGGCTCGAACTGCAGCCAACGGGAGGCACTGTCCCCTCGGCGGCCACACCGCAGGTCCCGGCAAGCTGACCGAGTCTCAACTGAGGATCGAGCCACCCGGAATGGACGCCTTTAGCAGGGATGGAGCCGGTGCCCCGCAGGGCACCGGCTCCATCCTTGTCCGGACTCAGGCGCGCGGACTGAGGTGCTTCGGTCAGGCAACTTCCGGCGGAAGCATCAACTTAGCCCCGGGGATCGCGTTCAGCAGTGCCTTGGTGTAATCCTGCTGCGGCGATTCGAAAACATCATCCGTGGACCCGGTTTCCACCAGCTTTCCCTTTTCCATGACACAGACGTGGTCCGCAATCTGGCGGACCACCGCCAGGTCATGGGTAATAAAGAGGTACGTCAGGCCAAGGTTGGCCTGCAGGTCTGCCAGAAGGTTCAGCACCTGGGCCTGGACCAGCACGTCCAGGGCGGACACGGCCTCATCACAAATGATCACTTCCGGATCCAGGGCCAGGGCCCGGGCAATCGCAATACGCTGGCGCTGTCCGCCTGAGAGTTCATTGGGATAGCGCTGCATGGTGGACTGCGGCAACGCCACTTGGTCCAGGAGTTCGCGCACCTTCTTTTCGCGGCTGGCTGCGTCACCAATCTTGTGGACCCGCAAGGGCTCCTCGATGGTCCGGAAGATGTTGTACATCGGGTCCAGCGAACCATACGGATCCTGGAAGATAGGCTGCACGCGGCGCCTGAACTTGAACAGTTCCTTGGGCTTGAGCAGCGACGTGTCGACGCCGTCGAAAAGAATCCTGCCGTCAGTAGGCTTTTCGAGTTGCAGGACCATTCTGGCCACAGTGGACTTGCCCGAGCCGGACTCCCCCACGATCGCCGTCGTGGTTCCTTTCTTGACGTCAAAGCTGACGCCGTCGACGGCTGCAAAGTCCGTCGATTTCCCCAGGCCGCTACGCAGTTTGTAGACCCTCCGCAGGTCATGGATCTGCAGGATGTTATCCGCGGCAGCCGCCTTGGTGGCGGCCACCAGCAGGTCGGACGCTTCCACGCCCTGTTCCTTGGCAACCTGAATACGCCGGCTTGCCAGCGACGGTGCTGACTCAACGAGCCGACGGGTGTAGGGGTGCTGCGGGTTCCGGAGCAACTCCAGGGAAGGACCGGATTCCACCACCCGGCCCCGGTACATCACCACCACCTTGTCTGCCCGCTCAGCGGCCAGACCCAGATCGTGGGTGATGAGCAGGACGGCCGTGCCGAGCTCCGTGGTCATGGTGTCCAGGTGATCGAGGATCTGCCGCTGAACCGTGACGTCCAGGGCGGACGTCGGCTCATCCGCGATGAGCAGTCGCGGCTGGCAGGACAGCCCGATGGCGATCAGCGCACGTTGGCGCATACCGCCGGAAAACTCGTGCGGGTACTGGTTGGCGCGCCGGTGGGCGTCCGGGAGGCCCGCCTCGGACAGCACCTTGGCGATGTCGTCCGGGCCGCTGGGCTGCCCGTTGGCCCTTAAGGTCTCCTTGACCTGGTAGCCGATCTTCCAGACCGGGTTCAGGTTGGACATGGGATCCTGCGGGACCATGCCAACCGTGTTGCCGCGCAGTTCGATCATCCGCTTTTCGGAGGCATGGGCAATGTCCTCCCCGTCAAGGAGAATCTGCCCGCCCGACACCGCGCCGTTGGTGGGCAGGAGCCCGATGGCGGCAAGCGCGGTGGTGGATTTGCCGGAGCCTGATTCGCCCACAATGGCCACGGTCTCACCGGGCATGATGGTCAGGTGCGCACTGCGGACTGCCTGGACGTCACCGCCGCCGGTCTTGAACGTAATGGCCAGGTCGCGGATTTCCAGCAAAGGCTCTAAGCCCGCGGGGCCCGCCTCGTCGATGTTGATTTCGGGAGTAGTCATCTCTTTGTCTCTCATCGCTGACGGCTCTTCGGATCAAGCGCGTCCCGGACAGCATCACCGAGCATGATGAAGCTCAGCACGGTGATGGACAGCGCCGCTGCCGGGTAGAGCATGATCTGTGGATGGGTGCGGATGGATGCCTGGGCACCCGCAATGTCATTGCCCCAGGACATGATGCCCTGCGGGAGCCCAATCCCCAGGAAGGACAGGGTGGCTTCCGCCACGATAAACACACCCAGTTCCAAGGTGGCCAGGACAATGATCGGTGCCAGCGCGTTCGGCAGGACGTGTCTGACAAGCGCGCCGAACCTCGAAACGCCCAACGAGCGGGCCGCGGTCACGAAGTCTGCGTTGCGGACCTCGATCACGGCTCCGCGGGTGATGCGCGCCATTTGAGGCCAAGCCAGCAGGGCGATGACAAACACGACCGTCCAGACGCTCCTGTTTTCCCTGAACAGCGGAAGCTGGGTGATGACCAGCGCACCAAGGATCAGGGGCAACGCGAAGAAGATGTCGCCCAGTCGGGCGAGCACTGCGTCAACCCAGCCGCCGTAGTAGCCGGCGATGGCGCCGATCGTGACACCGGTGACAAGCACGCACAGCACGGAAAGCACACCCACCGAGAGGGAGGCCTGTGTGCCGTGGATAACGCGGGAATAGATGTCACAGCCCTGGAACGTGAAGCCGAACGGGTGGCCCGCGGTGGGACCGCCTTCCGAGTTGGCCAGCTCGCAGCCGTCGTTCGGTGCCACCGACGACAAGAGGCCGGGAAAGAGCGCCACGACCAGTAGCGCGAGAATCAGGAGCGAGGAAATGATGAACAGCGGCCGACGGCGGAGCTTACGCCATGCATCCGACCACAGGCTCAGTGGTGCCTGGTCGGTCTTGACGGCGTCCGTTGCAAGCAGCGGTGTCTCGTCGATGGGCGCCACGAAGTGGCTGTTATTACTACTGGTCATAACGGATCCTCGGGTCTAGCCAGGCATACAGGAGATCAACGAGCAGGTTGGCCACCACAAAGACCAGCACAAGGACGCTGACGATGGAGACGATGGTGGGCCCTTCGCTGCGCAGGACCGCTTGATAGAGCTTGTTGCCTACGCCGGGAACGTTGAAGATACCTTCCGTCACGATGGCACCGCCCATCAGGCCGCCGAGGTTGGCGCCGAGGTAAGTCACCACCGGTATCAAGGAGTTGCGCAGGATATGTGCCATCACAACCCGCGGCCGGGACAGGCCTTTTGCAGTGGCGGTCCGTACATAGTCGGCGTTCATGTTTTCGCTCACCGAGGCCCGGGTCAGGCGAAGCACATAGGCGAAGGACACGAGTCCCAGGACTATGGCGGGAAGCAGCAGGCTGCCCCAGTCCGCGGTGGCACCGACCGTGGGTTTGGCCCAACCGAGCTGGACACCGAAAACCAGCTGGCAGACGAAGCCAAGGACGAAAGTGGGGACAGCGATGACCACGAGGGAGGCCACCAGGACGGTGGAGTCAAACCAGCCGCCGCGGCGGAGCCCGGCGAAGACGCCAAAGGCGACGCCGAAGATGGCCTGGATGGCCAGCGCTTCAACCGCCAGCATTGCCGTGACCGGGAAGACCCGGGCCAGGCTTGCTGCGATGGGCTGACCGGTGAAGTCATTGCCCAGGTTGAACGTGAAGAGGTTCTGCAGGAAGAGTCCGTACTGGACCCAGAACGGCTGGTCGAGGTGGTACTGGCTGCGGAGGGTGTCGATGACAGCCTGCGGGGGCTGGCGGTCCCCGAAGAGCGCAGCAATGGGGTCGCCGGGAAGGGCGAATACCATGTAATAAACCAAAAGCGTGGTGCCGATGAAGACGGGGATCACTTGGAGGAGTCGTCGCAGAATAAAGCGGACCACCGGATCACCAGCCTTCGGGAAGCGAAGAGGGGGATTTCATGTGTGCCTTCCTGCCTACAGGACAATGGGGGCCCGGCTGGTGCCGGACCCCCAGTTAGCCTGACGGCAAGTTTAGATCCTGGAGACTACTTGGCGGTGATGTTGTAGTAGAGAATGCCGCCATTCCAGCCGGTCTCAGCATTGATGACGGTATTGCTCCATACGATAGGCCGGGTGTAATCCCAGAGCGGCAGTCCGGGAAGGTCCTGGAACAGGATTTCCTGTGCCTTGTTGAACTTGGCGTTTGCCTCATCGGTGGACTTGGCGCCCAGACCTTCCTTGAGCAGCTTGTCGAACTCCGGGTTCGAGTACTTCTCGTAGTTGGAGGATGCGCCCGTGGCCCAGACAGGTCCAAGGAAGTTGTACAGCGACGGGTAGTCACCCTGCCAGCCACCGCGCGTCAGGCCCGGAAGGGACTGGGACTTGCGCAGGTTGAGTACTTCAGCGAACTTGGCGAAGGGTTGGATTTCAGCCTGGATGCCGAGGTTGTTCTTGAAGCCGTTGGCCACGGCATCAATCCACTCTTTGTGTCCACCGTCCGTATTGGACGCAATCTGGAGCGGCTTGGAGCCGTCGTAGGGCTTGATCTTTTCGGCCTGGGCCCAGAGGTCCTTGGCCTTGGCCGCGTCGAACTTTAGCACTTCGCTGCCCGGGATGTTCTTGTTGTAGCCGTCGATCCCCGGCGGGGCGAACCCTGTAGCCGGCGTTTTGGTTCCGTTGAAGACCACCTTGGTGATTTCCTCACGGTTGATGGCGTAGGACAGTGCCTGGCGGCGCAACTTTCCAGCTTCCCCTTGGAAGTTCGCGTTGTAGCCCGGGATGTTCAGAGTAGCGTCGCTGGCAACCGGCTTGGTGGCGTTACGGTCCGGGAAATCCGTGACGTAGGTCTTCGTCGCGTTGGAGGGCAGAACGTCGGTGATATCAAGGTTGTCAGCCTGCAGGTCCGTGTAGGCGGGGCTGGGATCAGTGTAGATCTTAAACGTCACGCCACCGTTCTTAGCTGCGCGGGGACCGCTATAGTCGGCGTTCTTGACGAGCGAGATTGACTGGTCATGGACCCAGGCGCCCGTCTTTTCGAACTTATACGGGCCGTTACCCACAGGGTTTTCGCCGTACGTCTTGGGGTCCTTTAGGGCAGCGGAGGGCAGCGGGTAGAAGGCCGAGTAGCCAAGGCGAAGCGACCAGTCCGCCTCCGGTTGGGCCAGCTTCACTGTCAGGGTGGAATCGTCGGTGGCCGTCAAACCGGACATGGTCTCGGCCTTCGGGGCCGGAGTGGTGGTGGTCTTGCCATCCGCGGACTTCTCCGTGGTTACCGCGGAGACGTCTTCATAGCCGGCAATGGATTCGAAGAAGAAACTGTTGTTCTGCAGGTTCTTGGAGTTCGCTGCGAAGTTCCAGGAGTCAACGAACGTCTTGGCGGTGATGGCCTCGCCATTGGTGAACTTCTGGCCCTGCTTGATCTTGATGGTCCAGTTCTGGGCGTCAGGCGAGTCGATGGACTCTGCGAGGGCGTTGACCGGCTTGCCGTCGGCATCATAGCTACGGAGGCCTTCGAACAGCAGCTCTACAACGTGCCCACCGCTGGTCTCGTTGGTGTTCGCCGGCAGCAACGGGTTCTGGGGTTCGCCGTTGTAAGCGGTGATGACCTTGTTGGGGTCAGCGGCAGATTGGCTGGCGCCGTCATTGCTGCCGCCTCCAGCGCCGCAGCCGGTCAGGGCTAGGGCGGCGATCGCCACCATGCCGAGTGCTTTGGAAGTGCGCGTGAAACGCATTCCGCCTCCTATGAGTTGTGGGAGATGATCAGGGGAAATCGTTTGCTCCCCGGCAGGCCTGCCACAGATCTACCCTGTGACGTAGCCCATGTACGAGTAGCCTAACCGCACAAAGTCCAAATACTGGTACACCGTTGCCAAACCGTAATCAGTTAACCGCCGATAACTAGCCTGCCCCGGAAAGTTGCGCAAGTCACATGCTACTCGTTGGTAGGACTGAGGGCGAACTCGGCCCCGGGCGCCGGTGCGCAGGGCGTTCGGCAAGCCCGTCCCGGCCTATTTCAGTCGCCACTCCCACACGTTCCACCACACACCCAGGACGCCCGAACTGGGTTTAACGCCGGTCACGCGGTTGCTGAACGCGATCGTTCCAAGTGTCTGGTAGAGCGGCAAACCGTAGGCGTTTTCCCATACCCGCTTGTCGACGTCGGCCATCAGTTCGTCCTGTTTCGCCAGGTCCGTGGTGCTGGCGAGGTCGTCCATGGCTTTGTCAGCATCGGCGTCGGAAAACCCGTTGAAGTTGCTGCCACCCCCGGTTTTGAAGATCTGCGGGATGCGGCTGACGCCGACTCCGGGGCCGATCCAGCCGAGGATGGCAGCGTCGTACGAACCGGTGCTCAGCGCGGACACCCAGTCCGCATTGCCAAGGCCTGCGTCGTTAACGGTGAAGCCCGCCAGGCGGGCCGAGTCCCGGATCAGGGAAAAGGCCCGAACACGGTTGGGATTGTCCTTGTTGTACAGGATCCGGATTGTGGGGACAGCACCGCGCAACTGGGACGTTGCACCCTGGATATCCACCTCCGAATATTTGGTGGACCCGTTGTTCTTCACCGTCTCGGCGTACTTGGGATGGGACGGCAGGAAAACGTGCGAGTCCAACGGTTTCGCATCCGCCATCAAACCGCCCACCACGTCCTCGACGAGCTCCTGCCGCGGAACTGTCTTAAGGAATGCCTCACGGACCTTCTTGTCTGCGAACGGGCCGGAGAACTTGAGGTCTAGGTGGTCGTAACCTGACTGGCTGTACCGCTCAACGGTGTTCCCCTTGGCGGCCAGCCCTTCGAAGAGGCCATCGGTCCCGGCTGACGGCTGCGCCGCAATGACGTCCGCCTGTCCCGTGCTGAGCGCCGAGACGGCGGCAGGGACGGCCCCGGTGAACCGGACGTTGATCTCATCCAGGTAAGGCTCTGGCCCCCAGACGTAGTCCTTGTTCCGGACGAGCCTCATTGAGGTGTCCGGTACGATGTCCCGGACGATGTAGGGGCCGCTGGACAGGTACATGGCCGGGTCCTGAGGCAGCGTCTTGCTGTTGAATCCGGCGTTCCAGAAGTCACTGACCCGCTTCAGCGGTGAGTTGACCGCGGGTTCGTCGGCCTTGCCGCGCGGCGAGCTTTTGATCAGCTTAATAAGGTCGTCTTCGTCGTTCAGGCCGCTTTTAGCGGCAACAACATGGGCCGGGAGTCCGACGTCGAACGCCACCTCCCAGTCCGCGTACGGGGAGGTGTACTCGAGGGTGATGGACCGGCCGTCGCTTCCGGTCTCCGGGAGTGCGGTGGCCGCGAGTCCGGTCCTGTCAGAGGCGGCAGAGAAGTACGTCGTGCCGGTGCCTGCCGAAGAGTTGGCATCGTCGAAATAACCGGAACCGGCTGCCCACGCGAGGAGGAGATCCCCGGCGTCGATAGCTTCGCCGTCGGACCATTTCACACCCTCGTTGACGGTATACCTCACCTTCAGGGGCCGGTCGGAGACCTTTTCAAAGCGGCCGAACTTCTCGTTGTGGACCACCTGTTCGGTGTTGTCCACGTAGTAGAACCCGGAATGGGTGATGTGGCCGATCTTTGTGTTGATGTCCGTGTTGCCGGCAGCACTAAACGGGTTGAAGGAGGTAAAAGCGTTCACCTCGGCAACCGTTGCGCTTCCGCCGCGGTTCGACTCCCCCACCACCACTGGTGCGGCTCCCCCCGAGCCGGAGCATCCTGAGATGACCAGAGCCGCCACCACGGCCCCGGTGATGAGCTCAATCAGGCGC
The DNA here is from genome assembly GCF_040547265.1 of Arthrobacter sp. UYCo732. NCBI lineage: Bacteria > Bacillati > Actinomycetota > Actinomycetes > Micrococcales > Micrococcaceae > Arthrobacter > Arthrobacter sp. UYCo732. Next base: position 2,209 of record NZ_JBEPPJ010000001.1, on the reverse strand, counting down.
CTTAGCGGCATGGAGTCTCCTTTGCAGTCCGGAATCAGACGTTGCAAAGAAAGTACCTCATATCCCCGCGCGACGTTGAATCTCCTGGTTTTCCTTGAATTCTAGCGGTTCCAAGGTGGGCCAGTGTTGTCCGGCTGCGCCCGCTGGTAGGTCTCCCGCACACGTTTATGTCGCCACGCAATCCTTCGCAGGAGCAGGGTCCGGCCCCCGCATATCATGAGGGTCAGCCGTACACCGATCACTGAAGGACGCCCATGCCTGGGCGAGCGGCTTGGATTCGACAGCGCCTGGCTGCGCCACCGCCATCTGCAGTTCGGAATCTCCTCCCACATTGCGATCATGGCCGCGGCCAGCCAGCGCACCTCCCGGATCGAGCTTTGGAACCGCCGTGACCCCGATGGGCGGCAAGCAAGAAATCAGCCATCTGGGCGGGGGCAAACGGATGCAATCTGCTCTCCAGCAGTGTGATCTTCCCCGAATCGAATCAGGAAAAGGAGTTCGCGCAAATCCAGCAAGCACAGATCCGCGCCTATCGTGAAGCTGCCACGGCGTCGTCCCAATCACACCGGCCAGCCCGGGCCTCACAAGGACTGGTGGTGATGCCGACCGATTCGGCTTCAGCGAGACAGCGGGAAAAGTACCAGCGATACGTCCATGAACGCACGGCTTGGACCCGGGCCCCGCAGGGGCCAAGGGGGATGCTGTTCGCCCCCGATCTCATCGGGTGTAGTCGGCCTGGCCCGGCAGATACGGAAACATCGGGCGCAGGCACTTCCGTGCGTGGCGCAGCCACCGTGCCTCGCTGGTAAAGCCCAGCAGCGCCTGCATCACGGCCAGCGTCATCAGTTCGGCATCACTGATCCTGGGCGCAATACCGATCCGGGGACGCGGCGGGATACGTCCCGGATACGCCTTCAACAGGTCATCGACCTTCACATAGAATGCAGTGGCAAGGTGTCCAGATCGGTGTCCACGTGAGCCTCCAAGTTCGACGTTGATACCGCCGATTCTGGACACCCTTGCCTACAAACACATCAAGCCACGCCGGGCAGAGCATCCCTTGGAATTACTCATCTAGCCTTCATACCCCCTGGCGGGGGCGCCGTGCCGGCGTGAAAATTGGATTGGGTTGCCCGCAACGTCGACCGTTCCTTGGCGCCTGAGCCCGTGGATTAGTCTGGCGTGGGGCTTCGTGAAGGGCCGCGCACTGTTGCCTTGAGCACGCCGATCAGATTCTCGGTTTCCCTTATGAGCCCCGGGCAACCCTTCATTGCAGCGTCACGCAGGAGGGAATTCCGATGGGTGTGGAAGGGATGCAGATCGACGTCGCCGACGACGATCAGCTCGTGCAACGGGTCGCGGCGATCGATGTCGCCAAGGCCAGTCGGATGGTGTGCACGCGGGTGCCGCATGAGACCACCCCGGGTAAACGGGTGAGCAGGGTATGGCAGGTGGCGGCCACCACCAACGCGATCCTTGGTCTGGCTGAGGAACTGGCATCCGAGGGCATCGAGCGCGTCGTGCTGGAGTCCACCAGCGACTACTGGCGCCCGTTTTACTACCTGCTCGAAGCACACGGTCTGCAGGTGTGGCTCGTCAATGCCCGCGACGTCAAGAACGTCCCCGGCAGGCCTAAAACCGACAAACTCGACGCGATCTGGCTGGCCAAGCTGAACGAGCGGGGCATGTTGCGTCCCTCGTTCGTCCCGCCGGTCCAGATCCGCCGGCTGCGCGACTACACCCGCCTTCGTCTGGACCTGACCACGGAACGTTCCCGTCACGTCCAACGCCTGGAGAAGCTGCTCGAGGACGCGCTGATCAAGATCTCGATCGTGGCCACCGACATCATGGGTGTTTCCGGAAGGGCGATGATCGAGGCGCTGATCGCCGGGCAACGTGACCCCCTCGTCCTGGCGGACCTGGCCAGGGGCCGGCTGCGGGTCAAACACGCCGCGCTGGTTCAGGCCCTCACCGGCCGGTTCGACGACCACCACGGCGAGCTGGCCCGGGTCCTGCTGGACCAGGTCGACACCCTGACCGGCCAGATCGAACATCTGAGCACCCGAATCGAAGAGATCGCGGCAATCCGCGCAGCCCAAGGCGTCGACCCCGACGGCACCACCGGCCCCAACGCCGGCACCGGACCCGACGCGGCCCAGCTGACCGCCATCTCACGCCTTGATGAGATACCTGGCATCGGACCCCGTGC